>JAYRKT010000021.1:0-71035 GCA_041905595.1 Rhodobacter sp.
CCAGAGATCGTTCATCTCGGCCCAGATGGTCGGGTCTGTCTTGGCGTGTTCGTAGCGCTCCTCGAGATCGAGGATCAGCGGCATCAGCGTTTCCGACACGAAGCGTCCGCCGAAGATGCCGAAGCGACCGCGCTCGTCAGGGCCAGTCTTGTAGCTGTTGGGCAGGTCTTCGGGCATGGCATCCTCCGGGATTGTCCCGATGGATGTAGCGCCGCCCGCGCGCAGGGTAAAGCGCGAGGTTTCCGCCGAAGCGCCAGCCAAGAGTTTTCGAAAACTCTTGGCAAAATCCTTCGAAGGATCTTGCGCCACCCCACGACCCGCACCGGCTCGCGATTGCAAAAGATCACGAACTGGCCGGCATTCTCGACCGCACGACATCCGCGACGGCGCAATTCCCGTTCAAAGAGGGTACGCCCGACAATCCGCTCCACATCCCGCACTTTGCGCCGGACGATGCCGCGGTCGCGCGTCGATTGGGCACTGGATAGTTGGCGAAGCTACAGGTCGGGCGTGATCGTCATCGGCAGGGTCATTCCCCGACGCTGACCCGCGGTGGTCAAGGAAGCGTGAAGCCCCGTGCCGCCTTCACGAAGGCCCGGACCTTCGCATGGTCCTTCACCCCCGGCGCGCTTTCCACACCCGAGGAGACATCGACCTGCCGCGCATTGGTCAGACGGATCGCCTCGGCGACATTTTCCGGAGTCAGCCCCCCCGCGAGCATCCACGGCCGGAGCCAGCGGCGCTGCGCCACCAGCCGCCAGTCGAAGGTGAGACCGTTGCCCCCGGGCAGCACGGCGTCTTTCGGCGGCTTGGCGTCAACGAGGATCTGATCGGCGATAAGGCTGTAGTCCAGCACCGCCGCCAGATCACCCGCCTCGGCCACGCCCACCGCCTTCATGACCGGAAGCCCGTATCGGGCGCGAACCTCCGCCACCCGGTCAGGGCTTTCGCGCCCGTGGAGTTGCAGCATGTCGAGCGGCACCTCGCCGGTGATGCGGTCCAGCGTGGCATCATCGGCATCAACCACCAGCGCGACCTTCGCCAATCCGACCGGCGCAGCCAAGGCGGCCGTCCGGGCCTCGGCAACCGTCAGGTTGCGGGGCGATTTCGCGAAAAAGACGAAGCCGGCATAGGCAGCGCCCGCCTCCGCCACGGCCTCGACATCGGCCGGTGTGCGCAGGCCGCAGATCTTGACGCGGATTTCGGCCATCGCTCAGCCTGCCTTGCGCGGGCTTTCGAGCAACGCCAGAACCTCGTCCTTGTGTTCGGGCTTGTCGTCGCGCAGGCGCGCGACTTCACGCTCCAGGCTCGCAACCTCGCGCGACTTGCGGCTGGCGGTCGAGCGGTGCTTGGTCTCCCGCAGCCATTCCCAGACAAAGCCGATCAGCACGCCCACGACGATGCCGCCGAAGACGACAAGAAACAGCGGGATCTGGATCGTCCAGCCAATGCCGGCGAAGGGGCCGACACTGTCGGGCAGCAGCCTCAGCGCTACCGGCGCCCGGTTGGCCAGCGCGATGGTCAGGAGCGCAATCGCCAGCAGGGCAAGCAACAGGTAGCGAAGGAGTCGCATCTTGAGGCCTCGCGTCCGGAGGGTCGGACCTCCGACCCCGCCGGAGGTTTACTTGCCGTTCAACCGGTCGCGCAAGAGCTTTCCGGTCTTGAAGAACGGCACGTTCTTCTGTTCGACGTCGACCGCTTCGCCTGTGCGCGGATTGCGGCCAAGGCGGGCGTCACGGGCTTTCACCGAGAAGGCACCGAAGCCGCGAAGCTCCACCCGGTCGCCCTTCGCCAGCGCCTCGATGATCTCTTCGAATACGGTGTTCACGATACGCTCGACGTGGCGCTGCGTGAGATGTGGATTTTCGTCGGCGATCTTCTGGATCAGTTCTGACCGGATCATACGCTTAAGTCCCCCCCTGTGGTCGTGCCAGGCCGCCACATGTTCTTTGGCTGACTATAGGGAAGAAACTTCACCGCACAAACAGGAAAACCCTTCCAATGCCTGCACTTGGCGGGCCTCCGCGCAAAAAGGAAGGGCCCCGCCAGCGGCGGAGCCCCAATTGCTGCGAAGCGGCGTGTTGCCTCAGCCCCGGTCGGAGCCCTTGAGCGCCGCGCCAAGGATGTCGCCGAGCGACGCGCCCGAATCGGACGAGCCATACTGTTCGACGGCCTCTTTCTCTTCCGCGATCTCGCGCGCCTTGATCGACAGGCCGAGACGACGGGTCTTCGGGTCGATGTTGGTCACGCGCACGTCGATGTGGTCACCGACCTGGAAGCGCTCGGGGCGCTGCTCGGACCGGTCACGCGACAGGTCCGAACGGCGGATGAACGACTTGGCGCCGTTGTATTCCACCTCGATCCCGCCATCCTCGATCGCCGAAACGGTCACGGTGATAACCGAGCCGCGCTTCACGCCATCGACGGCGTCGGAGAAGGTGTCGTCGCCCAGAGCCTTGATCGAGAGCGAGATGCGCTCTTTCTCGGTGTCCACTTCGGTAACGACGGCTTTCACCGTATCGCCCTTGCGGTAGTTCTGGATCGCATCTTCGCCGCGCTGGTCCCAGCTCAGGTCGCTGAGGTGCACCATGCCGTCGATGTCGTTGTCGAGGCCGACGAACAGACCGAATTCGGTGATGTTCTTGACTTCGCCCTCGATGGTCGAACCGACCGGATGGGTTTCCGCGAAGACTTCCCACGGGTTGCGCATCGTCTGCTTCAGGCCGAGCGAGACACGGCGCTTGGCGCTGTCTATCTCGAGGACCATGACGTCGACTTCCTGAGAGGTCGAGACGATCTTGCCGGGATGGACGTTCTTCTTGGTCCAGCTCATTTCCGAGACGTGGACCAGGCCTTCGACGCCCGCTTCCAGTTCGACGAATGCACCGTAGTCGGTGATGTTCGTCACGCGACCCTTGTGGACCGACCCGATCGGATAGGCTTTTTCCACGGCATCCCACGGATCGGCCTGAAGCTGCTTCATGCCGAGGCTGATGCGGTGGGTTTCCTTGTTGATCTTGATGACCTGGACTTTCAGGGTCTCGCCGATCGACAGGATTTCCGACGGGTGGTTGACACGGCGCCAGGCCATGTCGGTCACGTGCAGCAGGCCGTCAACGCCGCCCAGGTCAACGAAGGCACCGTATTCGGTGATGTTCTTGACCACGCCATCCACCACCTGGCCTTCGGTCAGGTTCGAGATGACTTCGGCGCGCTGTTCGGCGCGGCTTTCTTCCAGGATCGCGCGGCGCGAAACCACGATGTTGCCGCGACGGCGGTCCATCTTCAGGATCTGGAAGGGCTGTTTCATGCCCATGAGCGGGCCGGCGTCGCGCACAGGGCGCACGTCAACCTGGCTGCCCGGCAGGAAGGCCACGGCGCCGCCAAGATCGACGGTGAAGCCACCCTTGACGCGGCCGAAGATCGCGCCTTCGACGCGGGTCTCGGCGGCATAGGCTTTTTCCAGACGGTCCCAGGCTTCTTCGCGCTTGGCTTTCTCGCGGCTGATGACAGCCTCGCCCTTCGCGTTCTCGACCCGGTCCAGATAGACCTCGACCTCGTCGCCGACATTGATGTTCGGCGCCTCGCCGGGGCTTGCGAATTCTTTCAGATCAACGCGGCCTTCCATCTTGTAGCCGACGTCGATGATGGCCTGGCCCGCCTCGATGGCGATGACCTTGCCCTTCACCACCGAACCTTCTTCCGGGGTGTCGATCTCGAAGCTTTCCTTCAGGAGGGCTTCGAATTCTTCCATGGATGCTTTAGCGCACATGCGTAGTTTGGTCCTTTCATCATTTTCACTGGCCATGCGGTTGGCTCCGCCGGTCTTGGGTTGGCAATCGAATCAAGGAGCCCCGGCTTTACCGGACTTCGCGATCGTGCGCGTCCATAGTCGCATCGTCGTCCCTTGGCAAGACGGACAGGCCTTTGCGGAATGGCCGCCGGCACGCCGCCTGTTGCGAATCCGGCCGGCTGCAGCCATAGTTCCGTCAGGTCGGCAGTTCACCAAGGCGTCGCTGTCCCTCGGGAAGCTAAACCTGCCCTCACTCGCTTCATCGGGTCCTTATCCAGTGCCGCGTCGTAAGCCAGCGACCATCGACAGACCGTCCCGGCACGCCTTGGAACCGAAATGTCGAACACATCCTCAGACCACCTAACGCATCCGCTGGATGCGCCAGCCCCGACACTTCCCGAACGGCTCTGCGCCGATCTTGGCCTGAGCCTTTGCCAGATCGGGACAGCACGCGGGCCGGTCGAACTTGCCATGCCCGCCGCCGATCCCGCGGACGAGGGCATGGGCCGCGCCATCCTGGCCCTGCATGGCGGCATGGGCGGATGGGACCAGTCGCTGTTGCTGGCCGTTGCCGCCCTCGGCCAGGCCGAGGGGTTCCGCCTGCTCGCCCTGTCGCGCCCGGGATATCTGGGCACGCCCCTGGCCTCGGGGCCGGGGCCGGTGGAACAGGCCGATCTTTATGCCGCCCTGCTGGACCGCCTGGGTTTGGCCCGCGCCGTGGTGATTGCAGTTTCCGCGGGTGGGGCGAGCGCTCTGACCTTTGCGTTGAGCCACCCGGATCGGGTGGAGGCGCTGATCCTGATCTCGACCTGCACGGGGCGATTGCGGATACCGTGGCGCGTACGGCTGGCCCTGCCGATGCTGCGGCTGGGCGCATGGTTTCCGCGGCTTCTGGCCGGACGCCAGCGGGCTGGCGCCGACCCCGAGACTGTGGCACGCCGCTCGATCCGCGATCCCCTGACCGTGACGCGGCTACTGGCCGATCCCGAAGCCAGGGCGCTATTTCTGGCGCTGAATGCGACCGTATCCGACCGGACGGCACAGCGGCTGCCGGGCACGCTGGCCGATACCCGGTATTTCGCCCGCATGGACGATATTGCGGCGCATGGTCTGGTTTCGCCGGTGCTGGTGGTGCATGGCGATGCCGACCGCATTGTAGATGTCGCGCAGGGCTTGCGCCTCCTGCGCGAGGCGCCAAGGGCCGAGGGGCTCATCGTCAAGGGTGGCGAGCATGTCGCCCTGTTCACGGCGCTGGCCGAGCTTCGCACCCGCGTGACGGCATTCCTGTCCCGCCTGCCCGCGCCGCAAGGCTGAGACCGGTCGTCAACCGGCCCCGGTCAGGCGGCTGGCCCGGCGCGACAGCGCCGAGTTACCCGCCGCCTCACGGCATCAGTTGCCCGCCATTCACCTCGATCACCTGGCCGATGATGTAGGGTGAGAGCGCGGCCGAAGCGAGGAACAGGTAGGCGCCCACACAATCCGTGGCGGTGCCAAGCCGCCCCTGCGGGATGGTGGCGAGCTGGGCCTGAAGCTGCGCTTCCGTCGAATAGCGTTCATGAAACGGGGTCGAGATGACGCCCGGCGCAACCGCGTTTACCCGGATGCCGAAGGGGATCAGTTCCTTGGCCATGCCGCGCGTCACGTTGTGGACGAAGGCCTTCGACGCGCCGTAGAGCCCCGCCCCACCGCTTGCCCCGTTCCGCGCGGCGACCGAGGTGGTGTTGATGATGAACCCGCCGCCCGCGGCCTTGAGATGCGGGATCGCGGCTTGGCTCGCAACCACGACCGAGCGGGCGTTCAGATCCATGATCTCGTCATAGTCGGCTTCGCTCGCCTCGGCATAGGGAACCCGTCGCACCATTCCGCCGGCATTGTTGATGAGCCCGTCCAGACCGCCAAAAGCCTGGACCGCCTGCGCCACGGCCTCGCGGGCGCCCGCTCCCGTCGAGATATCCGCCCGGATAAGCGTCACGCGGCCTTGCCGCGCCTCGATCTCGGCGGCGAGCGTCTCTGCCGCCTCGACGCTCGAGTTATAGTGCAGCCCGACCCGCGCCCCCTGAGCAGCGAAGGCGAGCGCGACAGCGGCCCCGATGCCGGTCGAGGCTCCGGTGACTAGGACTGCCTTGCCGTCGAGATCCGGGATGCGGAGCTGCGTCATTCTGTTTTCCTCTTCGCCAAGGCCGCCTCTACGATCGATATGGCGCTGGCGACCGCGCTGTCGACCGGCATCTCCGACGTATCGAAGATCACCGCATCGTCCGCCGGTTTCAGCGGAGCATCGGCACGCCCCATGTCGCGGGCATCACGGTCGCGCACCTCGGCCAGCATCGCCTCAAGGGTCAGCGGGGCCGCCTCGCCACCGAGCTCAAGCCAGCGGCGCCTTGCCCTCACCTCGGGCGACGCCGTGACGAAGAGCTTCACTTCCGCCTCGGGGCAGATCACCGTGCCGATATCGCGCCCGTCCAGGACCGCCCCGCCCTCGGCCCGCGCCCGCCGCCTTTGGTAGTCGTATAGGGCCGCGCGAACCTCCGGGATCACCGCGACCCGGCTCGCCGCCTGTCCGGCCTCGGCCGTGCGCAGATCGGGGCGCGCCAGATCGGCCTCGGTCAGTCCGCGCGCGGCTGCGACCGGGTCGCCCCCTTTCGCGCCCACGGCGCGATAAAGCAGGCCGGTATCCAGATGCGAGAACCCGAACCGTTCGGCGATCGCGCGCCCGATCGTCCCCTTGCCCGAAGCCGCCGGCCCGTCGATCGCCACCGTGAAGATCATCCGCTCCTCCTTGCGCAGGCTGACCTTGTTGCCCAAGGATGGGGCCCTGTCAAACCGCGAGGACCCGATGATCACCGGCGCACCGCCTCGGACCTGGGCCATGGGCATGCCCGAATTCCTCATCACCGATCTGGACGAAAGCCTCACCTTCTGGCGCGGCGTGCTCGGTTTCCGCGTCGCCTATTCCCGCCCGGAACAGCAGTTCGTCTATCTCGAGCACCCCGACGGCGCGCAGATGATGATGTATCCGCGCGATGGCGACTGGGAAGTCGGCCTGATGGAGCGCCCTTTCGGCCGCGGCGTGGTGTTCCAGGTCTATGTCGGCGATGTCGATGCCCATGCCCGCGCCGTCGAGACGGCAGGCGTTCCCTTCTACGTCGCCCCCCGCGAGCGCTGGCGCCACTGGGGCGACCGGCTGGGCGGCCAGCGCGAATTCCTCGTGCAGGATCCCGACGGCTATCTCGTCATGGTCGCCCAGAGGATCGGCGAGAAACCCCTCGACTGACACCCGGGGCTTCTTCTTGGCGCAAATACCCCGGGGGTGAGCGCCAAAGGCGCGAGGGGGCGGCGCCCCCCTTGAATTTTCGCAGAAAATTCGGCCTAGCCGCGTGAAAGGTCGGCGCCGAGGCCCTTCATCAGCCCCTCGAAGATTGGGAAGCTGGTCAGGATGGGCGAGGCGTCATCGACGCCGACGGCGGTCTTGGCCGCCATTCCGCAAACAAGGAAGCTCATCGCGATCCGGTGGTCGAGATGGGTCCTGGCCACAGCCCCCCCCGGAACACCGCCGGCCCCAAGGCCGTGGACGATCAGCGTGTCCTCATCCTCCTCGATGCGCACGCCGCATGCCTCGAGCCCTCGCGCCATGGCGTCGATCCGGTCGCTTTCCTTGACGCGCAGCTCCTTCACCCCGCGCATCACCGTTCGTCCCTCGGCAAAGGCCGCGACGACCGACAGGATCGGATATTCGTCGATCATGGACGGGGCCCGCTCGGGCGGTACCTCGATCCCCTTCAGGTTGCTGGCCCGCACCCGCAGATCCGCCACCGGCTCGCCACCTTCCTCGCGCGGATTCTGGAACTCGATATCGGCGCCCATCTCAACGAGCGTCAGGTAGAGGCCGTTGCGGGTCAGGTTCTGACTGACGCCTGGCACGAGGATGTCCGACCCTTCGACGATCAACGCCGCGCAGACCGGGAAGGCGGCCGAGGACGGATCGCGCGGCACGGCGACCGTCTGCGGCTTCAGCTCCGGCCGGCCGGTCAGGGTGATGACATGGCCTTCGGCCGTCTTCTCCACCGCCAGTTTCGCGCCGAAACCCAGAAGCATCCGCTCGGAATGATCGCGCGTCGGCTCTTTCTCGATCACCACGGTCTCGCCGGGCGCATTGAGGCCGGCCAGCAGCACCGCCGATTTCACCTGCGCCGAGGCGACAGGCAGCGCATAGCGCACCGGCACCGGGTCGGCCGCGCCGACGATGGTCATCGGCAGGCGTCCGCCCTGCCGACCGTAAGCCCGCGCGCCGAACAGCGACAGGGGATCGGTCACGCGGCCCATCGGCCGTTTTCGCAGGCTCGCATCGCCGGTGAAGGTCGCGGTGATCGGCGTCGTCGCCATCGTCCCCATAATGAGACGCACACCTGTGCCGGAGTTGCCGCAGTCGATGACATCGGCCGGCTCGGAGAAGCCTCCGACCCCGACGCCATGCACCGACCAGCTGCCGGGAGCATGCTGGGTCACTTCCGCCCCGAAGGCGCGCATCGCCTTGGCGGTGTCGAGGACATCCTGCCCTTCCAGAAGGCCGGTGATCCTGGTCTCGCCCACGGCCATCGCGCCGAAGATCAACGCGCGGTGGCTGATCGACTTGTCGCCCGGCACCTCGGCCCGGCCCTTGAGCGGGCCCGAGCGGCGGGCGGTCATCGGTTCGGGCGTGGGGTGGCCTGACATGGAAACCTCGGCTGTTTGCGCGGCGAGAGGCTTATCCAATGCCGTTGCGGCGGTCCAGCGCGAACCTACGGAGGAATGCCCGTGCGGCCTTTGCCTCAGCCATTGGCGCCCTCCCTGGAAAGGTCCGCAGGCTTCACGATGCTCCGGAGATCCGCCCCCGAGGGGAAAAAGATTCCGCCCCCGAGGGGAAAACCCAACCCGCAACTCAATCCGGGACATGCAACTCGGCACGGCCGCGCCCTTGGCGCTTGGCCTCATAAAGCGCGGAATCGGCGTCGGCCAGCATCCGGTCGCCCAGCACCCGGTCATAGGCGGTCGAGGCCGTCATGCCGATACTGGCCGAGACCCGGGTGGAAACCCCCTGATAGTCCATCGGTTCCTCGAGCCGCGCGATGATGCGGGCCGCGATGATCCGCATACGCTCGGCATCGACCAGCCCGGGCAGCAGGATGACGAATTCGTCGCCCCCTACCCGTGCGACAGTATCCCCTGCGCGGGTCTGGGCGCGCAGGACCCCTGCCACTGTCCGCAGCACATGGTCACCTGCGGCGTGGCCGAGCGTGTCGTTCACCGCCTTGAACCAGTCGAGGTCCAGGTGCATGAGGCCAAAGGGCTGCCCGCGCGCCACCAGGTCCGCCAACGCAAGATCGAGTGCCCGTCGGTTGCGCAGGCCGGTCAGCGTGTCGGTCAGGGCGCGCTCTTCCGCCTCGGATCGAGCGCCCTCCAGCCGGCGGTTCATGGCGCGCAATTCGCCCATTACGGCCGTCTTCGCCTCAATCAGGTAGAGCAGCTCCATCGCAAGGTCGGTCGGGGCGAAATCGGCTTCAGTCAGGTCGTGGCCGCGCACCGCCTCGGCCACCGTGATACCGAAGGACAGGTTGAGCAGCATCCCCTGCCCGCCCTTCAGCGGCACCGCCAGACCACGCAGCGAGGTCCGGGCTTCATCCCGGCGGACAAGATGCAGCCGGTCACCTGTCCGTGCAGCGAGCTCCACCATGTTGGTGATGTTGCCCGGCCGGCTGACGTCGAACAGGGCGAAGAAGTCCTGCCCCGTTGCATCGCCCGGCAAGAGCTTTGCCAGCGTCGGCCCGACCTCGGCGACGCGCCCTTCCTCGGTCAGCCAAAGGTACATCGGCATCAGCCGGGCGAGCGACATGATGTCGAGCGTCAGCCCCGGCAGGGTCATTCCACCATCCATGTCAAGCCACCCCGGCCAGATCGAAGCGCCGCCCCTCCGAAAAGCGCGGGTCGAGAAGGTCGATGCGGATGATCTCGCCTTCGGGCCATGACCCCTCATGCTCCAGCACGGCAAGGCTACCGTAATCGTCTGCCATCGCCCGCAGAAGCCCGAGGATGACATGCCCCGCCCCGATGAGCGGAGACTTGCACATCAGGCGAAACCGGTCCGGCCTTTGCTCGTTCAGGTCGAGTTGCGGCAGTTCAAGCTCTGGCAGTGCCATGCGGGCGCGGTCGGGCAGTTCATCCAGCGAATGCAGGAAGTCGACAAAGCCGCTACCGCCAAAACGCAGCAGCCGTCGCAGCCGTTCAAGGTCGGGATGAGAGACAAGGTAAGTCCCTAGATCCTCCAGCAGGGCATCACGCGGGCGATCAAGACGAAGGGCCGCCGCGTTGATGACGCGATCCGTCAGGCTGTCGTCATAGTCGAGCATCGCCTCAAAGCCATCGGGGCCAAGCCCGGCTCGTGCGGCCACGTCCAGCCAGACAGCCTCGCCAAAAGTGCGGCGAAGAAAGCCCTGAATCGAGCGGTTGAGCAACCCATGCATCTGCACATTCCCGGTGTTTCGGAAAGGCTAGGATGCATGAGTTAACAGATCGGTAATCTGCCTTGGCGCAAACCGGCCCGCTCCGCGCCGGAATGAAGCAAATTCTACAAGTTCGGCTCAGAAATCGGTGGGCGCGCCGCCTTCCTGCTTGCGGCGGGCCACGAAGCGGCGCAGTTCCTCAAGGTGATCGCCGTTGATCGGCGGCGCCTCGAATTCGGCCAGGATCGCCTTGTAGATGCGGTGGGCCCGCTCCGGCGTCTCGACCGCGCCATCCAGCTGCCAGGCCTCGTAGTTGCGCCAGTCCGAGACGAAGGGCGAATAGAACGCCGTGGTGTAGCGTTCCTGTGTGTGCTGGCAGCCGAAGTAATGGCCGTTGGGACCGACCTCGCGGATCGCGTCGAAGGCAAGGTCATCCTCGGTCGTGGCCCAGGTCGCGTCTTCGAAATAGCGCTGGATCATCTGCAGCACTTCGCAGTCCATCACGAACTTCTCGGGGCTGGCGATCAGTCCGCCTTCGAGCCAACCGGCCGCGTGGTAGACCATGTTGGTGCCCGAGGTGACGGCCGCCCAGAGGCTGTTTGAGGTTTCCCACATTGCCTGTGCGTCAGGAACGTTGGCGGCGCAGACGCCCGAAGAGCGCATCGGCAGCTTGTAGAACCGCGCCAGCTGTCCTGTCATCTGCGTCGCGCGCATGTATTCGGGCGTCCCGAAGGCCGGCGCGCCCGACTTCATGTCGACGTTCGAGGTGAAGGTGCCGATCGCCACCGGGCAACCCGGATTGATGTATTGCAGAAGCGCGATCGCGGCGAGGCCTTCGGCCAGCGAAAGCGCGACGGCGCCCGACATGGTGACGGGGGCCATGGCGCCCGCCAGCGTGAACGGAGTGACCACCACCGGCTGACCGCGCCGGGCAAGGCGCATCGCGCCGTCCAGCATCGGAAAATCGTGCTTCAGCGGAGAGACCGAGTTGATGTTGGTATACATCCGCGGCTTGGCGCGGAACTCGTCCTCGGACAATCCGCCAGCGATGCGGACCATCTCCATCACGTCCTCGACCCGCTCGGCGCCCAGGGAGTAGGCGTGACAAACCTTGTCGGTCAGCGTCAGCTTCTCGAAGAGGCAGTCGAGATGGCGGATCGAGGGGTGGATGTCGATCGGCTCCACTGGGTAGCCGCCGGCAATGTGGATGCAGTTGAAGTACTGCGTCAGCTTCATGAAGTCCTTGAACGTCTCGAAATCGCCCGACCGCTTGCCGCGTTCGAGGTCCCATGAGTTCGGTGGCGACGAGACGTTGACGAAGACCATCTTCTTGCCGCCCATCACGATCTCGCGCTCGGGGTTGCGCGGGGTGATGGTGAAGCTGGCCGGGGCATGGCCCAGCATTTCCATGACAAAGGCTTCGTCCATGCGGACATTGGTGCCGTCGACCTTGCAGCCCGCCTTCTTCAGGATCGAGACCGCTTCGGGATTCAGGAATTCGATGCCGATATCGCGCAGGATGCGCATCGTGGTGCGATGGATCGCCATGACGCCGTCATTGTCTAACGGCTCGGTCGGGCGATCGGGGTTCTCGGGGATGCGCCACGGCATCTGCTCGATCGCAGCGGACCCGGCGCGCTGCTTGTTGCCCGCCCTTCCCCCGGCCCGCTTGCGCCGGCCTGCATCATCGTTCATCGCTTCACTCCGCCTGATGCGCGTCTTTCTCTGACATTGGCGCAAGGAACCGGGACGAGGCGCGTACTTTACGACACGATTGCGTCGTTTTTGACATCGAGATCCTGCGATGCCCTGTGCTGATCGTCGATCCAGGCCGGAAGAGCCCCGATGCTGGGCAGAACCGCCTCGGCGAGATGGGCCAGATCCTCATGCTCGGCCGGCCCGGTCAGGACGCCGATGGTCCGCATCCCGGCAGCCTTGCCGGCGACGAGATCGTGGGCGCTGTCGCCGACCATCAGCACCTGCCCCGGTGAAACACCTTGCGCATGGGCAAAGGCCAGAAGCATTCCCGGCGCGGGTTTGGCGCCATGGCCGGAATCGCTGCCGGCGATGAAATCGAACAGCGACTCGACCCCATGCGCGGACAGATGCGCGCGGGCTGCCTCTTCCACGTCGTTCGTCGCAAGACCGATCCGCAGCCCACGCTCGCGCAGGTCCGAAAGCAGGAGCGCCAGCGGCACGGCCGGCACCATCTCGGCCTCGACCGCGAGCTGGTTGAAGCGCGCGATCAGCGCCTCGTGCGTCGCTCCGGGAAGATGCGGCAGGACTGTCTCGGCGATCTCGTAGCTGGTCGAGGTCACGACCGGGCTGTGCGGGGCGAAGGCATCTGTCACCAAGTCATAGCCAAGGGCAGTCGCCATCGCGTCGGCATGGGCCTCGTCCCGGGCAAATTCCTCAAGCATGCCGCGAGTCCAGCGGCCCCAGCTCTTGCGGAAGTCGAAAAGCGTACCGTCCTTGTCAAAGAGAACGCCCTTGATCATCGCTTCCTACTCAGGCTGGCCGGTGATTGCCCGCACCCTACCCGCACCGCAGGCAATTGCAATCCGTCAGGTCCAGTTCCGCCCTGCCTCGCCCAGAAGCTGGAGATGCGCCTGCATCGGCTCGGTGTAGGGAAATCCCGCCGCGTCGCAGAATGCGATGATCCTGGCGTCCTCCTGCAACAGGAACTCGAGGACCGACCGCAGGAAATCCGGCTGGGACGCCGCATTTCGCAGATCGGCGGGCGATGCACCCGTCGCCGCAAGAAAGGCCGGCAGAAGATCATCCTGCGTCGCGATCCAGCCCAGGGCCCGGATCGCCAGCATCTCGGCGGAGTCCTGCTTCACGTTTTCGTAATCCCCTTGGACGACAGCGGCGCGGCCACCTGGATGAAAGACTTTCTTAACCAATCGTGACCCAGTGTGAAGGGGCGAAGAACAGGACATGGCAGCCCCGGCATGAGCGGACGGATATTCATCATCGACGGCGTTGCGACAAACCGGATCGTGCTGATGGCGCGGCTTCAGGCGGCCTGCTACGACGCCGTGACGGCCGCGGATGGAGCCAACGGGCTTGAGGTGATGCGGCGCAATGTTCCCAACCTGGTGCTTCTCAATGGCACCCTGCCCGACATGCCGGGAACAGAGGTTCTGGCGCGAATCCGGTCCAATACCGGCCTGCGCGACGTTCCGGTCGTGATGCTCATGGACGACCTCCTGCCCGACCAGCGTCTGGAGCTTATCCGCGCCGGAGCGGACGATGCCTTGCCCCGGTCGATCGACCCGAACTGGCTGCTGGCGCGGGCGCGCGCGCTGATGCGGTCGCGGGCAGCGTCGCGGCTCCTGCGGGCGCATGAGGCGACGCTTGGCCAGGCGGGAATGGCCGAACGGCCCGAGGGATTCGACCATCCCGGGCTGGTCGCCATCGTGGCCGAAAAGTACGAGGTGGCTGACGCCCTGCTGCAGCGGCTCGAACCGCACCAGCGCAATCGCCTTGCGGCAATGACCCGGAGCGAGGCGCTGAACCCGCGCGACGCCGGTCAACTTCACATTGACGCCTTCCTTCTGGCTGCCAGCCCCGGGAACGGGGAGGCCACGCTGCGGCTCATGTCCGAACTCAGAACCCGCGGTGCCGCGCCGGAAGCGGAATTCTGCGTGCTGTTGCAGGACGCGGCCGGTACGGCGGCGATCAACGCCCTCAACATGGATGCCCAGGACGTGCTCGACCGGGACTGCCCGGCAGAGGAGATTGCCTTCCGGCTCGACCGGATGATCCGCCGCAAGAAGCACGACGACCGCCGGCGCAAGGCGATCGACGACAGCCTGCGCTATTCGGTGATCGATCCCCTGACCGGCCTGCACAACATGCGCTTTGCAGAACCCGAACTGGACCGGCTGATCGACCTGTCGCGCCGTCAGGGCACGACGCTGGCCGTGATGGTGATCGACCTCGACCGCTTCAAGTCGGTGAACGACATCTGGGGCCATCCGACGGGCAACGCGGTTCTGGTCGAGGTCGCGCGGCGGCTCAAGGCAGCGCTTTGCCCGGGCACATTGCTTGCCCGGATGGGGGGGGAGGAGTTCATCGTGGCCCTGCCCAACTGCGATCCCGATCTTGCCCGCGCCACCGCCCAGCGCCTGTGCTCCGCAGTCAAGGGCGAACCCTTCGCGACACCCTCTGGGCAGTCGATCTCGATCACCGTCTCGCTCGGCTGGTCGCTGTCCGTGCCAGACCGGCCCGACGAAACGCGCCTGAACATGGTCGAGCGCGCGGATCAGGCCCTTCTCACGGCCAAGGCCGCCGGACGCAACCGCGCCATCCAGAGCCGGTCTGCCGCCTGAAACCCCACCTGTCCCTCAGGGCTCCAGCGGCGGCGGCGGCGGTTCGCCCATGCGCGGAGCATGGGACATTTCCTCTTCCAGGCGGTCGGCGAAGCGCAGCCGCTCTTCCGTCGACATGGCGATGACCCGTTCGATCAGAAGTTTCTGACCCAGTTTCAACCGCTCGGTCAGCCGCTGTTCCTGTTGCGACGCCAGCGTCCAGAGCGTGTCAGGCTGGAACGGATCCGCGCGCAGGGCCACAAGCATGTCCTGAAGATCCTTGCGGATCGCCTTGATCTCGGTCCAACGCCCCCCCATCCGGGATTGGAACTCCTCTCGCAGGGCTTCGCGGTCCTTCAGCGACAGCGCCCGGTCGAAGGGGCCGAAGCCGACCTCGCGCACGTTCAGCCGATGGTCGTGCCCCGGGCCGAACAGCGCCGCACCGGCGACCATCCCGACCACGGCAAGGTTGAGTGCGACCGAAACCACCAGCGCAATCTTCATCCACCGGGGTGCCCGCGTCGGTTTGCCGGAAAGGAGGTCGGGGTTGGTGTCAGCCGTCATGTCAGCCCTCGGACGCGAATGGGTCGAAGGATGGGATCAGGTCGACCCTGTCCAGATTGGCCGTCACGCCAAATGCGCGCGAGACGCTATCCGTCACACTCGACAACCCCGCCGGCTGGACCGCTCCAAGCCAGACGCCCGCCAGCGTCGCCGTGGCGAGACCCGCCGTGATGCCCAACCCGCCGAACAAGCCCGACAGGCGCGACAACGCCCCCCGCGACGGGCCGGCAGACCTTTGAACAACCGGCGTTGCGAGGGCAGCCTGTTCCGCCAGGCTCACCGCTTCGATCCGCTGGATCAGGCTGCCCGAAGGAAGCGGCGCCGTTGCCCGCGCTTCCGCAAACAGGCCGTCCAGTTCCTCCTCGCCCATCTCAAACCTCGTTTTCATATCCGAGCTCCGCCCGCCGCGGCGACAGAAGCGCGGTCAGGCTGCGCTTGCCCCGCGCAATCAGACTCTCGACCGCTTCCACGCCTATGTCCATCACCTCGGCAATCTCGGGATTGCCCAATCCTTCCAGGTGCCTCAGCACCACAGCCTGCCTTTGCCGCTCGGGCAGCCGCTCCAGCGCCGCCTCCAGGGCCCGCATCCGGTCCCGCTCGATCAGCCCCGCCAAGGCGCCGGGCTGGCCGTCCTCGGGTTCCGGCACCTCATCAAGCGCCGATGGGCGCTTCTTGCGGATGCGGTCGGTGCAGAGGTTCAGCACCACGCGATACAGCCAGGTCGAAATCCTGGCCTCACCCTGTCGCCAGTCGGGCGCCACGCGCCACAGGCGCAACATCGCCTCCTGGACCACGTCCTCGGCCTCGGCCCTGTCGCTCAGGACCCTCGCGGCAAAGCCGAAGGCGCGCGGGGCCAGGCGAAGGGTCAGGGCACGGGCTGCCGCCTGGTCCCCGTTGGCGTAGAGAACCAGAAGCGCCTCGTCCGAGACTTCCGACAGGGCATCAAGCGCCATTTCCATCCCGTCCGGGTCTATCCTGACCGTCCGTTCTTTCCAAGTCTGCGGCCCAACCCACGCGGGCCGGGCCGCCGGTCGTCCGGGTCAGTTGTCGTCGCCCCAGCCACGCATCCACTGGCCCCAGCCTTCGCCACGGTGGCCGTGCTTGCCTTCGCCCGGGCCACGCCCGCCTCTTTCGGCCATCGCCGAAGAGGCTTCTTCCTTGGTAATCGCACCGTCGCCATTGGCGTCGAACCGTTCAAAGATCATCTCGCTCATGCCACCCCCCATCATCGGGCCGGCGGCGAGTTCCTCAACCGATAGGGCGCCGTCGCCGTCGACGTCGAGACGAGCAACCATCTGGGCGGATCGCTGCTGGATCATCTGCGCCGCGTTCTGCATCATCTGTGCGGAAAGCTCGTCAGCGCTGATCTTGTTGTCCTTGTTCGCATCCAGACCGGCGATCCGGCTCTGGCGGAAGGCCAGGACCTCTTCCTTGGTGATCGTACCGTCGCCGTTCGCATCAATCTGCTCGAACATGAACATTGGCATCCCGCCCATGCCAGGACCCATCCCATGCCCCATGCCCGGGCCACCCTGCGGGCCAGCGCCCATCATCCCGGGAGGCGGGGCATCAGGTGCGTCTTCCTGAGCCAGCGCAATGCCGGCAACACCCATCGCGGCGATCAGTCCGAAAGTGCCAAGCACGCTTTTCTTGTTCATCGACGTTCTCCTCATGCCGGACGCATCCTTGCGCACCGTTCTGGATGAGAAACGCATGGGGCATTAACTTCCGTCGCCGACCTGCTCAGCGACAACGCGCCGCGCCACGTCGATCATGGCTTTCTGTGACACTCACTCCCATGTAGAAATCCGATCTCCGCAGTTCAGGATTCCACGATGACCTCCGCCGCACTTACCGATGCCGACGACCGGCCGCTGCGCCAGGCGCTTTCCCGAGGCTGGCGGCGGCGCTGCCCAAGCTGCGGCGCCGGGCCGATGATGAGCGGCTACCTGAAGGTGCGGGATCACTGTCCCGTCTGTGGACAGGAACTGATGCATCACCGCGCCGATGACGGTCCGGCCTACCTGACCATCCTGATCGTCGGGCACCTGATGGCGCCGGCGCTGATGATCGCCTTCGTCGAGTTCCGGCCAGACCCGTTGCTGCTTGGCACGATCTTCTCGGTCGGAACGGTCGCCCTGTCGCTTTACCTGCTGCCAAGGCTCAAGGGGGCGCTGATCGGGCTGCAATGGGCCAAAAGAATGCACGGGTTCGGCGCAAGTGGATGAGATCCCCGTTCCCCGCGACGCGGCCAGCCTGATCCTGGTCAGGGACGGGGCGTCAGGCCCCGAGGTGCTGATGGGCCAGCGCGGCGCCGGCGCGGCGTTCATGCCCTCGAAGTTCGTCTTTCCGGGCGGCGCCGTCGATCCGGAGGACGCCGCCCTACCCCTCGCGGCCGAGCTTTCGCAGGTTTGCGCCGCTCGCCTGACCTCCTGCGGAAGCTGTCCAGCCGATGCGCTGGTCGGCGCCGCGTTGCGCGAAATGTGGGAAGAAGCAGGGCTGGCGCTTGGCCGCCCGGGCAAGGCCGATCTTCCCCCCGGTTGGGAAGGCTTCGCGGCGCGCGGCGTGATCCCCTCGGCCGCCGGGCTGCGCTACATCTTCCGTGCCGTCACGCCGCCGGCCCGCACGCGCCGCTTCGATGCCCGCTTCTTCCTTGCGCGGGCCGAGGCGGTCGTGGGCGATACCGGGGATTTCTCGGCAGCGACCGACGAACTCAGCCATCTGCACTGGTTGCCCCTGACCGAGGCCCGCCGCCTTGATCTGCCTTTTATCACCGAGATCGTGCTGGCCGAGGTCGCGCAGCGGCTCAAGGAAGACGGCCCTCCGCCGCCGGTGCCGTTCTTCGACAATACCGGCCCGCGTCCGGTCTTCCGCCGCATCGCTTAGGCGACGGCGACCACTCCGACGATTCCCGCCGCCAGAAGCGCGATGCCGAGGATTTCGCGCGCGCTCACCTTTTCATGGAAAACGAGAACCGAGACGCCGAGCGAGAAGATCAGTTCGATCTGCCCCAGACTGCGCACATAGGCCGCATTCATCAGGGCGAAGGCCAGGAACCAGCCGAAGGAACCGAGGATACCGGTCAGCCCGACAAACGCGGTCGACCGCCAGGCGGCGATGACGCGCCCGACCTCGCCCGGTTCGCGCCAGTTAAGCCAGATCCGCATGGCAAGCGCCTGAAAGGTGCTCACTGCCGCAAGCGCCACGGTTGCGCGGAACAGCGGCGAGTCCGACGCAACTTCAAGTGTCGCGCCGCGATAGCCGACCGAGGACAGGCCGAAGAGCGCCCCGGCGGTCAGGCCAAGGGCGACAGCGCGATTGAAAATGGTGAAATGCCCCCAGCCCTTGACCGGCCGCGACAGCAGGATCACCCCCGCTGTCCCGATCGCAATGGCGAACAGGCCCGCGTTCGAGACAGGTTCCGCCAGGATGACGGCGGAGAACAGCGCAACGATCAGCGTCTCGGACTTGGTGAAGGCAATGCCGACGGCGAAACTCCGTTCGGAAAACAACGCCACCGTGCAAAACGTCCCGCCGATCTGCGTCACGCCGCCGATGAGCACATAGGGCCAGAAGGTCCAGCCCGGCCAATCGAGCCTGTCGCCGCCGATCATCAGTCCTGCAAGGACGGCAACCGCCAGCGGTGCCCCGAAGAGGAAGCGCGAAAACGTCGCGCCCCCGGTCGAAAGGCCGATCCCCTTCAGCCGTTTCTGCAGCAGGAATCGCAGCGTCTGGACGGCGGCGGCTGCGATCGTGACGAAGACCCAGGGTTCCATGCCGCCGGTTTGACAGCCCGTCCTCTCCGCCGCAAGGCGCTATTCGGCGGCGCGAAGCCTCTCGTCCAGCGGCGGCATCGCATCTCGCCGGACGGGCCAGACCGGATGCGGCACCGGGTCCTTGGCCTTCAGAAAATAGCGCCGGAACACCTCGCCGTAATTGGCATAGCGATAGCCCTCGTTGCGGCGCAGGTATTGGTCGCGATTGGCGGCATACAGTGCCGGCAGCCGGTACCACGGGACCGAAGGGTGCGTGTGGTGCACGACATGCAGGTTGTTGTTCAGGAACAGTAGGGCCAGCGGGCCGCGATCCTCGACCAGAACCGTTCGCGCCCGCGCCGCCTCATGCGCGCGGTGCTCCAGATAGGTCCGGATCTTCAGCACCGCATAGGCCAGATAGGCCGTGACCAGATAGGCCAGTACAGACATCGACCCGATGGTCCAGAGCCACCCCAGCACCAACAGCACCCCGATCCCGTGCAGCGCCCAGGCCCGCCGGATCGCGGCATCACCGTCGCGCATCAGCCGCAGATCGGACCGCACGAAAAGGACCGTGCCAATAATCGGCCCCAGCACCATCCGTCCGAGCAGAGCATTGTTAAGCCGCAGGAGCTTCTGAGCCAGAGGCGACATGCGCGCCCAGACTGCCGGGTCCTGATAGTTCGACTCCGGGTCGTCATACGGGTCGGTCAGGGCCGGGTCATAATGGTGCTGAAGATGCGTCGTGCGGAACCGCTCGTAGGGGACGTAGGGCATGAGCGCCGGGAAGACCAAGGCGTCGTTCAGCCGTTGAGAGGGAAACGGGTGACCATGGATGATCTCGTGCTGCAAGGACGAGAACTGGATGATCGCCAGCGCCGTCAGACCCATTCCAAGCGGCAACCAGACCGACGCAGCCCAAGTCGTCCCGACCGCCCAAAGCGCATAAGTCACCGCCAGCAACAGAACCGTCGGCCATTCGACCGCGCTGGTATTCGAACGCATTGATTTCCCCGACTCTTTTTCCCGATGTTACCACTTGCAACGACTCGCGGGAATTCAGAGGATAAGCAACACGGTCGCAACAACTGTGAATTTTCAAAACAGATGATGGATTTTCGCGACAAAAGAGAGCGGGCCGAAGTCTTCCGCACCCGACTGGCCGAGGCTTTGACAGATCGCGGGCTGACCCAGAGCGCCCTCGCCCGACGCGTCGGTATCGATCGCTCGACAGTGTCGCAGCTTCTTGATCCTTCTTCGGCTCGATTGCCAAATGCCCAAGTGGCAGCAGAATGCGCCCTGGCGCTGTCGGTCAGCGCCGACTGGCTGCTGGGGCTGACCGACCGGCCCGAACTGCCCGAAGCCCGCCTGGCAGAAGTCCTGACCCTGACTGACGCTTCACGCGCCCTGATCGACGAGACGATCTTCGGCTGGCATCAGGAGGCGGCGGGCTACAAGATCCGCCACGTCCCCGCGACCCTGCCCGACATGATCAAGACCCGGGCGATGATGGCCTGGGAATACGGGCCTGAACTTGGGGCGGATGCGGCCCGGGCGCTTGCCACGGCTGAAGCGCGGCTCGACTGGATGCGCCACGCCCGCTCGGATTACGAGATTGCCTTTCCGATGCACGAACTTGACGCCTTTGCCCGCGCAGAGGGCTATTACGCGGGCCTGCCTCTGGACATCCGGCTGGAGCAGATCGACCGGCTGATTGCGCTGGTCGATGCGCTTTACCCCTCGCTCCGCATCTACCTTTTCGACGCGCGGCGCATGTTCTCGGCGCCGATCACGATCTTTGGGCCATTCCTCGCGGTCGTCTACCTGGGCAGCCACTACCTTTCGCTTCGCGACCCGGCACGGATCGCGGTGCTGTCACGACATTTCGACGGGCTGGTCCGCGATGCCGGGATGGCGGCGCGGGACTTGGCTGGCCACTTGCGCGATCTGCGCGCGGGGCTCACCCCCTAGCCGACCGGCCGCAGGCGGGCGGTATTGTAGCCATTCCAGTCCAGGATTTCCCTGGCGGCCTTGTAACGGTCGGCAGGCAGATCGGCGGTCCGGTTCAGGATCATGCCAAACTTGCCCGACGGGGTTCCTACCGCCATCGTCCGGTAGTCCGCGTCGACCCACAGCACCCACCATTCGGCGCCAAGTCCGGCGGGATCGGCGGCAGTCAGGCTGATCCGGCCCGGCCCGCTGATCCGACCCGGCCCCGCATAACCGGCAGGCAGTCCGGCAAGGCAGAGGTCCGCATCAACCGTAAAATCGCTGCCGCGCACGTCCGTGACCGTCAGCCCGCCTGCCGAGCAGGGCCGCGCCCCGGCGGGGGCAAGTTCGGCCACCTGCACCCATTTCCCCTTCAGCCGCGCCGGATCGAAGGTCGCGTTGGAATACATTGGCGTCCCATCGCGGCGCAGCGCCTCGGTCGGTGTTGGCGCAGGGGCGCACGCCGCAAGAAGCGTCAGCGCTGCAAGGATCAGTCGATGCATTGGGTCATCCTTTCGCCGTTCAGCCCCAGTATGTCCTGACAGCCGAACAGAGGCGTAATCGGTGAACAGGTCTGCGACCGGGCCAGGCATTGCCCCTCGCAATCGCTTTTCTTGCTGCAATGCTTCCCGGCGTCGCGCGTTTCCATCACGCAGGCCCGCGCACCGCTTGTGCCGACCTTCGAATAGACGCCCTTCTTCTTTTCGCAGGCCAGTTGCTCGGGCGACTTGTAGACCGGCGGCGGCGGCTGGACGGCCTCAGCTGCGGCATCGACTGCCGCCTTCGCGGCCGGGTCGTCGGTGCTGGGCGCGACCTCCTCTGCCGTCATCTGCGGCTTGCCGGGCCTCGCCGCCGGCTGCGCGGGCTTTGCAGGGGCGCTTGCAGCCGGGGAGGCCGCCGAAATGGTCGCCGCAGCAGCCGCCGGTTTCGTTGCCCCCGGCTTCGGCGCATCAAGCGGGGTGACCGAGATCTCGGCCGCCGCCGGCGCGGAGCCGGCCGGCGCCTCATCCTTCGGGGCGGCGCCCGGCAGCGACATCTTGCATGCCGCCAGCACCAGTAGTGCGGCAAGGATCAGGGGGCGGGACATGGACGGGAAACCCGGTTGCAAACAATCGTCCGCCAAGAAGGCACAAGCGATGCGTCGGGCGCAAGCCCCACCGGTCAGTAGGGCTGCCCAAAGCGGCGATGGACCCGGTCGATCTCGGCCAGGACCTCGTCGGACAGCCGCAGGTCCGCAGCGCCCAGGCAGACCCGCAACTGGTCGATGGAGGTAGCCCCGATGATCGGAATGGCCGGAAATGGCCGTGTCCGGCAGAAGGCAATCGCCATCTGCGCCGGATCAATGCCGTGGCGTGTCGCAACGGTAACGTACTCGTCCACCGCCTCGAACGCCCGAGGCGTGAGGCGGCCGCTAAGCGTCGGGTTCAGGCTGCGGCGTGACCCGGGCGGTGTGATGTTCCCGGCATATTTCCCGGTCAGAAGGCCCGTCGCGAGCGGCGAGAATGCCAGAAGAGGCATCTCTTCCATTACCGAAAACTCGGCCCAGTCGCTATCGAACTGCCGGCACAGCAGTGAGTATTCGTTTTGCACGGTCATCATTCGCGGCAGGCCATGGGCTTCGGCCAGGGCAAGCCATTTCGCCGCGCCCCAGACGCTTTCGTTCGACAGGGCGATGTGGCGGATCTTGCCGGCACGGATCAACTCGTCTGCCGTTTCCAGCATGTCGATCATGTGCTCGATCACGGCATTCGGGTCCTGCCCGCGCGGATCGAAACTCCAGATGTCGCGGAAATGGTAGGCTTCCCGGTTGGGCCAATGCAACTGGTACAGGTCGATCGCATCGGTCCGCAGCCGCCGAAGCGAGCCTTCGACCGCTTCGCGCATGATCGCGCCGGTCATCGGCGCGCCAGCCCGGACGGCGTTCTGGCCGGCTCCGCTGACCTTGGTCGCAAGGATCACCTCATTCCGGCGGCCCGTCTTCGCAAACCAGCTGCCGATGATCTCTTCCGTGCGCCCAACCGTCTCGGCCCGCACCGGGTTGACCGGATACATCTCGGCCGTGTCCCAGAAGTTCGCCCCCACCTCCAGCGCCACGTCCATCTGGGCATGACCCTCGGCCTCGGTGTTCTGGCTGCCCCATGTCATCGTCCCAAGGCAGATTTCCGAAACGATCAGGCCGGTCCGGCCAAGAGGTACCTGCTTCATCTTGCCTCCTCGGCCCCAAGTCTTGACGGCCACCCTAGCGCCTCGAAAGCCACGGGCAACCCCATCTGCCGAGGCCCACCGCATCTGTCGATCGAGAGCTCGAACAAGATCCGAAGCTGCCCCTCACCGAGAAGTGACTGTTGCGATGGATAGAATGCCTCGTGCTATCGTTCTCACCGCAGTGAGGTGAACATGACATACCCAATTTTCCGGTCGCTGATCGCCGCTTCGGCGCTGACCGTCTTCCTGTCCTGGCCGGGCGAAGCCGCCCCGGCCCGCTATTCGCTCGATGCGGCGGCGTCGATGGTCGGGTTCGAGACGAAGTTCGGGCCCGACACGATCACCGGCAGCATGCCCGTCGCCAACGCCGACGTGACGGTCGATTTCGAAAAGCTCGCTGCATCGCGGGTCGCGGTCACGCTCGACGTCTCCGGGGCCGAAGCGAGCTTTCCTTTCGCGACCCAGGCGATGAAAGGCCCGAAGGTGCTGGACGCGGGCAGCTATCCGCAGATCACCTTCGTCTCGACCGCTGTGCACGCCCGCAACCCGAGCGAGGCCCAGATCGACGGCGACATCACCATCCGCGGCGTGACCCGGCCGATCACCTTTGATGCCAGCATCTGGCGGCAACAGGGGAGCGAGCCGGGCGACCTGAGCCGTCTGACCATCCGGCTGGTCGGGTCAATCAACCGCAGCGACTTTGGCGCGACCGGCTGGAACGACATGGTCGCGGATCAGGTGAAACTGGACATTCGCGCCCGGATCACAAGGGACTGAGCGATGGGCTGGAGCAACACGTCCGACAGCTTCGGGCTGGCAACGCGGCTTCTGCACTGGTTGATGGCCGCAGCGATCCTGTTCATGCTCGCGCTCGGGACACGGCTGCAATTCCTGCAGCCCGGCCTGGCCAATCTCTGGCTTTACGGATTGCACAAGAGCATCGGTCTTTGCCTTCTGGCGCTGGTGCTGGTCCGCCTCGCCTGGCACCGGATCAGCCCGCCCCCCGGCCCGATAGGCGATCCCTCGGCCCTGAGCCAGCGCCTCGCCCGCGCAGGTCACATCCTGATCTACTTTCTCATGATCGCGATCCCGCTCTCGGGTTGGGTCGCAAGTTCGGCCAGCGGCATCGAGACGATGTTCTTCAACAGCTGGGTCGTACCGCCGATTGCGCCGGTTTCCGAGGCCTGGGAAGACGCTGGATGGGCTGTGCATGGCGCGCTGACGAAACTCTTGATGGCGCTCCTCCTCATCCATGTTGGCGCGGCACTCAAGCGCCAGATGGAGGGCGACGGCACGCTCAGCCGGATGTGGCGCGGCCGCGCCTGACCGCGTCGACACGGATTGGAAACGCCGTCCCCCTCGCCCCGGAGAGGATTTTCTTCTCCGCGCGCCGGTTCCGCTCTTCCCCCCGGCGGCAAACCGCGACACTGTGCGGCGCACCGCATGGTGAGTGATGCGCCTCCTGATTTCCTTTGCCGCCCTCTTCGTCTCGGTCGTGCTCCTGCAGCTCGGCACCGGCGGGGTGGCGCCGCTGGACGCGATCTCGGGCGCAGTGCTCGGCTTCACCACCTCGCAGATAGGCCTCCTCGGCTCGGCGCATTTCTTCGGCTTCTTCGTTGGCTGCTGGTGGGCACCACGCCTGATGGGCGAGGTCGGCCATTCCCGCGCCTTCGCCGCCTTCACCGCCGCCGGCACCATCGGCATCCTAGCCCATATGATGATCGTTGACCCATACGTATGGGCGATCATGCGCATGGCCTCCGGCCTTTGCGTCGCGGGCTGCTACACGATCATCGAAGCCTGGTTGCAGGCCAAGGTCACGAACGAGACTCGCGGCCGGGCCATGGGCACTTACCGCATCGTCGACATCACCGGCAGCCTACTGGCGCAGTTGATGATCGGCGTGCTGGAGCCCGCCTCCTACCTCTCCTACAACATCCTTGCGCTGGCCTGCTGCGCCGCGATTTTTCCCCTGACACTCACCAAGGCCGAGGCGCCGGAAACGCCGCTTGCGCCCCGCCTGCGCCCCCGCCTCGCCTGGGATCGCTCGCCGCTCGCCGCGGTGGGGGTGGTGGTCTCGGGCGTCACCGGCGCAGCCTTCCGCATGGTCGGTCCGGTCTACGGCATCGAGGTCGGCTTGCGCGCCGACCAGATCGCGCTCTTCCTCGCCGCCTATGTGGTCGGCGGGGCGCTGGCGCAGTTGCCGGTCGGCTGGCTTGCCGACAAGTTCGACCGCCGCCATGTGCTGATCGGGCTGTCGGTGGCCAGCATCCTCGCCTGCGCCGGCACCATCGCCTTCGCCGGCACCGGCACCGGCGCGATCTTTGCCGCCGCCGTCGCCTTCGGCTTCGCCACCCTTCCGATCTATTCGGTCTCGACCGCCCATGCCCATGACTACGCGGTCACGATCGAACGCGTCGAACTGTCGGCAGCACTGATGTTCCTCTACGCGGTCGGCGCCATCGCCAGCCCCTGGGTGTCATCGGTGGTGATCGAGTGGTTCGGCCCGGCGGCGATGTTCGTCATGATAGCGCTCGCCCATGTGCTGCTGATCGTCTTCGGCGTGATGCGGATGACCGCCCGGCCGGCGCCGGACACGCGCACGGCCTACACCTACGAACCCCGCACCTCGTTCCTGATCGGTCGCCTCCTGCGGCGGGAACGGGACGAAGCCTGACTGCCATCACCCGTCCATTTTCTGCTTCCAGGTATCCTCGGGGGGTGAATGCCCCAAAGGCGCAGAGGGGGGCTGACGGCCCCCCTGCCCGGCGCGAACCGCCGCAACGCTTCTGGTTCTCGCTCCTGCCTTGCGCTAAAGGGAGCGCGACACTTAAGGCAAGGGCAGACGGATGGCGCGGATTCTCATCACCTCGGCGATCCCCTACATCAATGGGATCAAGCATCTGGGCAACCTCGTGGGCAGCCAGCTTCCGGCTGACCTCTTTGCCCGATACATGCGCGGCCGTGGGAACGAGGTGCTGTTCCTCTGCGCCACCGACGAACATGGCACCCCTGCCGAACTGGCTGCCGCCAAGGCCGGCAAGCCGGTCGAGCAGTACTGCGCCGAGATGTACGAGGTTCAGAAGGATCTCGCCGCCGGGTTCCGCTTGTCTTTCGACCATTTCGGCCGCTCGTCGAGCCTCAGGAACCGCAAGCTGACCCAGCATTTCGCCGGCAAGCTGGCCGAGAACGGCTATATCGAGGAAGTGTCGGAAAAGCAGATGTTCTCCATCGCCGACAACCGCTTCCTGCCCGACCGCTACATCGAGGGCACCTGCCCGAACTGCGGCTATGACCGGGCCCGCGGCGACCAGTGCGAGAACTGCACCAAGCAGTTGGACCCGACCGACCTCATCAACCCGCGCTCGGCGATCTCGGGCTCGACCGATCTCGAGGTGCGCGAGACCAAGCACCTCTACCTCAAGCAGCGTTCGCTCAAGGACAAGCTCGAGGCCTGGATCGACAGCAAGACCGACTGGCCGATCCTGACCACCTCGATCGCCAAGAAATGGCTGAACGACGGTGACGGGCTGCAGGACCGGGGGATCACCCGCGACCTGTACTGGGGCGTGCCGGTGATGAAGGGCGACCAGTCCTGGCCGGGAATGGAAGGCAAGGTCTTCTACGTCTGGTTCGACGCGCCGATCGAATACATCGCCTGCGCCGCCGAATGGGTCGACGCGAACGGCAAGACGGAAGCCGACTGGGAACGCTGGTGGCGCACCGACAAGGGCGCGGCGGACGTGAAGTATTTCCAGTTCATGGGCAAGGACAACGTCCCCTTCCACACGCTCAGCTTCCCGGCCACGATCCTTGGCTCGGGCGAGCCGTGGAAGATGGTCGACTACCTCAAGTCCTTCAACTACCTCAACTATGACGGCGGCCAGTTCTCGACCTCTCAAGGCCGTGGCGTGTTCATGGACCAGGCCCTGTCGATCCTGCCCGCCGATTACTGGCGCTGGTGGCTCTTGTCCCACGCGCCGGAGTCCAGCGACAGCGAGTTTACCTGGGAGAACTTCCAGGCCTCGGTGAACAAGGACCTGGCCGACGTGCTCGGCAATTTCGTCAGCCGCGTCACCAAGTTCTGCGTATCGAAATTCGGCAACGATGTTCCCGCCGATGGCGAGTTTGGCCCGCAGGAAACCGCGCTCATTGCCGAGCTTGGCGCGCGGATCAAGGATTACGAAGGCTACATGGACGCGATGGAGGTGCGGAAATCCGCGACCGAACTCCGCGCCATCTGGGTCCTTGGCAACGAATACCTGCAATCAGCGGCACCCTGGTCGGCGGTCAAGACCGCTCCGGAGCGGGCGCAGGCAATCGTGCGACTGGGCCTGAACCTGATCCGGCTCTACGCGATCCTGTCGCGTCCCTTCATCCCGGACGCGAGCGCCGCGATGATGGCCGCGATGGGCTCTGACGACTGGACCTGGCCGGACGACGTCAGCGAAGCGCTTCGCGCCCTGCCCGCCGGCCACGGCTTCTCGGTGCCGGAAAACCTGTTCCGCAAGATCACCGACGAAGAGCGCGCCGACTGGCAGACCCGTTTCGCCGGCGTGCGGACCTGACGCTCAGTCCTGCAACAGCAGGAAATCGCGCGATGAGGCGCTGACCTCGACACGGTCGCCAATGGCGGGCGGGGGCGCGTCGGCGCGATTGAATGTGTCGAAGGACAGGCGCGAGCCCATGATCTCGGCCTTCACCCGGATCACAGAGCCAAGGAAGTCCACCTCGGCGATGGTCGCCGTCAGCACAACGTCGCGCCCCGGCTGGCGGCCCAGCACCACCGCCTCGGGCCGCAGCGCCAGATGCACGTCCTCTCCCCGGGACGCGGGGATCACCCGGCCGAGCCCTACCGTCGCCCCGGCAAGGAAGACCGTGCCCTGCCCCGGATCGTCGACGCGGCCGGTCAGGTGATTGAGCGTGCCCACGAAATTCGCCACGAAGCGGGTCTTCGGCCGGTTGTAGATCTCCAGCGGCGCGCCGACCTGTTCAGCGATGCCGCCGTTCATCACCACGATCCGGTCGGACATCGACAGGGCTTCCTCCTGGTCATGGGTCACGAAGATCGTCGTGATGCCAAGGTCGCGCTGGATCGACCGAATCTCGTTGCGCAGGCTCACGCGGATCTTTGCGTCGAGCGCCGAAAGCGGCTCGTCGAGCAGCAGCACCTGCGGCTGTGGCGCCAGTGCCCGGGCCAGTGCCACGCGCTGCTGCTGGCCGCCCGACAGCTGGAACGGATAGCGCCCGCCAAGGTCAGGTAGGCCGATCAGCTTCAACATCTCCTCGACCCGGGCGGCAATCTCGGCCTTGGCCACCCCCGCCACCCGCAAACCGAAGCCCACATTCTCGGCCACGGTCAGGTTGGGGAATAGCGCGTAGGCCTGGAACACCATACCGATGTTGCGCTGGTTCGGGCGGCGGTCGGTCACGTCATGGCCGTCGATGCGGATCGTGCCCGAGGTCGGCGTCTCGAACCCCGCCACCATGCGCAGCACCGTGGTCTTGCCGCAGCCGGAGGGGCCAAGGAGCGAGACGAACTCGCCCTTCTCGATTTCCAGGTTAAAGTCCTTGACTACCCTGTTGGGACCAAAGGTCTTTTCCAGATGTTCGATGGTCAGGAAGGACATCAGCGCGCGACCCTCGTATGTTTCTGCAAGCCCGTCACCAGCTGGATGAGCCCCATGCAGCCCCAGGTGATGGCAAAGGCGATGACCGCGAGCGCGGCGGGTTCGTAGGCCTTGTTGCCGCCCATCCAGACCATGTAGGGGCCGAAGGCCGGGCGGTTCAGCAGTGCCGCCAGGACGTATTCACCGATCACGATGGCGAAGGTCAGGAAGGCGCCCGACAGGACCGCGACCAGGACATTCGGCAGGATGATCTGCGTGATGATGGTGAACCAGCTGGCGCCAAGGCTTTGGGCCGCCTCGGTCAGCGTCCTGACGTCGATGGTGCGCAGGCCGGTATCTACGGCGCGGTACATATAGGGCAGCGACAGCACCGTGTAGCCGAAGGCGAGGAGCACGTTGGTGCCCATGATGCTGCCGGTCAGCGGCAGCCAGCTTGAGGTGTTGTAGAGGCGGATATAGCCGAAGACGATGACGATGGGCGGGATGACCAGCGGCAAGAGGGTGATGAACTCGATCACCGGACGCAGATGCGGCAGGCGCAGCCGCACCCAGAAGGCGGTCGGCGTGACGATCAGGATGCCGAGCACGATCGTGACGAGCGACATCACCAGCGAGAAGGTGAAGGTCGCGCGGAACTGCGGGTCGGACAGAACGTTCGCATAGGCATCGAAGGAATAGACCCCGCGCCGGGCCCTCAGCGAAAACTCGAACATGCCGATCAGTGGCAGGAAGAAATAGAGCGCGCCCAGGATCACCGCGATCCAGGACCAGAGCTTTGCCGAGCGGATCATTTCAGCCACCGCTCGGCCCGGGTGCGGAGCACGATGTAGATCAGGTTGGCAATGCCGGTCAGGACGATCATGCCAAAGGCGATGGCGTAACCCAGATGCGGATCCTGAAGCACGTCACCCCGGATCTGCGCGAAAAGGATGATCGGGACGATCGACAGCGAGGATCCGGTCAGCGCCATTGCCGTCGCTACCGCGCCGAAGGCATTGGCGAACAGAAGCGCGAAGGTCCCGAGAAGCGCCGGCCAGAGCACCGGCAGCGCTACCATCCGCCAGTATTGCCCGCCGCTCGCCCCGAGCGACTGGGCCGCCTCGCGCCATTCCGGCTTCAACCCGTCAAGCGCCGGGGTAATGATAAGGATCATCAGCGGGATCTGGAAATACAGGTAGGTGACGGCGAGGCCGGCGAAGGAAATCAGGTTGAACCCCATCGCGGTCAGGTTGATGCCGAACCAGTCGCGCAGAAGCACCGTTACCAGCCCCAGCCGTCCGAGCGTGGCGATGAAGGCAAAGGCCAGCGGCACGCCTGCAAAGTTCGACGCGACGCCGGAAAAGGTCAGCGTCCCGTCGCGGAAGGCGCGCGGCAACCCGCCCCGTGTCACGGCGGCCGCCAGGATCAGCCCGATCAGGCAGCCAAGGAAGGCCGTCAGCAGGCTGATGCGGATCGACAGCCAGAAGGGCTTCATCACCTGCGGGCTGAACAGCCCGGCGATATTGGCCAGCGTGAAGCTGCCCTCGGGGGTGCGGAAAGACCCGAAGACGATCTGCATCGTCGGCAGGATCAGGAACAGCAGCGCGAACAGCAGGAACGGCGCCACGCCGACCCAGTTCCATGTTTCTGACCGTCCGCGCCGGATCGGCCCGGCGGTGGTTGTGCCTTCAGTCATCCGTGCCCCCGGGAAATGCCAACCCCCGCCCGACAAGACCGGGCGGGGACGAGCCTTTTCAATCGCTTACTGGACGACCGCGCCGACGGTGGCGTCCCAGCCGCCCGAGACCACCTTCTTGTTGGCCTCTTGCTGCGCCACGGTCGGGAAGATCGCACGGGCATAGCCGTCGGCCGGCGGCAGCTTGCCGAGCATCTCCTGCGGCACCTTGCCGGACTTGAACAGCTCGTTGAAGCGCGCCGGGTGGCAATAGCCCTTCAGCCAGCCAAGCTGACCTTCATCCGAGTAAAGGTATTCCATCCACAGCTTGCCGGCGTTGGGATGCGGGGCATAGGCGCTGATCGCCTGCACATAGACACCGGCCAAGCTTGGACCTTCGGGGATCAGCACTTCCATCTCGGGGTTGCCGCCCAGGCTGTCGCGCCAGGCGAGCAGGTTGTAGTCCCAGGCGGCGACGATCGGCGTCTGGCCCTGGGCGATCGTCCCCGACTTGGCCGAGACCGGGACGAAATTGCCGGCCTTGTTCAGTTCGGCCATGAACTCGAGGCCCTTCTGACCCGATTCCTCGCCCGGCTTCGCGCCACGCGACATGCCGGCGGCGAGCGTGGCCAGGATCGCCTGGTTCGACGAACGCGGGTCGCCGGTCAGCGCAAAGCTCGCGGCATAGTCCGGCTTCAGCAGGTCTTCCCACTTGGTCGGCGCAGTCTTGATCAGGTCCTTGTTCACGCCAAAGGCCATCACGCCGTAATAGTCGCCGTACCAATGGCCGTCGGCATCCTTCACTTCGGACGGGATCTCGTCCCAGGTCGAAACCTTGTAGGGCTGGATCAGACCTTCGGCCTTGGCGGCCGGGCCGAAGGCCAGACCCACGTCGATCACGTCGGGCGCCTGCGGACCCTTGTTGTCCTTGTTGGCGCGGATCGCCTCAAGCTCGTCGCCCGAGCCGGCATCGGGGTTCAGTTCGGTCACGGCGATCTCCGGGTATTTCGCCTTGAACCCTTCGATCACGCCACCATAGCCGCACCAGTCATGCGGCAGGGCGATGACGGTCAGCGCGCCCTCTTTCTTGGCGGCGGCCTCGATGGTGGCGAGATCCTCGGCATGCACCAGCGCGGTGGTGCCAAGAAGGGCCAGGGTCGCAAGGCCGAGCGTCGTCGTCCTGTTCATGTCGTTCACTCCGTTTGAGTCTGTCTGACGTTCGAGTCGCGCCCTTCTAGGCCCGCGCTCGCGACAGTTCCGTGACAGTGCGGAGTGAGAATTGACCGCTTGGTCAGCCGCGCGCGTCGGCGATGACCCTCAGCAGGTGGGCATGGACGGCCGGACTTCCCGCCACGACCCGGCCATCGGACCCGAAGCCGAGCGGCTTGCCGTACCAGTCGGTCATCACGCCGCCCGCAGCCTCGACCAGTGGCAAGACCGGAAGAAAATCATAAGGTTCCAGGCCATAGTCGACCACGCCGTCGACCCACCCGGCGGCCAGTTGCAGGTAGGAATAGCAATCCGCCGTCTCCCGGACGATCCGCGCCGAATCCATCAGCGCCAGCGCCGTCGCCCGGTCGCCCGCGAGGATTCGCCGCAACTCGTTGACGCAGACGAACGCCTCGGCCGGCGGGACATCGCGGACCCGGATCGAGCGGCCATTCAGGAAGGCCCCAAGGCCCGGACCGCCCCAGGCCACCTCGCCAAGCGCCGGTGCCTGGATGCCGCCGACCAGCGGCTTGCCCTCATGCAAAAGCCCCAGGAGCATTCCCCAAAGAGGATGGCCCGAGATGAAGCTCTTGGTGCCATCGATCGGGTCGATGACCCAAAGATATTCCGCCTCGCGCCCGCCGCCGAACTCTTCGCCGTAGATGCCGTGGCCCGGGAACCGCGCGGCGATCTCGGCGCGGATGCGTTCTTCCGTCTGGCGGTCGGCGCGGGTCACGGGGCTTTGGTCGGCCTTTGCCTCAACATCCAGTTTCTGGCGGAAGAAGCCGAGCGGCACCTCACGCGCAGCCAGAAGGATATCGCGCAGGGCGGAGGAGAAACGTTCAGGGTCAGGCTGGGTCATCTGGGTTTCCGGGATCAGACGGGGGATGCGGCGAAAGGTCTTGCCCAGAATCGCGTCCTTGGCAACGACGGCAACGGAACGGATTTGACAATCCCCATCCTTCCCGCGCAGCCTGCCGCCGTCCGGCGCCATCGCGCCACAAGGAAGACCATGGACGCACTCGACCGAATTCGCGACCTTCCCATCTGGCGCGGCCGTATCATCGCCGAACCGCTTGGAGGCGGTATCACCAACCTGAATTTCCGCGTGCAGGACGACGAGGGCACCTATGTCGTCCGGGTTGGCGCCGATATCGGCGTCCACCAGATCATGCGCTTCAACGAATTGGCTGCCAGCCGCGCCGCCCATGCCGCCGGAATTTCCCCGGCGGTCGTCCATGCCGAGACCGGCATCCTCGTGATCGACTGGATCGAGGGAAAGACCCTGACGGCCGGGGATGTCCGGGCCGAAGGGATGTTGCCACGGGTCGTCGATCTGGTAGCCCGCGCGCACCGGGACATTCCAAACTATATCCGAGGGCCGATCCTGTCCTTCTGGGTGTTCCATGTCATCCGCGACTATGCCGGGACGCTGCGCTACAGTCGGCACGAGCTGGACCTTGCGGGCTACCTCGCCGCCTGCGCGCGGCTCGAAGCGGCGGTCGGGCCCGTCGACATCGTCTTTGGCCACAACGACCTGCTGCCCGCGAACTTCATCGACGACGGCAAACGGCTGTGGCTCATCGACTGGGACTATGCGGGCTTCAACTCGCCTTTGTTCGACCTAGGCGGTCTGGCCGCGAACAACGCCCTGAGCCTTGCGCAGGAAGAGGTGATGCTGGCCCAGTATTTCGACAAAGCGCCGGATGCCGATCTCTGGCGGCGCTACCGCGCGATGAAAGCGGCGGCGGCGCTGCGCGAGGCGATGTGGTCGATGGTGCAGGAAACCCACTCCGACCTGCCGGTGGATTACCCCGCCTACACGGCGAACGCGCTGGCCGCCTATCGCGCCGCGCTGGACGAATTCGAGCAAAGCTGAGGACATCATGGCTTCCCTTCCCACGACCGCCCGCGTCGTCGTCATCGGCGGTGGCATCATCGGCTGTTCCACGGCCTACCATCTGGGCCAGATGGGCTGGACCGACACGGTGCTGCTCGAGCGCAAGAAGCTGACCTCTGGCACCACCTTCCATGCGGCCGGGCTGGTCGGGCAGCTCCGCACCTCGGCCAACATCACGCAATTGCTGGGCTATTCCGTCGCGCTTTATGACCGGCTGGCCGAGGAGACGGGGCTGGCAACCGGCTGGAAGCGGAACGGCGGGCTTCGGCTCGCCTGCAATGTCGAGCGCTGGACCGAGGTCAAACGGCAGGCGACGACCGCCCATTCCTTCGGCCTCGAGATGCACCTGCTGACGCCAAAGGAGGCGCAGGACCTCTGGCCGCTGATGAATGTGGACGATCTGGTGGGCGCGGCCTTCCTGCCGACCGATGGGCAGGCGAACCCCTCTGACATCACCCAAAGCCTCGCCAAGGGCGCGCGGATGAAGGGCGTGTCAATCTTCGAGGATACGCCGGTCACCCGCATCCTCGTGGAGAACGGCCGCATCAGGGGCGTCGAGACGCCCGCCGGGACCATCCACTGCGAGAAGGTGGTGATCTGCGCCGGGCAATGGACGCGGACGCTGGCGGCGACGGTCGGGGTGAATGTGCCGCTTGTCTCAGTCGAGCACCAGTACATGATCACCGAACGGATCGACGGCGTCACCCCCGGCCTGCCAACACTGCGCGACCCCGACCGGCTGACTTACTGGAAGGAGGAAGTCGGCGGCCTGGTGATGGGTGGCTACGAGCCGAACCCGAAGCCATGGGCACAAAATGGAATACCCGAGGGCTTCCATTTCGAGACTTTGACCCCGGACTTTGACCATTTCGAACAATTCATGGATCTGGCCATCGGCCGCGTCCCGACGCTCGCCAATGCCGGGATCAAGCAGCTGCTGAACGGGCCGGAGAGCTTTACGCCAGATGGAAACTTCATCCTCGGCGAAGCCCCGGAACTGAAGAACCTGTTCGTCGGTGCGGGCTTCAACGCCTTCGGCATCGCCTCGGGCGGTGGCGCGGGCATGGCGCTGGCGGAATGGGTGGCGGCAGGGGCACCGCCTTTCGACCTCTGGCCCGTGGACATCCGCCGCTTCGGCCCGGTGCATCGCGAGACCTCCTGGGTCCGCACCCGCACGATGGAGGCCTATGGCAAACACTACACCATCGCCTGGCCGTCTGAGGAATACAAATCCGGCCGCCCGATGCGCCGCTCGCCGCTCTATGCCCATCTGAAGGCCGCCGGCGCCTGCTTCGGCGAGAAACTCGGCTGGGAACGCCCGAACTGGTTCGCCGACCTCGCCGCAGGGGAAGAGCCGGTCGACCGCTATTCCTACCAGCGTCCCGGCTGGTTCGATGCGGTGGCGCGCGAACATCACACCTGCCGCAACGCCGCCGTGCTGATCGACCAGACCAGCTTCGCCAAGTTCGAACTGAAAGGGCCCGATGCGGTGGCGGAACTGAACCGGATCGCCGCCAATAACGTGGACCGGCCGGTCGGCAGCCTGATCTACACCCAGATGCTGAACGAAAAGGGTGGCATCGAATGCGATGTAACGGTCGCCCGCACCGCCGAGGACCGCTTCTACATCGTCACCGGCACCGGGTTTGCCACCCATGATTTCGACTGGATTTCCCGCAACCTGTCCGTCGGCGCCCGCGCGACGCTGACCGACATCACCTCGGGCGGCGCGGTCCTGTCGCTGATGGGGCCGAAGGCGCGCGACATCCTGTCGGCGGTCAGTGAGGATGACGTGTCGAACGCGGCCTTCCCCTTCGGCACCGCGCGGACCATCGGCATCGCCGGCTGCCCCGTGCTGGCACTGCGGGTGACCTATGTCGGCGAACTCGGCTGGGAGTTGCACATCCCGACGGAATTCGCCGCGACCGTCTACGAGGCGCTCACCGCCGCCGGGGCGGCGCACGGCCTTCGGAATGCCGGATACCGTGCCATCGAAACCCTGCGGCTGGAAAAAGGCTACCGCGCCTGGGGCGCCGATATCGGGCCGGACCACACGCCGGTCGAGGCCGGTCTGACCTGGGCCTGCAAGCTGAAATCCGGCCTGCCCTTCACCGGCCGCGCCGCGCTCGAGGCGCAGGTGAACGGCGGGGTGAAGAAGCGCCTCGCGGGCTTCATCGTCGATGATCCGGCGGTGATACTGCTCGGCCGCGAGACGATCTACCGCAACGGCGAGCGGGTCGGCTGGCTGTCCTCTGGCGGCTTCGGGCACACCCTCGGGAAACCCGTGGGCTACGGCTTCGTCCGCCGGACAGACGGCGTGACCGAGGACTTCGTGCTGTCGGGCGACTACGAACTCGAGGTCGCCTCGGAACGGGTCAAGGCGCGCGTGTCACTGCAGCCGTTCTACGATCCGAAGATGGAGCGGGTGAAAATCTGAGCGCGCCCAAAAGCCTTCCAAGGCTTTTGGCAAATTCCTTCGAAGGAATTTGCGGTTCCCCGTTCTGACCGCTATCCAGCGGGAAACGGTCAGAGGCGGAACCATGGGCGGACTTGACCTATCGACGATCCTCGTCATCGCGGGGCTCCTGTTCGTCGCTGGCGGGGTGACGGGCATCCTCGCGGGGCTGTTCGGCGTCGGCGGCGGTGCAATCGTCGTGCCGGTGCTCTACGAGGTCTTTGGCCTGATCCATGTGCCCGACACGGTGCGGATGCCGCTGGCAGTCGGCACCTCGCTTGCGATCATCATCCCGACCTCGATCCAGTCAGCGCGCGGCCATTTCAAGCGCGGCGCGGTCGATGTCGCGATCCTGAAGAGCTGGATCGTGCCGGTCCTGACCGGCGTGATCCTCGGCTCGGTGATCGCCCGCTACGCCGCGCCCTGGGTGTTCAAGCTCGTCTTCATCGGGGTCGCCGGCACGAATTCGGTAAAGCTTCTCTTCGGCCGCGACAGCTGGCGGCTGGGCGATCATCTGCCGGGCGGCATCGTCCGCAAGATCATGGGCTTCTTCGTGGGTCTTTTCTCGTCGCTGATGGGGATCGGCGGCGGCGCGATCTCGAACCTGCTCTTCACGCTTTATGGCAAGCCGATCCGAGAGTCGGTGGCGACCTCGGCCGGCGTCGGCGTGCTGATCTCTATCCCGGGGGCCATCGGCTATGTGCTGGCCGGCTGGGGCAAGGTCGGACTGCCGCCCTTTTCGCTCGGCTTTGTTTCGCTTCTCGGCTTCGCGCTGATGGTGCCCGCCTCGGTCCTGACCGCGCGCTTCGGCGTGGCGCTGGCGCATTCGCTGCCCAAGCGCCGGCTCGAGGTCCTGTTCGGCCTGTTCCTCGCCTTCACCTGCGTCCGTTTCGTCTGGGCGCTGGTCGCGCCCTGAGCGTCTTCCGTCAAGGCAAGGGCACCGTCTGGACCGTCCATCCGGCGGCCGCGATCCTGGACTGGGCCAGATCGGTCAGGTGCCCGGTCACCACAAGCAGCGGCGCCCCGGTTCCGGGGGGAAGCGCCGCGACGACCTGCTCGAAAGTCGTGCCGATGCTGGCCGTCCAGGCGACCTCATCGAAGGGGAACAGCGCCAGAATGCGGCCGTCGGCGAGCCGGTTCAGGGGGAAGCCGCCCACATCCTCGAAAGACCGGATGCCAAGCGCCTGGCCTTGCTCGGCAAGGACGCGGGCCCTCACCCGCTGGAACACCGCCTCGTCCCGGGTCGCGGCATCGGCGGCGCGGCTGACAAAGATCTCGGCCCCCCTGGCGTTCAATGTGGTCAGCGCCTCGGCCATGACCAGAAGGTCAGCGGGCGAATAGACCCGGTTCTGGATCAGCCGCGCGGCGACATCGGCGGGCACGCCGAGTGCCGCAAGCCGGGCAGAGACCATGTCGACGATCTCGGCCGAGGTCTTTTCGGCCAGTGCCGAGGTGATGGACTCGACGGTCGCGCCCGACCCAACGGCGACGCCGATACCGCCGGGGATCGCCATGGTCAGCGCCTTCATCGACAGACCGCCCATCGCCGAGGCAGTGGCGATGTCGTTCAGCGCCTGCGCCAGCGGGGCGAAATCGGTATAGGGATCGACGCCCAGCTGCACCGCAATCTGGCGCCGGGCCGCATCCACGCCAAGGACGCTGCCCACGGTGCTGTCGCGGCTGGCCTTTCGATTCTTGATCCCGGTTCCGACCCTGTCGAACATCCGCGACACACCGGACGCCGCCCGTTTCATCGTCGCGTCGGGATCGTTGACGAGGTTCTTGCCGAAGGTGATCGGCGCCTGAGCGGTCTGGCCGAGCGACTTCAGGAAGACATCGCTTTTCGACATCGACTCCAGTTTCGCCAGCGCCCCCATCTCGCGCAGCCGCTCGCGCATCATCGCATCGCCCGAGATCTGGAACGTGCCGTAACCGGTCTGCAGCGTGAAGTTGTGCATCAGCCCGTCGCTGTAGACGGGATCGGCAACCGCATAATTCGCCCCGGTCGCCGCGCTTCCCAGCACCTGCGTGACGGGCGCATCGGGCGGCTGTTCGAAGTCCTGCGCGCAGATCGGTGCCGCGGCAAGGCAAAGGACAAGTGCGAGCGGCAACAGGCGGACGGCCATGATTTTCTCCGAAAGGGACCGGTTGCCACTCTTGCTAACGCAGGCGCGCCGGTCCTGTCCGCAAAATCCGTTCGGGGTCATCTTGGTCGTGGGCTCTTGACCCGCCGGGCCCTGCCGGACCAAACCGGTGGGGGGACGGGAGACAGGATGACACTCAAGCTATTCGACCTGACCGGGCGGCGCGCGCTCGTCACCGGCTCGACCCGGGGGATCGGCCTTGCCCTTGCCCGTGGTCTGGCCAGCGCGGGCGCGACTGTCCTGCTGAACGGCCGCGATCCCGGCCGGGTGGCAGCGACCGCCCAAGAAACCGGGATGGCCGGCGCGCTGGTTTTCGACGTGACCGACCACGAGGCAGCGCGCGCTGCGATCGACCGGTTCGAAGCCGAAGCCGGGCCGATCGACATTCTCGTGAACAACACGGGCATCCAGCACCGCGCGCCGCTGGAGGAGTTTCCGGCAGAGGCGTTCGAGCGCCTGATGCAGACCAACATCGCCTCGGTCTTCCATGTCGGACAGGCTGTCGCCCGGCACATGATCCGCCGCGGACAGGGCAAGATCATCAATATTGGTAGCGTCCAGTCCGCGCTCGCTCGTCCCTCCATCGCCCCCTACACCGCGACAAAGGGCGCGGTCGCCAACTTGACCAAGGGCATGGCGACCGACTGGGCGCGGCACGGCCTGCAATGCAACGGCATCGCCCCGGGCTATTTCGAAACCGAATTGAATGCTGCCCTGACCGGCGACCCCGATTTCACCGCCTGGCTGGAGCGGCGAACCCCGGCCGGGCGGTGGGGCCGGGTCGAGGAACTGGTCGGCGCGGCGATCTTTCTCGCCTCGGACGCATCCTCATTCGTCAACGGGCAGATGATCTATGTCGATGGCGGAATCACGGCTTCGGTATGATCACCTCCCCTGCCCCCATTCGGATCGTGCTGATGGGCGTGTCGGGCTGCGGCAAGTCCAGCGTCGGCGAGGCTCTGCAACGCCTGACCGGTCTGCCCTACCTCGATGGAGACGACCTTCACCCGGCCGCGAACGTCGCCAGGATGAGCGCCGGTATCCCCCTGACCGACGAGGACCGCTGGCCCTGGCTGGACCGGGTGGCCGAGAAGCTCGCGACTTGCGCGCCCGTCGCCATCGGCTGTTCCGCCCTGAAACGCATCTACCGTGACCGCCTGCGCGCCGGGGCGGGCGGGCCGGTCACCTTCGTCCATCTTTCCGGTTCGCGCGACCTCATCGCAAGCCGGATGCAGGCCCGCAGCGGTCACTTCATGCCGACCACATTGCTGGACAGCCAGTTCGCCACGCTGGAAACACCTGAAGGCGAACCTGGCGTCCTGACCGTCTCAATAGATCAGGCCACGGAAGACATCGCCCGTGAAATCGTTCGGCGCCTTGGCCTCTGACAGGGCGGGTCAGCTGCCCTGCAGGCTCTTCACATATTCGCCGAGTTGCACCAGCCGCACCGGAGTCGGCGTCTGGATGCCGTCGCCGGAATCAAACAGCACCATGTTGCCATCGAGCAGCGGCGCAAACTTGGGCATGACGCGGCCGTTTTCCTGCGCATAACCCCAGATATGCGCCATGACGCGGGTCATCGGGAAGGTGCCGCCATTCTTCGCCGCCAAAACCGTGAGGTTGGCCGGCTTCTTCGGCAGGCCTGCTGCCGCGGGGCCATCGCCCTTGCCATTCTCGCCATGGCATCCGGCACAATAGCTGGCGAAATCCTCGGCCCCGGTGGGGAATCCGGCCGGTTCCTGCGTCGCTGGAAGGCAGGCGGCCAGAAGGCCGGCAAAGGCGAGCGGCAGAAAGACGGTTGCGGGGCGCAGCGGCGGCATGGATGGGCTCTCCGGGGTCGGTTTTCGGTCATAGAACCATGCAGGCCCGCGCGGCGCAATCGCTCAGGCGATGCGTCCGCCGTCAAGCCGCACGACCCGGTCCATCCGTGCCGCGAGCGCCAGGTTATGCGTGGCGATCAGGGCGGAAAGCCCGGTCTCACGCACCACCCCCATCAGCACGGCAAAGACATGGTCCGAGGTTTCGGGATCGAGGTTTCCGGTCGGCTCGTCCGCGAGCAACAGTTTCGGCCCATTGGCCAGCGCCCGGCAGAAGGCCACCCGCTGCTGCTCGCCCCCTGAAAGCGCCGCGGGACGATGCTCGGCGCGTGGCGCAATTCCGACCCGCGCCAGCAGGTTGCGCGCGCGCGCCTCGGCCGCCGCCTTGCCCACGCCATTCGCCATTTGCGGAATGACGATGTTCTCCAGCGCCGTGAACTCGGGTAGCAGGTGGTGAAACTGATAGATGAACCCGACCTCTCCACGCCGGACTTCGGTGCGCGCCCGGTCCGATAGCCCGTCCACGCCGCGCCCGGCAAGCAGCACACGGCCCGCATCTGCGGTGTCGAGCAAGCCGGCGATGTGGAGAAGCGTCGATTTACCTGCGCCCGAGGGCGCGACAAGCGCCACGACTTCGCCGGGCGCCACCGTCAGGTTGGCACCGCGCAGCACCTGCACCTCGCCAGGGCGGCCCTTGTTATAGGTCTTCTCGATCTCGTCGAGCGTCAGCATCGCCTCACTCATAGCGCAGCGCCTCGACCGGGTTCATCCTCGCGGCGCGGCGGGCGGGGAAAATCGTGACGATGAAGGACAGACCAAGCGACAGCACCACAGCCGACAGCACATCCCCCCATTGCAGCTTGGCCGGCAGGGCATAAATCCCGCGGATTGAGGGATCCCAGACCCCGCCGCCCGAGACGTAATTCACGAAGCTGAAGATCGGGTCGACATAGATGGCGAACAGGCAGCCCAGAAGGACACCAAGCGCCGTACCGATCAGCCCGGTCGAGGCGCCGCAGATGAAGAACACACGCAGGATCGACCCTTCCGTCAGGCCCATCGTTCGCAGGATGCCGATGTCGCGCCCCTTGTTCTTGACCAGCATGATGAGGCCCGAGACGATGTTCATCGTCGCGATCAGCACCAGCACCGAGAGGATCACGAACATCACGTTGTCCTCGATGGTCAGCGCCCGCAGGAAGCTTCCCGAACTGTCACGCCAGGTCCAGAGATAGATGAGCGGCCCCCCGGCCTCCTGGATCGCCGGGGCCAGATCCTCGACATGCTCGGGATCGGCGACCATCACCTCGATCTCGTCCGCCATGCCTTCCCGGTTGAAGAAGCTTTGCGCCTCGGTGAAAGGCAGATAGACGCGGGTCTGGTCGATGTCCCACCGCCCGGCGGAAAACACATAGACCACCTCATAGGCGCTGACCCGCGGACTGGTGCCGAAGGCCGTGCGGGCTCCATCGGGAGAAATCAGCTTGATCTTGTCGCCGACAGTGACCCCAAGGTCGCGCGCCACGCCCGAGCCGATGGCGATGCCGCGGTCGAAACTGTCGATATCGCCATAGGCATCGCTGGAATTGGCCACGCGCGGGATCGCCTTCAGGTCCTCAAGCCGGATGCCATAGACCTCGACCCCGGTGCTGGTCCCGTCCTTCGAAGCGAGCACCTGACCCTTCACCAAAGGCGCGGCATGGGTGACGCCGGGGATCTTGCGGATGCGTTCGGCCACGGCATCGTAATCCGCGATCGTGCGCACCTCCTGCCCGGTGTCGGTCGTCCACGGGGCAGAATAGGCAGAGACATGGGCATTCGCCCCCAGGATCGTGTCGACGAATTCGGCGCGGAACCCGGCGCGGACCGACAGGGTCGCGATCAGGGCGAAAACCGCCAGCGTGATGCCGACCAGGCTGATCCAGGTCATGACGCTGACCCCGCCCTCGGCGCGGCGCGCCCGCAGGTAGCGCCAGGCAATCATCCATTCGAAGGGGGCGAAGGGGGGCGTGCGTCCGGCCATCTCGGCTCCGTTCCTGCGGCGGGCCACCTTTGCGGCGGGTCGGCGCGAAGGTCAAGCCGGCCTGCCGGGTCGGTCAGGTCACGCCTTTGTCACCGGAAGGCGGGACAGATCCTGGTTTCTTCTTGGCCCAAATACCCTCGGGGGTGAATTGGCCGTCAGGCCAAGAGGGGGCAGAAGGCCCCCTCTCTTCGTTCGGGATCAGACGCCCGCGTAGATCTGCGCGATGCGGTCGACGGCCGCCTCTGGCGTCATCTCCTCGCTCTCGCCGGTGCGGCGCGAGGTGAGTTCGACCTTGCCTGTGGCGAGGCCACGCGGACCGACGGTGATCCGCCAGGGCAGGCCGATCAGGTCCATCGTCGCGAACTTGGCCCCTGCCCGCTCGTCGCGGTCGTCGTAAAGCGGCTCCAGCCCCTTGGCCGTCAGCGCCTTTACCAGCCCCTCGCAGGCGGCGTCGGTCGCCGCGTCACCTTGCTTGAGGTTCACGATGCCGACCGGGAAGGGCGTGACCCCTTCAGGCCAGATGATGCCCTTGTCGTCGTGGCTCGCCTCGATGATCGCGCCGAGCAGGCGCGACACGCCGATGCCGTGCGAGCCCATCTGCACAGGCACCCGCTCGCCCTTGTCGTTGGTGACGAAGGCGCCCATCGGCTCGGAATACTTGGTGCCGAAGAAGAAGATCTGGCCGACCTCGATCCCGCGCGACGAGCGGCGGCGGTCTTCGGGGATGGCGTTGAAGATCGCCTCGTCATGGGTCTCGTCGGTGCGGGCGTAGGGCGTGGTCCATTCCTTGACGATCGCCGCGCATTCGGCGCGGTTGTCGTAATCCACCACGCGGTCACCGAACTTCAGGTTGGTGATCGCGGCATCGTAGAAGACCTCGCTTTCGCCGGTCGAGGCGAGGACGAGGAATTCATGGGTGTTGTCGCCGCCGATCGGACCCGAGGCCGCGCGCATCGGGATCGCCTGCAGCCCCATCCGCTCGTAGGTCTTCAGGTAGCTGACCATGTGGCGGTTGTAGGCGTGAAGGGCCGAGTCAACGTCGATGTCGAAGTTGTAGCCGTCCTTCATCAGGAACTCGCGGCCGCGCATCACGCCAAAGCGCGGGCGGATCTCGTCACGGAACTTCCACTGGATGTGGTAGAGCGTCAGCGGCAGGTCCTTGTAGCTGGCCACGTTCGCCCGGAAGATGTCGGTGATCATCTCCTCGTTCGTGGGCCCATAGAGCATGTCACGCTTGTGGCGATCGGTGATGCGCAGCATCTCCTCGCCGTAGTCGTCGTAGCGGCCAGACTCCCGCCACAGGTCGGCGGGTTGCAGCGTCGGCATCAGAAGAGGAATATGCCCGGCCTTCTGCTGCTCCTCATGGACGATCTGCTCGATCCGGCGCAGGACACGGTAGCCGAGAGGCAGCCAGGAATAGATGCCCGCCGCCTGCTGCTTGATCATGCCGGCGCGCAGCATGTAGCGGTGGCTGACGATCTGCGCCTCGGCGGGGTTTTCCTTGAGCACGGGCAGGAAGTAGCGGGACAGGCGCATGCGGCGGGCCTCTTGGTTCTGATGTCGCGGTCGTGTCTAGGCGATCGGTTCCGGTCAGGCAAGCACAGGACCGCCACCGCGCTTGCATGGGCGGGTCCAAGCGACGATATGGAAGCATCCAGAAGGAGTGCCGCATGTCGCTGCCAGTCCGTGAACAGGTGAAGTATTGGGGGATCGCGGCAGCGGTCTTCTTTGCCGCGCTCTACCTTCTTGGCAACGTGATGCTGCCTTTTCTGGTTGGCGGCGCGATTGCCTATTTCCTCGATCCGGTCGCCGACCGGCTGGAACGCCTGGGCCTGAGCCGGGTCTTGTCGGTCATCGTCATCACGGTTTGCGCCGCATTGGTCGTCGTACTTCTGGTCCTTGCGGTCATCCCTACCCTTTTCGCCCAGCTGACCGCGCTCATCAATGAGGCGCCGACGATCCTGAAGCAGTTGCAGACCTTCCTGCTTGCCCGTTTTCCCGAACTTGCCGACAGCACCAGCATCATGCGCCAGACGCTCACTCAGATCGGCGAGGGGATCCAGTCGCGCGGGGCTCAACTGGCAAACAGCGTCCTGAACTCGGCGCTCAGCCTGATTTCGGCCATCGTCTTCATTGTCGTGGTTCCGGTTGTCGCCTTCTACATGCTGCTCGACTGGGACCGGATGATCGCGCGCATCGACGGCTATCTGCCGCGCGATCATGCCGACACCATCCGCCAGATCGCCCGTGACATTGACGAGGTCCTGGCGGGCTTCGTGCGCGGTCAGGTCAGCGTCTGCCTCATCCTCGGCACTTTCTACGCCATCGCCCTGATGCTGGCCGGGCTGAATTTCGGCCTGATCGTCGGCGCGATCGCCGGGGCGATCACCTTCATCCCTTACGTCGGATCGCTGGTGGGCGGCGCGCTTGCCATCGGGCTGGCGCTGTTCCAGTTCTGGGGGGACTGGTGGTCGATCGGTCTGGTCGCCGGCATCTTTGCGATCGGACAGTTCTTCGAAGGCAACATCCTGTCCCCGAAGCTCGTCGGCGGATCGGTCGGCTTGCACCCGGTCTGGCTCCTGTTCGCCCTGTCGGCCTTTGGGGCGCTGTTTGGCTTTGTCGGCATGCTGGTCGCGGTGCCGGTGGCAGCAGTCATTGGCGTGCTCGTCCGCTTTGCGCTGGCACAGTATCAGGGCAGCCCGCTTTACCGGGGCGAGTCCGCCAGGATCCGGTCCTGGGAGGACGAGAGCTCATCGTGATCCGGCAATTGGCCTTTGATCTGCCCTCGCGCGTCGCGCTTGGGCGCGAGGATTTCTTCGTCTCTCCCTCGAACGCCGTCGCCGTCGCCGCCGTCGGCGGTTGGCGCGACTGGCCGGGCGGGCGCATGCTGCTGCTTGGGGCTGCCGGATCGGGCAAGACCCACCTCGCCCATGTGTGGGCAGCAGAAGCGGGCGGACAGATCGCCGCCGCCGGGGCGCTCGCCGGCCTCGACCCTACCGCGCTGACCGCGGACCCGCTTGTGGTCGAGGATGCCCACCGCATCGCCGGCGACCGGGCCGCCGAGACTGCGCTCTTTCATCTTCACAACCTTGCAGCGGCCCAGGGCCAGCCGCTGTTGCTGACCGCCGCCAGCCCGGCGCGTGACTGGGGCCTGGTTCTGCCCGACCTCCTGAGCCGGGTGCAGGCCTTTCCGCTTGCGCGACTGGAGCCACCCGACGACGCACTTCTGTCAGCGGTCCTGATCAAGCTTTTCGCGGACCGCCAGATCACCGTCGCGCCCTCCCTGATCCCCTATCTTGTCAGCCGCATGGACCGCTCCTTTGCCGCAGCCCATGATCTGGTCGCGGCCCTTGACGCCAGATCGCTGGCCGAGGGGCGCCCGATCACCCGGCAGCTCGCCGCCCCGTTGCTGGACAGCGGAGGGTCGGCGCAGTAGCCTCACTGCAAAAAGCGCGAGCAGCTTCGCCATGACCCAGGCCGATTTCCTCAAGGTTCCCTTCGCCCAGTCGATCCCCCTGCCCGAGGCCGAGATCACAGGCCCCGCCCGCTATTTCAACCGCGAGCTCAGCTGGCTGGCCTTCAACTGGCGTGTGCTGGAAGAGGCGGCGAACCCGAAGGTGCCGCTTCTGGAACGGCTGCGCTTCCTGTCGATCTCGGCCACCAACCTGGATGAATTCTACACCGTCCGCGTCGCTGGCCTGCGTGAACTGGCGCGGGCCGGCAACGCCATGCTGTCCGAGGATGGCCGCACCCCGGCCGAGCAGCTTGCCCTCATCAACGCCGATGCGCGGCGGCTGATGCAGACCCAGCAGACAACGCTGAACAAGCTCAAGCGCGAGATGGAGGCGGAAGGGATCGCGATCCTGACCCGGTCGAAGCTCACCTCGCGCGACTTCAAGTTCCTCGAGGCGCATTTCCTTGCCAAGGTGTTCCCGATCCTGTCGCCGCTGGCGATCGACCCGGCGCATCCTTTCCCCTTCATTCCCAACACCGGCTTCTGCCTTGGCCTGCAACTGGAACGCAGCCGCGACGGCCGGCCCCTGCAGGCGCTTCTCCCGATCCCTCAGCAGATCACCCGCTTCATCGCACTTCCCGCGCGCCCCGGCGAATATCGCTTTCTGCCGCTGGAAGAGCTACTGATGCTGCATCTCAACATGCTGTTTCCCGGTTATGTCGATCGCGGCCACTGCACCTTCCGCGTGCTTCGCGACAGCGACATCGAGGTCGAGGACGAAGCCGAGGATCTGGTGCGTGAGTTCGAGACGGCGCTAAAACGCCGCCGGCGCGGGCAGGTCATCCGGATGAAGATCTCGGCCGGCGCGCCGGAAGACCTTCGTGGGCTCATCATGGAGGAACTGGGCGTTACCGAGGACGAGGTGGTCGAGGTGCGCGGCCTGCTTGGCGTGGCGGACCTGAAGGAACTGGTGCTCGACAGCCGCCGGGATCTTCTCTGGCCCGCCTTCATTCCGCGCGTGCCCGAGCGGGTGCAGGACCACGAGGGCGACATGTTCGCCGCGATCCGCCAGAAGGACATGCTGCTGCACCACCCCTACGAAACCTTCGACATGGTCATCCGCTTCATCGCCCAGGCGGCCCGCGACCCCAACGTGCTGGCCATCAAGCAGACGCTTTACCGCACGAGCTATGACAGCCCCGTCGTGGACGCGCTTTGCGAAGCAGCCGAGGCCGGCAAGTCGGTGACGGCGCTGGTCGAGTTGAAAGCCCGCTTCGACGAAGCCGCGAACATCCGCCAGTCGCGGCGGCTGGAACGGGCCGGGGCGCATGTCGTCTACGGCTTCATCAACTACAAGACCCACGCCAAGATCGCGACCGTTGTGCGGCGCGAGGGCGAGAACCTTGTCACCTATACCCATTACGGAACCGGCAACTACCACCCGATCACCGCGCGCATCTATACCGACCTGAGCCTGTTTACCTGCGACCCGGCGCTTGGCCGCGACGCCTCGAAGGTCTTCAACTACCTGTCGGGATACGTGCAGCCCGAGGGGCTGGAGAACCTCGCCATCTCGCCCATCACGCTGAAGCCGCGCCTTCTGGAACTGATCGCCGCCGAGGCGGCCCATGCCCGCGCCGGCCGCCCCGCCGCGATCTGGGCCAAGATGAACAGCCTGATCGAGCCCGATGTCATCGATGCGCTTTACGAGGCGAGCAATGCGGGCGTGAAGATCAGCCTTGTCGTGCGCGGCATCTGTGGCGTCCGCCCGGGCATCAAGGGGCTGAGCGAGAACATCCGGGTCAAGTCGATCGTCGGGCGATTCCTCGAACACAGCCGCATCGTCTGCTTCGGCAACGGCCAGGGCCTGCCCTCGAAGAAGGCGCGGGTGTTCATCTCCTCGGCCGACTGGATGAGCCGCAACCTGACGCGCAGGGTCGAAACTCTGGTCGAGATCCAGAACGCCACCGTCAAGGAACAGATCGTCAGCCAGATCATGGTGGCCAACATGGCGGACGAGGCGCAAAGCTGGGTCCTGCAGCCGGATGGCCGATACTACCGCGACCTCGGCGACGGGCAGCAGACGCTGTTCAACTGCCACCGTTTCTTCATGGAGAACCCGTCACTTTCCGGACGCGGCACGGCGGGGGCCAAGGACGTCCCGCGCCTCGCACAATCCACCGATTGACACCCGCCAAGGATTGACCCCTGCCGCCCCGGACGGCATGGTCGCGCCGGACGACGGAGAAGGCGCATGAAGCACAAGGGCAGGGAATTGGAGGATGACTGGGGCCCGTACGGCCGCCCGATTCTGGAGGATCCCTCGGCGCGGGCATTGAGCCGCGTCGGCGTCGTCGATGTCGGTTCCAACTCGGTGCGGATGGTGGTCTTTGACGGCGCAGCCCGGAGCCCTGCCTATTTCTACAACGAGAAGGTCATGTGCGGCCTTGGCGCCGGTCTGGTCGAAACCGGGCGGCTAAACCCGCGAGGGCGGGAACGGGCGCTTATCGCATTGAAACGCTTCGCCCTTCTGGCCGACGGCATGGGCATCTCGCCGCTGCGCGTCGTCGCCACCGCCGCCGTGCGCGAAGCGATCGACGGGCCGGAATTCCAGGCGCAGGTGCTGCGCGAAACCGGCTTGAAGATGTTCGTGATCTCAGGCGACGAAGAGGCCCGCATCTCGGCCCAGGGCGTGCTTCTGGGCTGGCCCGATGCGCGTGGCATCGTCTCGGACATCGGCGGCAACTCGATGGAACTGGCCGAGGTCGGCGAAGGCCGGGTCGGCAAGCGCGCGACTTCGCCGCTCGGTCCGTTCCGGCTGCAGCAGGTCAAGGGCGGCGCCAAGGCGCGCAAGGCGCATATCGCCGGCATCCTCGAAAAGATGCGCCCCCTCTTCACCGAGGAATCGCCCCGTCTCTACCTCGTGGGCGGCTCGTGGCGGGTGATCGCGCGGCTCGACATGCTGCGCCGGTCCTATCCGCTGACAGTCCTGCACGAATACCGGATGATGCCGGACCATCTGCTTGAGACGCTGGACTGGATCGCCTCCAGCGACCACGCCTCGTTGCGAACGCAGACCGGGACGTCGCAGGAACGGATGGACCTTGTTCCGCTTGCCTGCGAAGTGTTGCGCGGCCTTGTCACCACCTTCCGCCCGCGCGAGGTCGATGTTTCGGCCTATGGCATCCGCGAGGGGCTGCTCTACGAACAGATGTCGGAGGGGCTGCGTGCCCGCGACCCGCTGATCGAAGCCGCGCGGGTGATGGAGGCGACATCATCGCGCATCCCGGGCTTTGGCAAGAAGCTGTTCGCCTTTCTTGCGCCCCTGTTCGAGGAAACGCCCCCCGAACAGTTGCGCCTCATCAAGGCCGCCTGCCTTCTGCACGACACCGCCTGGCGTGCCCACCCCGATTACCGCGCCGAGATCTGCTTTGACAACGCGACGCGCGCCAACCTGGGCGGGCTCGACCATCCGGGCCGCGTCTTCCTCGGCCTCGCACTTCTGCACCGCTACAAGAACTCGCGCGCCGGGTCGCGGATGGAGCCGCTCTTCCGCCTGCTCGATGACGACCGCCTGCGCGAAGCCGAGGTTCTGGGCAAGGCGATGCGCTTTGGCGCGATGTTCTCGGTTTCGGATCCGGGCAAGGCGGGGTCGCTCCGTCTTGATCGCAAGCGCGCCACGATCGAGCTGAGCCTCAGTCCGCTTGGCGTCGGCCTGTTCGGCGAGGTGGCGCAGGCCCGCTTCACATCGTTTGCGCAATCTCTCCGCGCCACTCCTTCCGTCACTCTGCAGAAAGCCTGACTTCGATGCGTCTCGATCATATCGCCCTGTCCGCCGCCACGCTCGAAGATGGCGCCCGTCATGTGGAGCTGGCCCTGGGCGTGACACCGGTCGCGGGCGGACGCCATCGCCACATGGGCACGCACAACCTGCTGGTCGGCCTGGGCGACATCTATCTGGAAATCATCGCCATCGACCCCGACGCGCCAAAGCCGGATTGGCCGCGTTGGTTCGATCTGGACAACCTTGCGGGGGAACCGCGACTGACGAACTGGATCGTTGCGTGCGAAAACCTAAAGTCGGAAATCGCCGCCGGCCCCGAGGGCATCGGCCATCCGGTGAAGCTGGAGCGCGGAAGCCTACACTGGCAGATGGCAATTCCCGAAGACGGCAAGCTGCCCTATGACGATGCCTTCCCCGCGCTGATCCATTGGGAAGGCACCGATCACCCGATCCACCACATCCCCGACAGCGGGTTGCGACTGGTCCGGCTCGAGGTGATCCATCCCCGGGCCGGCGCGCTGCGCCATGTGCTCGAAGGGCGGTTCCACGATCCGCGCGTCGCAATCGTCGAGGGCGCGCAAAAGGCAATCCGGGCCGAGTTCCACGGGCCGAACGGCGAATGCTTCCTGTGACAATCGGGACCGCTGCCGCACAGGATGCGCCCGCGGTCCTGGCGATCTACAACCACTACATCCGCCACACTGTCGTCAACTTCGCCTCAACCGAGAAGACCCTGGCCGAGGTCGAGGCGATGATCGCCACCCGGCCGGCCTTCTTCGTCGCGAGGCGCGGCGGCGAGGTGGCGGGCTTTGCCACTTACGCGCAGTTCCGGGGCGGCGACGGCTATGCGCGCTGCATGGAGCACACGATCCTGCTGCGTCCCGATGCCTCGGGCGCGGGGCTTGGCCGCGCGCTTCTGACCGCAGTCGAGGACCACGCCCGGGCGGGCGGCGCGCATTCGATCTTTGCCGGCGTCGCTGCCGAAAACGTCGCGGGACGCGCCTTCCATGCCGCCATGGGCTACCGCGAGGCCTGTCTCCTCCCCCAGACCGGCTGGAAGTTCGACCGCTGGCTCGACCTTGTGCTGATGCAGAAATTCCTCTCCTGACAGCGCGTCGCGGCTTCTCTATGCTGGGTCCATGTCGATCTGGACCCGCATCGCAGACGCCTTGGCTGCCCTCGTCTCTGGCGAGGGGCTGTCCGCGGTATTCGACAGGCTGCGCACCCCTCCGGAGCGATCGGTGGCCTTCACCATCGCCGTGATCGCGCTTGGCGCGAAAATGGCCAAGGCCGACGGCACGGTGACACGCGACGAGGTTTCGGCCTTCCGCCAGGTCTTTGCCATCCCGCCCGGCGAAGAACAGAATGCCGCCCGCGTCTTCAACCTCGCGCGGCAGGACGTTGCCGGATTTGACGCCTATGCGCGCAAGATCGCCGCCATGTTCCGCGACAACCGCGCCGTCCTGACCGATCTGATGGAGGGGCTGTTCTTTGTGGCGGTAGCGGATGGCGCCTATCATCCCGCCGAAGAGGACTTTCTGCACAAGGTCGCCGGGATCTTCGGGCTGGAAGAGCGGGCCTTCCGGGCGATCCGGGCGCATTTCGTGCCCGATGCGCCGAAGGACCCGCATGACATCCTCGGCATCCCGCCCGATGCCACCATCGAACAGGCCCGCGCGGCGTGGAAACAGGCGGTGCGCGATTGCCACCCAGACCGGATGATCGCCCGCGGTGTGCCGGAAGAGGCGCTGCGGCTGGCGGAACGCCGGCTGATCGCCATCAACGAGGCCTGGGAAGAGCTGTCGTCCCGGCAGGCGGCCTGATGCGGCCACTGCGGATCGCCACCTACAATGTCGAATGGTTCACCCAGCTCTTCGGCAATGACAACCGGCTGCTGACCGATCGCGAATGGTCGGCGCGCTACAACGTCACCCGCGGGGATCAGGCCGACTCGCTTGGCATCGTGTTCACCGCGATGGATGCGGACGGGGTGATGATCATCGAAGGGCCCAACCAGGGGCACCGGCGCGACACCGTTCTCGCCCTGCAGAACTTCGCGCGGTACTACCAGCTCCGCACCTCGCGCGCGATCATGGGTTTCTCCAATGACTCGCATCAGGAAATCGCCTTTCTCTACGACCCCGAGCGTATCCAGGCCCGACATGACCCGCGGGGCGGGGGCGAGCGGGATGCCTCGGGGGCCCGCGCCAGGGCGCCGCGCTTCGATACCTCATTCTACTTCGACATAGACGTCGATGCAGTGCCCGAACTCATCCGTTTCTCGAAGCCGCCGCTTGAACTTGCGGTCGAGGCCGATGGCCAGGCCCTGCGCCTGATCGGCGTCCATGCCAAATCCAAGGCCCCGCATGGCGCCAACTCGCCCGAGGAAGAAATGCGCATCGCCATCGACAACCGACGCAAGCAGCTCGCCGAATGCGTCTGGCTACGCCGCCGGGTGGACGAACATCTGGCCGCAGGCGACAGCGTCATGGTCATGGGCGACTTCAACGATGGCCCGGGCCTGGACCAATACGAGGCGCTGTTCGGCCATTCCGGGATCGAGGTTGTCCTCGGCCAGAACTGCGCGCCCGGGATGAAGCTTCATGACCCGCATGCCGATCTCGCGCTGGTGCGCAAGCCGGCGCTCACGCCGACCTCGGCGCGGTTCTGGCTGGACGACCAGAAGCGGTATTTCGAAGCGATGCTTGATTACATCATGATCTCGCCCGACCTCGCCGCCCGAAAGCCCGCCTGGCGCATCTGGCATCCGCTCAACGATCCCGGCTGCCTGAAGGTGCCGGAACTGCGCGAGGCGCTGCTGGCAGCTTCGGACCATTTCCCGGTCAGCATCGACATCGACCTGAACCGCCCGTCGCCCCCGCCGAGCTTGTGATTGGAAACTGTCGTAAAGTTCGACTAGGCTGCTCCTCATGCGCTGGATAGCCCTGCCTCTCTGCCTGTTCCCCGCCCTCGCGCTTGCCGAAGACGGGATGCCCGGCCTGCCTCCGGATGGCAGCGACGCGGGCAATGCGCAAATGCAGGACGGGATGGACCTTCTGGGCCTCGGCCTGCAGACCCTTCTGCAAGGCTTCGCCACCGAGATGCAGCCGCATCTCGACGAGATGGGCCAGGCGCTGGAACAGATGAAGCCGATGCTGCTGCAACTGGCCCAGCTGATGAAGAACGCCGATCAGTATGAAATGCCGGTCATGCTCGAGAACGGCGACATCCTGATCCGCCGGAAGGCCGCGCCCCCTGCTCCTCCGCCCGGTGCCGCGCCTCAGGAAAAACCCGAGGCCGGCAGCCAGATCGACCTCTAGGCCCCGGGCTTTCTTCTGTTCAAAAATATCCTCGGGGGTGAGCCCCGGACGGGGCGAGGGGGCGGAAAACCCCCTGCCCGGCCCCTCACCCGCGCGCCGCGCGGATCAGCTTGAGAATATCCCGCGCCGCCTCGGGAATGTTGGTCCCCGGCCCGAAGATCGCCTTGACCCCGTGGTCGTAGAGATACTGATAGTCCTGCTGCGGGATGACGCCGCCGCAGATCACCAGGATATCCCCCGCCCCGGCCGCCTTCAGCGCCTCGACCAGTTTCGGCGCCAAAGTCTTGTGGCCCGCCGCCTGGCTCGAGATGCCGACGACATGCACGTCGTTGTCGATCGCATCCTGCGCCGCCTCTTCCGGCGTCTGGAACAGCGGACCGACATCGACGTCGAAACCGATATCGGCGAAGGCGGTGGCGATCACCTTGGCGCCGCGATCGTGCCCGTCCTGGCCCATCTTGACGACCAGCATCCGCGGGCGGCGGCCTTCCTCCTCGGCGAATTTCTCCACGTCCTTCTGGATCGCGGCAAAGCCGTCGTCGCCCTCGTAAGCCGCGCCATAGACGCCTGCCAGCGTCTTCACCTCGGCCCGGTGCCGTCCGAATACCTTTTCCATGGCGTCGCTGATCTCTCCGACTGAGGCCCGCGAGCGGGCGGCTTCGACGGCGGCTTCCAGAAGGTTCCCGCCCTCGGTGGCGCGGCGGGTCAGTTCGGCCAGCGCGGCCTGCGCCTTGGCCTCGTCCCGCTTGGCGCGGGTCGCCGTCAGCCGGGCGATCTGCGCCTCGCGGACCTTGACGTTGTCGATGTCGAGGATGTCGATAGGGTCCTGCTTCGCCAGCCGGTACTTGTTGACCCCGACGATCACCTCCTCACCGCGATCGATCATCGCCTGCCGCCGCGCGGCACTCTCCTCGATGCGAAGCTTCGGCATGCCCGTGGCGACGGCCTTGGTCATGCCGCCCATGGCCTCGACTTCCTCGATCAGCTTCCAGGCATCCTCGGCCAGTTGAGCGGTCAGGCTTTCCACATAATAGCTGCCGGCCAGCGGATCGACGACATGCGTAATCCCGGTTTCTTCCTGCAGGATCAGCTGGGTGTTCCGGGCGATCCGGGCCGAGAACTCGGTCGGCAGCGCGATCGCCTCGTCCAGAGCGTTGGTGTGCAGCGACTGGGTGCCGCCAAGCGCCGCCGCCATCGCCTCGTAGGCGGTGCGGATGACGTTGTTGTAGGGGTCCTGCTCCTGCAGCGACACGCCCGAGGTCTGGCAGTGGGTCCGCAGCATCAGCGAACCGGGCTTCTTCGCCCCGAACTCGGACATGATCCGGTGCCAAAGCAGGCGCGCGGCGCGGAGCTTCGCCGCCTCCATGAAGAAGTTCATGCCGATAGCGAAGAAGAAGGACAGTCGCCCGGCGAAATCATCGACGTCCATGCCGCGCGCGATGGCGGCGCGGACATATTCGCGTCCGTCAGCCAGCGTGAAGGCCAGTTCCTGCACAAGGTTCGCGCCGGCTTCCTGCATGTGGTAGCCGGAAATCGAGATCGAGTTGAACTTCGGCATCTCGCGGCTGGTGTATTCGATGATGTCGGCGATGATCCGCATCGAGGGTTCGGGCGGATAGATATAGGTGTTCCGCACCATGAACTCTTTCAGGATGTCGTTCTGGATTGTGCCCGAAAGCGCGGCGCGCGGGACGCCCTGCTCTTCGCCGGTGACGATGAAATTGGCGAGGATCGGGATCACCGCGCCGTTCATCGTCATGGATACGCTGATCTTTTCCAGCGGGATGCCGTCGAACAGCACCTTCATGTCCTCGACCGAGTCGATGGCGACGCCCGCCTTGCCGACGTCGCCCACGACGCGCGGGTGATCGCTGTCATAGCCGCGATGGGTGGCCAGGTCGAAGGCGACCGAGACGCCCTGCTGACCGGCGGCGAGCGCCTTGCGGTAGAAGGCGTTCGATTCCTCGGCAGTCGAGAAGCCCGCATATTGGCGGATCGTCCAGGGGCGGCCGGCATACATCGTCGCCCGCACCCCGCGGGTGAAGGGGGCTATGCCCGGCAGAGTGCCCATATGGGCGAGGTCCGCCGTGTCGGCCGCGGTATACAGCGGCTTGACCGCGATCCCTTCCAGCGTGTTCCAGGTCAGCGTGTCGGGGTCGGCGCCCTTCAGCTCCTTCGCCGCAAGCTTGCGCCAGGCCTCGAGATTGTCGCTCATCGCTCTCGTCCTTCCGTCTGGCCGGGGTGGGCCTCCCGGCAGTTCCGCTTTGGTTTCAGGACGTTCGCCCCTATATGAGGGGTGAGGGAGTCCAGATGAAATCCGTTCTCAGTCTTGTCGTCGCGGCGCTGCTGCCGCTGGTCGCCTCTGCGCAGGATGTCCCTGCTCCGACCGTAGGCCCCGTTCCTGCCGCCGAGGTGAAGCTTGACCACTTCGTCTGGCTGCAGCGGCCCGTCGTGGTCTTTGCCGACCGGCCCGACGATCCACAGTTCCTGCTGCAGATGAGCCGGATCAATGCGGGGCTCGACGATCTGGCCGAGCGCGACGTTGTCGTGATCACCGACACCGATCCCGCCGCCGCCGCCGACGCGCGCCAGCGGCTCAGGCCGCGGGGCTTTGCGCTGGTGTTGATGGACAAGGACGGAGAGGTGAAGCGCCGCGTGCCGTCCGCCTGGACCGTGCGCGAGATCACGCACGCCATCGACCGCTTCCCGCTGCGCCGGCAAGAAATGCTGGAGCGGCGGCCCGCAGGACGATAGGACGTCGGCAGCGGCGCCATCGCCTTACTCGAACTCCATGATCACGTCGTCGACCTTCAGGCTCGCGCCTGGGGCCGCGCTGATTTTCTTGACCACGCCTTTTCGTTCGGCCTTGAGGATGTTTTCCATCTTCATCGCCTCGACGGTGGCCAGCGCCTGACCTTCCTGCACCTCGTCGCCTTCCGCCACGCTGATCTTCACCACCAGGCCCGGCATCGGGCAGAGCAGGTATTTTGACGTATCCGGCGGCAGCTTCTCCGGCATCAGCAGCGACAGTTCGTGCTGGCGCGGGCTGCGGACGTGACATTTCAGGTCGGCGCCGCGCAGGCGCAGCCGGAAGCCGGACGGGATCTTGCCGACCTTCATCACCAGCGGCGTGCCATCGACCGACAAGCGCGCAAGCGGCTGGCCCGGCGTCCAGTCCGAGGAGACCCGGTGGGTCGAGCCATCCGGGAAATGCACGGTCGAGCCTTCGCGGTCCGCCTCGATCCGCACGGCATGGCTCTCGCCCTGTAGGCTCACCACCCAATCGTCACCGACGCGGCGCTGGTGGTTGTCCATCGTGCCAGAGATCCGGGTGCGGCGGATCTCGGCGACGCGGTTCATCGCGGCGGCGGCGGCGGCGATGCGGCGGATGTCATGGCCGTGGAGCACCGCGCCCTGGAAGCCTTCCGGATATTCCTCTGCGATGAAGGCCGTGGTGATCCGGCCTTCGACGAAGCGCGGATGGTCCATCACCGCCCCAACGAAGGGCAGGTTGTGGCCGATACCTTCGACCTCGAAGGTATCGAGCGCCAGCCGCATCTCCTCGATCGCCTCGGCCCGGGTCGCGCCCCAGGTGCAGAGCTTGGCGATCATCGGGTCGTAGAACATGCTGATCTCGCCGCCCTCGTAGACGCCGGTATCGTTGCGCACGATGCCGCCGCGTTCGGTCGGGCCTTCCACCGGCGGGCGGTAGCGGGTCAGGCGACCGATCGAAGGCAGGAAGTTGCGGTAGGGATCCTCGGCGTAGAGGCGGCTCTCCATCGCCCAGCCGTTGATCTTGAGGTCCTTCTGCGCGAAGGGCAGCTTCTCGCCGTCTGCCACCCGGATCATCTGCTCGACCAGATCGACACCGGTGATGAGTTCGGTCACCGGGTGTTCCACCTGCAGGCGGGTGTTCATTTCGAGGAAGTAGAAGTTCCGCGCGCCATCGACGATGAATTCCACCGTACCGGCGCTGGTATAGCCCACGGCCTTGGCCAGCGCGCAGGCCTGTTCGCCCATCGCGCGACGGGTTTCCTCGTCAAGGAAGGGCGACGGGGCCTCTTCGATGACTTTCTGGTTGCGGCGCTGGATCGAGCATTCCCGCTCGTGCAGGTAGACGCAGTTGCCGTGCTTGTCGGCCAGCACCTGAATCTCGATATGGCGGGGCTGTGTGACGAACTTTTCGATGAAGATCCGGTCGTCGCCGAAGGACGCCGCGGCTTCGTTCTTCGACGATTCAAAGCCCTCGCGGGCCTCCTGATCGTTCCAGGCGATCCGCATCCCCTTGCCGCCACCGCCGGCGGAGGCCTTGATCATGACCGGATAGCCGATCTCGCGGCTGATCTTCACCGCCTCTTCGGTATCGGCGATCAGGCCCATGTAGCCCGGAACGGTCGAAACGCCCGCCTCTTTCGCGATCTTTTTCGAGGTAATCTTGTCGCCCATCGCTTCGATCGCCGGCGACGGCGGACCGATGAAGACGACGCCTTCCTTCTCCAGCGCGGCGGCGAAGGCGCGGTTTTCGGACAGGAAGCCATAGCCCGGATGGACGGCCTCGGCGCCGGTCTGGCGGATGGCGTCCATGATCTTGTCGATCACGATGTAGCTTTGTGCGGCCGGGGGCGGCCCGATATGAACCGCCTCGTCCGCCATCTTGACGTGCAGGGCGTTGCGGTCGGCATCAGAATAGACCGCCACTGTCTTGATGCCCATCTTGCGGGCCGTCTTGATGACGCGGCAGGCAATCTCGCCGCGATTGGCGATCAGGATCTTCTTGAACATTGGGCTCCCCCTCGGGCGCGCCGGTGGGCCGGGCGCGCGTCAGTGACGGCAGCGGGCAGGATGCATTGCCCGTTACCAGATGGATTTTGCCACCCGCCCTGGCAGGCAGTGGCAGTCTTGCGTGTCTTGGCTGAAGGTCCGGTCACCCGACGCTGGCCCGGGAAAGGCCTGCCCGATCGGCGATCGGGCAGGAAGTCGGGAAAAGGGAACTGGTCGTGACGAACCCGGGAAACGCCGGGAACAACCTCAGGATGCCCGCCTTGCGCCCGCGGCACAAAGCCGAAGGCATGCCGGTCCGATCGCTGCGCAAGGACTTGCCGGATGCGGATGAGGCGCGGCGGAAACATGCCTATTCGTCCTCCCAATCGTCGTCATCGCCCTCGGGAAGCGGTTCGGCATCCTCGGCGAAGACCTCTGGAAACGACACCTGCGCCCGCTTCAGATCTATCCTGAGGATCGCCTCGTAACTTTCTGGATCAAAAGGATCTTCTGCCGGAACAACCTCTCGTCCGAAAAGCCAGCTGAGCCGCCCCGCATCGAGGTTTCCCCGCTCGAAGGGTTCCTCCCCGAACTGTGCCCAGAGCGCTGCCATGAACATGCGGTCGGCCATGCGATCAACATGCTTGCGGTCGCGAAAGCGCTCGCGGCGGATGATCTTGGTCGGGCCGTCCTTGAGGTTGGCGCGGCGGATCGTGAACTGAAGGTCAGTGCCCGGAAGACGGCTTGGGAAGCCACGATGTTTCAGCATGGCGCGCACCCTCCGGTGGGGGCGGCGTCAGGACGGACGGGGCGGGCCGGACCAGCCGGCCAGCCCCGCCAGTTCGTGTCACTTGTATTTGCCGGTATAGGTCGGTTCGGTCGTAACCGGCTCTTGGACAACGATGGCTTCTTCCTTGGGTTTGCAGGCCGCTGCGAAGGCGACGAGGCAAAGGGCAAGAAGCACGCGCGTGCTCGTGGACATCCTCTACTCCTAGTTTCTTGGGGGGTTGGCAGGTCAAGCCTCAGCTCCCCGCTCCCCCGATGCGAGGTCGTGGCCGCTTGGGACGGGCCACGAGTCACCTTAGACGATCCCGGCGGAATTGCCCATGCGGTGCATGGGAAGTTGGCCAGTTGTGACACGGCTACATCAATCTGACTGCGCGCTGCGTAAATTCCGGACACCATCAGAACATGTCCCATACGCATTGCCCGTCCTTGAAGCTGTAGGCCTCGAAGAACTGGGTCGCATCCGGTGCCGACTCGCCGAACGGCAGGGGCCGGTCGGACAGAGAGATCACGATCTGCGCCGGCTGCGGGCCCAGATTGGCAATGCGCGGAACGGCGTAGTTCTGACAGAGCCATTCCATGTCTGCCGAGGCCGACTCGAACGAGACGGTCCCGCCCTTGGCGATGCCGGGGGCAACGAAACGGAAGCGCAGTGTCAGACCCGCCGGTCCGGGAGCGTTCCAGACCACATCCTGCAACGAGATCGCCTGCCCCGAGGGTACCGCGATCTGGGCCGGATCGGCGGGCAGAACCTGCTCGCCTTCCGCCTGCACAGCTATCGGCGCGGGCCCGGTCATGACCGTTCCCCCACCCAGATGGCCCAAATCCCAAACCGCATCCCCGCACCTCCATGACTCCGTCGGTCAGAGCGGGATGTTATCGTGCTTTTTCCACGGATTGCTCAGCTTCTTCGTGCGAAGCGAGGCAAAAGCACGTGCCACACGCCGCCGGGTCGAATGCGGCATGATCACCTCGTCGATGAAGCCGCGCTCGGCCGCGACGAAGGGGTTGGCAAAGCGGGTTTCGTATTCCTTGGTCCGCGCCGCGATCTTCTCGGCATCGCCAAGCTCACTGCGATAGAGAATCTCGGTCGCACCCTTGGCGCCCATTACCGCGATCTCGGCGGTGGGCCAGGCATAGTTGAAGTCGCCGCGCAGGTGCTTGGACGCCATCACGTCATAGGCGCCGCCGTAGGCCTTGCGGGTGATGACCGTCACTTTCGGCACGGTCGCCTCGCCGAACGCGAAGAGCAGTTTCGCACCATGCTTGATGACGCCGCCATATTCCTGGCTGGTGCCGGGAAGGAAACCCGGCACGTCGACCAGCGTCAGGATCGGAATCTCGAACGCGTCGCAGAAACGGACGAAGCGCGCGGCCTTGCGGCTCGAGTCGATGTCGAGGCAGCCGGCCAGCACCATGGGCTGGTTTGCGACAACGCCAACGCTCTGCCCTTCGATGCGGATGAAGCCGGTGATGATGTTGCCGGCATAGTCCTTCTGGATCTCGAAGAAGTCGCCCTCGTCCGCAACCTTCAGGATCAGCTCCTTCATGTCGTAGGGCTGGTTGGGGTTGTCGGGGATCAGTGTGTCGAGGCTCGATTCGATCCGGGCGGGATCGTCGAAGAACGGGCGCACCGGCGCCTTGTCGCGGTTGTTCAGCGGCAGGAAGTCGATCAGGCGGCGGGTCTCGGCCAGCAGCTCGACATCGTTCTCATAGGCACCGTCGGCGACGGAGGATTTCTTGGTGTGGGTTGAGGCACCGCCCAGTTCCTCGGCGGTCACGACCTCGTTCGTCACGGTCTTCACAACGTCAGGGCCGGTGACGAACATGTAGGAGGTGTCCTTCACCATGAAGATGAAGTCGGTCATCGCCGGAGAATAGACCGCACCGCCGGCGCAGGGCCCCATGATCAGGCTGATCTGCGGCACGACGCCCGACGCCATGATGTTGCGCTGGAACACGTCGGCATAGCCGGCAAGCGACGCCACGCCTTCCTGGATGCGGGCGCCGCCCGAGTCGTTGATGCCGATCACCGGCGCGCCGTTCTGCACGGCCATGTCCATGATCTTGCAGATCTTCTGGGCGTGGGTTTCCGACAGCGAGCCACCGAACACGGTGAAATCCTGCGAAAAGACATAGACCATGCGGCCGTTGACCGTACCCCACCCGGTCACGACGCCGTCGCCCGCGGGCCGGTCTTCCTCCATGCCGAAATCCGTGCAGCGGTGAGCGACGAACATGTCGAATTCTTCGAATGAGCCGTCGTCGAGCAGAAGCTCGATGCGTTCGCGCGCCGTCAGCTTGCCCTTGGCGTGCTGCGCCGCGACCCGGCGGGTACCACCGCCCAGACGAGCGGCCGAACGACGGTCTTCGAGTTGCTGCAGGATGTCCTTCATGGCGGTCCTCCCCGGATTTGGCGCGCAACATAGCGACGTGGCCGGACAGAGAGAACAAAATTCCCGTAAATTTGCAAACTATTGGCAGATCGGATGCTGCAAATTGCAAAAAAACGTCCGACTGGCCATTGCCTCCGAGCTGGCGTAAGCCGAGCCTCTTTTCAGATATCCGAGACTCATGATGCCCTCCATCCCCGTTCCAGTCCTGACGATCGGCTTGCTGATCTGCTCGAACCTGTTCATGACCTTCGCCTGGTACGGTCACCTGAAATTCACCGACCAACCACTCCTGAAAATCATCTTCATCAGCTGGGGCATCGCGTTCTTCGAATACCTGCTGATGGTTCCGGCGAACCGTGTCGGATACGGCTATTTCAACGCCGCCCAGCTCAAGACCATCCAGGAAGTGATCACCCTGACCATCTTCGCCGGCTTCTCGGTGCTCTACCTGAAGGAGCCGCTGAGCTGGAATCACCTCCTGGGTTTTGCCTTCATCGCACTCGGGGCATTCTTCATCTTCCACAAATGGTCTTGACCCGCGCTGCGATGGACTTTCCCCACCGCCGGCTGTAGCCCGAAGACATGACCCCCGACAGCCAATTCCTCGACCGGCGCAGTCCGCCGCATATCATGACGCTCGTGCTGCTGGCCGGGCTGCCCGCGCTGTCGCTCAACATCTTCCTGCCATCGCTGCCAGCGATGGCCAGCCACTTCGGCGTCAGCTATGGCACGATGCAGCTTTCTCTGTCGCTGTATCTGGTCGCAACGGCGCTGCTGCAGATCCTGGTCGGGCCGACATCAGACATGCTGGGGCGCCGCCCGGTGATGCTGGGATCAACCGCGCTTTTCATCCTTGCGACGATCGGGACACTGGTTGCCCCGAACTACGCGGTCTTCCTGGCCTGCCGGATGCTGCAGGCGACAATGACGGCGGGACTCGTGCTGTCGCGCGCCGTTGTCCGGGACATTGTCACGCAGGATCAGGCGGCCTCGATGATCGGCTATGTCACCATGGGCATGTCGGTCGTGCCGATGGTCGGCCCGGTTATCGGCGGCGCGCTGGACGAGGTCTGGGGCTGGCAGGCCAGTTTCGTGCTGCTTCTGGCAGGGGGCATCGGGCTTTTCGCGCTGGTCTGGGCTGACATGGGCGAAACCGCACAGCGGACGGGAACGGGCTTCGCCGAGCAGGCGCGGCAGTATCCGGAACTGCTGAAGGCGCAACGGTTCTGGGGCTATTGCCTGTCGGCCGCCTGCGCGGCGGGGGCATTCTATGCCTATCTCGGCGGCGCGCCCTATGTCGGCTCCAAGGTGTTCGGAATGGACCCGGCAACGCTTGGCCTGTGGTTCGGTGCGCCGGCGGTCGGCTACATGGCGGGCAACTTCCTGTCAGGGCGCTTTGCCGTCCGGCTGGGCGTCAACCGCATGGTGCTGATCGGGACGCTATTCACGACGACCGGGCTCACGGCGCTGACGTTGCTGACCCTTGCGGGATTCACTGAACCGGCCGTCTTTTTCGGCTCGATGGTGACGGTGGGCATAGGCAACGGCGTTGTCCTGCCAAGCGCAAATGCCGGGATGCTGTCGGTCCGCCCGCGCCTGGCCGGATCGGCGTCGGGTCTGGGCGGCGCGTTCATGATCGGCGGCGGTGCGGTGCTGTCGGTCCTGGCGGGTGCCGTACTCGGCCCTGGATCGGGCGCGCTGCCGCTGGTGCTCTTGATGCTGGCGAGTTCGGCGATGTCGGTCCTTTTCATCCTTTGGGTGCTGCTGCGGGAACGGTCGCTGCGGCGAAGCGGCGGCTTGCCGGGATAGGTTTGCAAAGGCTAGGCTCGCTTTAGCAAAGGGAGCTGCCGATGGCCGTCCAGAAACTCTATGCCGGAACGACCCTGCGCGAGTTGCGCGGCCGACTCAGCCTGACGCAAAAGGCCTTCGCGGCAAAGCTTGATGTCTCGCTGCCCTACCTGAACCAGATGGAGAACAACCACCGGCCCGTCTCGGCGGCCGTCGTGCTGGCGCTTGCGCAGGAATTCGGCTTTGACGTCACGACGCTGACCACCGGCGACAGCGAGCGGCTGGTCAGCGACATGCGCGAGGCGCTGGCGGACCCGGTCTTTGCCTCGGCCACGCCGCCCTTGGCCGACCTGAGGCTCGCCGCGTCGAACGCCCCCGCCCTTGCGCGGGCCTTTCTGGAACTTCACCGCGCCTATCGCCAGTCGCATGAACGGCTGGCCTCGCTCGACGAAGCGCTCGGGCGCGAGGATGCGGCGCTGCGGCCTTCGCCTTGGGAAGAGGTGCGCGACTTCTTCCACTACTGCGACAACTACATCGACGCGGTCGATCGGGCTGCAGAACATTTCGCCGCGCCGGGGGGACAGACGCGCGATCCGCTCGCTGCGGCGACCGAGGCCCTGGCGGCGCGCGGCATCAGCCTCAGCCACGCCGACGAGGGTGACCTGCGGCGCTACGATGCTTCAGCGCGGGTCCTGACAATCTCGCGTCGCGTGGCGGGGGCGACCCAGACCTTCCAGTTGCTGCACCAGGTCGCTCTGCTGACGCAGAACGATCTGATCGAGGCGACACTGGACCTTGCCCGCTTCCACACGCCGGAAGCGCGCGACATCGCCAAGATCGGACTGGCCAACTACTTCGCCGGTGCGGCCCAGATGCCCTACCGCGCCTTCCTTCAGGCGGCACGCGAAACGCGCCATGACCTTGAACAGCTCTCCGACCGCTTCGGCGCCTCGATCGAACAGGTCGCGCATCGGCTTTCCACCCTGCAACGGCCGGGCGCGAAGGGCATTCCCTTCTTCTTTGTCCGCGTCGATCAGGCCGGCACGATCACCAAGCGCCACTCGGCGACGCGCCTGCAATTCGCCCGGTTCGGCGGCGCCTGCCCGCTGTGGAACGTGCACCAGGCGTTCGAGATGCCCGGCCGTTTCCTGCGCCAGCTTGCCGAGACGCCGGACGGTGTGCGCTATCTCTGTCTGGCGCGGGATGTGTCGAAATCCGGCGGGTCATTCCACGCTCCTGTGCGCCGCTATGCCATCGGCCTCGGCTGCGAGGTGCAGCATGCGGGCGAGCTTGTCTATGCGGATGACCTTGACCTGACCGGGCGTTTCGAGCCCATCGGCATTTCCTGCCGGATCTGCGAACGCACGACCTGTCACCAACGGTCGGTGCCGCCTCTGGAGCGGCGTCTGAAGGTGACGCCCGATCGGCGCGGCCTTTTGCCCTACGAAATCGCGGGCTGACTGCGGGGGCGGCGCCACCCCCGCAGCAGAAACTTCAGGCGGCAGCTTTCAGAGCGTGCCAGATCTGATCCTTGAGCCGCATCCGGCGCTGACGCAGTTCGTGCTCGCCAGCCTCGTCGATCACTTCGACCCGGGTTTCGGCACGGTGCACGGCGCGGTTCACCTCGTGGTATTCTTCCAGAAGCCGGGCAAAGTGCGCGTCCTTCTGCTTCAGCTCGCTGATCTTCGCGGCTTCTGCCGGGAACTCCTCGGCCAGATCATGCGGCGTATTCGACATTTGCGTCTCCCATTCCATACGTTGCCGATTCACATTATCGGCGCGGGCGTCACCGCGATTTGACACCGATCAAGTTCCCAGCCCTGCGCTCATCTGACTGCTGGCCGCCAGCCCGCGGCCCTTGCCTCAGCCGCCGTGCAGAACCAGCGCTCGCCTTTCGACCGGCTGATAACGGTTTCCGCGTAATGCTCCTGCCCCGGACTGTGGTAGATGCGTTCGCCCCTGGCCGAAATGTTTCCTTTCAGCAGGCAGCCATCGCCCCCCGTCGTTCCCTCTGCCACCGGTCCCGCCGGATGGCGATAGATCTCGGGCGTGGTCACGCGCGCTGCCCAAAGACCGCGATGCTCTGACCGCGCGACGTCCTCGTCGGCGACGAAGCGATCCGAATAGCGTCGATAGGCGAAGGCCGCGCCATCGCGCACCATCGCCGCGTTCAGAACCTGCCCGCCGGCGTGACAGATGGCGAGGAGCCGCCCGAACCTGTCGCGGTCATTGCCCTGACAGGTGACCGAGCGTCCGTGCAGCAGGCGTGCCAGTTGCTGGCCCGACCACTCACCGCAGGCCCAATTCGTGCCGTTGCGGTCGCAGGTCTGGTCATGTTCGGGGGCGTCAATGCCGAGAAGGCGGATCTTTTCGCCGCCCAGAACCAGCGTGTCGCCGTCAACAGCCCGACCGCGCCCCGTCAGCTCGGCGGATTGCGCCGGGGCGGACAGCAGCGTGAGACAACAGAACAGGGCAAGGCGGACCGCGCGCATGCATCCCAGATCGGGGCGACACAGGCCTCGGTCAACCCATTCGTTAAGAAAAGGTTAACGAAACTTGATCCCGTGTGCCAACGATCGGGGACTGCCAGTTGCCACTGCCTAGCGCTGCGCCGTGGCCCAACGCGGGTTGATCCAGGGTTCGAGGTTCGCCGGCGCAAGGGGTTGGCGGCCCAGGATGTGGTCCGCCGCCTTCTCGCCCGTCATGATCGAGGGCGCATTGAGGTTGCCGTTCGTCACCCTTGGGAAGATTGAGCTGTCGGCCAGTCGCAGCCCCTCGACCCCGATCACCCGGCATTCCGGATCGACCACCGCCAACGGATCGTCACGCCGTCCCATCCGTGCCGTGCCGCAGGGGTGATAGGCGCTTTCGGCATGGTCGCGAATGAAGGCGTCAAGCTCGGCATCTGTTTGCACTGCCGATCCCGGCTGGATCTCGTGCTTCACATAGGGTTCCATCGCCTTTTGCGCGAAAACCTCGCGGGTCAGGCGAATGCAGGCGCGGAAGTCTTCCCAATCGTCGGGATGGGACATGTAGTTGAAGCGGATGACCGGCGCCGCTGCGGGATCGGCGGAACGGAGCGTGACGGCCCCCCTCGACTTCGAACGCATCGGGCCGACATGCACCTGGAACCCGTGCCCGCCCGCCGCCGCCTTGCCGTCGTAGCGCACAGCGATCGGCAGGAAGTGGTACTGGATGTCGGGATAGTCGATGCCGGCCTTCGAGCGGATGAAGGCGCAGGCCTCGAACTGGTTCGAGGCTCCGAGGCCGGTGCCGGTGAAAAGCCATTGCGCGCCGACCAGCGCCTTGCCCCAGAGATTCCAGTATTTGTACAGCGTGATCGGCTTCTTCGAGGCGAATTGCAGGTACAGTTCCAGGTGATCCTGCAGGTTCTGGCCGACACCGGGGCGGTCGGCCACCACCGGAATGCCGTGTTCCGCCAGATGCGCAGCCGGGCCGACGCCGGACAGCATCAGCAGTTTCGGCGAGTTGATCGAGGAGGCTGCGAGCACCACCTCGCGGCGGGCGGAAATCACCTGTACCTGTCCGCCCTGCTCGATTTCGACCCCCGTAGCGCGGCCGTTTTCGATCACCACCTTGCGGGCAAGGCCGCGGATGACCTGCACCCGACCGGTCTTGATCGCGGGCCGCAGATAGGCGTTGGCCGCCGACCAGCGCCGACCGCGCCAGATCGTGGCCTCCATGGCGCCGAAGCCTTCCTGCTGGCGGCCGTTATAGTCGGCCGTCACTGGATAACCGGCCTGCTTCCCGGATTCGATGAAAGCGTTGAACAGCGGGTTACGGCGCGGACCGCGGGTAATGTGCAGCGGGCCGTCATGCCCGCGATATTCCTGCTCGCCGCCCGGCTCTTGCCCGTGCCAGTGTTCCATCCGCCGGAAGTAGGGCAGCACGTCGGCATAGGACCAGCCATGCGCGCCCTGCTCGGCCCAATGGTCGAAATCCTTTGCGTGGCCGCGCACATAGACCATGCCGTTGATGCTGGACGACCCGCCGATCACCTTGCCGCGCGGGGTGGCAAGGACGCGGTTCCCCAGATGCGGCTCGGGTTCGGTATGCAGGCCCCAGTCGTATATGCCCATGTTCATCGGGTAGCTGAGCGCCCCCGGCATCTGGATGAACGGACCGGCATCGGTGCCGCCATACTCGATCACCGTCACCTGCCAGCCGGCCTCGGCCAGCCGGTAGGCCATTGCGCAACCGGCCGATCCGGCCCCCACGATCACCACGTCTGCGGTCATGTCAGTCCCCTGTGAGGGCGACGAAGCGGTCCAGCGCCACGTTGCCCCCCGTCGCAAAGATCAGGATGCTGCGCCCGGTGGCGGGCAATTGCCCGGCCAGCGCGGCGGCAAGCGCCACCGCGCCCGAAGGCTCCAGCACCAGTTTCAGTTTCTCGAAGGCAAAGCGCATCGCGGCGCGGATCGCCGCATCCTCGACCGCCAGCCCCTGCACACCTGCCGCGCGGGCGGCCGCAAGCGGTGCGGTTCCCGGCGCCGTTGCCTGCAAGGCATCAGCGACTGTCGCAGCATCGCCCGCAACCCGCCGCATCTCGCCTGCCGCGAGCGATTGGCCGAGGCCGTTGTAGCCGACTGGCTCGACCGCGAAGATGTTCATGTCGGCGTCCCGCGCCCGAAGCGCCAGCGCGACGCCACCCATCAGCCCGCCACCGCCCACCGGGCAGGCCGCGAGACTGACCGTTGCTCCGCGCGCGTCGAGCTGTTCCAAGGCCTCGAGCGCCGCGCCCGCCTGTCCGGCCACGATCAGCGGATCGTCGAACGGATGCAGCAGCACCAACCCCTCAGTCGCGGCGATCTCGCGCGCCTTGGCCGAGGCCACCTCTTCGCGCGGGCGGTCGCCATGCTGGGTCAGGATCACCCGTGCGCCGTAGCCTTCCGTCGCCTCGCGCTTCAGCGCCGGCACGTCGAAGGGCATCACGATCGTGACCGGCACGCCAAGCGCCCGGCCTGCCGCCGCCAGCCCCTGCGCGAAGTTGCCGGAGGAAAAGGCGACGACCCCGCGCTTGCGCTCCTCGGGCGAGAGATTGTGCAGCCGCCAGGTCGCGCCGCGGATCTTGAACGATCCCGTCGCTTGCAGGTTCTCCGCCTTGATGAAAGCCCGCTCCGCTCCGCACGCCTTGGCCAGCGCCTCGCTCTCGATCAGAGGCGTGCGCTGCGTGGCCTTGCGGGTGACCGCATAGGCCGCCGCCAGGTCATGCGGAGAGGGCAGGTCAGTAGGGCGCATCGACGGGCCCCATTCCGACGTAGACGGATTTCACCTGCGTGTAGTGCTCGACCGCCGCGTGGCCGTTCTCCCGCCCGACGCCCGAGCGTTTCGCGCCGCCGAAGGGCATTTCAACCGGTGTCAGGTTGTAGGCGTTGATCCAGCAGGTGCCTGCCTGCAGCTGCCCGATCACCCGGTGCGCTCGTGGCAGGTCAGCGGTGAACACCCCCGCCGCCAGACCGAACTCGGTGGCATTGGCGCGCGCGATGACCTCGTCCTCGCCATCGAAATCGAGCACCGCCATGACAGGTCCGAAGACCTCTTCGCGGGCCAGCGTCATATCGTCAGTCACATCGGCAAAGACGGTGGGCTCCACAAAAAACCCTTCATTCGCAAGGGCATGGCCGCCGCCGCAGACCAGACGCGCGCCTTCGCTGCGGGCCGTGTCGATATAGCCCATCACCTTGTCACGCTGCACGGCAGAGACGAGCGGGCCCATCTGTGTCGTCTCGTCCAGCGGATTGCCGAGCCGGATCGCCGCCGTGCGTTCGGCCAGCCGCGACAGGAACCTCTCCTTGATGCCCTTCTGCACGAAGACCCGCGTCCCGTTCGAACAGACCTGCCCGGCGGAGTAGAAGTTGCCGAGCATCGCCGCGCCCACCGCATCCTCGACGCTCGCATCGTCGAACACGATCAGGGGCGACTTGCCGCCCAGTTCCATCGTCACATGCCGCACGCCCTCGGCAGCCATCGCATAGACCTTGCGCCCCGTCGGGACCGAGCCGGTGAGCGAAACCTTGGCCACGCGTGGATCGCTGACCAACGCGGCGCCGACCGCGCCCCGGCCCTGCACGACGTTGAAGAGGCCCGCCGGCAGCCCGGCCTCGATCAGGATTTCCGCCAGCTTCAGCGCGCCAAGCGGCGTCACCTCGGAGGGCTTGAAGGTCATCGCGTTGCCAAGCGCCAGCGCAGGCGCCGCCTTCCAGCAGGCGATCTGGCTGGGATAGTTCCAGGCCCCGATGCCGACGCAGAGGCCGAGCGGCTCGCGCAGGGTGTAGACGAAATCGCGGCCAAGAGGAACGGTCTCGCCGGTCACGGTCGGGGCAAGTCCCGCGAACCATTCCAGCGCATCGGCCCCGCTCGGCCAGTCGGCCACCAGCGTCTCCTGAATCGGCTTGCCGGTGTCGAGCGTCTCGAGCCGGGCGAGTTCCGGGTTGCGCTCGCGGATCAGGTCGGCGGCGCGGCGCAGGATGCGGGCACGTTCGACAGGGCGGGTACGGCCCCATTCCAATTGCGCGGCGACACCGCTCGCCAGCGCCGCTTCGATGACCTCGGCCGTTGCCTCGTGGACAACGGCGACCACCTCGCCGGTCGCGGGATAGATCACCTCGATCGGGGCGCCTGAGGTATCCTCGACATAGGCGCCGTTGACAAAATGGCTGGCTGTGGGTTGGGCGCGCATCATTCCCCCCTCGGGAAGCGTTTGGAGGTTTCAAGCACGTTCAGGTCCATATGGTTGCGCATGTAGCGCTCGGATGCTTTCTGCAGAGGCTGGAAATCCCAGGGGAAATAGGCGCCGTTGCGCAGCGCCTCATACACGACCCACCGCCGCGCCTGGCTGGCGCGGACGTCGGCGTCGAAGCGGGCAAGGTCCCACCGCGCCAGCGCCTCGGCTTTCAGTTCCGCCAGCACGGTGGCGTGGGACGGATCGGCGGCGAGGTTCCGCAGCTCCTGCGGGTCCGCCTCCATGTCGAACAGCTGGTCGGGATCGAGCGTACAGAGGTTCAGCTTCCACTTGCCCTTGCGCAAGGAAACCAGCGGCGCCTCGCTCGCCTCGGCGGCGTATTCCACTGCCACCGGACCATGCTCCGCGCCATTGGCGACGGGCACCAGCGATGCGCCATCGGTCCAGGGCATCACCTCGGACATGTCGATGCCGGCGAGGTCGCAGAGGGTCGGTGTCACGTCGAGTGTCGAGACCGGCTGATCCACCTTGCCGGCGGGCATGGCCGGCGCCGCGATCATGAGGGGAACGCGGGCGGACCAGTCGAAGAAGTTCATCTTGAACCACAGCCCTCGCTCGCCGAGCATGTCGCCGTGGTCCGAGACGAAGACGATGATCGCCTCCTGCCGGGTGCCGTCCAGCGCCGTCAGGATCTCGCCGATCTTGTCGTCGATGTAGCTGATATTGGCGAAATAGGCGCGGCGGGACCGCGCCACCATCTCGTCGGTGATGGTGTAGTTGTGCCAGTCCGAGGCGTCGAAGATGCGCTTCGAATGCGGGTCCTGCTCGGCATAGGGAATAGGCGGCACCTGCGGCGAGAGGTGTTTGCAGTCTTCGTAGAGGTCCCAGTATTTTTTTCGTGCGACGTAGGGGTCGTGCGGGTGGGTGAAGCTGACCGTCAGCATCCACGGTCGTTCGTCGCTGCGCCGCCCGAGGTCATAGACTTTCTGCACGGCGTGGAAGGCGACTTCGTCGTCGTATTCCAGCTGGTTGGTGATCTCTGCCACCCCTGCCCCGGTGACCGAGCCCATGTTGTGATACCACCAGTCGATCCGCTCGCCGGGCTTGCGGTAGTCGGGCGTCCAGCCGAAATCGGCGGGGTAGATGTCGGTCGTCAGCCGCTCCTCGAAGCCATGCATCTGGTCCGGGCCGACGAAATGCATCTTGCCCGACAGCGCGGTCTGGTAGCCCGCGCGGCGCAGGTGATGGGCAAAGGTCGGGATGTCCGAGCGGAATTCGGCAGCATTGTCATAGACGCCGGTGCGCGAAGGCAACTGCCCCGACATGAACGAGGCCCGCGCTGGCGCGCAGAGCGGCGAGGCGGTGTAGGTATGGGCGAAGCGGGCCGACCGTGCCGCGAGCCGCTTGAGATTCGGCGCGTGGAGCCAGGGCGCGGGACCATCGGGGAAAAGCGGACCTGCCAGCTGGTCCACCATCAGGATCAGAATGTTCGGTCGCTTCATTTCATTCCCCTGGCAAGTTCCGCGTCCAGCGCATCGAGCACCAGAGCGACCGCCGCATTGCGGTCAGGCTGCGATTGACCCAGGGCCTCGCGCAGGTAGACGCCGTCGATGACTGCGCCAAGCGAATCGGCTGCCCGCAGCGCATTGTGGCCGACCAGCGGCCGGAGGTCGGACAACAGGTTCGACCGCAACCGGCGCTGGTAGATGCCGAGCAACCGCCGCGCCTCGGGCACGGTCTGGGCCATGACGTAGAAGTTCAGCCAGGCCGACACGACCTCGCCACGGAAGTTCGCGGCGGTAAACGAGGCGCGGATGATGGCCTGCAGCCGCTCCTTCGGACCGTGCGCCATGACCAGCGCACCGCGCACCTCGGCACCATAAAGGGTCAGGATGTGGCGCATGGCCGCCAGGAACAGCGATTCCTTGTCACCGAAATAGTGATGCGCCAGCGCCGAAGACATGCCGGCGCGCTTGGCGATCTGGCTGACCGTCACGTCGAGGCTGCCGGCGCGGCCAACCTCGGCGATCGTGGCGTTGACCAACGCCGCCTTTCGGATAGGCTCGACTCCAACTTTTGGCACCGGCGCCCCTCACAAAAATGCTTGCCATGA
>JAYRKT010000022.1:0-70031 GCA_041905595.1 Rhodobacter sp.
GACTCCAACTTTTGGCACCGGCGCCCCTCACAAAAATGCTTGCCATGAGGTGCTAGCTTGAAGTTAATTGACTCGTCAATCAACAAAAACCCAACGGGGAGTCTACCACCATGTTCCGCACCACGCTCATGGCCAGCGTCCTGGCCCTGGCAACCGCCCCGGCCTTCGCCGCCGGCTGCGACAAGGTCACCTTCTCGGATGTCGGCTGGACTGACATCACATCGACCACCGCTGTTACCGCGCTGATCCTCGAGGCGCTCGGATACGAGACCGAGACGCAGATCCTGTCGGTTCCCGTGACCTACGAAGGCATGGCTCGCGGCGATATCGACGTCTTCCTCGGCAACTGGATGCCGACGATGGAATCGAACATCGCCCCCTATCGCGACGCGAAGACGGTCGACACGGTCCGCGCCAACCTGGAAGGCGCGAAATACACGCTGGCGACCAACGCCAAGGGCGCCGAGGTCGGCATCAAGGATTTTGCCGACATCGCAAAACATGCGGAGGATCTTGACGGCAAGATCTATGGCATCGAGCCGGGCAATGACGGCAACAAGCTGATCCTCGACATGATCGGCAAGGACGCCTTCGGCATGAAGGACATCGAGCTGGTCGAAAGCTCGGAACAGGGGATGCTGGCCGAGGTGGCCCGCCACGACAAGGACGGCGAAGCGATCGTTTTCCTCGGCTGGGAACCCCACCCGATGAACTCGACCTTCAAGATGAGCTACCTGACCGGCGGCGATGACTTCTTCGGCCCGAATTTCGGCGGCGCCACCGTCTATACCAACACCCGCGCCGGCTATGTCACCGAATGCCCGAACACGGGAAAGCTGCTGCAGAATCTCGTCTTCTCGCTGGCGATGGAAAACGAGATCATGGGCGCCATCCTGAACGACGGCACCGATCCGCGCGAAGCGGCCAAAGCCTGGCTTGCCAAGAACCCTGACGTGATCGGGCCTTGGCTGGAAGGCGTGACCACCAAGGATGGTGGCGACGCCAAGGCCGCCGTGACCGCGGCGCTGCAATGATCGCCTGACAGGACCTCAGACCTGCCCCGTGCGGAGCATCCGCGCGGGGTGCAATCTGTTATCGAAGCGGGGGGCGGCGCCGGATGGACTGGCTGACGGAAAACAAGATCCCGGTGGGAAAGGCCGCCAAGCTGATCTTCGATTGGCTTAAGGACCATGCGGGCCCATTGTTCGACGCCATTGCGGCGATCCTTGACGGGATGATCGCGGCGATCCTTTTCGTTCTGACTGCGCCGCCGGCCTGGCTGGTGATCGCGGTATTCGTGGGAATCACCTGGTTCCTGCAGCGCAACTGGAAGACCTGCCTGTTGGTGCTGCTCGGCTTCCTGTTCATCATCAACCAGGGCTACTGGAAGAACACAGCGGAAAGCCTGACGCTGATCCTCGCCTCCTGCGTCGTGTGCATGGCGGCGGGCGTTCCGATCGGCATCGCTGCAGCGCACCGGCCGCGGTTTTACGCTGCGATGACGCCGATCCTCGACCTGATGCAGACCCTTCCGACCTTCGTCTACCTGATCCCCGCCATCGTGTTCTTTGGCCTTGGTATGGTGCCCGGCCTGATCGCGACGGTGATCTTCGTGTTGCCCGCCCCGATCCGGCTGACCCAGCTTGGCGTTGCCTCGACCCCCGTCGCGCTGAAAGAGGCCGCGACCGCCTTCGGCGCGACGCACCGACAGCTCCTGTGGAAAGTCGAACTTCCCTGGGCCTTGCCACAGATCATGGCCGGGCTGAACCAGACTATCATGCTGTCGCTGTCGATGGTGGTGATCGCGGCCCTCGTGGGCGCCAATGGCCTTGGCATCCCGGTGGTGCGGGCCCTGCAATCGGTGAACACCGCGCAGGGCTTCGAATCCGGCTTCGTGATCGTGGTCGTCGCCATCATTCTTGACCGCATGCTCCGGGTGACCCGCAAATGACCGATCTTTCCCACCCGATGGTCGAATTCGACAAGGTTTCGATCGTCTTCGGCGATCATCCCGACCGCGCCTTGCCGCTCATGGACCAAGGCAAGACCCGCGCCGAGGTGCAGGCGGCGACTGGGCAGGTTCTAGGCGTCCACGACTGCACGTTGTCCGTCGCCAAGGGGGAAATCCTTGTGCTCATGGGCCTGTCGGGATCGGGCAAGTCCACCCTTTTGCGCGGCGTCAACGCGCTGAACCCCGTCGTCCGGGGTGAGGTGCGCGTCCATGACGGCAACAGCATGGTCAGCGTGACCAAGGCCGATCCGGCTACCCTGCGCAAGCTGCGCCTGTCGCATATCGCAATGGTGTTCCAGTCCTTCGGTCTGCTGCCGTGGCGCACCGTGCGAGAGAATGTCGGCCTTGGCCTGGAACTGGCCGGGATGACGCCCGAGCAGCGACGCGACCGGGTAGACGTGCAGCTGGCGCTGGTCAACCTGAGCCAGTGGGCCGACCGCAAGGTGGGCGAATTGTCGGGCGGCATGCAGCAACGCGTCGGCCTCGCCCGCGCCTTTGTCACCCAGGCGCCGGTCCTCTTGATGGACGAGCCGTTCTCGGCATTGGACCCGCTGATCCGGACGCGGCTGCAGGATGAGCTTCTTGACCTTCAGGCCAAGCTCAAGCGTACGATCATCTTCGTCAGCCACGACCTCGACGAGGCATTCAAGATCGGCAACCGCATTGCGCTGATGGAGGGGGGGCGGATCGTGCAATGCGGTACCGCGCGCGAGATCATCGCAAATCCGGTCTCTGACTATGTTGCGGACTTTGTCGCCCACATGAATCCGCTTGGCGTGCTGACGGCGCGCGACGTGATGGAAACCGGAACGGTTGATGGGCCGCAAGTCGAGGCAGAGGCCACAGTCCGTGCGGTCATGGAAAAGCTGCGCGACGGCGCAAGCGCGGTGTCCGTGACCGAAGGCGGGACGCCAATTGGCGTCATCCGGGCCACCACGGTAATGGGACGTCTGCTGAACCCGCGCGGCTGATTGCCCCGCAGGTTCAAGGTCGCCAGAGTCAGGGCCGCTCGGCCAGGATGACGGCATCGTCCCCTTGCCGCAGTTCCAGCACGCCTGCGTCGGTCACGTTGAAACCGCTGATCCCGGCCAGTTCCTTGTGGAAGCTCTGCTCGAGCGACATCAACTCCTCCGGGCAAGCCATCATAGTCACGGCGGCGGGACCGAAAGACAGGCCCTCGCCGGTCAGGGTGTAGGCGCCGTTGTAGCGGTTGCAGGCCGATTTGCCGAAAACACGGCCGGTCGATGGGTCGAACCCGATGGTCAGCTCGACCTCGGCCGGCACGGCGCGCGCGCCCATCTGGGTTACGCGCCAGCTCCCTGCCAACAGATCCTCGGGCTTGCCGCCGCAGCCAGAAAGCGTCTTGCCCTGATATGCAACCAAGGCCGTCACCGGAAACGGCATCCCCGACATCGTGTCACGGCAGACGCGGCGATCGACCGTCGCCGACAGGCCGTCGGCCAGTTCGAAGCGCAGGCCGTCAGCGGTCGTGACCGGCGCCGGCAATGCGCCCGACACGGCAATGCCATCGAGGTTGGGCTGGAAGGTGTAACCCGTCTCGGTCAGGTCCAGGCGCCAGAAGGGTTCATTCCCGCGCAAGGCAAGGGGCAGAACCGTATCGGGAATCGTCGGCTGACACTCCGGCAGATCGACGCCCCGGATCGACACGAGCGCACCATTGCCTTTGCTCCAGAACAGGCTCGGCTGTTCGGCGCTGTCCTGGTACTTCGCCCCCGATGCGCTCGGGACCGGAGCGAGGTCGAAGCGCTCGCCCGCTGTCCGCATCTGCAGGCCCTCGCCCACGGCGGAAATCTCGATGATGCGGTCCCCGCAGGACATGCGCGAACCGAAGAGGGCCAGGGGCCGGGTCAACTGGACAAGGCCAAGGTCAACGGTCCCCTCGCCGCCCGTAACCGCGACAGGTGCCGAGATCCATTCCGGCCGACCGCCGACGAATATCGCCCCGCGCAAGGTGTAATCGCCATTGTCGGGGGCGACGATCGCAAAGCGCAGCGGGACCTGTCTGCCCATTGCCTCAATCCGCGCCTCGGCGACCGTTCCTTCGGGTCCTCTCAGTTCGACGAGAAGCTGGGCGTCGTCTGCCAGTGCAATGCGCTCGCGATAGGCCATCTCGCCCGTGATGTCGCGCGCCAGGGCGGGCGCGGCCATCACGGCAAGAAGGGAAAGGCTGGACAGGGCGTTCGACAGGCGCATCAGGTTCCTCCGATTTGCCGCCATATTCGGGGGAGCCGACGCCGCCGTCAAACATTTGCCGCTGCCGCCGCCAGGACAGACCACCTGCGCGGCCTTTACCCTGCCTTGGCAGCCGCTATGGTGGCGCCGCCCGCCCACTGCGGCGGCGCCCGCGTGGTGGAATGGTAGACACAGGGGACTTAAAATCCCTAGCTGCAAGGCGTGCCGGTTCAAGTCCGGCCGCGGGCACCAAAGACCCGTCCGGCTACGCCGGGCAACGTCCGAAGAGTTGCTTTTTCTTTGTGATTTCAGGTTGCAATCGTGCGGCATCGTTTCGCCACCACCCAGGATAATCTGGCGCCTCTTGGTGATCTGATTGAGGAACTGGATGACCCCCAAAGGTGTCAAAGAAACTCGAGGCTATTCACGCTATGTCAGGACAGGCCAGTTATGACCGCCTCAAACGCAAATTCGAACTGGGACACAGCCCTTTTCCCGCCGCGTTTTAAAAACGTCGCTGCGCTGAAGTATCGTTTGCCCAAACTGTCGTTTGGTTTTCGTATTCTTGAGCGAGTGGCGCCCTATAGGTCGAGACCGTCCAACGGCGTTCCCTTATTGTTGTGGCGCGGGAAGCCGATCCACGTCGATCCAAGGAACGGGTCGACACGGCGCTTGCCGTGTATTCGCGCGAGCTCAGACACCTGCACTTTGCAGCCCATGAAATCGGCGTCGAAGGCAACCACGATCGGGCCGCCGTTCCGTGCGAGGTTTCGAGAAGAAGAGTTGGTTTTGTCGGTGCTGACGAACATCATCACCGGGTCGTGCAGGGCTTCGAAGGTGCGAAGGCTAGTACTGATCGTTAGCAAGGCGCTACGAGTCAGCGCGGAAGTCGCCCACTTCCGACATTCACGCTGACACTGCCGAAGCTTGAGAATAGCGACTTTGGGCCGTTAGCCGTCATTCAATGACGTTAGTTTCGCTTCGATTTCATTCACAGAGCCACAAGGGCGGGAGCAATGGACCGCCGTTTGAAAGTGAATGTTCTATTGACGCTGTAGGGTCGCCTATTCCGTGCCCCCAAGGCCATTCTTGGCAAAGACACCGGTGCCAGTCGCGATCATATCACTCTTGGAACGACGAAAGAAAAGCGCGCTGATTGCGTGATCCATCGCAAAATCCAGCCCCTGTTTCTCACCCATGACCATAAGGGCCGTCGCCATCGCATCTGCCAACATGCAGTGCTGCGACATCACGGTGACCGAGGCCGGGGCCGCGACCAGAGGCGCGCCACGGCGCGGGTCCATCGTGTGGGAAAGGCGCGTTGTTCCCACCGAAACATAGTGGCGATAGTCCCCTGACGTGGCCACGGCCATATCCTCAAGCGCCAGAATGGAATGTGGGGCCGAGGTTTGGTCGTCCGGCGTCTCCACCCCGACCGCCCAGGGCCGCCCGGTACGCCGGAGACCCGTGGCCCGCACTTCGCCATCGATGCTGCAAAGAGTCGACGTATAGCCAAGAGCCGTCGCGGTTTCAGCAAGGCGGTCGACGCCATAGCCCTTGGCGATGCCCGACAGATCCAGCGCCAGAGCGGCCGATTTGCGGGCACGTCTGTTGGTGATGTCCAGTTCCAACGCTTCGGTTGCCGGAACTCGCGATCTGGAACTGGCGACCCGGATCGCGCCAAGGTCGATTCTGTCCGGCCCGAAACCCCAGGCTCGGACAGCGTCGACAATGTTCATCTCGAAGGCCCCGCCTGTCTGGTGGCTGACAACAAGGCCCGCCGACAGCACGGTCAGCAGTTCCTGTGGCAACGGGACCCAGCTATCCAGCTGGGCAGCATTCAGGCGCATAAGATCGCTATCCGGTTTCCAAGTCGACATCTGGGCGTCAACCTCGTCGACTGCGGCCTGAAGACGGGCCCCCAGATCAATGTCGACGGACCCTTCGTCGATCAGAACCGACCACCGGGTGCCCATCGTCGGGCCGCCAAGGGCAATCGCGGCATCAGTAGACGTCTTCGGCATATCGCCCTCCGGCCTGCAAGGTCACGGGCGACAGTCCGAGCGGATGCAGGATCTCTGTCATCGCCTCGCGCACACCCTGAGCCATCTCACGGCCACCGCAGACCATGACCCGCGCGCCTTCCGCCATCATGCGGCGGATCGCCTCGGCATCCTCGCGCAACGCGTCCTGGACATAGTGCCGCTTCCCCATGCGGGAAAATGCGGTGCGGAGGCCGGTTAGGCGCTTGTCGCGCTGCCAGTTGGCCAAATCATCGGCGTAAAGAAAGTCCGCCTGCGGATGCCGCGCGCCGAACCACAGGTGCATCGGCCGATGCTTCCAGTTGGCGCGCAAGAACCCTGCCAGCGGCCCGATCCCCGTTCCCGCACCAATCAGGATCAAGGGTGCTTGCGACCGGTCCGGCTGGAACCCAGGGTTCGGTCGCAGGAAGGCCTGCACCGCGTCTCCCGGCTGCAGAGCCAGAAGCTGACCCGAGCAAAGGCCGCCCACATGCTTTCGCACGACGATCTCTACAAAGCCGTCCGCCTGGCTTGAGGCCAACGAATAGAACCGGGGCACCGTGTCGCCCTGTGGCACGACGCCAAGAAGGTCGCCCGCCCGAAACCGCCCGAAACCACGCCCGGTCAGCCGCTGCCAGAGGCCCCCCTTCGGCACTGCAAAGCGCAGGATTGCGGTAGGGGCCTGGACGCTATCGCCATAGTCCTTACGGGACGTCAGGCGTAGCGCGGTGCTTTGTGGTGGCAGGGGTTGGTGGGTGACATCCAGGGAAAGGCCGATCCCCTCGCCAAAGGCGCGGGACCAGCGGGCAAAGGCTTGCGGCGATTGGCGGTCGATCCGGTCCAGCGGTAACGGCATAGCCCAGCCTGCGGCTTTCGCAGCAGCCTGCACCGCCTCGGCATAGGCGCAGAAGCCGGGGAAGCTGCGGTCGCCGAAGCCCAACAGCACCAGAGGCACTCCAGACAGGGGCGCGTCTGTCGCCAGACGGTCGAGCGCGCCTTTGGCCGAGGTCGGCGCATCGCCGTCGCCCCATGTTGCGGTCATGACGACAATTCGTTTGGCGTGCTTGTAGGCCCGCGGCGCGAAGGCAGAGAGGGCGGCCACATGAACGGCCTGTCCATGGGCCTGCAATGCGCGGGCCAAGGCTGTCGCAAAACCCCAGGTGCTCCCGCCCTCGCTGCCCACAAGGATCACCGTCTCCGCCACCGGCGCTGCGACCATCCCTGCCAAACGGGGACGGCTTTGGCGATTGCGCCACCAGATCAGCCCACCCGTCACCGACAGAACCGGGACCGCCAGCGCCGCAAGACCAAGAAGCAGCCCCCAAAGCGCCGCGCCATCGCCGGTATGGATGAGGTAGATGCATTCTCCCACCACGGTCCACGGCCCCGGAGCTTGCCAGGCGAGCATCTCCCCGGTGCCCTGATCGATGTATCCGGTCCCCGCGCCAGTGCTCAGCGTGAACACATCCTTCGTGTCGCCAGGATAGGGAAAGGTCAGGTCCCGGAGGTCGGCAACGAGGACCTTTTGCAAAGCTGGCATCGCGTTGGGCGCCAGTCCCGTGACGCCGCTGACCGCATGGGGCATGACGGGGTTCGCTTCATCCGCTGGCAAAAGGTCAAAGGTCGCCGCCGTCATCCACAATGCCGTCAGCGCGGAAAGTCCAAGACCAAACACCGCGACCCGCGCCAGTTCTGCGTGCCAGCGCCCCGACCATGGTCCCTTGACCGCCGCGAACCAGCGCCCCCAGCCGCCTTGTCGCCGGGCCACCAGCATGGCGCCCGAGGCGGCCAGCATCAGCATTGCCAATGCCCCCACCGCCGACCCGTAGCGCCCCGGGTCGCCGAAGAGAAGGGACCGGTGGAAATCCGTCAGCCAGCGCCGCAGGGCGCCTTGGTCTGCACTGGCCACATCCAGCCCCGTGGCCGGATCGACAACCGCCGCCCCGGCCAAATCTCCGTCGAACCAGTAGGCAGTGATTGTGCCAGATGGCGAGCGTCGGATCTGCTCCACCTGCGGATGCGCCGCCAGCACCTTCGTCGCCAGATCGCCTACGGTCTGCCCAGTGAGCTCGGATGGAGAGGACAGCCGCTCCAACGCAGGGAACAGCGACAGCGCCGCCCCGCTCAGCGCGAGGGCAAGGATCAAGACAGCGGCCAGAAGGCCGGGCCAGCGGTGGATTTGGCGAAGCATGGGGAGTCCGATCAGAAGCCGTAGGTGAAATCGGCGATGTAGCGGCGGCCCGACACGGGCGTCCCGGCCCCGGCGGCGGTCAGGGGCACCGCAATCTCATTCGGACTCTCGCGCATATCCTCGGCTGCGGCGTCGATGTGCAGGGTATAACCCGCGTCGAAGAGGGCGTCGGCCAAGTCCATCGACAGCTCCAGTTTCTGGCCCGATCCGACGCTGGCACCGGTGATCCCGTCCACTTGCGCCGGGTCGCCACCGGTAAACTGCGCCCAATCGATCAGGTGCCGGTAATACTTCGACTTTCCACCCGCCATCCAGAGGCTGCCCGCATAGGCCCCCGAGGCGTCGGTCACATAGATGGCAAGATAGGCTCCCCGCCCGCCGTAGTCGGCCATGTTGGCGGTCAGGGTGACGGGACGCGCCATGGCAAGGACGGGGGTGACAAGGGCGGTGGACAGAGCAAGGGCGGCGATCAGGGATTTCATCCTGGACACTCCGGAAGGGAAAGGATCAGTTCGATTTCACGACCGGCGCGGTGCCGTTTGTGAAAAGCCCGTTCTTCGGTGGCGCTACGGTGCCCGCCTTTGCCGCGTTGCCGGCAGTCCCCGCGGCACAGCTCTCCTCGTCGTCATCGCCGCAGTCGTCGTCATCGTCCGAGCTCGACCAAAGCGAGCCGCCGTCCTCATCCTCGTCATCGTCGATGAGGGTCAGCTGCGGGTCCGGCAGGACGCGGTGTGAAAGGCCGGCACCCGGCGTCAGGGACAGGCCCTGGCCGCCGGCAAGTGCCGCCGAACCAGCGCCAAGCGCCGTGGTCATCATCAGAAGGACAAAGGCAAACTTCATTTCTCATCTCCTTGGAGGTCCGGATTGCGCACCTGCGTCGTCGTCCGGGTCAATCGTCATGGGTATCGTCTTCGGGTTCACGGCCCTCGCCGTGGTCGTCCCCGAATTCCATCTCGACCACCGCCAGCGTTGCGGGGTTGAGCTTGACTTCGATCGCGCGGCCCTCGGCATCGCGACCGATCAACTCGTAGCAACCATCGTCGATCCGGATCCTGCGCAGGGCCCAGCCCTGGTCGGCTGCAAGTTTCACGACCGCCTCGCGCGGCTGCCAGTCGGTCATCGGCACGGCGCAGTCGTCGTCACCCGCCAGCGCCGGGGTGGCGATCAGCACCAAGGTCAGCGCCAGCATTGTTGTTGTCCGGTTCATGGGCGACACTCCGCTTCGGGTCCTGCGGGCCTTTTGGCGCGCGAAACTGACGCCAGCCTGAAGGAGCGCGACAAACTGCTTCAGGTGGCCGTCAGGTTGCCACGCTATGCGGGGAACCGAAGGAGACAGGCCGGATGCGTATCTTGCTGATCGAGGATGATCGCGTGATCGCCACCGCCCTGCGCGAGCAGGCGGAAGGCGAAGGGCATTCCGTCGATTGGGCCGCGCGGCTGGACGAGGCGTCCGATGCGCTGGCGACGGCCAGTTTCGACCTGATCCTTCTGGACCTAATGCTTCCCGATGGTCGCGGCCTGCCATTCCTGCGCGCCCTGCGGGCCAAGGGCAGCCAGACTCCGGTCATCATCATGACGGCGCTCGATCAGGTGTCCGACCGGATCGAAGGGCTGAACGCCGGGGCGGATGACTATCTGGTCAAGCCCTTCGATCTTTCGGAACTCTCGGCTCGCATCGGCGCCGTCGCCCGGCGCTATTCCGGCAACCCCAATCCCCTGATTTCACTGGGCGAGCTGTCCATCGACATTGCCGAACGCCGGGTCAGAAAGTCCGGTCGCCCCATTCCCCTGACCGCCCGCGAATGGGTATTGCTCGAGGCGTTCCTGCAAAAGCCGGGCCAGCTTCTGTCCAAGCCGCAGCTTGAGGAACGGCTCTATTCCTTCGATGCCGAGGTCGAAAGCAACACGATCGAGGTGCATGTCAGCCGCCTCCGCAAGAAATTGGGGGCGGGTGTCATCGTCACCGAACGCGGGCTTGGCTACCGTCTGGGTCCGGCATGACCCGTGCCTCGATCCGCCTGCGCTCGGCCGCCGCGCTGTCGCTGATCGTCACTCTGATCTGGCTAGGCACTGCTCTGGTCACGACGCGGCTACTGACCTCGGAACTGAATGATGTCTTTGATTCAGCCTTGCAGGAAACCGGCCAGCGTATCCTGCAACTGGCCGTGGTCGACGTGCTGGGGCGGGAAGAGGAAGGTGTCGCACAACGCGTCATGGCGCTGGACGACCATGAGGAATACTACACCTACATCGTCCGCGATGACCGGGGGCGCATCCTTCTGACCTCGCACCGCGCCGATCCCGCACGCTTCCCGGCCTTCGCCGAAACCGGCTTTCATCAGACATCAGAGCTGCGCTTCTATCATGAATCCGCCGTGCGCGGCACCATCTCGCTGACCATCGCCGAGCCCCTGTCGCACCGGCGCGAGGTGGCGCGCGAAATGGCACTTTCCCTGGCCCTGCCCCTGGTCGTGATGATTCCCCTCAGCATTGCCGGCATCTTCTATGGGCTCGGCTATGGCCTGCGCCCGCTCGGCAAGTTGCGCGCACAACTGGCGCGGCGCGGGGTGAAGGACATGTCGCCCCTGCCGACAAAGGACATGGTCACCGAACTTCGCCCGATTGCCGACGCGTTGAACCAGCTTCTCGCCCGGCTGGACACCGCCTTTGCCGCCGAACGTAGCTTTACCGCCAATGCAGCACATGAGTTGCGCACGCCTTTGGCAGGGGCGCTCGCCCAGGTGCAGCGCCTGCGTCAGACCTCGACCGATCCCGACATCGCGAGGCGCGCGGGCGATGTCGAGGCGACGCTGAAGCGCCTGACCCGCCTGTCCGAACGCCTGATGCAGCTGGCCCGGGCCGAGGGCGCACGGCTGCTGACCGACACCGCCCAGGATCTGCGGCCCATCTTGCGGATTGTCGCTGGCGACTTTGCCCAAGGCCCCGACGCCGGGCGCGTGGCCCTCTTGCTGCCCGATGCACCCGTCCGCTCAGACATAGATCCTGATGCCGTGGCGATCCTGGCCCGCAACCTGATCGAGAACGCCTTGCGGCACGGCGATGGTCCCGTCACAGTCACCCTAGACGCACTGGGCACGCTTTCAGTCGAAAACGATTGCCCACCGATTCCATCCGCCGAGCTTGCCGCCCTCTCTGGCCGCTTTGTGCGCGGCAAGGACGCTGGCGACGGAAGCGGCCTTGGGCTTGCCATTGTCCATACCATTGCCGAACGGATCGGCTCGCCCCTTCGCTTGACTTCACCGCTGCCCGGCAAAACCACCGGCTTTTCCGCGTCCGTCAACCTCCACGGCACCACAAATCAGGACCAATCCAGATGACCCTTGCCTACAAATCCGCCCATGCCGAACTCCATTACCTAGACCGCGCAGGCTGGCTGCGGGCTGCCGTTCTGGGCGCCAATGACGGGATCGTCTCGGTCTCCTCGCTGATCGTCGGTGTCGCCGCCGCCGACCCAAGCCCCACGGCCGTGCTGGTGGCAGGAGCGGCAGGGCTTGCCGCCGGTGCCATGTCGATGGCGGCGGGGGAATATGTCTCGGTCAGTTCGCAGTCCGACGTCGAACGCGCCGACATCGCCCGCGAAAGACAGGCACTGATCGATACGCCCGAGGCGGAAGAGGCCGAGTTGGCCTCGATCTACGAATCCCGTGGCCTGTCGTCTGCCACGGCGGCCCTGGTGGCGCGGGAACTGACGGCGAAGGACGCACTCGCAGCCCATACGCGCGATGAGCTGGGTCTGTCCGAGGTTCACTCCGCCAACCCGCTTCAGGCGGCCTTCGCTTCGGGTGTGACGTTCACCATCGCCGCCGCCGTGCCCCTTGCCGCAGCACTACTGGCCCCCGCGACGCAGATCATCCCGGCCGTCGTCATCACCACGCTGGCCAGCCTCGCCGCCCTTGGCGCCATCGGCGCCGCAGCCGGCGGCGCGCCCAAGCTTCCGGCCACTGCCCGCGTCCTCTTCTGGGGCGCCGCTGCCATGGCAATCACCGCGGGAGTTGGCTGGGTCTTCGGCGTAAGCGTCTGAAACTGCCTGTATCTGTTTCGGTTCGGCATTGGAACTGTGCTCGCCGGTCGAGCATTCATCCTTTCTGTGACGTTGCCGCTTGGAAAAGGGCCTGTGGCGAAGGTCCGAATTCCGCCCAGATATGTCCTTTGCTGATGCTGCCATTCGGGCCAGATCGATTGGGACACCATGGATCGCGATCAAAAGACCGATGCCACTTCACCGGTTTCCACAAACACGCTCTTGATCTGGCTGCAATGGTCCAGCGCGGCCATCGCACATTCCCTGTCAACGCCGGATGACTTCACGCCGCCGAAAGGAACCTCGACGGGGGCAAGATTGTAGTTGTTGATCCAGCACATCCCGGCTTGCATTGCTGCCGCCACTCGATGCGCCCGGCGGATGTCTTGGGTAAAGACACCGGCCGCCAACCCGAACTCGGTGGCGTTGGCGCGCTCCAGAACTTCTTCCTCGTTGTCAAAGGTCAGGATCGACATGACAGGACCGAAGATCTCCTCCTTTGCGATGCGCATGCCATCGGTCACATCGGTGAAGACGGTTGGCTCGATCCAGTGGCCACCTTCCATCCCCTGGATGCGCGGAACGCCTCCACCCAAGCGCAGTGTTGCGCCCTCTGCCTTGCCGGCTTCGATATAGGACAGCACCTTCTCTTGCTGGGCCCGATTGACCAGCGGCCCCATCGTAACTCCGGGGTCAAGCGGATCACCGATCCTGATTGCGCTCGCGCGCCGACAGACGTTAACGCCACCTACTCCCGTGATCGCAGGAATCTTGGAGCTGACCTCTCGGCCGCCGGCTGGTGACTGCTAATTAGGGCGAGTCAGCCCCCTCACGCAAATTGCCTATATGTGCTTAGGTTGATGTCACCAAGCCTGCCATCCCTATAGGTGGCACGAAAACTCTTGCGTCCCTGTTGCCAAGAGTGGGATGGAGATCCCTTGTGCACATTGGGGCATGTCATCACGTGTGAAAAGTGATGTGCGGCCGCGAAAAAGTCAGGAATCGCGAGGATAGCGACTGACGCCTGAAGTAACGTCGACGCAAGTTTGATACATTTCCGAGGCGTCGAGTGTGCATCCGTGCCTCGGCGGTTACGTTAACTGCAGCAAATTCCAATACTCTTATAGTTATTCTAGCCTGCAATGCATTCAAAGTGCTGCTTCTCTGCGTCGGCCTTTCACCATGAGATTCCACGCAGTGATGAGGACACCAAAGTTTGATTGGGGAACTCAAGAAGTTAGCCATGAACACTTCACGCTTTTGCAGGGCTTTATGCCATGATTTCAGTGTCGGCCGCGGACACCAAAAAGCCAGTCCGGCATCGTTTGTCAGCAACCGGCGTGGTTTGGCAAAGTGGATGCGGGCAGTCGCTTTCACGTCATGAAATTGGTCGAGCCTTAGTCATCCGGATCGGTCTTGGGTCGCGGTGAACAAGGTCGGGTTGATCGGGCCCGTCTGCCAAGCCAACTACCCTCAGGGCGATCCGGCAAAATTCGGCGAGATCAGGCGGTGCCGTGTCGACGTTCGAACCGTCGGAATTGTGCGTGCTTCGCCGATCATGGTTTCAGGAGGGTGATCCGTGTGTCATCCGACTGTGCCCCAAGGAAGTCGGCCCTCTGATCGTGCGGATTATCCGGGTCCGGGCTATGGGTAGAATGCTGGCTGGCAAGAACTGCGCTATTTGGCGAATAGATCAGGCCATGTGATCCCCAGTAGAGCGATGCGAACAGGATCAGGGCTGCCGTCAGATGCGCCGGAATGGCAATCAACCTGTCAGGTTGGCCGGGGCCGCGCGGTTTCCAAGCATGGACCGCGATTGCGACCAGAGCAGCCATGATGAGCCCGTGGCCAATCAGGTCGATCCGCCCGAAAGGGTAGACCGCAGCGTTGAAGATCACGAGGAGAGCCACTGCGGATAGGCGCCGGATCAGGGCGGTCGACAGGAGCCCGAAGCCCAACGTGAACTCGGCCACGCCTGCCATCGGGATGAAGGCATCGCGCGGCAAGCCGAATGTCAGATAGGGCTTCTCCTCGACGAGAGGATAGAACCAGTCCGGATAGGCGAACTTCTCGAGGCTCGACCACATCAAAGCAATCGCCACGCCCCACCGAAGGACATCGAAACGGGCGCCGTGCAGGGCTGGCGCCTTTGACGCAGAAAGCCACAGGTAGCTGGCGACACCCAGGCCCAGGGCCAGGTAGTCAAGCAGGTGAAAAAGGTCATAGTCGCGCAAAGCGGTCACCCACAGCCCCACGACTCCAAGTGCCGCAAGGGGCATCGCAGGGCGGAAGAAGATGCAAACCGCGATGCCCAGTTGCACCCATGGGATCAGGGCGCTGTCGGTCTTGAGATCGGGGGTAAGATAGATACCGCCGACCGAAAAGATCGCAATGAAGAATGCCGCGATTGCCGCGCGCAGAAAGTCGTCCAGCCTCGAGTCGAGTGGCGCCCCAAGACGCGTCATCCCGTCCGACACCCACAGACCGAGCCTCGTAGGTTCGACCAGGCGGGTCGCAATGAAGAACAAAAGGACCAGCACGATCCCTTGCCAGAAAAACGGGTTGGCCAAGGTGGCGGACAACGGCTGAGGGGTCGCTCCGACGATGTAAGGCGCGAACCATTTGACATGCGCCTCGGCCGGCACGGCCAGGGCCATGAGCGCAAGAGCGGGTGAAAACAGCCGAACGGTTTGCATTCTGGTCTCCCCTACAAAGCGGAAAGCCGAGGACTGCCGGCAGACAGGACCTCAGGCCCCTGCGCCGCCCGCACGAACTGGAACGCCTCGGCAATGCGCGCGGCCCTGGACAGGAACGCCGTCGCCTGATCTGGGCGACACACCTCGCTCAACGACTGATCGAACAGAGCGAGCCAACGGTCGAAATCGCTGCCGGTCAGGTCCGGAATCGCCAGATGAACCTGCATCGGGCTTCCATGATACTCGCCGCTCTTGAGCAGGACCGAGGACCAGAACCGGGTGATCTTTGCCTCATGCTCGGGCCAGTCCTCGATACGGGTGTTGAAGATCGGGCCAAGAACGGCATCGCCCCGCACTCGTGCATAGAAGCGCTGCACGACAAGGGCAATCAGCGGGCGGTCAATGCCTTCGCTTGAGTCTGGCTGCGAGAAGTCTGCCATTCCAGCGTCTCCATAAGATACCATCAAGTTGCATCTTTGCGAATACGCCCACATAAGATACAAGTCAATAGCATCTTTATGGAGGGCGATGTGCGGCTGACCAATTTCACCGACTATGCGCTGCGGCTCTTGCTTATGGTCCACGAAGCTGACGGTCAGCTGATTACCATCGAGCAGGCGGCATCCAGGTTCCGCCTGTCTCGTGCCAACCTGATGAAGGTTGCGAACGAACTTACGTCGCACGGGTTCCTGACTGGGGTCCGAGGGCGTTCCGGCGGCCTGAAACTCGCCAAATCCGCCAATGAAATCAGAATTGGCGACGTGGTGCGGGCGATGGAGACGGACTTTGCGCTCGTCGAGTGCCTGAGAGAGACAAACGATTGCACGATAACGGACATCTGTCGCCTGCCACGCGTGTTTCGACGGGCCCGTCAGGCTTTTCTTGATGAACTGGACGCGACGACGCTCGCAGATGTCGGACTGCGTCCGTCGACTAACATGACTTCCCCCGGCGACCGCCCGACCGCCGAGTCGGCGCGACCTGAAGCGATTGCCGCTTCTGCGGATAGGTCGCCATCTGAATTTGATGACACTATTACTGACATTGCCGCCCCCATTGCCAGACCCTATGACAGCCCCCAACGCAGGGCCCAGGCCGAGGCGACCCGCGACAGGATCCTGCAGGCCGTTGCCGACGTGCTGGACACAAGCGGGGGAGAGGACGCCCTATTTGATGAGATTGCCAAAGTCGCCGGCGTCGAACCACGGACCGTCTTCCGGCATTTCGCGAACAAGACCGAGTTGCTAAGGGCATTCTGGGTCTGGATCGGCGCCCGGATAGGCCCACAGATCCTGCCCTCGACACTGGATGACCTGATCGCGATGCCGCCCCGCATCTTTGACGGGTTCGACGCGCATGAGAATGTAATCCGGGCCAGCCTGCACTCGCCATCCGGGCGGGCCATGCGGCAGCAGGCCCTCCCCGCGCGACGGCAGAGCTTCGCCCGCATCGTCGAGTCCGGACTGGCGGATCTTACGCCAACCCAGCGGCAAGAGTTTCTGGCGCTGGCCCATCTGATGGTCAGCGCGGCCGCCTGGGAAACGATGAAGGACTATGCCGGGCTTTCAGGACTGCAAGCGGGAAAAACCGTGTCCCGCGCCCTGACGCTTCTGATGACGGCCCTGCGGTCCGAGCCCCGAGATGCAACCCGGACTGTGTAAGCCAAGACCTGAGGCGACTGTCGACAAGGCCGCGCGACGGCAAGATGATCGGTGTGGCGTGCACCGCTATGTCTCTTGTCGTCACGCAGTTTCGGCAGGAGCCTGGGGCCCCCGTTCGGCGAGATAAAGCGACAAGAGTTGCGTCTGGGATGAGATCCCGAGCTTGCGATAGACGTTCCGGCGATGGACCTTCACCGTCCCGGTCGCGATCCCCAGCCGCAGCGCCACGGATTCCGAGGAATGCCCCTGAAGGACCAGCTCCACGATTGCGGCCTCCCGGTCAGTCAGGTTCAGGCGCAGCCAAGGCTGGGACGGCAGGGCCGGCCGGACGCCCGCGCCGAACCGGGCGGCCACACCGCCCCAGTAAAGCCGAACCAGATCTCCGACCAGCGGCTCGGCCTGCCGCAATGGGGCCAGTTCCGCGTCGCTGAACCCGCCACTTGCCTCCCGGCGCATCAGCGACAGCACGATTGTCGCATCCTCGACAGGAACGAAGAAGCCGACCTCTTCGGCGAGCCCAGTCTGGACATAATAGGTGCGATAGTACTCGCTGGAAAAGAAGCGGTCCGGGGCAAGATCGCGCATCCGGAACAACCCGGAGCGCCGATCGCGGGCAGTGCGGCAGAACGGGTCGAGCAGGTAAGGGCCAGCCTGATAAAGCGAGACGAAGACGTGGTAGAACGCCGGTGAGAAGGTGCTGAAAAGATCAAGCGGGCGTTCCCCGTCGTGATAGGCAAAAACGACGACCTCATCCACAGGTGCAAGCGCACGCACCAGCCGCAAAAAGACGCGCCCCACGGCCTCGTCTGGTAGACTCGGACGGCCAAGAGTCTCGCGCAGGGCGGCGAAGACTTCGGGAAGAACGGGTCGCATGCCTATATCTCCGCCAAAGCTGCCCCCAGAGTTGCATGGAAGGCGTGATATATACCTCCCATGACCCGATTTTGCCCGAAATACCACTTTTGGGGTATATGCCAGCCCACGGCTTTCCCTGATCGTTCGAGCAAGACCCCGCAAATGGGGCGCGCAGGGGGTAGAACGTGGCGCCAGAAGCCGTCTCCGATCTGGAATTCCGACACCTGACCAAGCGGTATGGTGAGGTCGAGGCGGTTTCGGGGATCGACCTCTCGGTGCCGAAGGGGGCCTTCCTGGCGATTCTCGGCCCCTCGGGCTGCGGCAAGACCACTTGCCTGCGGATGATCGGCGGGTTCGAACAGCCGACCGAGGGCGAAGTCCGCATTGCCGGGCAGGTGGTGAACGGCATCCCCGCCTATCAGCGCCCGGTCAACATGGTGTTCCAGCACTACGCGCTGTTTCCCCACATGAACGTCGCCGAGAACGTGGGCTATGGGTTGCGCCAGATGCGCCCGCGCATGGCCGGCGCCGAGATCGACCGACGGGTCGCCGAGGCGCTGGAAATGGTGCGTCTTGGCTCGTTCGCCAAGCGCCGGACGCACGAGATGTCGGGGGGCCAACAGCAGCGGGTCGCCCTGGCCCGCGCGATCGTGAATCGCCCGAAGATCCTGCTTCTGGATGAACCTCTCGCGGCGCTGGACAAGAAGCTGCGCGGCGACATGCAGCTGGAGCTCCTGGAGTTGCAGCGGGAACTCGGGATCACCTTCGTCCTCGTCACCCATGACCAGGAAGAGGCGCTGTCGATGGCCGACCTCGTCTGCGTGATGAGCGCGGGCAGGATCAGCCAGCTTGGCACCCCGCAGGAGGTTTACGATCACCCGGCGGACCTGTTCGTGGCCGATTTCGTCGGCAAGACCAATCGAATCCCGGTCTCGATAGAAGGCGGTGTCCTGCGCCTCGCCGATGGCCGCGCCCTGCCCGGCACCTCGTCCGTTCATGGCTCCGCCATCGCCGCCCTGCGCCCCGAGGCGATCCGTATCGCCCGCACGGGCGAGGGTTTGCCTGGCACCGTCACCCACCGAATCTTCCTCGGCTCCTTCGCCGAATATGCCGTCGCCGTCCCTGGGATCGGCGACATCCTCGTCACGACCGACCGACGCGGCGCAACCGAGGCTGATCTGATCGCCCCCGGCGAGGCCGTATGCCTGACCTACGACCCAGCCGCGGTGCTGGTGTTCCCACAATAACGACAACCGACAGAGAGGGCTTCCTATGACAAAGGACTTCAAGGACACGCCGATCACGCCGGATCGGTTCATGACGGAATTCATGCGCTGGAAGCGCGGGTCGATCACCCGGCGGCATTTCATGGGGGTTACAGGCCTAGGCCTTGCCACCGCCGTTCTGTCGCGCTTTCCCGGCGCGGGCATCAACCCGGCCTTCGCCGAAGACCTCGGGACGCAGATGGCAATCGCCACCTGGCCCAACTACCACGACCCCGCCACGTTCGAGAACTTCACCGCCGCGACCGGCGTGGCCGTCGAGGTCAACGTATTTGGCTCCAACGAAGAGATGTTGGCCAAGCTGCAGGCGGGCGGCGCTGGCTGGTCGCTGTTCGTGCCGACCAACTACACGATCTCGACCTATGCCGGGCTGAAGCTGATCGACGCGCTGGACCTTTCGAAGATTCCGAACTTCTCGCCTTCGACACAGAATCCACGCTTCACATCGCAAGGGATGATCGACGGCACGACCTATGCCCTGCCGAAGAACTGGGGCACCACCGGCTTTGCGGTGAACACCGCTGAGCTCAAGAAGCCGATGACCACCTGGAAGGACTTCTTCGCGACCGCAATGGCCGAGGCCGACGGCCGCGCGATGGTGCATGACTACCAGCTGACCACCATCGGATCGGCGCTCGTCTCGCTTGGGCTCGACTTCAACTCGACCAAGCCCGAGGATCTGGCCCAGGCCGAGAAGCTGCTGCTGGAGGTCAAGCCGCATCTCTTTGCAATCAACTCGGACTACCAGCCCTCGATGCGGTCGACCGATGCCTGGATGACAATGTGCTGGACGAATGACGGCGCGCAGCTGAACCGCGACATGCCGGAGATCGCCTATATCCTCGGCACCGACGGAGGCGAGATCTGGACCGACTACTATGCGATCCCGAGCTCGGCCCCGAACAAGGCCGCGGGCTATGCGCTGCTGAACTTCCTCATGGATCCGGCGGTTGCGGTGAAGGAGCATATCGCCAACGGCGCACCCGCCACGGACAGCCGCGTAATCGCGCTCCTGCCGCCCGAGATCACCAACAACAAGATCGTCTATCCGGACGAAGCCTCGCTGACGCCGCTCGAATTCGGCGCGGCGGCCACGTTGACCGATCCCGGCCGGGCCGAGCTCATGGCCCGGTTCAAGTCGGCCTGATCATGGCACTTTCGGCAGCAGCCAGGAAAAGATGGGTCACGGCGGCGCTTCTCGCGCCCGCCGGACTCTGGCTCTTCTTCTTCCTGGTGCTGCCGTTCATCGCCATCCTGATTTTCTCCTTTGGCGAGCGGGCGCCGGCTGGCGGCTATCAGCCGGCGCTGACGCTTGCCAACTACCTGAACATTCCGGCACGCGGCGCGGCCTTCCTGAACACGGCGATCCTCGCGCCGATCGGCGCCGCGACCTGTCTGGCCATCGCCTACCCCGCCGCCTGGTTCCTGGCGCTGCGGGTCGATCCGAAGCATCGCCTGATGCTGGTCGCGCTGATGATCGTGCCGTTCTGGACCTCGATGCTGGTGCGGACCTACGCCTGGATGTACCTGCTCGGCGCCCGCGGCATCCCGCAGCTGCTGGAAATGATCGGCATCGACAACGTGCGGCTCATCAACACGCCAGGCGCGGTGTTGCTGGGGATCGTCTACGGCTACCTGCCGCTGATGGTGATGCCGATCTATGTCAGCCTCGAGAAGCTGGACCGCCGCCTGCTGGAAGCCTCGTCTGACCTGGGCGCAAAGCCGCTCTCCACCTTCCTGACGGTCACCCTGCCCCTGTCGATGCCCGGCGTTATGACGGGCGTGGCGCTGGTTTCGATCCTGCTCCTTGGCGAATACCTGATCCCGCAGATGCTGGGGGGCGGCAAGGTCTACTTCATCGGCAACGCGCTGGTGGACCTGTTCCTGCAATCACGCAACTGGCCCTTTGGGTCGGCCATCGCAGTGGCGCTGGTTCTGGGCGTCGTGGGCGTCCTCCTCGTCACCATGCGGATCGCGTGGAAGGTGTCGGGCACCCGGCAAATGGACCTCGTCTGATGCGCGTCTTCCTGTCTGCCGTCTACCTTTTCCTCTACGCGCCGATCGCGCTTGTCGTGGTGTTCTCGTTCAACGCCGGGCGCAGTGCGACACAGATGACCGGCTTTTCGTTGCAATGGTATGGCAAGGCGCTGTCGAACGTCTTCCTGACCGATGCGCTGAAAACCTCGCTGATCGTGGCCTTCACCTCGGCCGCGCTGGCCGCCGTCTTCGGCACCATGGCGGCCATGGGAATGGAGCGGCTCGGCCCCCGACTCCGCGCGCTCTTCGACGGCATGCTTGCGGCCGCGATCGTCGTGCCCGGCGTGGTCATCGGCATCGCGACCCTCGTCGCGCTGGCGGGCCTGTTCGGGATCGTGAACCCGGCTTTGGCCGAGTTGTCGCCCAATGCGCCGCAGTTCCAGATGGGTTACCTGTCGCTGATCGCGGCGCATGGCCTGTTTGCGATGGCGCTGGTGGCGATGATCGTGAAGGCCCGTATCGCCAGCCTGTCGCGGGATATCGTCGAGGCGTCCTACGACCTTTACGCGCCGCCCTTCGCGACCTTCTTCCAGATCGTCCTGCCGCAGCTGCGCGCGTCGATCCTGGCCGGGTTCCTGATGTCCTTCACCTTCTCCTTCGACGATTTCATCATCGCCTTCTTTGTCGCCGGGGCGAAGACGACCCTGCCGATGTATGTCTTCGCCTCGATCCGGCGCGGCGTGACGCCCGAGATCAACGCCATCGCCACCATGGTCCTTGTCGCCTCGCTGATCCTGATCGCGCTGGCCTGGCTTCTGATGCGGGAAAGGAAACCCCATGCTGCTTGAAGGCAAGGTCGCCCTCGTCACCGGCGCCGCCTCTGGCATCGGCGAGGCGGGCGCTGCTGCCATGACGCGCGAAGGGGCGCGTGTCGTGATCCTCGACCGCGACCGCGACAGAGCCGCCGCTGCCGCTGACCGGATCGGCGCCGAGGCCATGCCGGTCGATGTGGCCGACGATGCGGCCCTGACCGGCGCCATCGGCAAGGTCCTCACCCGCCACGGCCGCATCGACATCCTGCACAATCACGCTGGCATCCAGGTGGCCGGCGATCTCGAGCAGGTCGCGGTCGAAGGCTTCGATGCCTCATGGGCCGTGAACGTGCGGGCCTATTTCATAGCCGCGCGGGCCGTGGTTCCGGTGATGAAGGCGCAAGGTGGCGGTGTCATCCTGAACACCTCGTCCTCGTCAGGGATCCAATACGACCGCGAGATGATCGCCTATGCCACGACCAAGCACGCGGTCGTCGCAATGACACGGCAGATGGCAGGTGATTACGGGCGGCACGGCATCCGGGTCAATGCGCTCTGTCCCGGCTGGGTGGACACCCCGTTCAACGCGCCTTTCATGGAACAGATGGGCGGCCGCGCTGAGCTCGAGGCCTATGTGGCCGAGCGCGTCCCTCTCGGGCGATGGGCGCGGCTTGAAGAAATGGCCGAACCGATCCTGTTCCTCGTCTCGGACCGCTCTTCTTACATGACCGGGCAGGTCCTGGTCGTGGACGGCGGCGAGACGGTAGTCTGAGCGGCGCCACCCCCGCTCAACAGCGACCTGCCCGGCTCAATCTGTCCCCGCGCAAGCCGGCGGCCGCGGGCAGCTACTGCAGGCGCTCTGCCAGAAAGACGGCAAGCTCGCCCAGGGTCTCGTCAGTCGCAAGCCCCTTCGACGCGTGTCCCTCGCCCGGAACCACGACGAAATCGACGATCGCCGAGGGATCTGCCGCGGCCCAGGCATCGCGCAGGCGGCCGGATTGGAGCTGCGATACCTCCATGTCGCCATCACCATGCCGGATCATCAGCGGCGGCAGCTTCTGCCCCGTCGGCCAGGCGGATAGGACGCCGAGCGGCCCGACCTGGTCCGCCCTGGCGCGGTTGCCGGCAATCGGAAAGCCCAGCAGCTGGCTTTCGGGACTGTCGGCCGCGTCGGCGGGGCCGCGTTCAGGCACCCGGTCAAGAGCCGCCATGTCTGCATCCAACTGCCCGAAGGCCACAGGCCCGCCAAAATCGACGATGGCCCGTGGCGGCGCTCCGTCGCGCGTCAGTTCCAAACCGGCGGTCACGGCCACAAAGCCGCCCGTCGATTGCCCCCAGAGTGCGTATCGCGCCGGATCAAGCCCGAACTGCCTCCCCGCCGCCTGCAGGAAGCGCACGGCCGCAACGATGTCATCCCGGGGTCCGGGCCATTGCGCCTCGGTTGCGGGACGGTAGTTTACACGGACAACGGCTATTCCAAGATCGAGCAACGGCTCGGGAACAGCAGCATCTGCCTTGTCCCCCCCGGCAAAGCCGCCGCCGTGGATGTCGATCACATAGGGAAACGGGCCATCGCCGGGCGGAAGGTAAAGATCAAGCCGGTTCTTCTCGGACTGCGGCGCATAGCGCAGGTCCGTCTGGACGGCAGCGGGGCGCTGCGCCTGGGCGACGAAGTACAGGCCAGCCGCCGTCGCCAAGGCCATGACCAAAGCGGCGAGAACCGATGTAAGTCGATTGGGTTGTTCCGCCACCTCACGCGACTCCAACGGCTGTTTCAGGGCGTTTGCCATTCCCAGTTTCGACCCGTTGACCACAGGCCGTCAACCGGAGGGTAGTACTTTGCGCGCCAAGATAGTCCCCCGGCCCCCGTGACAGGGCAATCCAAACCGCTTATCGTGGCCTCGGTGACCGCGGCTACAAGATGTGCGGTTCCGCAAAGGGAAAACAGTATTTCAGGCAAGAGGATCAGGCATGAAGAAGCCAATCACCCTTCTGCTGGCCGTTGCGTTTACAGCGACCGCAGCCATGGCCCAGACCACAACGACGCAGGAGACCGAGAAACAGAAGCGGGAACACGAGATCGGCTGCATCGCCGGAACTGCAACCGGTATCATTCTGGGCGCGGCGGTGGGCGGTCTCTTCGGTGGCGGCGTCGGCAAATCGCTGATGGAAATCGCCGGCGGCAGTGGCGGCGGCTTCCTTGGCCACAAGCTCGGCTGCAAGAAGCAGCAATGATCGGAAAGGATTTCGACATGACCCTTCGCATCCTTCCCGCCGCAATTGTCGCGGCATTCCTGGCTCTGCCCGCCCTTGCCGAAGAGGCGTCGGTCCCGGGTGAGGTCGGCAACCTGCTCGACCGCAATGGCGACGAGATCATCACCGTCGACGAGATGGACGCCTTCGCAGTCGCCGTCTTCCCGGCCTTCGACACCAACGGCGACGGCAAGATCGACAAGACCGAAGCTCTGGTCGTCCTGACCGAGGCGCAGTTCACTGCGATCGACGCCAATGGCGATGGCGTCATCACCGTGGAAGAGCTGACCGAGCAGGTTCGCACCGACTTCAAGACTGCGGACCAGGACGGCGACGGCGTACTGAAATAGACGGATAGAGCTTCCATATATCTCTCGGCTCCTTGTCTGCGTTTGTAAAAAATCCGCGGGGGGCGCGGCCCTTGGGCCGCGGCGGGGGCGGACAGCCCCCGCATCTGAACCTCCGCGCCTGCAGGCGCGGAGGTGAGGCAAAGGACTTCGCGTGTGGCCCCGCCTCGCGCGGCCGGTCGGCATCAGTGGCAAGTCAGACGGGCGCCGATGTCGTTGGCGCAGACGGCCAGTCTGGCCCGGGCCAAAACCATGAGAGCGGAGAAAAGCAGGACAACGGTCTTCGTGGTGCGACTGCTCCCCTTGGAAATCGGACGTGGCGCCCCAATCCCGGGCACCACTGCCATCCAATCGCGCGATCGCGTCCGCGCGCTATCCAGATTGTGAAGGTCCGGGGATCTCACATCCCGCCTGGGCAGCAGATCGTCCCGCACGTCAGATACCGTTGCCGGGCGACCTCATTCAGGCGGTTTCCTTGACCGCCTCCATGGCCACATAGGTCGAGGTCGACGCCACATATGGCAGGGCCGAGATCCGCTCGGCCAGCACGCGGCGGTAGGATTGTATGTCGGTCGTGCGCACCTTCATCAGGTAGTCGAAGCGGCTGGCGATCATGTGGCATTCCTCGATCTCGGGCACCGCCAGCACCGCACGGTTGAAGGCCTGAAGCGCGGCCTCGCGAGTGTCGGACAGCTTGACCTCGACAAAGGCGACATGCGCCTCACCCATGCGGACGTGGTCCAGTACGGCGCGATAGCCGGTGATCACCCCTTGCTCTTCCAACCGTTTGAGCCGCGCCTGCACGGGCGATTTGGACAGACCGACCCGTCGCGCCAGTTCCACCGCAGGAATCCGCCCTTCGGTCTCCAGCACTCTCAACATCGCCCGGTCAAAATCATCCAGATCAAAGGCTGATGGCATCGTCATTCCCCGAAAGAACGGTCTGATCGCCCGCACGAAAGCAATCATCAGGAAAATCGCCCGCACGATCCCGTGTATCCTGCCGCAAAGGACAGGAGCCCGCAATGCCCGCCCGCGCGACTGAAACTGACCCGTGGACCACCATCACTGCCGCTTCCCTGGCTGAGGAGGCGCCACTCGTCCGACGGCTGATCTCTGACGCCGCGCTCGACGCCGCCGCCCGTGCGCGCATCACCACGGCCGGGGCCGATCTCGTCAGTCGAATCCGCGCCTCGACCCGGCCGGGATTGATGGAAGTATTCCTCGCAGAGTACGGCCTTTCCACCGACGAGGGCATCGCGCTCATGTGTCTGGCTGAAGCCCTGCTGCGGGTGCCCGATGCCCAGACGATGGACGCGCTGATCGAGGACAAGATCGCCCCGTCGGACTGGGGCCGGCATCTTGGGCAGTCCTCCTCCTCGCTGGTCAACGCCTCCACCTGGGCGCTGATGCTGACCGGCCGGGTTCTCGACGACCGCGAGCCGGGCGTCGTCGGCCATCTTCGCGCCGCCGTGCGCCGGTTGGGCGAGCCGGTGATCCGCACCGCCGTCGCCCGCGCCATGAAAGAAATGGGCCGCCAGTTCGTTCTCGGGGAAACGATCAACTCCGCCATGACCCGCGCCGAGGAACTGGAGGCCAAGGGCTATACCTACAGCTATGACATGCTGGGCGAGGCCGCCCGCACCGCCGCTGATGCCAAGCGCTACGAGGCAGCCTATGCGGCGGCGATCCGCGCCATCGGCAAGGCGGCCAAGGGCGACGACATCCGCGCCAATCCCGGCATCTCGGTCAAGCTCTCGGCGCTGCATCCGCGCTACGAGATCGCCAAGCGGGACCGGGTTCTGGCGGAGCTGGTGCCGCGTGTCCTGTCGCTGGCCCGTCTCGCCAAGGAGTCCCGTCTCGGCTTCAACATCGACGCGGAAGAGGCCGACCGCCTCGCTTTGTCGCTCGAGGTGATCGAGGCGGTTCTGTCCGACCCAAGCCTGGCCGGCTGGACCGGCTTCGGCGTGGTCGCGCAGGCCTATGGTCGCCGGGCCGGGGCGGTCATCGACTGGCTCCACTCGCTGGCCATCCGGCTGGACCGCAAGATCATGGTTCGGCTGGTGAAGGGCGCCTATTGGGATGCCGAGGTGAAGCGGGCGCAGGTGCTCGGCCTCGCCTCTTTCCCGGTCTTCACCCGCAAGCAGGCCACCGATGTCAGCTACATCGCCAATGCCCGCAAGCTTCTGGGCATGACCGACCGCATCTATCCCCAATTCGCCACCCACAACGCCCATACCGTCGCCGCGATCCTCGACATGGCAAAGGACAAGGCTGCGTTCGAATTCCAGCGCCTGCACGGCATGGGCGAGCGCCTGCATGACCTCGTGCTGACCGACAACGGCACGCGCTGTCGCATCTATGCCCCGGTCGGCGCGCATCGCGACCTGCTGGCCTATCTCGTGCGGCGGCTCTTGGAGAACGGCGCCAACTCGTCCTTCGTCCATCAGATCGTCGATGCCGAGGTTCCGCCCGAGGTCGTCGCCGCCTGCCCGCTGACTGCGATGGAGGCGATGGACCCGGTCGTGAACCCGGCGATCCCGCCGGGACCGCAGCTTTTTGCGCCGCGCCCGAACTCCACCGGGCAGGACCTGACCGACCTGACCGACCTCGCCGCGATCGAGGCCGCACGCGCGCCACACATCGACCACCCGTTCGAGGCGCGCCCGATGCTGGCCGGCCCCGCCTCGGGCGGAAAGCGGACGGTCATCACCAACCCCGCCACCGGCGCGGTCGCCGGTCACGTCCTGCCCGCCCTGCCCTCGGACGTGGAGGAAGCGCTGTCCTTGGCTGAAGCCTGGGCCGCAGCCCCTGCCGAGCGCGCAACCGTCCTGTCACGGGCCGCCTTGCTCTACGAGCAGAACCTCGGCCCGATCTTCGCCCTGCTGGCTCGCGAGGCGGGCAAGAACCTGCCCGATGCGGTGTCCGAATTGCGCGAGGCTGTGGATTTCCTGCATTACTACGCGGCGCAGGCGCAGGCCGTGCGTGCACCGGCCCGCGGCATTTTCGCCTGCATCAGCCCGTGGAACTTCCCTTTGGCGATCTTCACCGGGCAGATCGCCGCCGCCCTTGCCGCCGGGAATGCCGTGCTGGCGAAGCCCGCCGAACAGACCCCGCTGATCGCTGCTATCTCCGTGTCACTGCTCCATGAGGCGGGCGTGCCGAAGACTGCGCTGCAACTCCTGCCCGGCGACGGATCCGTCGGCGCGGCGCTGACCCGCGATCCGCGGGTGGCGGGCGTAGCCTTCACCGGCTCGACCGAAACTGCGCATATCATCCGCCGCAGTATGGCCGACCACCTTGACCCGACGGCGCCGCTGATCGCCGAGACCGGCGGGCTGAACGCGATGATCGTCGACTCGACGGCACTGCCTGAACAGGCGGTACGCGATGTGCTCGCCTCGGCCTTCCAGTCGGCAGGCCAGCGCTGTTCGGCGCTCCGCTGCCTCTACCTGCAGGAGGACATCGCAGAAACGGTGCAGGAGATGCTCATCGGCGCGATGGACGAGCTGACCATCGGCGATCCCTGGCACCTTTCGACAGATATAGGTCCGGTCATCGACGCCGAGGCGCAATCCGGCATCCGCGCCTATATCGAGGCCGCCCGTGCCGAGCGCCGGGTGCTCAAGGAACTCCATGCCCCGCGCAAGGGGACATTCATTCCCCCGACCGTGCTGCGCGTAAAGGGCATCGAGGATATGCCGCGCGAGATCTTCGGCCCGGTCCTGCACATTGCCACTTTCCGCGCCGCCGACCTCGACAAGGTGGTCGCCGCGGTGAATGCCACCGGCTACGGACTGACCTTCGGGCTGCACACCCGCATCGACGACCGGGTGCAGAAGATCGTCGAGGATGTCCATGCCGGCAACCTCTACGTCAACCGCAACCAGATCGGCGCAGTGGTCGGCAGCCAGCCCTTCGGCGGTGAGGGTCTGTCAGGCACCGGCCCGAAGGCGGGTGGGCCGAACTACCTGCCCCGTTTCACCCGGAGCGCAGCGGATGCGGCAAGCGAAGACGGAGCTTCCACCTCTGCCGCAGCCGCTCAGGCCGCCATCGCCACTGCCGCACTGGAGGAACGGTCGGACGAGACACTGGAGCTTCCAGGCCCGACGGGAGAATCGAACCGCCTCGCGCTATCGGCCCGTGCGCCGGTCCTCTGCGTTGGCCCGGGCGTGGCGGCGGCCGATCGGCAGGCGCAGGCGATCCGCGCCCTAGGCGGGCGCGCCGCCGTCGCGCCCGGCCTGCCGCCCGAGGCGCTTGCGACGCTCGCCGGCTTCTCCGGAGCGATCCACTGGGGCAGCCCAGATCAGGCGCGGCCCTACGCGCAGGCGCTGGCGAGCCGCCCCGGCCCGATCCTGCCGCTAATCGGCGGCCTTCCCGACCTCTGCCATGCCCGGCTCGAACGGCAGGTCTGCATCGACACGACTGCGGCGGGCGGCAACGCGCGCCTTCTGTCCGAGGCCGCCGAGGCTTGACGCCCTTGCGCGGATCGGGAACGCTCATCCCATGTTCCCGATCCGCGATCACAACCCTTCGGGTCGCACGCCCTACGTGACCTATGCCCTGATCGCGCTGAATATCGCGGTCTTCCTGCTCTATTGGCCCAGTCTGACCTCTGACTATGCGGCTGCGGTTTTCTTTGATCATTGGGGGCTTGTGCCGCTCTATGTGATGGAGGGGCACGACCTGCACGGGATCCTGACCTCGATGTTCCTGCATGGCGGCTGGATGCACCTGATCGGCAACATGCTGTTTTTGCATATCTTCGGCGACAACATGGAAGATGAGATGGGCCACGTCGGCTTTCTCGCCTTCTACCTTGCCAGCGGCCTTGCTGCTGCCGCGCTTCAGATCGTCGCCGACCCCTATTCGCGCATCCCGATGGTCGGTGCCTCGGGGGCGATCGCCGGGGTAATGGGGGGCTATCTGCTGCTCTTCCCGAAGGCGCGGGTGGACGTGTTCGTCTTCTTCGTCCTGTTCTTCAAGGTCTTCCCCGTGCGCGCCTGGCTGATGCTGGGGCTGTGGTTCCTGATCCAGATCGGCAGCGGCGTCATCACCTCGCCCGCCGAGGGCGGCGTTGCCCACTGGGCCCATGCCGGCGGCTTTGTCGCGGGCGTCCTTCTCACGCTGCCGCTGTGGCTGCGCCGCGGCGGGCGAGCGTTCTGGGACCGGACCCTCGGTGCACCACCCCACCCCGCGGTGGCCTATTCCAGCAGCCGCATCCCAATTGTCCGGAGGCGCAGGTGAAAGGCACCTGCCACTGCGGAGCGGTCGAAATCGAAGTCACGCTCAAGGACGGATTCGCCACGGCGCGCCGCTGCGACTGCTCTTTTTGCCGCCGGCGGGGCGCAATCGCCGTCTCCGCGCGGCTCCAGGACCTGCAGGTGGTAAAAGGCGCGGACAGCCTGACGCTCTACCAATGGGGCACAAGAACCGCGAAGCACTGGTTCTGCCGGACCTGCGGCATCTACACCCACCATCAGCGCAGGTCGAACCCAAACGAATACGGCGTCAACGTCGCGATCCTGGAGGGCGTCAACCCCCGCGACCTTGGCGAGGTTCCCTGGGCCGACGGAGTGAACCATCCGTCTGACCGAAACTGAGCGGCGTTGGAGGCCAGAATGCCCTTTCCCGATTTCATCACCAGATTCCCAGCCCTTGACGTGCCGTTCGCCGATGATGTCGTCCAGACAGCCGCCATCAGGTCGGATGCCGGACTCGTGGTGTTCTTCACCTTCCTTCGCGACATGGACCTGCCGTTTCACGCGCACGGGGCGCAGTGGGGCACGGTGGTCGAGGGCGAGATCGAGTTTACCATCGGCGACGAGACGAAAACCTATGGCCCAGGGGACAGCTATCTCATTCCGGCCGGCGTTCGCCACGGCGCCCGGATCAAGGCCGGGACAAGGGCAATCGATGTGTTCGAAGAGGCCGACCGCTACGGATTCCGGACCTGAACGTGCCGCGACCTGTGCCTGCGTCCTTCGCAAGGCAGGTGCCGGCGCGGCTGCCCTCCTCCCCCTAAAAAGGCGCACTGGTCAGCGCGTCAGCGCGTCCAGATGGGCGTGTGCGCCCAGGATGTGCTGACGCAGGATGTCGCAAGCTTCATCGGTCCGACCGCCAACATAGGCCGTCACGATTGCCTCATGCTCGGCCAGCCAGCGATCGGTCTGCGAGGCGAGGCTGTCGTAGCCGCTCGCGTAGAGAGCGCAGCTTGTCCGGAGTTCCTCGACGATCGACAGTTGACGAGGCCGCGCGGCGGGCCGGTAAAGCGCCAGATGGAAGTCCCGGTCGCCCGCCTGCCAACCCGGCCGCCCGGCCTCAAGCGAGGATTTCCGCAGGACATATTCGATGTCCGAATGATCCGCCGTGGTGGCCTTCTCCATGGCGCGGGACAGCAGATCGCATTCCAACATAAGTCGCAGATCCCGGATCTCGACCAGATCCTCTCGTGTCAGCCGGACGACCCTTGCCCCCTTGCCGGGGATCACTTCGACAAGCCGCTCGGACGCAAGGCTTTGCAGGGCGTCACGCACCGGGATGCGGCTGACGCCATAGGCCTGGGCAAGTTCGGTCTGGGAAAGGACCGCGCCGGGGGCAAAGCGGCCCCCAAGGATCGCAGCCCGGATCCGGTCGGCAAGAGCCATTGGCATATCCTTTGCTTGTCTGTATACACGTATACGACTCATCTGCCAGACAGGGCAAGCCGATGGAACACTCTTATTCCTCGCGGATCGTCTGGACGGGGAACCGGGGAACGGGAACCTCTGGCTACCGCGCCTATGACCGCACCTGGGACATCGCCGTGCCCGGCAAGCCGGTCGTTTCCTGTTCGAACGATCCGCTTCTGGGCGGAGATCCGGGGAAAATGAACCCCGAGGATCTTCTGCTGTCGGCTTTGGCGGCCTGCCACATGCTTTGGTATCTGCACTATGCAGCCGATGCCGGGATCACGGTGACCGACTACTCGGATGACCCGATCGGCATAAGTGAAGTTTCGACCGGCGGGGCCGGGCGTTTTTCAGCGGCCATCCTGCGCCCGCATGTCATCCTGCGTCCGGGTGCCGACCGGAGCACCGCAGAAGCCATCCACCACCGCATTCATGAGGTGTGTTTCATCGCGCGGTCGGTCAACTTCCCGATCCGCTATGAACCGACCTTTGAGGTTGCCTGAAACCGAAACGCCCCGCGTCACTCGCCGCGGATGATCTTGCGGAAGCCTTCGAACAGTTCGCCGTTGCCGACGATTACCGCGCCCTTCTCGAGCGGGTCGTCGCCCTCGCGGATCCCCGAGACAAAGCCACCCGCCTCGCGGACGAGCAGCATGCCCGCGGCCATGTCCCAGGCGTTGATGCCGCGCTCCCAATAGCCGTCATACCGGCCGGCCGCGACATAGGCGAGGTCGAGCGCCGCCGAACCCCACCGCCGCACGCCGGCACAGACCGGCATCAGCCGGGCCAGGTCCTGCAGCGTCGCAGGCAGCGTGCCGCGCCCGCCAAAGGGGACGCCAGTTGCAAAGATCGCCTCGATCATGTGACGGCGCCCTGACACGCGGATGCGCATGTCGTTCAGCCAGGCTCCGGCACCCTTCTCGGCCACGAACATCTCGTCCTTCGCCGGGTCGTAGACCACGCCCGCGACGATCTCGCCCTTGTGCTGAAGCGCGATAGACACCGCCCAGTGAGGCAGGCCGTGCAGGAAGTTGGTCGTCCCATCCAGCGGATCGACGATCCAGCGCCGCGTCGGATCCTCGCCATCCGCTCCGCCGGTTTCCTCGCCCAGCCAGCCATAGGTCGGGCGACCGCCAAGGAGTTCCTCCTTGATGATCCGCTCGGCCTCGCGGTCGGCCTTCGACACGAAATCGCCCGGTCCCTTGGACGAGACCTGCAGGTTCTCGACCTCGCGGAAGTCCTTCACGAGGCTGCGGCCCGCCTTGCGGGCGGCCTTGATCATCAGGTTGAGGTTGGCGCTGCCCTGCATGGCGATCGGCTCCGGGTTGTCAGGGCGTGCGTATAGGCGGGATGGGGTGCGAAGGAAAGGGGGACGGTGCTGGTTGGAACCACCGAGCCCTTGGAGGAGATTCACAAATGCCCTAATGATGGGTTGTCCGTCCCAAGGAGTTTCATCAATGAAATCGACAGTACTCGCCCTTCCACTTGTCGCTTGTGCCGCGCTGGCGGCCTGTGTGCCGACGACGACCGCCACCCCTTATCCCGCGGTCGCGCAGCAGACTGTCTTTGACGGCACGATCACCAACGTCCAGCAGGTCGTCCAAACCAATCCGAACAGCCAGATGGCCGGCGCGGTTGTCGGCGGTATCGCCGGCGGGCTGATCGGCAACCAGTTCGGCAACGGCACCGGCAAGGATGTGATGACTGGCCTTGGCGCTGCTGCCGGGATGGCTGCCGGTTCGAATATGGCCGCCGCGAACTCGCGCACGACTGCGCTGCAATGGACCGTACGCCTGGATGACGGGCGCTCGATTGCAGTGGTCCAGAACCAGAACTTCAAGGTCGGACAGCGCGTGAAGGTGCAGTTCACCGGCAACGGCGGCGCACGGATCATCGGCTGATCAGGCGACGACGTGTGGCGCGCCGGCCAGTGGGCGGCGCGCTATTCCTTTCTATCCGGGCGATGGCGCGACAGCCAGACCAGCCCCATCAAGCCCAGGGCGGTCACCAGCGCAGCAAGTCCGAAGGTCGCCTCGGCGCCATGTGCCTGCCAGATCAGGCCGGACGCGAAGTTTCCAACCAGGACGGCCACTCCCCCCGCCAGATTGAACAGGCCAAATGCCGTTCCCCGCAGGTCCCGCGGTGCCGTATCGGCGACAAGCGTGGCAAGCAATCCCTGCGTCAAGCCCATGTGCAGTCCCCACAGCGCGATCCCTGCCCAGATGACCGGCAGCCCGCCGTCAAGGGCCAGCACCAGATCCGACAGGGCCAGAACCGCGAAGCCCAGCATCAGCAGGCCGTCGCGCCCGATCCGGTCCGACAGAATTCCTACCGGATAGGCGGTCAGCGCATAGACGAGGTTAAGAACCACGAGAACCAGCGGAGACAAGGCAATGGCCAGACCCGCATCGCTGGCCCTCAGGATCAGGAACGCTTCGCTGATCCGCGCGAGGGTGAAGACCAGCGCCACGGCCACTATCCGCCAGAAGGCCCCGGGCAAACGGACAAGTTCCGCGCGATGCAGCGGAAACCGTGTGGTTCTGGCGGGCCGGGCGGTACGCGGTTCCTTCACCGCGACGACAAGCACCAGCACCGACAACGCAGCAGGGATTACGGCCACCCAGAAGACCGTGCGGAAATTCCCGGCCCAAAGCGCCATCAAGCCGATCGCCAGCAAGGGTCCAAGAAAGGCGCCAACTGTGTCGAGAGACTGGCGCAATCCGAAGGCCGCGCCTCGCAGCTCTGGCGGCGCGAGGTCGGCCACCAGCGCGTCTCGCGGCGCCCCTCGGATGCCCTTGCCGACGCGGTCGATGAACCGCGCGGCAACAACCCAACCCAGACTGCCCGCCAACGGAAAGACCGGCTTGGTCAGCGCGGCAAGGCCATAACCGACGACGGCCAGCCCTTTTCTGCGCCCAAGCCAGTCGGACAACGTCCCCGAGAACACCTTGACGATCAGCGCCGTCGCCTCGGCGATGCCCTCGATCAGCCCGACCGCGGCGTAGCCTGCACCGAAGACCGTCACGAGGTAGACGGGCAGCAGGCCGTGGATCATCTCTGAGGAGACATCCATCAGGAGCGAGACGAGACCGAGCGCCCAGATCCCGCGAGGAAGGCGCATGCGGCTGGCGCTGATGGTGCGATCGTTTTCCATGTGCCGGACCCTGTCACGCCCGGCCGTCGGCGTCCATTGCCGGGCGTTCACCTTGTCGGGGCAGCGCTTTTCCGGCAAGAAGTCCGGGAATAGTGTCAAGCGGGAGCATCGCGATGGATTACAGCAAGTCGGGAAATTCCTCGCAGCGCAAGAACGCACCGAAACATCAGGAGCACAATGCCAAGGGTACGGCGAAGAACCCGTATGGCCAGACGCCACCCAAAACCGAGCTCCTGGCCAAGCTGAAGGCGGCGGCCGAAGCAAAGAAAAAGGGCTGACCGCAGCCTGCCGCTGACCACCATTACCCTGGCAGAAAGGGCGTCCCTCATGGCCGAAGGCTTCAACACCCGCATCCTTTTGGCCGCGCGCCCCGACGGAATGCCGCGCCAGACGGATTTCCGCTTCGACACCGCGTCGATCCCCGAGCCGGGTGAGGGTCAGGTGCTGCTCAAGATCCTCTACCTGTCGCTCGATCCCTACATGCGCGGCCGGATGAGCACCGAGAAATCCTACGCCGCCCCGGTCGAGGTCGGCGCGGTGATGGAAGGGGGCACGGTCGGTCAGGTGATCCGTTCGCGCTATCCCGGTCTGGCCGAGGGCGATCTGGTCCTGTCCCATTCCGGCTGGCAGACCTATGCAGTGGCCAACGGCGCGGGCTTGCGCAAGCTGGATCCCGCCGCCGCGCCGCCCAGCACGGCGCTCGGCGTGCTCGGGATGCCAGGCTTCACTGCCTATGCGGGCCTTCTGACCCTCGGCCAGCCGAAACCGGGCGAGACGGTCGTCGTCGCGGCGGCGAGCGGCGCTGTTGGGTCTGTCGTGGGCCAGATCGCCCGGATCAAGGGCTCCCGCGCCATTGGCATCGCCGGCGGGCCCGAGAAATGCGCCTTTGTCCGTGACGAGCTTGGCTTTGACGCCGCAATCGACCACCGCGCCCCCGATTTCGCCGCGCAACTCGCCGCCGCCTGCCCGGATGGCATCGACGTCTATTTCGAGAATGTCGGTGGCGCGGTCTGGGATGCGGTCTTTCCGCTCCTGAACACCTTCGCCCGGATCCCGGTCTGCGGCCTGATCGCCCAATACAACCTTGGCCCCGCCGCCTTCACCGGCCCGGATCGCCTGCCGACCCTGATGCGCGCGATCCTCACGAAAAGCCTGACGCTGCGCGGCTTCATCCAGCGCGAATTCGCCGACCAGTTCCCGGCCTTCCATGCCGAGGCCTCGCGCTGGATCGCCGAAGGACGGCTGAAATACCGCGAGGACATCGTTGATGGCCTCGAAAACGCGCCGCGCGCCTTCGTTGACCTTCTGAACGGCCGGAACTTCGGCAAGCTCCTGATCCGCGTCGCGGCTTAGGCCCGCTGGAGCTTCACCGGTTCGCTCCGTCCGAGCCGCAGGAAATGCGCCATGAAGGGCTTGGTCGCGTCATCCTCGCGCGTGGCGGCATAAAGCCGCCGCGTGATCGTTTCGGGGCCAAGCGGTCGGGTCACATAGTCTGCATTTGATCTTACGTCACGCAGGACCCAGTCGGGCAGCACCGCCACCCCGCGGTTCGATCCGACCAGCATCAGGATCACCGCCGTCAGCTCCACCGGCCTCTGCCCTCGCGGCTCGACCCGCGCCGGGGTCAGGAGTTCGGTGAAGACGTCAAGCTTGTCGCGGCTCACCGGGTAGGTGATGAGGATCTCGTCGCGAAAATCCTCAGCCCCGATCCAGTCCTTCGTTGCCAGCGGATTCTGCGACGAGGCAACAAAGGTTGGATGATAGTCGAAGAGCGGATTGTAGACGACGCCCTCCAGCCGCACGGGATCGGACGAGATCACCAGATCCACCTCCTCGCGCAGGAGCGCCGGCATTGCCTCGAAGGCAAGCCCCGCGCGGATGTCCACATCCACCTCGGGCCAGGCGTGGCGGAACTGCTCCAGCACCGGGAACAGCCAGTCGAAGCAGGCATGGCATTCGATGGCGATGTGCAGCCGCCCGGTCTTGCCCGATTTCAGCGCTCGGAACTCCTCTTCCAGCGCGTCGATCTCGGGCAGGATGCGCTCGGCAAGCTTGAGCATCCTCAGGCCCGCCGCCGACAGCCGCATCGGCTTCGAGCGGCGCACGAAAAGCTCCACCCCCGCCTGATCCTCCAGCCCCTTCACCTGATGCGACAGCGCCGACTGGGTCATGTTCAGCATCTCGGCCGCGCGGGCGAGGCCGCCGGCCTGCTGGATGGCCCTGATCGTGCGCAGGTGACGGAACTCGAGATGCATCTTGTTGTGATCCTCATATTGATCTTGAAAATTATGAATTGGTCTCACATTCGGAAATTTGGGACAAGGGGGTGTCCGAGAAGTGGACCCAAGGAGTCGACCTATGCCTGCACCCCGCGTTTCTTTCGAGTTCTTCCCGCCCCAGACGCTCGAAGCGTCGTTCCGGCTCTGGGAGACGGTGCAGATGCTGGCGCCCCTTCGCCCGGAATTCGTCTCGGTCACTTACGGCGCGGGTGGTACGACCCGCAAACTGACCCATGAGGCTGTCACCACGATCGGGCGTTCGACCGGACTGAACGTCGCGGCCCACTTGACCTGCGTCGACGCGACCCGGGCCGAGACACTGGAGATCGCCCGCGCCTATGGCGAGGCCGGTGTGACCGAGATCGTCGCCCTGCGCGGTGACGCACCCAAGGGTGAGACTCGCTTCGCCCCCCATTCCGAAGGCTTTGCCAATTCGGTCGAACTGATCGAGGCTCTGGCGGAGACTGGCCGCTTTACCCTGCGCGTCGGCGCCTATCCCGAACCGCATCCGGATGCCGCCGACACCCTTGCCGATGTCCGCTGGCTCAAGCGCAAGATCGAGGCGGGGGCGTCTTCGGCCATCACCCAGTTCTTCTTCGAGCCGGAGACGTTCCTGCGTTTCCGCGACCTCTGCGCGAAGGAGGACATCACCGCCCCGATCATCCCCGGCATCCTGCCGATCGACAACTGGGCGGGCGTGAAACGCTTCGCCGCACGCTGCGGCGCGCAGGTGCCGGCCTGGCTCGACGAGGCCTTCCGCGCCGCCGCCCGCGACGGGCGCGAGGAACTGCTGTCGGTCGCGCTCTGCACCGAGCTTTGCGACACGCTGATTTCGGAAGGGGTGGAAGACCTGCACTTCTACACCCTGAACCGTCCTCACCTTACACGCGAGGTTTGCCACGCGCTTGGCATCACGGCGCAGCCTGCGCTGGAAAAGGTTGCCTGAGAGGTCAGGCGTCCAAGGGGCCCTCCCTGGCCCCCTTGTTGCGCGAACTGGGGGGCTTCCGGGCCCCCCATTTTTTTCGCACCGGGCGCGCGGCTCTACTCCGAGCCCACATGCGCCACCTTGAAAGCGTGCTTCAGCGCCAGTTCCGCGAACTGCGTTTCCGCCGGACCGGCAGCGCCATTCTCCGCCTTGCGCTCGGGCTGACCGGCGGGCAGCACCCGGCCCTCCATCACCGTCCCCCAGACGGCGATCTCGCGCAGCTTGCCCGGATCGGTGGTCAGCGGGTTCTCCGACAGGATCGTCAGGTTCGCCCGCTTGCCGGGCTGGATCGTGCCGATCTCGTTCTCGAGCTTAAGCGAATAGGCCGCGTTGATGGTGACGCCGCGCAGCGCCTCTTCGGCCGTGACACGCTGGTCCGGCCCCGCCACCCGCCCGGACGGGGTGATCCGGTTGACCGCGCACCACATCAGGAACAGCGGATCGGCCGGGGCCATCGGCATGTCGGAATGCAACGACCACGAGATGCCGGCCCGGCTCAGATCGCCAAGACGCACCATCTCGTCGGCGCGCTCGGGGCCAAGTCCGACCTTGGCATACTGGTCGGCGAGCGCGGCGACGTAGTAGGGGTTCCCGCTGACGATGGCGCCCAGTGCCCTGATCCGCGCGACCTGGTCGGGCTGGCTGACGGCGAAATGCACCAGCACAGTCCGGTGGTCATAGCGGGGATTGCGCCGCAGGTTGGTCTCCAGCGCGTTCAGCACCCGGTCCAGCCCGGCATCGCCATTGACATGGACATGCACCTGAAAGCCCGCATCCCAATAGACCCGGAACGCGCGTTCGAAGTCGGCCTCGTCCATCATCCAGGCCCCGTCATGGTCGTCGAGATAGGGGTCCCGCAGCTGCATCAGCTGCGAATAGATCGCGCCATCCGCAAACAGCTTCGCCTGCATCGGCGCGAGGCTGGTCATCCCGCCGTACCAGGAGGCAAGCTTATTGCTCTCTTCGATCACCTGAGCATCATCAGCATAGGCGGCGACCATGCTCTTCCCGTCCACCATGAACGACCAGCGGAACGGCATGTCGGGGCTGGAAAACACTGCATTCACCGCGTCCTGCACCGGTTTCGACAGGATGCCGCCCGGTTCGTTGCCGATGGTGATCCCCTTGCCGTGCATGTAGTCGCGCGTCAGTTCCAGGCCCGCATGCAGTTGCGCGGGGCTCGCCACCAACGACGAGACATGCGGCAGTACGGCGAACAGACCCTGTTCCCAGAACCTCTGATCGGCGAAACTGCTCTGCTCCTGCGCCGAGGCAGGAAACGCATCGTAAACCTCGTGCGTGATGCCCGCCTTCCTCATCGCGGCGCTGTTCAGGATCATCTCGTGGCAGGACCGGGCCCAGGTGATGATCGGACGGGTCGTGCTGATCGCGTCGAGATCGGCGCCGGTCAGCGGGCCAAAGAAGGCCGAGTGATACCCCCAGGTGAGCAGGGGCTGCTCCGGGTCGGCGATCGCATCCGACGCAGCCTTCAACCGGGTCATGAAATCCGCCTTGTCCTTGACGGCAGGCACTGTGCCGGTCGGCAGGACCCAGTCCTCGATCGACAGGATCACCGACGACATCGTCAGCGCCGCCAGCACGGGATGGTCATGCTGGGCGACAAAGCCCGGCACGATGACCTGATCGGCAAGGCTGCGGTCAATTTCGTAGGGCTGGTCGCCCACCACCTTGACGACCTCATCAAGGCTTCCGACCCACAGGATGCGCCCGTTCACCACCGCCACCGCCTCGGCCGACGGCCGGGTCGGGTCGAGGGTAACGATTTCGCGGGCAACGAAGATCCGGGCCTCGGGCGGAGCGACAATAGATGCGCCAAGGTCGGTCAGGGATTCAGACAGCGCCAGCGCTCGCCCCGCCGGAACACCTATCGCGGCACCGGCAACGCCAAGCTTCAGGAACGCGCGACGGCTCACAGTGGTCATCTTCATGTAACTCCTTATGCTTCGGCGCAACTTTGTGCTGGTGGTTCCCGGACACGATAGGGAAGCGGCCTTGCAAAGACTGTCCGCATGTCGACAATTCCCGATCATACCAGACGCTGCCCGGTCCCGGGATCAGCAGTCTCAAGGAGAAAGAGCGTGGGGGCGAATTCCGAAGAATCGCTTCTTCCAAGAAGCGAGGCCGAACAGCGTGTGCTCGCGCGCGGATGGCTGGCCGATCAGTTGCCCGGGCTTCAAACCGCGATCCTCGCACGGGCCCGGACCGCGAAGTACAGGTCGGGACAATTCTTGCACCACGCAGGCGATGGTCCGGGTGGCATCCACGGGATCGTGCGTGGCGCGATCGGGGCCCATGTCCCGACCCCGGGGGGCGATCTTGTGCTGGCCACCGTGCTCTATCCCGGTGTCTGGTTCGGCTACGGTCCCTTGGTGCGTGACCAGAAGAGAAGTCTGAGTTTCTCGGTCATCGAGGATGCGGAGCTCTTCTTCGTTTCTCTGGTCGAGATGCAGGCAATCGGTCGTCTGTCGCCTGAATTCCAGCGTGGCATCCTTGCAATGACCGAATACGGAATGGATGTCGCCCTCGCTTCCCTTGCCTGCCTGCTGCTGCGTCGCCCGGAACAGCGCATCGCCGCCACGCTCCAGCGGCTTGCAGCAGGGCGGCCGCCATTTGGCGGCGAGACAGCCGAGCCGCTGCGCATAACCCAATCCCAGCTTGGGGAAATGGCGAACGTGGATCGGAGGCTGGTCAATAGGGTCCTTAAGCGCATCGCTTCGACGGGGGCAGTGGCGCCAACCTACGGACAGATCGCAATCCTTGACCACGACGCACTTGCTGCCATTGCGCAAACGGACTGACTCTTGTCCCGTCCGCCTTCCCTACCCCGCGAACCGGTCCGTCGCCCGGATCAGCGCGTCGCGGATGCCGGGTTCCGAAGCGGCATGGCCCGCACCCTCGATCAGGTGAAAGGCCGCCTCGGGCCAGGCCTTGTGCAACTCAAACGCCGTCCGCGCCGGGCAGGGCATGTCATAGCGGCCGTGGATGATTGCACCGGGAATGCCGTGCAGACGATGTGCGTCGCGCAGGAGTTGCCGCTCGTCCAGCCAGCAGTCGTGGAAGAAATAGTGGTTCTCGATCCGGGCGAAGGCCAGCGCAAACTCCGCTTCGCCGAAATGCTCGACAAGCGCAGGACGCGGAAGGAGGGTGATTGTCGTGCCTTCCCAGGTCGACCAGGCCTGCGCCGCCACCCGCCGCACCTCCGGGTCGGGCGAAGTCAGCCTCCGGCGATAGGCCGCGACCATATCGCCGCGCTCGGCTTCGGGGATCGGCGCCAGGAACCTCTCCCAGGCGTCGGGAAACATCTCGGACACGCCGAAGCGGTAATACCAGTCGATCTCGGCCTTGGTGACCGTGTAGATGCCGCGCACGATCAGAGCGCGGACCCGGTCCGGATGCGTCTCGGCATAGGCCAGCGCGAGCGTCGAGCCCCACGAACCGCCGAACACCACCCAGTTGTCACAGCCCACCATGGTCCGCAGCCGCTCGATGTCGGCGACCAGATGCCAGGTCGTATTCGCCTCGAGCCCCGCATAGGGGGTCGAGCGCCCGCAACCGCGCTGGTCGAACAGGAGAACGTCATAGCGGGCAGGGTCAAAGAACCGCCGGTGATCCGGCTCGCAGCCGCCGCCCGGCCCGCCATGCAGGAAGACGGCCGGCGTCGCCCCTGGCGTGCCGACTCGCTCCCAGTAGATCACGTGGCCGTCGCCAACCTCCATCCGCCCCGTCTCGTAGGGCTCGATCTCCGGATAATAGTCGCGCGCCTGATCCATCGCCTGTCTCCGCTGCCAGCCTGCAGGGAACTCCGTGGGTAACGGATTGGCAAGAGCATCCCGTTTGCCCTTTCGCCCGGATCGGCTATCGTCGCGCCAAACCGCAAGGACGCCGCGATGCCGAAACCGATCTACATCCTGAACGGACCCAACCTGAACCTTCTGGGCCAGCGCCAGCCAGAAATCTATGGCCGCGCAACGCTGGAGGATGTGGCCGAAGCCTGCGCGGGGCTTGCGGAAGAGTTGGGCCTGACGATCCGTTTCCATCAGTCCAACCACGAAGGCCAGCTGATCGACTGGATCCACGAGGCACGGGGAGAAGGCGCGGGCATCATCATCAATGCGGGGGCCCTGACCCACACTTCCATCGCGATCCTCGATGCGCTGAATGCCTTCGACGGTCCGGTGCTGGAAGTGCATGTCTCGAACATCCACAAGCGCGACGCCTTCCGCCATCACTCCTATGTCTCGCTCCGGGCCGAGGGCATGATCGCGGGCTTCGGGATAGAGGGCTATACGCTGGCGCTGCGTCGGATGGCGACGTTGCTCGGGGGCAAATGATGGATCTGCCGAAGAACCGCTTCAAGCAGGCGTTGCTCGGAGGCCGCCCGCAGATCGGCATGTGGTGCACCATCCCCGGGCCCGTCCCTGCCGAGGCGCTTGCGACCTGCGGATATGACTGGGTTCTGATCGACACCGAGCATTCGCTGACCGACATCCCCGACACGATGGCGATGATGCAGGCGATGGTTGGGCATGGCCCTTCCTCGCTGGTCCGGCCCGCCGCGAACGACCCTGTCCTCATCAAGCGATTGCTCGATCTTGGCGCACAGTCGCTCCTGATCCCCTACGTCCAGACCCGCGCGGAGGCCGAGGCGGCAGTGGCCGCGATCCGCTACGCGCCGCGCGGCATCCGGGGCGTCTCCTACATGACCCGCGCTACCGGTTATGGCGCGGTCGAGGGCTATCTGAAACGGGCCGAGACCGAACTCTGCCTGCTCCTGCAGGTCGAGACGGAAAGCGCCCTTGCCCGGATCGAGGAAATCGCCGCGGTCGATGGGGTGGACGGGCTTTTCATCGGCCCCTCGGACCTTGCCGCGAGCATGGGTCATCCGGGCGAGCCGGGCCACCCTGAGGTGGTCGCCGCGATCGAGGCCGCCATCCCACGCATCGTGGCGACCGGCAAGGCCGCCGGCATCCTTGCGACCGATGTGGCCTTTGCCCGCCGCTGCATGGCGCTCGGCACGACCTTCACCGCCGTCGGTGTCGACCTGCACCTGCTGGTCCTTGCCGCACGCCGGCTGGCGGCCGAGTTTCGTGACGTCTGACCGATGGCCCCTGCGCGGTTCCGCTGGCATCCCGCCGCCCGGATCGTCACGGCCGAGGGGGTCAGCGACGGGTCTGGCGCTGCCTCCGGCCCCGTTATCGCGCCCCGCCCCTCGACGGCGGCCCTCGGTCAATCGATGGCCGCGGCGGCGGCGGGGATTGCCTTCCGCATCGGTGGCGGGGACCAGCTGCCGGAGCCCGGCGACTGCCTTGAAACCCTCACTTCGGGTTCGACCGGGACCCCGCGACGGATCCGCCGCACGCAGGCATCTTGGATCGCGAGTTTCGAGGTCAATGCCCGGCTGTTCGGCCTTGGTCCGGGTCGCCGCGTGGGCATTCCCGGGCAGTTGGTGCAGTCGCTCGCACTCTACGGTTCGATCGAGACCTTGCATCTGGGAGGCCAACTGCATCCCCTCGATGGTCTGCGCCCGGACCATCAGGCGCAGGAGATCCGGACCCAGGGCATCGACACGCTCTATTCCAGCCCCGTCCAAATGCGCCTGATAGCCGAGGCCGGGCTGCCACTCCCGTCCCTGCAGCTTGTCCTGTGCGGTGGGGCAAGGCTTGATCCCGCGACACGCGACCTTGTTGCGAACGTCGCGCCGGGGGCCAGTCTTTGCGAATTCTATGGCGCGGCAGAAGCAAGCTTCATTACCCTTTCCGACGCCGATACGCCGACGGAGTCCGTTGGCCGGGCCTATCCCGGCACCGAGATCGAGGTGCGCGACGGCGAAATCTGGGTGCGCTCGCCGTACCTGTTTCAGGACTATGCCGGTGATCCCGGCCCCGCCCGTTGGCGGGATGGCTGGCTGTCCGTCGGAGAGTTCGGGCGGCTCGAGAATGGGTACCTCTACCTGCTTGGCCGCGCTGGACGCATGGTCACTGTGGCCGACCAGAACGTCTTTCCCGAGGCGGTCGAGAGCTTTCTTCTGACCTTGCCGGGGGTGACCCGCGCCGCCGCCCTTGTCCGCCCGGACCCGCGGCGCGGCCATGTGATCGAGGCTTTCGTCAGCGGCGGCGACGCGGATGCGGTCCTTTTGGCCTGCCGCAGCCAGCTTGGCCCCCTGGCCGCACCCCGCCGCATCCATCGCATTGCCGACTGGCCCTTGCTCCCTTCCGGCAAGACCGACCTCGCGGCGCTGGAGCGGGCCCTGCCATGACTGCCTGGATCACGGCCGCCTTTCGCAGCCCGGTCGCCCCGCGCGGCGGCGCGCTTGCCCGGTTGCACGCCCATGACCTTGCCGCCCCCCTGGTCGGCCCTTGCCTCGCGGCCGGCGGGATCGAAACGGATCTGGTGGACGAGCTGATCCTGTCGAATGTCCTTGGCGAAGGCGGGAATCCCGCCCGCCTTGCTGCGCTTGCCGCTGGTCTGCCCGAGCGCGTGGCGGGGCTGACCATCGACCGCCAATGCGCGGGCGGCCTGGATGCGATCCTATTGGCGGCAGCGCTGGTCGAGTCAGGCCAGGCCGCGGCCGTTCTGGCCGGTGGCAGCGAAAGTTATTCGCGCCGACCGCTCCGACTGCGCACCGACCCGTCCGGCGGCGGACCCGTCGCCTATGACCAGGCGCGTTTCACCCCTTGGCCCGACCGCGACCCCGACATGGCCGAAGCCGCTGCCACGCTGGCTGAACGCCTTGGCATCACCCGTGCCGAGCAAGAGGCCTGGGCCGTGGCGAGCCATGCCAAGGCCCTAGCGGCGCGGGAGCGACTGTGGGCCGAGATCGTTCCGCTTGCCGGACAGACCGATGATGCCTTCACCCGCCGACTGACGGCCGCGACCGCGGCACGCGCGCAATCCATCGCCGGCAGCATCACTGCGGCGACGGCGGCAGTGGCGGCAGACGGGGCGGCCCTGTGCCTTGTCGTCTCGGACAGGCTGATGCGGCGGGCGCCGCGCGCCTTGCGCATCCTGGGTGGCATTACGCTTGGTGCCCGGCCCGAGGAACCGGGCCTCGCCCCTATCCCGGCCATCGCCGCTTGCCTCGCCAAGTGCGGCGTGACACCCCAACAGATCGCCCAGGCCGAGATCATGGAAGCCTACGCCGTTCAGGCCATGGCCTGCATCAGCGGGGCGGGTCTCGATCCGGGCCGGGTCAACCCGAATGGCGGAGCGCTGGCACGCGGCCATCCGGTCGGCGCATCGGGTGCGATTCTTGCGACGCGGCTGTTTCACGATCTGGGGGGTGGGATCGGGCTCGCCGCCATCGCGGCGGCAGGCGGGATCGGCAGTGCGCTGCTGCTTCAGGGCTGAGCGCTATTCGGCCGGGCTCTGCTGGAACACGCGACGACGAATACCGCGCCAGAGATAGATCAAGGGCCAACGCAGAACCGAGGACCCCGCTGCCAAGGCCAGCATCCCGATCCACGGACCGTTTTCATACGTGACCCAGCCGAGGATGGGGATGCCGATCGAGATCAGCATATAGGCCGCGCGCCAATGGTGATCGCGGCTGGGCAGCATGGCGATCACATTCGCCACGACAAGCCAGAGGCAGACGGCAACTAGGGACGGGCTCACTGGTTCTGCTCCCCGACCCGTTCAACTGGCAATCCGAACGCACGACGGCCGAAATAGATCAGCGGCCGGCGGAACATCGACCCGAAGGCCAGCAGCGCAACGGCAGACCAGATCCAGCCATGGACCCAGCCGATCCAGCCGATCAGCACCGGCGCCACGATCAGCAGCGCCAGCCCCGGAACCATCTGGCGGCGATAGGGCAGCAGGGCCACGGCGGTCGCGGCCAGCACCCAGATGCAGGCAAGCGTCAGTGGAGTGGACATGCTTGCGTCTCCTCCCTGACACTGGGTAGCGCAGTCCACACGCAGAAGGCGATAGTTCTTTGGGATAGGAGCGTCATCTCACGCCCCAAGCCGCGCCGGCAGGCCATTGGCCCAGGCCGAGATCGTGCCGGCCCCAAGGCAGACGACCATGTCGCCCGGCCGCGCCTGTTCCTTGACCAGCCGCGCCAGATCCTCTTCCGACAGGATCGCGCGGGCATGGCGGTGCCCGTGGGCGATCAGGCCCGCGACGAGATCATCGCGCGTGGCTCCGGGGATCGGATCCTCGCCTGCAGCGTAAACCTCGGCGATGGCGACGACGTCGGCCTCGTTGAAGCAGGTGCAGAAGTCCTCGAACAGGTTGGAGAGGCGCGTGTAACGGTGCGGCTGGTGGACGGCGATGATCCGCCCCTTGGTCGCCTGGCGCGCGGCCTTCAGCACCGCTGCGATCTCGACCGGGTGGTGGCCATAATCGTCGATGATGGTGACGCCGCCCAGCACCTCGCCCACCTTGGTGAAGCGGCGGTTGACGCCACCGAACTTGGCCAGCGCCTCGCGGATTTCCTCTTTCTTCATGCCGAGATGGCGCGCGACCGCGATGGCTGCCAGCGCGTTCGACACGTTGTGGTCGCCCGGCATCGGCAGGGTCATGCCCTCGATCATGCTGCTGTCGCCCTCGTTCTGAAGGGCGACGTCGAAATGCGCCGTGCCATTCTCGAACCGCAGGTTCAGGGCGCGCACATCCGCCTGCGCATTGAAGCCGAAGGTCACGACCCGGCGGTCGGTGACGCGGCCGACCAGAGCCTGCACCTCGGGGTGATCGGTGCAGCAGACGGCGAGGCCGTAGAAGGGCACGTTCGATACGAAATCGAGGAAACCCTTCCTGAGCGCGTCGAAGCTGCCCCAGTGCTCCATGTGTTCGGGGTCGATGTTGGTGACGATGGCGATGGTTGCGGGCAGACGGTTGAAGGAGCCGTCCGATTCATCGGCCTCCACCACCATCCATTCCCCTGCCCCGGCGCGGGCGTTGGAGCCATAGGCGTGGATGATGCCGCCGTTGATGACGGTCGGGTCGAAGCCGCCCTTGTCCAGAAGCGTCGCGACCATCGTGGTGGTCGTGGTCTTCCCGTGCGTTCCGGCGATGGCGATGTTCGATTTCAGCCGCATCAGTTCGGCCAGCATCTCGGCCCGGCGCACGACCGGCAGCTTGCGCCTGCGCGCTTCTTCCAGTTCGGGGTTGCCCTTCTTGATGGCGGACGAGATCACCACCACCGCCGCCTCGCCGATGTTCTCGGCCCGCTGGCCCTCGAAGAAGGTCGCACCCAGTTCGACCAGCCGGTCGGTGATCTTCGACGCCTTTGCGTCCGACCCCTGCACCGTGTAGCCAAGCGTGATGAGCACCTCGGCGATGCCGGACATGCCGATGCCGCCGATGCCGACGAAATGGATTGGTCCCAGTTCGAGCGGAAGTTTGGTTGCCGCGTTCATGCGCCGCCTTTCTCGTCTTGGGCCGCCGGAATGCCGGCCGCCAGTCGTTCCACGATCTCGACCAGCCGTGTCGTGGCATCCGGCCGGCCTTGCGTCAGGGCGGCCCGGGCCATCGCCTCGGCCTTGGCGGGTTCCCCCAAAATCGCGGCGATATGGCCGGAAAGACCGGCGGGATCAAGCTCGGATTCGCGAATGACGATTGCGGCCCCGGCGTCAGACAGGCCTTTGGCATTGGCCGCCTGATGGTCGCCGGTCGCAGCGGCAAAGGGGATCAGGATCGAGGGCCGGCCCACCACCGATATGTCGGCGACCGACGATGCACCCGAGCGCGAGATCACCAGTTGTGCTTCGGACAGGCGGCGCGGGATGTCGGTGAAGAAGGGCTCAATTTCGACCTTGATGCCAGCAGCGTCATAGGTCGCCTGGGCACGTTCGGCATCTTCCTCGCGGGCCTGATGGGCTACGCGCAGCCGATCCCTCAGCGGTTCAGGCAGGGTCGCAATGGCCGCGGGCACCACATCGGACAGGATACGGGCACCCTGGCTGCCGCCAATCACCAGAAGGCTCATCGGGTAGTCGCCTGGCGCGATGTAGCCTGCGCCGGCCCGGTCAAGCACGGCCTGCCGCACCGGATTGCCGGTATGGATTCCACCGACCCCGTCGGGCAGCGCCGTCGGCCACGTGCCGCAGGCCACCGCATCGACGCGAGAGGCGAAAGCCGTGTTTACCTTGCCGAGCACGCCGTTCTGTTCGTGGATCATGCGCGGGATCCGCAGCACTGTCGCCGCCGACAGGGCCGGGATCGTCGGGTAGCCGCCGAAGCCGACAACGACCGTTGGCCGGTCGCGCAGCATCTGCCCCGTGGCGCCGAGCACCCCGCCAGCAATCCGGAACGGAACGGCCAGCCTTGCCGCCGCCCCGCCACGGGCGAAGGTGGCCGAAGAGATTTCCTCGATCACGACCTCTTCGGGAAAGGCTATGGCGTAACGGGCACCACGGGCGTCGGTGGACAACTTCACCCGCCAACCCTTGGCGATCATCGCTTCGGCCAACGCCTGGGCGGGGAACATGTGCCCGCCCGTGCCGCCAGCTGCGATCAGCAGCAGCGGTGCGCGATCGCCCCGCCCCGCCATCTTACCGGCCCCGCTTGAACAGGATGTCGCCCATCTCGCCCTGCGGCCTCTGCCGCGTGAAGGCAAGCAGCATGCCCACCGTGATCCCGGCGGCGATGACAGACGAACCGCCGTAACTGACGAAGGGAAGCGTCATGCCCTTGGCCGGCAGCAGGCGCACGGCAACGCCCATGTTGATCATCGCCTGGACGCCGAACATGCAGGCCAGCCCGGTGCCGGCGAGACGGCTGAACGGATCACGTTCGCGCGTCAGCCGCCAGAGCGAGCGGACGGTGATCGCGGCATAAAGCGCGATGATGATGAGGACCAGCACAAGGCCATATTCCTCGGCCGCGACGGCGATGATGAAGTCGGTATGGGCATCGGGCAGTGACCACTTCACCTGCCCCTCGCCCACGCCAACCCCGAAGAATCCGCCTTCCTGTATGGCGTTTGCGGCATAACCCAGCTGGGTGCGCGGATCGACATCCGGCGTCAGGAAGCCGTCGATGCGGCGGGCGAAATGCTCGGAATGAGCATAGGCGAACATGCCGCCTGCGGTGACCAGCCCGCCGATCGTGGTGATCAGCAGGAACGGCGCCCCGGCAACGAAATACATCACGCCCCAGCCGAACAGCACCAGCGCCGCCTGCCCGAAGTCCGGCTGAAGCGCCAGAAGCAGGACGACAATCACCGCCATGACGAAGGAGATCAGTTTGCCCGGCGGGCCGTTCAGATCCTGGCCGGCCGCGATGAGCCAGGCGCAGACGACGACGAAGAACGGTTTGAGGAACTCCGACGGCTGGAAGGACAGGAAGCCCATCGAGAACCAGCGCACGGCCCCCTTGCCGAAATCGGTCCCCAGGAAAGGCAAGAGGCACAGCGCCCCGAAGAACATGGCAAACCCGATGACAGACAGCCGGCGGACAAGCTGCGGCGTCATCATCGAGGTTGCCATCATCGCGACCATCGCCATACCGCCGAAGATCGCCTGGCGCTGGACGTAGTGGAACGGGTCCAGCCCGTTGCGCGTGGCCAGCGGCACCGAGGCCGCGAGACCCAGCAGCAGACCGATGCCGAACAGCATCATGATCGAGGTCATCGACCACTTGTCGATCGTTCGCCACCAACGGGGGAGTACCGGCTCGCCCACACGTGCGGGCATGGAGCCATAGACCATCTCAGTCATGGTGCGTCGCCTGTTCCGCCTTCACGCAGGGCTGCTCACCCCGCCACTGTCTCGATCGCCCGGTTTTCCGGGTCTGGCGGCAGACTAGCGGATAAGCCCGCGCAAGGCCAGAGAAAACCCGGCCGAAAACCAGTCCTGCCTAAGCCTTCAGCACCTCGCGCCGCGCAAGGCTGGCGGCCGGCCAGAGCCAGTTTGTGCTGTAGTATTCCTCGAAGGCCGGGGTTCCTTCGGGCAGCACTATCCAAGGCAACTTGGTCGAGGTGAAGATGTGGACATCGGGCGGGCAATCGCCGGGGGTCTTCAGCGTTCCGACTCGAACAAAGGCAAGCTTGCGGCGCAGGCTGGCGTAGTGGGACCACAGGGCAACATGGCACGCCGGACAGCGGGCGATTTCCTGCCCCTTGCCAGAGGCAGACGGAGTCATCACGTACTGAATCTCGCCATCGACCTGTAGCCGGGACATCTCGATCAGGGCATTCAGCGCGAAGGCCGATCCTGTTTCCCGCTGGCACCACGTACAGTGGCAGGCGTGAACGAACATCGGCCTGTCGGTCATCCGGTACCGGATGCGGCCACAGGTACATTGCCCTTCCATCGGTTCGCCCCCTCTTCTGCCTTTCAGGGCAATCATCGCGCAGCCTGCGGCATGCGCAAGCGATTGATCGAGCTGCCCTAACGCAGTTGCGCCAACACCTTGGCCAGGGCAACGGCATCCTGCCCGGAAAGCCCCTCTTGCACGAGGCGGTGTTCCTCGCGCCAAAGCGGAACTGCCCGGGCGACCACCTCGCGCCCTGCGGCGGTCAACCTCGGCCTCCTGACGCGGGCGTCGGCCTCGTCCGCAGAAAGCTGCAGCAGGCCCCTGCGTTCCAGCGTTTTCACCGCTGCCGTAAGAGTGGTCGAATCCATCGCGAGAAAATCCGCGAGTTCGCCAAGCTTTGGCTGCCAGGCCCCGCTCAGCGCCACCATCAGGGAAAACTGCCCATTTGTGATCCCGAGCGGCGCAAACAGCCGGTCGAAACGACGGGCCAGAACCCGCGCCGCGCGCTGTGACGCAAGACACAGGCATTCGTCGCGGATTTCGTGAATTGTGGATACAGGAATACTTGTCTCGTCCATGTTATATTGATATCAATCTAATCATTGGAACGCAACTCTGGTCGCCGGGAGTTGCGATCGCGGAGAGACGGTCATGGCAGAGTCGCCCTATCGCTGGATCATCGTTGCCGCAGGCGGCCTGATGGGTTGTGTGGCAATGGGGGCGCTGTTTTCCCTGCCCGTCCTGTTGACTCCAATGGCGGCAGAAACCGGGTGGTCGCGCACCGGCATCTCCTCGGCAATGACCATCGGCTTTCTTGCCATGGCACTGACCTCGATGGGCTGGGGGGCCTTGTCGGACCGCTTCGGCGCACGACCGGTGGTGATGACCGGTGCCGCCTTGTTTTCCGCAAGCCTGTTCCTCGCCAGCCGCGCCCCCAACCTGCTGGTCTTCCAGATTTGCTTTGGTGGGCTTGTGGGCGGTGCCGTCGCGGCCTTCTTCGCCCCCATGATGGCGACCGTAACCGGGTGGTTCACCACGCAGCGCAGCCTTGCCGTTTCGCTGGTTTCGGCGGGGATGGGGCTTGCGCCCGTCACCATGTCGCCGCTCGTTGCAAGGATGATCGAAACGCATGACTGGCGCACAGTGCTGTCGACACTCGCGCTGATCGTCGCGGCGGTGAACGTCCCGACGGCAATGCTGTTGCGCCAGCCGCCCCGGCAGGAAGAAAGCGGGGCCGAGATGCAGGACGTCCCGGCACACGACATGACGGTCCGCCAAGCCGTGACATCGCTGCCGTTCATGGTGCTCGTCGCCACCAACTTTTTCTGCTGCGCGACCCATTCCGGACCTATCTTCCACACCGTCAGCTACGCTGAACTCTGTGGCCTGTCCGCGATCATTGCGGTCTCGATCTACTCGGTCGAGGGGATCGCCGGCATGTTCGGCCGGATCGGTTTCGGGGTGATGGGCGACCGCTTCGGCGCCAAGCGAGTTCTGGTAGCGGGGCTGCTGGCGCAGGCCTTCGGAGCGCTCGGCTATTTCTTCGCGCGCGAACTGATCCAGTTCTACACGGTCGCCGCCTTTTTCGGCTTCATCTATGCCGGGATCATGCCGCTCTATGCCGTGCTGATCCGCGAGAATTTCCCGATGAGGATGATGGGCACGATCATGGGCGGAACCGGCATGGCGGGGTCGCTTGGCATGGCAAGCGGCCCGCTGCTGGGCGGCTGGATCTTTGACACCACCGGCGGCTACGGCGCGCTTTACATCACCAGCTTCGTCTTCGGCCTGATGGCTTTCGCCATCGCGACGACCTTCCGGCCGTTCCCGACCGAGGCTCAGGGCGCTGTTCGCACTGCCTGACGTCCAGTCAATGGATGTCGAATGACCCTTGCGCCACGAACATCGACGGTCGTGCCGGGGCTGTTGCCACCGCGACGAAACTGGCGCTGACCGCCCCCGTGTTCTGGTTCTGGCCTGTGATTGTGGCCGAGAAATATCCGCCGGGGGCATCGGTCGCATAGGTCGTGCCACCGGCGGTGACGACAAGTCTTGTTGCTGGCAGGGGTTCACCGATCGGCCCCCCACCGCCCGCCGCGACCGTGATGGCGAAGTTGGTGATCGTGGGGCAGCTCGCCGTGTTCATGGCGTCGTTGACGGGGTTCGCGCTGACGACGGTGAACGCGACTTGACCCGGCGCCCCGCTGCTGCGGGATTGCAACGGAGAGGCATGGCTGTCGACGTTCAGCACGCAGGGCGGGCCATCGAAAATGTCCGACACTTGCCGTTCGCCCCGCCGAACGGCGGCAACAAAGGCCGGGTTGTCTTGAGCGAGCTGGTAATCCGCCCTCAGGACGTCTTCACTGCAGCCGGCAAGACTGCCAAGGGAAACCAGCGAGGCACAGGCCAGCTTGCCCCTGCGCAGGAACGGAAGCGGGGTCATGGTCCCTCCTTCGGCGCTATCACTGCATGGCACGATCATATCGCGTGTCCTGCCGAGGCCCAACCGGCGGAATGGCAGCGTGTTCCCGGCAGTGGCGGAAAATCGCAATCCGGGCACTGCAATCGCGAGGCCCGGATTTCAAGTCGAGGAATTCTATAGGCAACGCTTCGGCTTCCGGCATCCGCGTGCCGGCGAAATCTCGCCATCCGGCGGTCACGACCCCACTTCAGTTGATGTTGAACGAGCCTTGGGTCACAACCATGGACGGGTTGGCGGGCGCCGTCGCAATCGCCTCGAAGCTCGCGCTCACTGTATTTGTCGACGCGTTCCGCCCGGTGATCGTGGACTTGAAATAGCCGCCAGGCGAATCCGTCGAGTATCTCGTGCCGTCAACCGTGACAGCCAGCGCAGTATTCTCGGTGCTGCTGCCGACGGCCAGCACATCGCTTGCACCGCCAACGCCGATCGAAAGTTCCGTGATCGTCGGGCAGGACGGATCGTTTGTGGCCATATTGGCGGGGTTCGCGGAGTTCACGGAGATGTTGAACCCGGCCTGCCCGAGCGTACCGCTCTTCGTCGACTGAAGTGGCGTCGTCTCGTTGTCGACGGTCAGCAAGCAGGGCGTGCCAGTAAAGATGTCCGAGATCTGGCGATCGCCTCGGCGCACCTCGGATGCAAAGGCAGAGCTTTTCGGAGCGACTTTGTAACTGGTCGTCAGAAACTCATCACTGCAACCGCCGAGAATGGTAAGAGCGAAAAGGGAAATGCCGAAACCTGTCCCCCTCCGCAGGCAGGAAAGCGACGTCATAGGGCCCTCCTTCAATCATATCTGCTGCGATATTGGCGAGCATATCACAAGGAACGGTCCGGACGAACTGCGAGGATCAGGCGACCAAGCAGATCCTCCCCCCTTGCTTGATCGTCTCGACGACGCTGATCTGCTTGATCTTCATCGGATCGCCGATCAGCGTGTTGGCGCAGAAAATGACAAGCTGCGCGAACTTGCCGGGTTGCAGCGATCCCTTGCTGTCCGCCAATCAGTGAGGAACGCGGCCGGCCGGCGGCGAGATCAATCCGGCAGCCCCTTTACCCGCGCCATGAAATCCTCGCCGCGTTTCTCGAAGTTCGGATACTGGTCGAAACTCGCCGCTGCCGGGGCGAGCAGCACGACCTCGCCCGGCTGCGCCTCTTCGGCCGCCCGCATCACGGCGCGCTCCATCGTCTCGCAGATCTCATGCGGGGTGTCGCCGATCTGGAGCGCGAAGTCGCGCGCCGAATGGCCGATCAGGTAGGCTTTCACCACCGAGTTCAGATGCGGCTCGAGTGCGGCGATGCCCCCGTCCTTGCCCAGCCCGCCGGCGATCCAGCGGATCTTCGGGAACGCCTGAAGCGCCTTGGCCGCGCTGTCCACGTTGGTCGCCTTGCTGTCGTTGATGAAACGGACGCCGCCCCGCTCGCCCACAAGCTGGCTGCGATGCGGCAGGCCCGCGAAGGAGTGGAAGGCCTGCTCGATCAGTTTCGGCGCCACGCCGAGCGCCCGCGTCGCCGCATAGGCCGCGCAGGCGTTCTGATGGTTGTGGGCGCCCGGAAGGCCTTGTACCTCGCGCAGGTCGATCGAGGCGACCTGCCGGCCCTTGCGCCATTCGGCAAGGAAACCCTTGCGGGCAAAGACCGACCAACCGTGATCGTCTAGCTTCTGGCCCGAGGAAATGCGGATCACCCGGTCATCCTCGGGACCTTCGGACATCTGGTTGGCCAAGAACCGGCCCTCAAGTTCATCGACGCCAATGACGGCACGATCCGGCCCGCCCTCGGCAAAGAGCCGACGCTTGGCGGCAAAGTAGCCGCCCATGCCGTTGTGCCGGTCGAGATGGTCAGGCGACAGGTTGGTGAAGACTGCAATATCCGGGGTCAGCGCGCGGGCAAGGTCGGTCTGGTAGCTCGACAGCTCCAGCACGACCACCTCGCTATCCTGCGCCGGGTCGATGTCGAGCACGCCGCGCCCGATGTTGCCGGCCATCTGCGTCGGCCGGCCGGCAACCTGAAGGATGTGGTGGATCAGCGCCGTCGTCGTCGACTTGCCGTTCGACCCTGTCACGCAGACCACGCGCGGCGCCTGATCGAAGTTATCCCAGGCCTTCGTTGCGAAAGAGCGGAAGAACAGCCCGATGTCGTTGTCGACCGGAATTCCCCGCTCCAGCGCCAGGGCGATCACCTTGTTGGGTTGCGGATAGAGATGCGGGATGCCGGGCGAGACGACCAGCGCGGCAAGGCTGTCGATCACGCCGCCCCGGGCCAGGTCGACAGGGGTGAAACCTTCGGCCTCGGCCTTGGCGCGGGCTTCGGGGCTGTCGTCCCAGACCACCGGCTCGGCTCCGCCGGCAATCAGGGCGCGCGCCGTCGCAAGGCCGGATCGCCCGAGCCCCAGAACGCCGACCTTCCGTCCCTCATAGCCCTTGACCGGAATCATCTGCCGCCCTCCCTGCCGTTCCGGCGCAGAATGGGGAGGGCGGCGGCGGGCCGCAAGGGCGGCCGGTATCAGCCTGCCGGCGGGATGTTCTGGTTCATCCGGAAGACGTTTTGCGGATCGTAGCGGCGCTTGACCTCTTGCAGCCGTGCATAGGTCGTCGCGCCAAAGGCATCGCGCACCAGAGTGTCGCCCTCACCAAGGCCGGGGAAATTGAGGTACATCCGCCCGGTCGAATGGGCCTGCATCGCCGACCAGGCGGACCGGACCCAGCCGATGTTAGCCTCGTCCCCGTCGGCCCCCTGCCAGATCGCGTCGAGGCTGAACATGAAGGGCATGGACCGGTCGCCGAAGGCGGTCGCGTCCGCCGCAATGCGCTGCACAGCGCCGCCGAACTTCCAGACAGAGGCGAAGGTCATCTCGGAGGGCCGGCGGGACAGGTGCCCGAGGATGTCGGCGATCACAGGATCATCGAGGCGCTTCAGATAGGTCGATTTCCAGTAGCAGCGGTCCCTGCCCTTCGGGAATATCCCGTCGTAGAGCGTCTGTATCGTCGCATATGGCATCGCCCCGCTGAAATCGGTCAGCATCGGGCCGAAGCCACGCAAGGGGGCCGTCACCCGTTCCCCTTCCTCTGCCGGGCCATCGTATACATGGGCCAGCGCCACTACGCGGCGGCCCCAGATGTCTTCCGGATAGGCCGGATCTTCGGGGATGGTCGAGAATTCCGCCAGCCCGCTCAGTTCGTCCGGCGCAGTCGCCATGAAATCCCGCCAAAGCGGCAGGATCTCGGCGGCGCGCTCCTCGGCATAGATGGGGGCGCAGAAAAAGACCTCGGGCGCGATCGGGTGCAGGCGGAATTCGAAATTCACGACCACACCGAAATTGCCCCCGCCGCCGCGAAGGGCCCAGAGGAGGTCAGGGTTCTCGGTTTCGCTGGCATGGATCAGCCTGCCCTCGGCGTCGATCAGGTCGGCGGCCATCAGGTTGTCACAGGCCAGACCATGCGTGCCGCGCAGCCAGCCGATGCCGCCCGACAGCGTCAGACCGGCCACCCCGGTCGCCGAAATCAGCCCGCCCGGCGTCGCCCGGCCAAAGGGCGTCGTCGCCCGGTCGACCGCCGCCCAGGTCGCACCGCCTTCAACCCAGGCCCGATCGAGCGCGGGGCTGACGCGGACGCCGTCCATCAAGGACAGGTCGATCATCAGGCCGCCCTCGCAGACGGCATAGCCTGCCACGTTGTGCCCGCCGCTTCGCATGGCGATCGCCAGACCCTGCGCCCGCGCGAAGCGAACGCTGGCCGAGACATCCGCCGCATTCACGCAGCGGGCGATAAGCGAAGGCCGCCGGTCGATCATCGCATTCCAGATCACGCGAGTCTCGTCATAAGCCTCGCTGGCAGGATCAAGCACCTCGCCCCGCATTTCGGCGCGGAACGCCTCCACCGCTGCTGGATCAATCGCGCGGGCCGCGGGTCTTGCTTCATGCTTTGTCATGACGTGCCTCCCTCATTGATGTAGAAAGGCTAGGTCGGATCGGCGGATGATCCCAAAGCCGATCCTGCAGGAAAGCGGTCATTTCTGCCATGCCGGACGAACAGGGACGCATTCTCGTGGCCATCCTGGCCGTTCCCGAGGTGACCGCCTCGGCCCTTTACGGCATGTTCGACCTCTTCTCATCTCCCGGGCGCGACTTCAGCTTCGTGACAAAGGGCCAGGCCGGCGATCAGCGGATGCGGCCCTTCATCGTGGCGCGGACCCGCGAGCAGTTCCTTGCCGCGAACGGCATCCCGGTGCAGCCGGAATTCGACTTCGACAATGCGCCGAAACCCGACATCGTCTGCATCCCTGATTTCTTTGTCGATCCCGGTGCAAGTGTCGCTGGCCAATTTGCGCCAGAGGCAGCCTGGCTCGCCCGCGTGCATCAGGGCGGCGGGATGCTGGCCAGCGCCTGCTCCGGGGCGGTCTTGCTGGGCGAGGCGGGGCTGCTCGACGGGCTGGATGCGACGATCCATTGGGCCTATGTCTCGACCCTGACCAACAACTATTCCGGGGTGCGGGTGCGGCAGAACCAGACGCTGGTCCTGACCGGCGAGGCGCAGCGGATCGTCATGGCCGGGGGCGGGACCAGCTGGCAGGATCTCGCGCTTTACCTGATCGCCCGCCATGTCGGTCTGCAGGAGGCAATCGAGGTCGCGCGCGTCTACCTGCTGCAATGGCACGATATTGGCCAGATGCCCTTCGCTGCGCCAGTGAATTTTCGCCAGAACGACGATGCCGCCATCCGCAAGAGCCAGGATTGGGTGGCCGCGAATTACGGCCAGCCCGCGCCCGTCGCCGCGATGATCGAGCAATCGGGCCTGCCAGAGCGGTCCTTCATGCGCCGCTTCCGCGTGGCGACGGGCATGACGCCGCTCGACTATGTCCATGCCCACCGGCTGGAAGAGGCGAAGCAGATGCTCGAACGCAGCGACCTGCCGGTCGAGGCCATCGCCGAGGAAGTGGGCTACGAGGACCCGAGCTTTTTCGGGCGGCTGTTCCGACGGCGGGTCGGGCTCACCCCCACGCAATACCGGATGCGCTTCGGGGCCTTGCGGCGGGCGCTGTCCCTTCAGGCCTGACCTACGTTACCAGCCCACTGGTTCACGCCTGCGGAAGAAGCCGCCGGTCGGCCCATCCTCGGGCAGAAGCGCAAGCCAGAGAGCAGTCTCCGCGCCTTGTTCCGGGCTGAGGGGCGCGGAGGCGCCGCCCATGCGGGTCTTGACCCAACCCGGATCGCAGGCATTGATCTTGACCCCCGGTGGCAGGTCACGCGGCAGGGCCTTGGTCAGTGCGTTCAGTGCAGCCTTGGCCACGCCATATGCCCCAGGCCCGCCGAGCCCCTGTGTGAAGCTGCCCCAGCCCGAGGACAAGTTGACGATCCGGCCCCACCCCGTCTCGCGCCAGTGCGGAACATTGAGCCGGATCAGGTCGAGGGGGGCCGCTACCATCACTTCCATCGCTTCGGCGAAATCACTCTTCGGCGACAGGAGCGAGTCGTGGTTCAGAATGCCGGCGTTGTTGACGAGGATGTCGAAGCCCCCTGCCTGCACGATCGCGTCGAAACAGCTGTCGGGCTCGGTCAGGTCGATCCGCGCGAAGGCCGTCCCAAGCTCTGCCGCTGCCTGCCGCCCGTCCTCTTCCGACCTGGCGCCAATCGTCACCCGGCAGCCTTTCGCCTTCAGACCGGCCGCGATGGCACGGCCAAGACCCCTATTGCCCCCGGTGACAAAGGCGGTCGGATGTAGGGGACGTGTCATGGGAAAGCTCCAGTTTCGTGAAGGGGCAAGGATGGGCCGGCCCGGCCGCGACGGCAAGTCGGGGGCAGCCTTGCGGGAGACGTCAGGGGGACACGGCCCGGGCCGCACCCTCGAAGATCCCAAGCGCCCGGTCCAGATCCCCGACCGAAATCACGAGCGGCGGTGTAAGCGTGGCCGTCGCGCCATTCGACAGCTTGAAATTGAGTCCGGCCTCAAGCGCCATTGCGCGGATCCGGTCCGCTCGAGCGGCATCCGGACGGCCCGCCGCATCGGTGACCTCGATCCCGAGGAGCAAGCCGCGGCCGCGGGCGTGGCGCAGGCCGAAGACAGGCCCCTCCAGTGCCCGCAGCCGGTTCAGCGCCCCTGCCCCCATTTCTGCCGAACGGTCGGCCAGACCCTCTTCGGCGATCACTCGCAGGACTTCGAGACCGACGCGAGTTGTGACGGGATTCTTCTCGTGTGTGAAATGACCGATGGACCACGGCGCGGCCCGATCCAGATCGCGCCGCGCGATGACCGCCGCGAGGGGCAGGACCGCCCCGCCAAGCGCCTTTCCCAGCACAAGGACATCGGGCACCACGCCCTCATGCGCAGAGGCGAACATGCGGCCGGTCTTGCCCAGACCCGTCGGAACCTCGTCGAAGATCAGGAGCGTCCCGGTCTCGTCGCAGGCGCGGCGGACTTCGGACCAGAAGCCCGCAGGCGGGATCAGCGGCCAGGACCGCATCGGTTCCGCCACGACTGCCGCCACATCTCCCTCGCGCCGCAGGATGTCGGTGATCGCCCGCGCACAGGCGAGGCCACAGGCGGCGGGGCCAGGATGATTGTAGGGGCAGGCAAGGCAGTCATACTGCGCGACATGCTCGGCACCGGTCGGCAGGGGGCCAGTCGCCCGGTTCCGCCAAGCCGGATCGCCCCCGACCGCCGCCGCACCAAAGCCCGTGCCGTGGTATGAGCCCCAGAACGAGACCGTCTTCCACCGCCCGGTCACGGCGCGGGCCAGTCGCAAGGCCGTCTCGACCGCGTCCGACCCCGAGGGCAGGAACAGCGAGCGGCCCAGATCGCCCGGGGCGATGCGGGCCAGTTCCTCGGCAAGCTCTGTCGCCGGTTCGCAGGCGAAGCGGCGCGGCGCGAAGGTCAGTTGGTCAAGTTGCTCGCGGATCGCGGCCAGGATGCGCGGATGGGCATAGCCGAGGTGATGCGCCGAGTTGCCATGGAAATCCATGAAACGTCGGCCGGCATGATCCTCTATCCAGATCCCCTCGGCGCGCCGGACGCTTGAGGTGCAGGGCGAGGACAGATCCTGGCTCAGAAAGACCGCCGCATCGCGCGCAATGAGCGGGGCGGTCCGGTCGGTCATGACTCAGGCTCTTTGCGTTGCCACGTGCAGGCCGAGACCGACAAGGATCATGCCGCCCGTGCGTTGCATCCACTTCGCCAGGCGCGTCGACCGGGCCAGACGCCCGGCCACTGCCGAGGCGGCGAATATGGCCACAAGGTCCATCGCGCTGAACATCAGGCAGGCGACAACCCCCAGCAGAAGAAGTTGCGACCAGACCGGCAACAGGGCGGCTGGATCGGCGAACTGCGGCAGGAAGGCCACGTAGAACAAAGCCGTCTTGGGGTTCAGAAGCTCGACCATGACGCTTTGCCGGAACGCCTTGCCCGCTGACATGGAGGGCAATCCGGTGGGCAACGCGCCCAGACCTTCGCGGCTGCGGATCATTCCGATCCCCAGCCAGACCAGATAGCCTGCGCCAATCAGCTTGACCGCGAAGTAGATGGTCGGAACCGCATGGAACAGCACCGACAGGCCGGCGGCGGCGGCGATGACATGGACACAGCAGCCAAGAAGAATGCCGAACGCGGCGCCAAGTCCCGCGCGGCGACCGCCCGCGATTGTCCGCGCCGCAGTATAGAGCATCGCTGGGCCAGGCATCAGGGCGAAGATCGCGGTCGCCAGCAGGAAAGCCAGTAAGGTATCGCTCGATGCCATTCCTACCCCCGAGTTCAGTCCGGGGACAGTTGCACAGGCCGACCGCTTACGCCAGCCGTTCTCACCGGACCTTGAGCGTGGCGAGGCCGATCAGCGCGAGGATCAGCGAGATGATCCAGAAGCGGATGACGATTTGCGGCTCGGCCCAGCCCTTCTTCTCGAAATGGTGGTGGATCGGGGCCATCAGGAACACCCTGCGGCCCGTGCGCTTGTAGTACATCACCTGAATGATGACCGAGAGCGCCTCGACCACGAACAGCCCACCGACGATGGCCAGAACGATCTCGTGCTTGGTGCAGACGGCGATGGCGCCAAGCGAACCGCCAAGTGCCAGCGAGCCGGTATCGCCCATGAACACCGCCGCGGGGGGGGCGTTGTACCACAGGAAGCCAAGGCCACCGCCGATCAGTGCGGCGGTGAAGACCAGAAGTTCACCGGTGCCGGGTACGAAATGCACGCCCAGATACTCGGCGAAATTCGCGTTACCGACGACATAGGCAATGGCGCCAAGCGTGCCGGCCGCGATCATCACCGGCATGATCGCCAGGCCATCCAGCCCGTCCGTGAGGTTCACGGCGTTTGCGGCGCCCACGATCACCAGCATTCCGAACGGCACGAAGAAATAGCCAAGGTTGATCAGCACGTTCTTGAAGAAGGGCACCGCGAGCTGATCGGTCAGCGTGTCGGGATGGAAGCGGGCGGCGGCATAGGCGGCCAGCGCCGCGATCAGGAGGCCCAGAAGGAAGCGCGCGCGGCTTGAGACTCCCTTGGTGTTCTGCTTGGTCACCTTGGCGAAGTCGTCGGCAAAGCCAATCAGGCCGAAGGCAAGCGTGACGAAGACCACGATCCAGACATAAGGGTTGTCCAGGCGCGCCCAGAGCAGGGTCGAGAAGGTCAGCGCGGACAGGATCAGAAGGCCGCCCATGGTCGGGGTTCCGGCCTTGGCGAAGTGGCTCTGCGGGCCGTCGTCGCGTATCGGCTGCCCCTTGCCCTGCTTGCGGCGCAGCATGTTGATGAGCGGTCGGCCGAATATGAAGCCGAAGACCAGCGCGGTGAAGAAGGCCGCGCCGGCCCGGAAGGTGATGTAGCGGAAGAGGTTGAGTATGCCGCCCCCGTCCGACAGATCGGCCAACCAGTAGAACATGCCCTTCGCCCCTCTCGTCCGCGCCGTTATTCGGCGCCTGTCGTATCCTGCGCGATCGCCTGCCCCAATTTTCGGAAGCCGTCAACGACCTGCGAAACCTTGATCCCCTTCGAGCCCTTGACGAGCACGATGTCGCCGGCATCGACGAGCTGGCGCAGTTGCGGCACCAGCTCGGCGGCGGTTTCAACCCAGAGCCCCCGCTTTTGCAGCGGCAGGATCGCATGCAGCGCCCGCATCCGGGGTCCCACACAATGCACTGTGGTGATCTTGTCCATCGCCGGATGGCGGGCGATGGCCGCGTGCAGGTCCAGCTCCGTGCGCCCGAGTTCCAGCATGTCGCCAAGGATGGCGATGCGCCTGCCCGGATGGATGCGCCCGACGCCGTCAACCGGCGGGATCGCCGCCAACAGGTCAAGGCTGGCCGCCATCGAGGCGGGATTGGCGTTGAAGGCGTCGTCGATCAACTCGAAGCCGCGGTCCTCGACCGCATCAAGCACGATGCGTTCGCGCGTGCCGCGTCCCTTGGGCGGCAGCCAGTTGCCGATGTCGCAGGCGGCAATCGTCGGATCGAGACCAAGCGCCGTGGCCGCCGCCAGTACCGCCAGCGCGTTCGGCGCGAAATGGCGACCGGGGCTGCGGACCTTGAAGAGAAGCGGCTCGCCCTTCGCCGTCGCGCGTACGACCGTTGCATCGGGCGTCAGCGTCACGTCAGTCAGCCGGTAGTCGGCATCCTCGCCGCTGCCAAAGCGCAGCACATGCGCGCCGACTTCGGCAGCCTTGGCAAGCAGGATCGGCGTGACGGTCAGGTCGGCCGGCAGCACTGCGGTGCCGCCGGGCTTGAGCCCGTCCATGATCGCCGCCTTTTCGCGGGCGATCCCCTCGATGTTCTCGAAGGCTTCAAGATGGGCAGGGGCGACAGTCGTGATGAGGGCGACGTCAAGCTGCGCCAGTGCAGCCAATGGCGCGATCTCGCCGGGGTGGTTCATGCCGATCTCGACCACGGCGAAATCGGTGTCCACCGGCATCCTCGCCAGTGTCAGCGGCACGCCCCAGTGGTTGTTGTAGCTGGCCTCGGCGGCGTGGGTCTTGCCCTGCCCGCCCAGCACCGCGCGCAGCATGTCCTTGGTCGAGGTCTTGCCCACCGAGCCGGTGACGCCCACGACTTTCGCATTTGTCCGCGCCCGCGCCGCGCGCGCAAGGCCGCGAAGCGCCTCGAGCACATCGGGTACGATCAAGAGCGGGGCGTCGATGCCAACGCCTTCCGGAACATGCGTGACAAGCGCCGCAGCCGCGCCCTTGTCGAGCGCCTGGCCGACGAATTCGTGCCCGTCGCGCACATCCTTCAGCGCAACGAACAGGTCCCCCGGCTGCAAGGTCCGTGTGTCGATCGAGACGCCCTTCGCCACCCAGTCGCAGGAGATGCGCCCGCGGGTGGCGGCGGCAGCGTCGGCGGCGGTCCAGAGCGCGGCCATCATATCAGCCCGTCCAGCGCCGCAACCGCGACGCTGGCCTGTTCGACATCGTCGAAGGGATAGACATGACCGGCAATGGTTTGGCCGCTTTCATGACCCTTGCCCGCGACGAGCAAGGCGTCGCCGGGGCCGAGCGCATCGACACCCCGAAGGATCGCCTCGGCGCGGTCGCCGACCTCGTTCGCCTCGGGGCAGGCTTCCATGATCTGCGCGCGGATCGCCGCCGGGTCCTCGGAGCGCGGATTGTCGTCGGTCACGAACAGGATGTCGGCATTTTCCGCCGCAGCCCGGCCCATCAGCGGGCGCTTCGTGCGGTCGCGATCACCGCCCGCGCCGAAAACAACGACGATGCGCCCCATAACATGCGGGCGGAGCGCCTTCAGCGCGGTTTCGATCGCATCGGGGGTATGGGCGTAATCGACAAAGACGCTCGCGCCGTTCTTGCGCCGGCCGGCCAACTGCATGCGCCCGCGCACGGTCGAAAGCTGCGGCAGGACCGCGAAAACGTCGTTTGGCGCACAACCGGAGCCGATCGCCAAGCCTGCCGCCACCGCCACGTTCTCGGCCTGGAAGCCGCCGATCAGGTTGAGGCGAACTTGATGAGGCGCCTCTTTCCACGCGAATCGCACATCCTGCCCGGTCGCGTCGTAGCGCTGACCGAGGATGCGCAGGTCGGCATCCGCGCCATGGCCGGTGCGCAGGATCTTCTGCCCGCGAGCCGTGGCAATCAGCGCCAGATCGACGCTTTTCGGGTCATTCGTGTTCAGGACCGCCGTGCCATCCTCTGGCAGGACGCGATCAAAGAGTCCGGCCTTGGCGGCGAAATAGGCCTCGAATGTGCCGTGATAGTCGAGGTGGTCCTGGGTGAAGTTGGTGAAGCCCGCCGCCTTCAGCCGCACTGCATCCAGCCGGCGCTGGTCGAGTCCATGAGATGACGCCTCCATCGCGGCATGGGTGATGCCCGCTTCGGCCGCTTCGGCAAGAAGCCGGTGGAGCGTGATCGGCTCGGGCGTCGTGTGGCCCGAAGGCGCGTCCCAGGCCCCCTCGACCCCGGTCGTGCCGATATTGATCGCCGGAAGGCCAAGTGCAGCCCAGATCTGCCGGGTAAAGGTGGCTACGCTGGTCTTGCCGTTGGTGCCCGTCACGGCAACCATGGTGGCGGGCTGGCGTCCGAACCAAAGCGCGGCGGCAAAAGACAGCGCCTCGCGTGCGTCCTCGGCAACGACGAGTGCGATATTGGCCATGCCCGGCAAACCCTGCGCGATCCGCGCGCCTTCGGCATCGGTCAGCACGGCGACTGCGCCAAGGTCCAGCGCGGCAGGGATGAAGGCCGCCCCATGTGCCTTGCTGCCCGGCAGGGCGGCGAACAGGAACCCGGGGCGCACAGCGCGGCTGTCGACCGCCAGCCCGGTGATCCGCGCCTCGCGCCCGCCGCGGGCAGTCAGGCCCAGTTCGGCGAGGGATTTCACGGCTTCCGTCATGGCTCGGCGCTCCGGCTAGGGGGTCAGTTGCGGGCGAGTGTTACCTCGGTCGCTGCGGCAGTTTCAACCTCGGGCCGGAGGCCAAGCAACGGCGCGACGCGGCGGATCACCTCGGCTGCGACCGGCACGGCCGTCCAGCCCGCGGTGCGGCGCACCTCAGAGCCGACCGTCTCGACCGGTTCGTCAAGCGTCAGAACCAGGACATATTTCGGATCGTTCGACGGGAAGGTACAGGCAAAGGTGTTGATGACCTTGTCGTGCCAGTAGCCGCCGCCCTTCTTCGGCTTGTCGGCCGTGCCGGTCTTTCCGGCCACGGAGTAACCCGGCACGTTGCCGAGACTGGCGGTGCCCTCGGTCACCACCCCACGCAGCATTGCGACCGCTTCCTGCGCCGTCTTTTCCGAGATGATCCGGGGACCATGCTCGATTGCGTCGGACTTCAGTAGCGTCGGCTTCACCAGCGTGCCGCCATTTGCAATCGTTGCATAGGCCGCCGCCAGATGCATCGGGCTGGCAGAGATGCCGTGCCCATAGGAAGTGGTGATCGTGGTTATGTCAGGCCAACGGGCCGGAACCAGCGGTTTTGCCCCCGCAGCCTCGACCAGTTCGACCGGGGTCGGGTCGAAGAAGCCGAGCGACTTCAGGAAGGCTTGCTGACGCACCCCTCCGATCATCAGCGCGATATGGGCCGCTCCGACGTTCGAGGATTTCACGATCACGTTCCTGACCGACAGCAGCGGACCGTAGTTATGGTTGTCGAATTCCTTGATCTTGAACTTGCCCCAGATCAAAGGCGCATTCGCATCAACCATCGTGTCGGGATTGACCAGCCCAAGCTCCAGCGCCTGCGCGGCCGCGAAGATCTTGAAGGTCGAGCCAAGCTCGTAAACACCCTGCACCGCACGGTTGAAGAGCGGGCTGTCTGCGGGATCGCCAGACACCAGCGGCTGCGGACGATCGTTCGGATCGAAATCAGGCAGCGAAACCATCGACAGGATTTCGCCCGTATGCACGTCCATGAGGATGGCTGCAGCACCCTTGGCCTGCATCATCTTCATGCCGCCTTCCAGCACCTCCTGCACAGTCGCCTCGACCGTGAGGTCAAGCGACAGTGCCACCGGCTTGCCGGCATTGGCCGGATCGCGCAGGCGGGCGTCGAGCGCCTTTTCGATGCCGGCGGTGCCTATAACCTCGGCCGAATTCACCCCCTCCGCGCCAAAACTCGCGCCGCCCAGCACATGCGCGGCAAGGCGGCCGTTGGGGTAAAGCCGCATCTCGCGGGGGCCGAAGAGCAGCCCGGGATCGCCGATGTCATGCACCTGCTGCATCTGCTCGGGCGAGAGCTTCTTCTTGATCCAGAGGAAGCTGCGGCCATCGGTGAAGCGAGTCAGGAGTTGCTTCTCGTCAAGATCGGGGAAGATGCCGACCAGTTCATGCGCCACGCGGGCCGGATCGACCATGTCCTTGGGTTGCGCATAAAGCGAGTGCGTCAGGATGTTGGTCGCAAGGATCCGGCCGTTGCGGTCGGTCAGATCGGCGCGCTGCGCCTCGATCTGGGCGCCGGAATTGGCGCTGCGCGGTTCAGTCGGCATGGTTGCCGCCATCATGCCCATCCGGGCCCCGATGCTGGTGAAGGCCATGGTGAAGGCCACGCCGAGCAGCAACAGGCGACCTTGCGCGCGCGCGCGAGCGCGGTCGTGGGTCTGCTTCTGCCTCAGGCGGATGTTCTCGCGTTCGATCGTGTCGGGGTTCTCGCCGCGGGCACGGGCGGACAGGATGCGGGCCAGCGGGCGCAGCGGGATACGGGTCATGGGATCTGCACCTCGTTGGTCGGCACGACATCAAGCTTGCCCTGCACCGAGACCGGCGCGGACAGCGACAGGTCCGACGGTAGCGAGACCACGGGCGGCGGCGGATACGGAATGTCCTTGGCATCGCCGAACTGCTCTGGCTCCATCGGCAGAAGGCCCAGCTTGTCGAAACTGATCGCGGCAAGTTCGCGAATCCGGTCGGGGCGGTTCAGATAGGCCCATTCCGCCTTCTGCATCGCCAGTTCGTCGCGCAGGTCGGCGATCTCGTTCTGCAGCCGGTCCACGTTCCGCAGCGCATCCTGGGTGGCGTAGTTCTCGCGGTAGGCCCAGAAGGCCAACCCCATGACGGCCAGGAACGAAAGGGCGTAGAGGACAGAACGCATCACCGGCGACCTTTCCGCTGAAGAAGGGGAACGCCTAGCGCGGCGGGATCGACCTGCCCCGCCGGGGCATCGGTGCGCTGCGCAACGCGGAGCTTGGCAGACCGGGCGCGGGGGTTCTCAGCCAGTTCCTGATCGTCGGGACCGACCGCCCGGCGCGTAACCAGCTGAAAGCGAGGCTTTTCCGGGCTGTTGGCAGGGGCATAGCGGTTGCTTTGCGCCTCGCCGCCGGAGCGAAGCTGCAGGAAGCGCTTCACGACGCGGTCCTCGAGCGAATGGAAGGTGACGACAGCCAGCATGCCGCCCGGCCTAAGCGCCCTTTCGGCCGCCATCAAGCCTTCTGCGAGCTCTTCGAACTCGGCATTCACGGCGATGCGGATTGCTTGGAAACTGCGCGTCGCCGGATGGCTTTGCCCGGGTTTCGGGCGCGGCAGGCAGCGGGCCACGATCTCGGCAAGGCGCAAGGTCGTCTCGATCGGCGCCTCGCCCCGCGCAGCAACGATCGCCCGTGCGATCCGGCGCGATGCGCGTTCCTCGCCATAAAGGTAAAGGATGTCGGCCAGCACCTCTTCCGGGGCCGTGTTGACCAGATCGGCCGCGCTGTCGCCCGACTGGCTCATCCGCATGTCGAGCGGCCCGTCCTTGAGGAAGGAAAAGCCCCGCTCGGCCCGATCGAGCTGCATCGACGACACGCCGAGATCGAGCACCACGCCATCGACTGGCCCGTTTGCCACGCTATCGAGGTCCGAGAAGGTCCCGGCAACAAGACGCAGGCGCTGACCATAGGCGGCCGACCACCCCGCCGCCATCTGCAGGGCCAGCGGATCGCGGTCGATGCCGATGACCTGATCGGCCCCGGCCTCGAGCAGCCCGCGCGCATAGCCGCCGGCGCCGAAGGTGCCGTCAATCCAGGTGCCGTGAACGGGCGCGACCGCCTGCAGGAGCGGGCGCAGGAGAACGGGGATATGCGGCGGGCGGGCGTCGGCGGGACCGCTCGTCACCATGCTCACGCCTCCGGATCCGGCAGGAGCGACAGGATATCGAGCCCCTCTGCCAGTTCTTCCATTTCTTCAAGGGATTGCGCCGCGATCTCTTCCTCGTAGGCGTCGCGCTTCCACAGCTGGAAGGTTTCCAGCGCGCCGGCGAACATCGCTTCGAAACCACCGGAGAATTCCTCGGGCGCAGCCCCGATCTTTTCGCGCACTTTCTGCGGCAGCACGATCCGGCCGTCCTCATCAACCTCCACAGTCACCGACAGCGTGATGAGGTTGCGCTCGAGCGCGCGGCGGCGGGGAGAACCCTTGGGCAGGCGCGCAATCAGCGCCTCGACCCGTTTCATCTCGGTGATGGGATAGCATTCGACGAAGCGACGACGCTCGTCGCCATAGACCATGATCACGCGCGGGCGGGGGCTTTCGGGCCAGGAGGGATCGCCATTTTCGAGAACGCGACGAAAGGCGGCGGGGATCGAGACCCGCGCTTTGGCGTCCACCTTCTGGACGACCTCGCCTCTGAAGCTCTCCGCCACGACGTGCGGCTCCTTCACTCGCGCCCCGCCCTTGCGTCGGGGTCTTGTCCCTCGTTTGCCCGGCCCTGAAACGGACAACGGCGGATCGGGACTGCTGCCACGCCCGATCCGCCGCCCTCGTCCCATCGCTGGGTCCGTCCAGCTGCGCGCGCCACCTGGGGGGATGTCTGCTCGCTCGCGCGCCGGATCTCAGTTTCTCGAAAGCGGCGGCTGCCTGTATGAAACCTGACTTTCGCCTGTTCGGGGTCTTTGCCGCCCCTGCTTGTCATTCGCTGCCGCCTTCGATGAGCAAGGGATGACATGGGAAAGCATGGGAAAGCAAATCCTTTCTTTGAGATGCCATCGCGGAGAGCAGCGAAAAGTCGCTAACGCGCTTGTGATTAGACAGGATTTGGCGAGCCTATTCCCACAAGTCGGATCTCTCATCGAGCATTCCACAATATGTAGATAGAGACGCGGCCAAGCCACAAAATCCCATAAAATCCCACCGGCATCGAAGCAGGCCGCCCATACCGGCACGGAGTGGAGAACAAACAACGAATACATGAAAGACAGCACCCGAATCACGGCGGCTCACGCGCCAGTGATTCGGCGCGCGACGCCCCGGCACGGGACTTTTCCCATGATTTCCCGCTTGATCCGGGCGGTCAGGCCATGCCGCCGGCGATCAGCCCCGACGCGATCCGGGCATAGGCATCGGCCGTCGGCCCTTCGCCTGCTGCTGCCGGAGTGCCACTGTCCCCCGCAAGCCTGACATCAAGGCTCAGCGGCAGCTCCCCAAGGAAGGGCAGCCCCAGCTTCACGGCCTCGGCCCGGACGCCGCCATGGCCGAAGATATGCTCCTCGTGACCGCAATTGGGGCAGATGAAGGTCGACATATTCTCGATCAAGCCAAGAACCGGGGTGTTCAGCTTTCGGAACATGTCAAGCGCCTTGCGTGCATCGAGAAGCGCCACGTCCTGCGGCGTCGAGACGACGATCGCCCCGGTCAGCTTGGTGCGCTGGCAAAGCGTGAGCTGGATGTCACCCGTTCCCGGCGGCAGGTCGACGATCAGCACATCGAGCTTGCCCCAGGCCACCTGGGTCAGCAATTGCTGGAGTGCGCCCATGATCATCGGCCCACGCCAGACGACCGCCTCGTTCTCCTTCAGCATCAGCCCCATCGACATCATGACGACGCCATGCGCTTCTGGCGGCAGAATCGTCTGACCGTCGGGCGAGGCGGGGCGCTTGGTCACCCCCATCATCCTGGCCTGCGACGGGCCGTAGATATCGGCGTCGAGCAACCCGACCCGCCGCCCCTGCCGCGCCAGCGCGACAGCAAGGTTGGACGACACGGTGGACTTGCCCACCCCCCCCTTGCCGCTGGCAATGGCCAGGATACGGTCCACGCCCGAGACCGGCTGCGGCCCGCCCTGCTGGGGCGTGGGGTGCTGGCCGATCTTCAGACTCGGCGGCGCCGCCTTCCCCGCAGGAGCGGTCAGCACGACCTGAACCGAAACCACCCCCGGCAAGCTGCGCAGGGCCGTCTCGGCCTGGGACCGGGCCGGCTCAAGCGCCTGCGCTTCGGCGGCACTGGCGACCTCGATAACAAATCGCACGATGCCGCCGTCCAGACTGAGCGCGCGCACAAGATCGCGCGAAACCAGATCGCCGCCGCCGGGCACATCAATGGCCGCAAGCACTTGCAACACCGACTCACGCGACAGCGACATGTCATTCTCCTTGGCTTGTCTGGGCCGAATAGGTTGCCGTTTGCCGGCGGCAGGGCAAGTGGTGTTCGTGTCGCGCCCAGAAATCAGGCAGCACGTTTGAGGACACGTCAAAATTACGTAAAGGAAGCCATGCACTTGCCGCATGGCAGCATTGAACGCTCAGGTTATTGTGCATCTGCAGCATTGAGTTATGTTTGCCCTAACGGCGCGGAAGACGAAACAAGCGCCCCTGACCCCCGAGGCAAGACGATGAGCTATGTGACAACTTCCCCCGCAGTCCGCTCCGGCTATCCGGAACGCCTGGGCGCGGTCATGAAGACGGTCGGCGATGCGCTTCGCAAGCGCCGACTGTACAAGCAGACCTACCGGGAACTAGCGGTCCTGACGGATCGTGAACTTTCCGACTTGGGCATCAACCGTGTGCTGATCTCCGAGATCGCTGCGGAAGCGGCCTACGGCAAGTAAGATTATTGCGGGACCCCTCTCCTCCTCCCCGGGGTTCGTAGCAAAAGCGGCGGCACTTCTCCTCCTCCCTGGTGCCGCCGCACTTTCTTCGGAAGCTCTTGCTTCCACCGGCGTACGAAAGGCCCCTCCTCCTCCCTGGGCCGATCGGACCAGCGGCGACCCCCTCCTCCTCCCTGGG
>JAYRKT010000023.1:0-69804 GCA_041905595.1 Rhodobacter sp.
TTGATACAGGCGATAATCGACCACCCGTCCCCATGCCGACAGGCCCGGCAGGGTCCGCTCGCGCGCCACCCGGCCGCCGAACAAATCGCGCGCCTCGGCTACGGCGACGTCGTAGCCGCGCAGCGACCGGGCGCGCGCCGCCTCCAACCCCGCCGGACCCGAGCCGATGACCAGCACATTCTCGCTTTCGCCGCGTGCCGCGATCTTTTCCGGATGCCAGCCGCGCCGCCATTCTTCCATCCAGGTCGGGTTCTGCGTGCAGCGGCCCATCCCTTGGGTCATGTCGCCGGTGATGCAGATGTTGCAGCCGATGCATTCGCGGATGTCTTCGATCCGCCCATCTTCGACCTTCTTCGGCAGGAAGGGATCGGCAATCGACGGCCTGGCGCAGCCGATGAAGTCGAGCGTACCCGAGCGGATCATCCGCACCATGACGTCGGGCGAGGTGAAGCGGCCAACGCCGACCACCGGCTTGTCCGTCAACTCGCGGATACCGCGCACCAGCTGCTCCTGCGCCGCCTCCTCCTTGAAGCGCGACGGGCCAGAGCAATCCTCCCACGTCCCCTGCGCCAGATCCCAGAGGTCGGGCAGGTTGCGGTTCATCTCGATGAAGTCGCGCACCTCCGCATTGGAGAAGCCAAGGTCGCCGATCGTCTCATCGAGGCTCACGCGCAAGGTCAGCGCCATGGTATCGCCCACCGCGTCGCGCATGTCGCCGATCACCTCACGGGCGAAACGCGAGCGGTTTTCCAGGCTGCCACCATATTCGTCCGAACGCTGGTTGGTCGCCCGGCTCAGGAAGTGCTGGAAGATGCCGAAGCCATGCGCGCCATAAAGGCAGATCAGGTCGAACTCGGCAGCCTTGCAGCGCTTCGCAGCCGTCACGAACCAGCGGCGCAGGTTGCGGATGTCGTTCTTGTCCATCGCGCGGGCCTGCACCGGGTCGTTGGTGAAGGTGCGGATCGGCAGGGCCGTGGGCGCCAGCGGCACTTCCTTGGTGTACATGTTCGGGCCGTTGATGCCCGAATAGGCCAGCTGGATTCCGGCCAGCGCGCCATGGGTCTTCATCGCCCGCGCCATCTTGCGCAGCATGGGGATGTCCTTGTCCTCCCAAAGACGCAACTCGATGAAGGGGGTGATCTCCGAGGTCGGGTGCATCTCAGTCTGTTCGGTGAAGATCACACCCCAGCCACCCTCGGCCTTGACCCCGCGCATGGCAGCCGCGGCCGACGGGTCACGGTATCCGCCGCCGTTGCAGTGCGGCACCTGGTAGAAGCGGTTCTTCGCCGTGAGCGGGCCGATGGCCATCGGTTCGAACAGGATGTCGTATCTCGGATCGCGCACCGGTATCCCCAAAGCAATTGAGCGGTCTCCCCGAACGGGCGGGGGAACCAGACCGCACGCTGGCCTTGGCGTGCGGCCGAAGTAAATTACGGGTTTCGTAAGTATTGCTTAGGCCGACACTAAGCTGTTCGCTGCCCCGCAACCTGTTTCACCTGCCCGCCGCCCCGGTGCGCGGCTGACCAACCGCGGAAGTGGTCAGGTTTTCCCGGCAATGGGCGACAAAGGCGCGCGCCTTGCTGAAACTTGCGCCGCCCCCGGCATGGACAAGCCCCATGCGCAGCGGACGAACTGGGCCGTTCAGGGCGGCGAAGCGGAGTCTGTGTCCATCGGGCGACAGATCGGTCACCGGCGGGATGTTGGCGATGGTGTAGCCGAAGCCGTTGGCGACCAGCGACTGGGCAATCGGCAGGTCGCGCGTTCGCTCGACAATGTTCGGCCTTACGCCCGCGGCCGCGAACAGAGCCAGGAAGTAGTCGGAGCTGAGAGGCAGGTCGAGCAGCACCATCGGATAGGGCGCAACCTCGACCAGATCGACGCTGTCGCGGTCTGCGAGGGGATGCGCCTCGGGCAGGACCAGATAGGGGGGCAGCGTTGCAAGCTCGACGAAGACCAGATCGGCGGGAATGCTCAGGTCATAGGTCAGGGCGATGTCGATGTCGGCGTTTCGGAGCATCTCGATCAGCGCCATCTGGTGCGCCTCGGTCTGCAGGAATTCGATCTCGGGATAGCGGTCGATGAAACCCCGGCGCAGTTGGGGCAGCACGATCTGGGCGAAGGTCTGCAGACAGCCGACCTTGAAGGGCCCGCGGACCCGGCCGGTGATGTCGTTGGCCAGATCGTTCAAACGATCGGCGTCGCGCAGGACTGCCTGAGCCTCGGCCAGAAACACGCGGCCATCCCGGGTCAAGGACATGCCTTGCGCATGCTTGCGGACGAAGAAGGGAAAGCCAAACTCGGCCTCGAGCTGCGCGATCGAAGTCGAGATCGAGGGCGGAGAAACGCTGAGCTTCTCCGCCGCCTGCGAGATCGAGCCGCATTCGCCAACCGCCACCAGATATTCAAGCTGGCGCAGGGTAAAGCGCAGCGGCATTCACGTCCCTCCGGGAAACCGCTGTCAGCATAGGTCGCGAAACTGGTCGATCAATAGCTGATCCAGGTCGTCTTCAGCGCGCTGTACTTGTCAAAGCTGTGCAGCGACAGGTCCCGCCCGAAGCCGGACTGTTTCATGCCGCCGAAGGGCGTCATGGCGCTGAGGGCATCGACGGTGTTGACCGAGACTGTGCCGGCATGAAGCCGCGCCGACAGGTCGAGCGCCCGCGACAGATCACGCGTCCACAGCGAGGCGGCAAGGCCATAAACCGTGTCATTGGCCATCGCCACCGCCTCGTCCTCGGTCCGGAAGGTCTGGATCGACAGCACCGGGCCGAAGATCTCGTCCCGCACGATCCGGGCATCCGGGCCTGCACCTGCAAAGATCGTGGGCTGGATGAACGCGTCCGATCCGTTCAGGCTGACGCGCTCTCCACCACAGACCAGCCGCGCCTCGGCCCGTCCCTGTGCGATGAAGCGCATCACCGTGTCGGCATGTGACCGGTCCACCATCGATCCCATGGCGGACGAGGGATCGAGCGGGTCGCCCGGCAGCGCCTGGGCAGCGCGGGCCGCCATCCGGTCGATCATCTCGTCGGCGATGCTTTCATGGACCAGCATCCGGCTGTTGGCCGAGCAGACCTCGCCCTGATTGAAGAATATGCCGAAGGCCGCCATGTCGGCGGCGCGGTCAAGGTCGGCATCGGGGAAGATCAGGTTCGGGCTCTTGCCGCCGGTCTCCAGCCAGACCTGCTTCATGTTGGACTCGCCGGCATAGCGCATGAACAGCTTGCCGACCGCGGTCGAGCCGGTGAAGACGAGACAATCGACGTCCGGGTGACGGCCAAGCGCCTGACCCGCATCCTCGCCAAAGCCGGGGACGACATTCAGAACACCATCCGGGATGCCAGCCTCGGCGGCGAGTTCAGCCAGCCTGAGCGCCGAGAGTGGCGATTGCTCGGCCGGCTTCAGCACCACCGAATTGCCGGTCGCCAGCGCCGGGGCCAGCTTCCACGTCGCCATGTCGAGAGGGAAGTTCCACGGCACCACGGCGCCCACGACCCCAAGCGGTACGCGGCGGACCATGGCAAGGTTGCGCCCGCCGGTCGGGGCGATCTCGTCATAGAGCTTGTCGATCGCCTCGGCATGCCACTGGAAGAAATGCGCCGAACCGGGCGCGTCGATCGTCGATGCGTCCTTGACCAGCTTGCCCATGTCGAGGCTGTCGAGCAGCGCGAATTCCGGCACGTTTTCCCGGATCAACGCCGCGAGGCGCAGGAGCACCTCCTTGCGTTCGGCCGGGGTCTTGCCCGACCAGCGGCCATCGGCAAAGGCGCGGCGGGCGGCAGCCACGGCGCGGTCGATATCCTCGGCCCCACCGCGTGCGACGTCGGTCAGGACCTCGGCCGTTGCCGGGTTCACCGTCTCGAACCTCGCGCCCGACGCCGAGGGCACGAAACTTCCGTCGATGAAGCACTGGTTGCGAAAGCGCAGGGCGGCGGCGCGCGATTTCCATTCGGCATGGGTGAACATCGATATCCTCACTCGTCCCCGGGCACGCCATAGCTGGGTGCCTGCGTCGGATCTTCGGCGCGGCTGACATAAGCCGCCATCTGCGGGCGATAGACTGCCCAGGCGGTTTCGAGATCACCAATCGGGTCGTCGGACCAGTCGATGCGCAGATCGACCAGCGGCCAGGACAGACGGTCGGCCACCTTGAGCCCCGCTGAGTGGACCGGCCCCGCCTCGCCCCCGGCGTCCAGCCCGGCGCGCAGGGCCGCCATCAGCCTGTCGCCCAGATGGCCGCGAGCCTTCTCGAAGGCGGCGACCATCGCGACGGGTATGCCTTCACCGGCCAGAAGGTTGCCGCCGGCCGCACAGTCGCGCCCCTGCGCCTCGCCCCAGGTGCCCAGGACATTTGAACCAGAATGAATGGCCGTCGCGCCGCTTCGGTCGATAACAAGAAGCTGGCGGTATGCGATGTGCGCCCTGCCCTCCGTCACGTCCGCGAGCGCCTCTCTGGCAGTCCTCCCCGCCTCCAACCGGTCAAGCACCAGCGGGCCAAGCGCCGGATCGGTCACGTTCTGCGAAGCGACCGCGCCCACGCCCGCCCGCACATGCGCACAGCGGGCCGCGACGGCGGGGGAAGAGGACGAGATCACCATCCCGAACATCCCCGTTTCGGCGCAGCGCGCCACCAGCGAAAACGTCATGACTCCTGCCTTTCTCCGGAGGAAACGAGTGCGACCTGCGTTTTCAATCCGGAATGACAGCGGTGGCGTCGATCTCGACCAGCCAGTCGGGCCGCGCCAGCGCGGTGATCACGACCCCGGTCGAAACCGGGTGCACACCGCGAATGTATTCGCCCATCGTCCGATAGACCGCCTCCCGGTGGCGCACATCGGTCAGATAGACGACGACCTTGCAAAGATGCTCCATCCGCCCGCCGCATTCCTCGATCAGCTGCTTGATGTTCTGCATGACCTTGTGGGTCTGTTCGACCGGGTCATGGCTTTCGATGTTCTTCGCGGTGTCCAGATCCTGCGGGCACTGCCCGCGCAGGAAAATCATGGTGCCGCGCGCGACGACCGCCTGGCACAGGTCGTTGTCGAGCTTCTGCTCGGGATAGGTGTCCTTGGTGTTGAACTTGCGGTGGCGGTGATGGGCCAAAGGGGATCTCCGTTGGTGTCGGTCGGGTTTCGCGCCCCAAGGTCGGGGCATCATGTCGGGTCAGTGGATCACAGGACAGCGGAACGGTCCACGCCCGAAGGACGATAGGCCTGATAGGTGCGCTGGATCGCGATCTGGTCGGCCAGGAACTTCGCATCGTGCCACACGCCCCAGATGAAGGCGGATCCGCGCCGCGAGAGCCAGGGCAGGCCGACGAAATAGACCCCCGGTTCCACCGAGACGCCGCGCTGGTGTCGCGGCCCGCCGCGTTCGTCGAAGGCATCGACCTTGAGCCAGCTGAAATCGAAGGCAAAGCCTGTCGCCCAGATGATCGAGGTCACCCCCGCCTTGGCAAGGTCCAGCGACAGGATCGGGTTCTTCACGCAGTCCGGGTCGGGGTCCATTCGTCGCGCCTCGGGCTCTTTCGGCAGGTCGAGGCCGTTGCGGACAACGAAGGCATCAGCCTCGTCCAGCACCGAGAGATAGTTGGCATCGCCCCCTGCGATGTTGGCGGCAAGGTCCGGCGCGAAGGTCATCACGCCGTCCTTGTAGGCCTCCGTCCGGCCAACCAGCGTCATCCCCTGATGGGCGAGGCGGCGGAAGTCGATGGTCTTGCCGCCCTCAGCACCGCTGACGGCGATGGTGACATGCTCGGTCCCCGGCGAAGGCGCGGCGGCATCCCACTTGCCCAGAACTCCCAGCCACCAGACGAAGTCGCGGCCACGGTATGCGCGCGGCGGACGGTCGTGCGGACCGACCGAAAGATAGACCTTTCGACCGGCCTGCATCAGCTCGTCGGCAATCTGGGCGCCCGACGATCCCGCGCCGACCACCAGAACGGCCCCTTCGGGCAACTGCGCGGGATTGCGATAGGCATTGGAATGGATCTGCATCACCCCCGCCCCTTCCGGGACAATAGGGGGGATGATGGGCTTTTGGAACGGCCCGGTCGCGGCGACGATCCGGCGAGCCTGGATCGGACCTTCCGAAGTCTGGACGGAGAAGCCAGGACCGCTGTTGTTGCGCAGCACCGAGGTTACCTCGATTCCGCAGCGGATCGGCGTGCCGGTCTTTTCGGCGTAGGCGACAAAATAGTCCGCGATCGCCTCCTTGGGCGCGAAGGCATCCGCGGGGGCGCCGGTGAAATCGAAATCGGGAAAGCGGTCGTGCCAGGACGGGCCGTTCGCCACCAGAGAGTCCCACCGTTCCGACCGCCAGCGTTCGGCGATGCGGGCGCGTTCCAGCACCAGATGCGGGATACCCTTCTGCGTCAGGTGCGCGCTCATCGCCAGACCGGCCTGCCCGCCGCCGACGACAAGCGTGTCAATCATTTCAACAGGCAACTCAGCCGGCATGTCGGGGTCCTTCCGTTTCAGATGTCAGTCCTGCCTCGGGTGCCGCCCTGTCTGGCAGCACCCCAAGGGGCCATAAAGCAGCGTTTCACTCATTGATGATTAGCCTGCGCCTATCCATTCCAGCGCAGGTCCCCCCGGGACCCGCGTTGCCTCGCATCCGTTTGTCTGAGAACATCGGAGGCAAAGAGAAGGGGGACACCGATGCGCGCACAGGCCCAACCACATGTCCATATCGACGACGAGCGTTTCCGCGTCACGGAATGGCGTTTTGCCCCCGGGGCCGAGACCGGCTGGCACCGGCATGGCCATGATTATGTGATCGTGCCGCTGACCGACGGCACCCTTGCCCTCGATCTTCCGGCCGGGCAGCAGGCGCAGGCGCAGCTGACGCAGGGGGTCCCCTATTCCCGCCGTGAGGGGGTGGAGCACAACGTCATCAATGCCTCGACCACCTCGCCACTCGCCTTTCTCGAGGTTGAGGTGGTGGATGACGAAGTCGCGCACCGTCGCCTCGCCACGATGCAGCGGCTTATGGACGCCTTCAATGCCCGGGATGTGGATGGGTTGATGGCCTGCATGGCCGAGGACTGCGCCTTTCATGCCTCGGCGGGGAAAGAGGTAGCGGGCACGATCCACCGCGGCCGCGCCGCAGTTCGTGCCGCTTACGGCGCAGTCTTCGATACTTTCGTTGAAGCCGCCTGGACCGAGGGCAGGAACGTGGTCGCCGGCGAGACAGGGCTGTCGAACTGGCGGTTCATCGGAAAGACGCGCGAAGGCCAGCGCGTCGATGTGCATGGCTGCGACATCTTCCGCTTCGACGGCGATCTGATCGCGCTCAAGGACAGTTATCGCAAGTCGCGCGGCTGACCGGCCTTCCGGCCCGGGAAATCCGGCCGCCCCCGAACAGGGCGGCCGGAGAGGTCATTCAAGCCGTCACTTCATCAGGTCGGCGACGGGGATGGGCTTCGAGATCGTCCACTGGTCCACCACGGCCGGCTTGCCGGCATTGGTCTCGACGATCAGGTAGCGCGCCTGGTTCTGGTGGTGCAGTTCGCTGGTGAAGGTGCGCGGCCCGAACAGCGTCGGCTCGTCCTTCATCTTCTCAAGCTCGGCCACGACAGCATCGGCGTCGGTCGTGCCTGCCCGTTCGACCGCCTTCGACCAGACATCGATCATCACGTAGCCGGGATAGACATACTGGGTCGACGGATCGCCGCCGGTCGCTTCCTTGTACTTGGCATTGAAAGCGGTGACATCGGGGTTCGGGTCATCGCCATAGATCGAGCCCTGAACCGGGACGTAGAAGTTCGACAGGTCCGGCACTGCCGACAGCCAGTAGGATCCGTCCACGCCCGAGCCGTTCAGGATCATCGAGTTGATGCCGGCGGCCCGGATCTGCTTGATGGCCGAAACCGCGCCCGGCATCATCGTGCAGAGCATGATTGCGTCCGGCTCCTGCGGCAGCGACTTGATCCGGGTGATCTGCGCGGCGATCGAGGCATCCTCGTTCAGGAAAGTATCCTCGCCGACCAGCTTCGCCTCGGCCAGTTGCGGCAGCATCCAGTCGAAGCCGTCGCAGATGCCCTTGTTATACTCGGTCCAAGTGTCGAGCAGACGGTAGAAGGTCCGGGCATTCTTCTTGTTGTAGGCCCATTCCGCCATGGTCGCGCCCTGCACGGCCGCCAGCACGGACGCCGAGAAGGAATGCGGGCCGACACCCTGGATGCCGGCCTTGATCGATTCCGCGCAGAGGAAGAACGACACGAGGCCCGAGCTTTCGGCGGCAAGCGCGGCCGGCGAGCCGAAATCGTAGTCGCAGGACACCACCACGAGGTCAGCCCCCTCGTCGATCACCGAAAGCCCGGCTTTCGCCCCTTCGGCGCGGTCGGTCTTGGTATCGGCATTCACAACCTCGATCTGCTTGCCCAGCACGCCGCCGGCATCGTTGATCTCCTTGATGCGGATCATCGCGGCATCTTGGGCGGGCTTGTCATAGGCCTGCATGAAGCCGGTCTCGGCCGTGGCAAAGCCCACGACGATCTTGTCGTCATCCGCAAGAACCGGCGCGGCCAGACAGGTCGAGGCGGCAAGGACTGTTAGAAGAAGTCGTTTCATCTTTCTGGTCTCCTTGTTGGGTCTTCTTGTTGCTCGGTCAGTTGTTGGGGCCTTCATGGCCCGGCCTGCCCGATCGTGTACGCGGCAGGGTCAGTTCGCGGTTGCCCATGATCCCGGCGGGCCGGAACATGAGGATGAGGATCATCACGGCGCCGAGGGCGATCTCCTGCACGCCGCCCGGCAGGGCAAAGGTCGAGGTGCCGATCTTCACCCCGGCCTCGAGCCAGCGCAGGACCTGGATGAGCGTCGACAGGATCAGGACGCCAAGGACTGCGCCGGACAGCGATCCCATCCCCCCGACCACCAGCATCGACAGCGTGATGAAGGTGAGGCCGAGGTAGAATGTGTCGGGCGTGACGATCCCGATCGAGTTGGCGTAAAGCGCGCCGCCCATGCCCATGATCGCGCCCGAGACGACGAAGGCGATCAGGCGCATCCGGGGGATATCGACGCCCGAGGCGGCTGCGGCCGTTGGCTCGTCCCGCGCGGCGCGCAAGGCTAGGCCATAGCGCGAGATCCCGTAGGCCCAGGCGACGACCACGGCCAGGATCGCGGCGATCAGGTAGGGCCAGACCGACCGGACGATTGGGATGCCGACGACCGACGAGGTGGCGGCGGTGACGCTTTCCCAGTTCGAGTAGATCGAGTTGACCATGGCCAGCATCGCAAAGGTGGCGATCGAGGCCGCGATGCCCGACAGCCGCATCAGCACCGCCCCGAAGATCAACGCCCAGAGTGCCGCCCAGCCCGCCCCGACAGCGGCGGCGGCCCAGTAAGGGATCTCGGTCTGCATCAGCCAGTCGGGCAGGCCGGGCATCGAGGTGGCCTTGAGCATCGGCTTGATCGTCGTCCAGGCGGCGACATAGCCGCCGAGGCAGGCGAATGCCGTGTGTCCAAAGCTGATGACGCCCGAATTGCCGATGAAGACCCAGAGGCCCACGACGAAGATCACTTTGAGGAAGATGTCGATGATCGTCTGGTTGAAGGGCTTCGATCCGGCGGCCCAGGCGACCAGCGCGAAGGCGACCAGTAGGAGGCTCAGAAGGATCGGCGTAGCGATCGAGCGGCGGATGACGGAGCGGGCCATGTCAGACACGCTCCTTGGTGCCGCGGGCCGCAAGGATGCCCTGCGGCCGGAAGATCAGGACAAGGATCACCGCGGCATAGACAAAGGCATCGCGGAAGGCGCGGGCATCGGGCGGCAAGATAACCTGCATCACCGTCGCGACCGCGCCGATCAGGAAACCGGCCAGAACTGCGCCCGGCAGGCTGCCCATGCCGCCGATGACCGTGGCGATGAAGGCCATCAGCATGACATTCGCGCCCATCATGATGTTGGCGGTCCCAGTTTGGCTGCCGAGGATCAGCGCGATCGCCGCGGCAAGCGCGCCCGACAGCGCGAAGGCGCCCATGATCACCCGGTTGGCCCGCACACCCAGCATCCGCGCCATCGTAAAGTTCTCGGCCGCCGCCCGCATCTCCAGCCCAAAGCGCGTGCGACGCAGGAAGGCGGTCAGCCCGAACAGGACGGCGATGGTAACGAGGATGGTGATCAGTTGAAGCAGCGGGATGCGCGCGCCAAGGATCTCGACCGGCTGGGACAGCTCGGGCAGCAGCGAGATGCTCTTCGGCCTCGACGAGAAGAGCATCAGCAGGAAGTAGCGGATGACGAAGCCCAGAGCGAAGGAGGCGATCATCATCGTCGCCGGGTTGGCACGGCGGAACCTCCGGAACACCAGCAGTTCGGACAACACCGAAAGTCCCGCGCCGATGGCAAGGACGAAGGGGATGAGCAGGAACCACGGCAGGTTTCCGGCAAAGACGATGGCCACCGCATCGACCGAAGGCCACAGCAGCGCGAAAACGCAAAAGGCGATCACGTCGCCATGTGCGAAGTTCACCAGCCGCATCACGCCGAAGATCAGGGCGATCCCGAGGGCACCGAGGGCGTAGAGCGATCCTAAAGAAAGCGCGTCGAAGACGACCTGAAGAAGCGATCCCATCAGTGGTCTCCGTAGCCGAAATAGGCGGCCTGCATCGCCTCGGACTGGCCGAGGGCGCGGGCGTCGCCGTCCAGAAGGATCTCGCCGCCGCGCATCAGCATCATCCGCCCGCCGACCATCATCGCGCGGGTCGAGGATTGCTCGACGATGAGAAGAGTCAACTTGCGCTCGGCGCGCAATGCGATCAGTCGTTCATAAACCTGATCGGTGATGTTCGGAGCAAGACCGAGCGAGGGTTCGTCGATGGCGACGAGCCGCGGATGCGCCATCAGCGCCCGCCCGATCACCAGCATCTGCTGCTGACCGCCGGACAGGAGGCCCGCCTGCGCATGGCGGCGGTCCTTCAGGATCGGGAAGGTGGCATAGACCGCTTCCAGTTCGCTCACCGCCCGGGCGCGCCAGTTGCGTTCCCGCGCATGCATGCCCGTCCCGACCATCAGGTTCTCTTCGATGGTGAGCGAGCCGAAAACCTCACGCCCCTCGGGCACCATCGACAGGCCGAGGCGGGCGATGTCCTCGGGGGCCTGCCCGGTAATGTCGTGGTCGGCAAAGTCGATCCGGCCGCCCGCCGGGGCGACGACCCCGGCAATGGCCCGCAGGAGCGAGGATTTCCCGGCCCCGTTCGGCCCGGTGATGAACAGGATCTCGCCTTCGGTGAGCGAGAAGCTGACGCCACGCACCGCCGTCAGCCGGCCATAGCGCACCTGCACATTAGAGAGCGTCAGAAGGCTCATGTCTCGACCTCCAGCACGGGAAGGTCGGTGTCGGCGGCGGTGCCCATATACGCGTGGCGCACCTTCTCGCTGTCGCGGATGGCGGCAGGCGCGCCGGTCTCGATCACGGCCCCTGAATCGAGCACGACGATGTGGTCGCACAGGCCCAGCACGAGGCCGACATTGTGCTCGATCAACAGCACGCCGCAGCCCAGTTCCCCGGCGATGCGCCGGATCAGGGCCGAAAGCTCGGCGGCCTCCGGCGCGCTCATCCCGGCCGCCGGTTCGTCGAGCAGCAGGAAGCCGGGGCGCCCCATCAGCGCGCGACCAATGGCGACGCGGCGTTCGTCGGTATAGGGCAGCGTCCCGGCGATGCGCCCCGCGAGCGGCGCGATGCCGACCCAGTCGAGCATCGCCTCCGCCTCGGCGATCGCGGTGGCGCGCGACTTGCCAAGACCGACGCCAGTCACCTCGAGGTTGTCGATCACCGTCAGGTCCCGGAACAACCGCCCACCCTGGAAGGTGCGGGCGATGCCGCGCTGGCGCAAGCGGTGCGGCTCCAGGCCGGACAGGGACTGCCCGTCCAGACGGACAGACCCCTCGGTTGCGGCCTGGAACCCGGTCAGCACGTTGACAAGGGTGGTCTTGCCCGCACCGTTCGGCCCGATGAGGCCCACGATCTGGCCGGAGGTCACCGTCAGGTCCACGCCTGACAGCGCCTTCAGCCCGGCAAAGGCGACCGATACCTTGTCAGCGGCAAGTTCGCTCATTTCGCTCCCTTCTTGTCGCGGGTGATGAGGTAGGAGCCGCTGGCATCCAGCCGCGCGGTCCAGCCCGGTTCGATCACGATGGTGGTGGTGATTTCCTCGATCACCGCAGGCCCCTTGATCGTCGCCCCGGCGCCAAGCGGTGTGCCGTCATAGATCGGGGTCTTCACGCGCTTGCCGTCGGCCGAGAAGACCGCGTCGCGATACCCCTTCAGCGCCTTGGCGGGGGCGGCGCCCTTGCCGATCGTCATGCGCGATGGCTTGTCGACCACGCCGTAAAGCGTGCTTTCGATGTTGACCACCTCGACTGTCGAGTTGGGCTCGGCATAGGTGTAGAGTTCCTTGTGACGCTTGTGGAAGGCGTCCTTGATCTTGCCTATCGACTTCGCGTCGACCTTGAAGGTGCCGATCTCGACCGTGCACTCGTGCACCTGCCCGACATACCGCATGTCGAGGCTGCGCCTGATCACGATGTCCTTGCCCTTGAATCCGTCGGACTTGAGATGGCCGACCCCCTGCGCCTCGATCTCGGCGAAGAGTTCGTCGATCCGGGCATAGGCCGCCTCGTTGTCGAGCCGCAAAGGCGCGGTGGCCATGTAGTTGTACTTCACGTCGCTGATGATCTGGCCGAAGGCGCAAAGGCCCGAGGCCAGTTTCGGCAGCACGATCGTGTCGATCCCGATCGCGTCGGCCAGCGCAGTGATATGCGCGGCCGTCGCCCCGCCCGCCCCGACCAGCACGAAGTCGCGCGGGTCATAGCCGCGCTCCACAGTGACGCGGCGGATGCCGTTCACCATGTTGGCGTTGACGATGGTGAACATGCCGTAGGCGGCCCGCTCGACGCTCATCTTCAGCGGCTCGGCAAGGTGGGTCTTGATCGCCTCTCGCGCCTTTGCGGCGTCAAGGGGAAGGCGGCCGCCAACCAGACCATCGGGGTTGAGGTAGCCGAGGACGAGGTTCGCATCGCTCACCGTCGGGAGCTTCCCGCCCTGCCCGTAGCAGGCCGGTCCGGGGTCGGAACCCGCCGATTGCGGCCCCATCTGCATCAGCCCCATCTCGTCGATCCAGCCGATCGAGCCGCCCCCTGCGCCAAGCGTTTCCACCTGGATCATCGGCACGCCGATCCGGTAGCGCAGGAAGTCGATGTTCTTGTTGATGTTGGTCGAGCCGTCCTTGGTCAGCGTGATGTCGAACGAAGTTCCGCCCATGTCGACGGTGATCACGTCCTTTTTGCCGAAGGGTTCGCAGACATACTGCCCCGCCGCCGGCGCCGAGGCGGGGCCGGAGTTGATGGCATAGACCGAGCGGTCGGTCATCGCCTGCCCGATCGCCAACCCGCCGTTGGATTGGTAGTAGCGCACCGGCTGCTTCGCGCCGAGCGAGCGGAAATAGGCATCCACCGCATCGACATAGCGCTTCATGATCGGGGCGAGATAGGCGTTCACCACCGCGGTCGAGGTGCGGGTGTATTCGCGGACCTGCGGGTAAAGCTCAGACCCGACCGTCAGGATCACGCCCGGCATCATTTCGCGCACGATCTCCGCCGCGCGGCGTTCATGCTCGGGCCGCAGGACCGACCAGACGAAGCTGATCGCCACCGTATCAACTCCCTCGGCCTTGAAGGTCTCGCAGGCGGCGCGGACATCGGCCTCGGTCAGCGGCTCGCGGATGGTGCCGTCAGACAGGACACGCTCGCGGACGCCCCGGCGCAGGTAGCGCGGCACCAGCATGGTCGCCGGCGGATATTCCGGGTCGTAGCGATAGCCGTCCTCCTTGTGGCCAAGGCGGATTTCCAGGCTGTCCTCGTGGCCCGCGGTGCAGATCAGGCCGGTCTTGGCGCCCTTCAGCTGGATCAGGGCGTTCAGCCCCACGGTGGTGCCGTTGATGCAGAGGTCGCAGTTGGACACCACCTCTTCGGCGCTGACGCCCAGTTCCTCGGAGATGAGGGCCAGCCCATTGCGGATCGCCAGCGTCGGGTCCTGCGGGGTGGAAAGTGCCTTGAACAGGCGGACCTGCCCGGATTTGTCGGCCAGCACGAAGTCGGTGAAGGTGCCGCCCGCGTCGATGCCCAGTCGGTAATCGGATTTCATCGCGCGTCCCCCCTCACTTCGCGGCCTGGGCGCGGCGCTTGGCGCGCAGCGCGTCGGTTGCCTTCATGTCCACGCTCAGCGTGGCGGGATCGGTGATGACGACGCCGTAATCCTCCCTTGCTCCCTCGATCGAAACGAGGCCGTTCTTGACGTCCCAGGTGACCTTTTCCACGGCCCGGTCCATCGGGTTGCCGTAGCCGCCGCCTCCGGGGTTCATGTTGGTGATACGATCGCCCGGCTTGATGACCCGGATGACGTTTTCGCGGATGGTTTCCGAGACCTTCCCTTCCACCAGTTCCAGCCGCCCGACCTTGGTGTCGACCAGCGTGCTTGCCGCGCCGGCGGCCCCAACCGCGGGGATGCGCCGACCCTCGCCGAAGGTGATGAAGGTCATGTCGTCGTTCAGCGGCTCCACCTCCCAGGCGGTGCCGGATCCGCCGCGGAACCTGCCCGCGCCGCCGCTGTCGGTCATCAGCGAATAGCGGTGGATGATGATCGGATAGGAGTATTCCAGCAGCTCGACATCGCCCGAGGTCAGCGCGCCGAAACAACATTCCGGCCCGCAGGCATGCCAGCCGTCCTGGCTGGGCGTGGCCCCCGCGCCCGAGATGATGGTAGCCAGCACCATCGTCACGTATTCCTCATCGTGACGCTTGTCCCAGCCGGCGATGTTCAGCCCGTTGGCATGGCCCCACGAGGCCGAGACCTTGGCCGGGACCGCCTTCTCGAAGGCCAGCCGCACCGCATCGGTCAGCGTCTCCATCGGCGTCGTGGTGCAGTTCATGTGCGGCGCCGGTTCGGCGGCGTTGCAGATCGTGCCCTTCGGCCCGAAATCAACCGACACGCAGCGATAAAGCCCCTCGTTGTAGGGAGGCGGCAACTGGGCGAACATCATCAGGCCCAAATAGACGCCCGAATGGCTGTTCCCCTCGTAGCTGTTGATGAAATAGGGGATCTGCGGCGGCGAGGAGATGGCGATGTGGCAGCTGTCGCCCTTGATGGTGACCGTCGCCCGGATCTCGAAATCCCCGTAGCCGTGACCTGCATCCTCAAGGATCGCGGCGCCTTCATAGGTGCCGTCGGGCACGCCCGCGATCAGGCTGCGCATCTGTTTCTCGGCCATGTCGAGCAGCATCTCGATGCAGGCATCGACCTGTTCCTCGCCGTACTTCTCCAACATCGCCAGAAGCGCGCGCTCACCCACCTGGCATGCGCCGATCAGCGCGTTGAAGTCGCCCTCCTGGTCGCGGCGGGCGCGCATGTTGGTCAGGATAAAGTTCAGCACGTCCTTGCGCGGCTGGCCCCGGTCCCAGACCTTGACCGGCGGGATGCGCAGGCACTCGGCGTAGATTTCCTTGGCATTCGGGTTGTAGCCAGCCGGGACCGGCCCGCCGACATCTGTCAGGTGGCCCTTGCAGACGGTCCAGTATTTCAGCCGTCCCTTCCAGAACACCGGTTTGTAAAAACAAGTATCGATGGCATGCGACCCGCCCCAGGCCGGGTCGTTGTGGATTATGAGATCGCCTTCGTGGATGTCGCCCTCGAAATACTTCGCCACCACCTTCATCGCCGGGATCAGCGAGCCGAGGTGGATGGGGATGTCCTGCCCCTGCAGGATCATCTCGGGGCGGTGATTGAACAGCGCCGTCGAATAGTCATGCGCAAGGTTGAAGACCGAGGACCGCGCGGTCTTTTCCAGCGACAGCGTCATCTCGCGCTGCGTCGTCTCGAGGATGCCCCGCACCACCGACAGGGTGATCGGGTCCACCTCCACCTTCATCCTTGGTCTTGCCGCCATCACGAAGCCCTCCGTTGAGAGCCGTGCAAACAGGGACCGCCCGGCCCTGAGGCCGGTCTGTGATGCTGGAAATCCCTGTCGCACGGCGTCTGTTGCGCCTTTGATGTGACAAGGCTAGCGAGCGTCAGGCCTGCGCGTCTTTGCAGGCGGCGCACCTCCTTTTGCGTTTCCGTGCAGTCCTGCCCCGGTACGACATGCGGCGCTTGCCCGACTCGATGCGACATGCCCTGATGCGCAAAGGGGGAACGCGGCGCATGAAAAGCACCATCACCACGCGGGGAATCGACCAGTCGGCACGCAGCAGCCACTGGCACGAGACGATCGCGCGGACCTACTTCCCGCTCGACCTGACCTTCGCCCGGCCCGAGGCCTTCGACGGCGAGCTGTCCTGCTGGGACCTGGGCGAGGTGTCGCTGTCGCGCCTGACCTCGGATGCGCTTCTGTACCGCCGGCTGCCGAAACACTTTCGCGAACCCGGCCCCGAGGAGTTTCTTGTGACTCTTCCCGCCAAGGCCGAGGTGCGCTTTGCCCAGGGCGGCAAGGAGGTGCGCGCCAATCCCGGCGCCTTCTTCATCGAGCGCAGCCACGAGCCCTACGAATTCAGCCATGCCGAGCCTGCCGACCTTTGGGTGATGAAGCTGTCGAAGGACATGCTCGGCGGGCGGATCCGTGCGCCGGACCGGTTCTGCTCGCTGCAGTTTGATGCGACAAACGGGGCGAACGGGCTGTTCGTGGACATGGTCCACCTGATCCCGCAGCGCTATGACGCGATGAGCGAAGAGACCCGCGCCATCGTGGGGCGGCAACTCGCCGACCTGCTGGCGTTGGCGATCCAGTCCGACGAACGGGTGCTGACCTCCGGCGTCTCGACGGTGCGCACGGCGCATCTCGCCCGGATCGAAGCCTTCGTGCGCCGCAACATCGACGACCCCGATCTGGGTCCCGATGAAGTGGCGGCGGGCTGTGGGATTTCGGTGCGCTACCTGCACGAGCTCTTGCGCGACACCAACACGACGCTTGGCCAGTGGGTCCGCGACACAAGGTTGATGGCCGCGATGGAGGATCTCCGGAACCCCGCCGACTGCCGAACCATCGGCGAGATCGCCTTTGCGCGGGGCTTCACCGATCAGGCGCAGTTCAGCCGCGCCTTCCGCTCGCGCTTCGGCTTCAGTCCCAAGGAGGCGCGCGGCCGAGGCTGAGCCGGGGCCCGCCGTCACCTCCGCCCCCTTCCCCGCGACATCGCGAGGAAGGCGGTCAGGGAAACGGAGGGCGGCCGGGTGCATCACCGTCCCAGATGGTCGCGCACGCGCCGCAGCGCCGCCTGTCGGTCATGGCGGGCGGCAAGCGCCTGATCCATCGTCACCTCAATGAAGCGCGCTGGCGCATGTGGCTGAAGCTGGCCGATCAGGTCCATGTCGGCGCTGATGACGCAGCCCAGCATCATGTAACCGCCGCCCGAGACCGCATCGCGGTGCAGTACGATCGGCTCAGTCCCGCCCGGCACCTGGATCGAGCCGTAAGGATAGCAGGCATCGACGATGTTCGAAGGGTTCGATCCCGCACCGAAGGGTTGTTCGCGCGGCACGAAGTCAAGCGCCTTGCCACCGCGGAAGCGATAGCCGATCCGGTCGGCCTCGGGCGCGACCTTCCAGGTGTCGGCAAAGAACTGTCGCCCCGCATCGGCGGTGATCCGGTGCCAGTAGAGGCCGGGCAGCATCCGCAGTTCCGCGGGGTTCCCCGGCCCGCGCCGCAGGTTGGCCGGCACCGCGCCCTTTCCGCCGCCCCCCTTGCCGACCGGCAGTTCGTCCCCGGCCTTCAGCGCCCGCCCCTCGTGTCCGCCAAGCGCCCCGAGCGTGTAGGTCGAGCGCGAGCCGAGCTTGACCGGCACGTCGATCCCGCCCGAGACGGCGATATAGGCCCGTGCGCCCGCCTTGAGGAAGCCGAAGCTCAGCCGGTCGCCCGCCTTGATAGGGAACGCTTCCCAGGTCGCGCGCTCTTCCCCGTTGACCTTTGGCGGCAGGTCGCCGCCTGTCACGGCGACGGTGGCCGGGGCGGTGAATTCCAGCTCTGGCCCCATGAACACCGCTTCCAGCACAGCCGCGCCTTCGTCATTGCCAACCAGCATGTTGGCCACGCGCAGCGCAAAGCGGTCCATCCCGCCAGAGATCGGAATGCCGAGGTGGTAGTAGCCGGGCCGGCCAAGATCCTGAACCGTGGTCGAGAGGCCCGGAGAATGAACCTTAACGGCCATGAAGCGCCTCCATCAGCTTGGCATTGGTGCCGGCCATGTCCTTGTTGAAATCGGCAAGCGAGAAGGTCGCCGGGCGGATCACCGGCTCGAACCGGTTCGCCTCGACCGCCTCCAGCGCCGCGTCGTAGTCGTCGCGGCCGATCGGCTTCCACTTCACGATGTCGCCGGGGCGGAACAGGCACATCTCGTCCTGAAGGTAGCTGACCTGCTGGTTCGGGTCGTAGATCGGCATCGGCGTGATGCCGAACATCTGGTAACCGCCAGCGCCGCGCACCGAGTAAATGCAGCTGAAGCAACCGCCATGGCCGATGGTCAACTTCGGCGTATCGGTCCTTGGCCGCAGGTATTTTGGCACCTGAAGCTGCTTCTTCCGCTCGACCATCTGGTAGAGGAACGGCAGGCCCGCCACGAAGCCGACCATCGAGACGAACCAGGGCTGGCTGGAATGGGCCTTGATGAAATTCTCGACCGTGCCCAGCCCGTTGATCTCGGCCGCGTATTCGAGGTCGGTCTTCGTCGGGTCCTGATGCCGCTCGCGGAAACGCATCAGCGTCTCGTGCGTCCAGGGGTCCTGGTAGAAAACCGGGATTTCCATGATCCGGGTCTTGAGCGAGGCGTCCGACTTCGACGCTGCGGCCTCCATCCCCTTCAGTTCCTTGAGCAGGTCGTCGGGCCTGATGGCGTCAGGGTCGAACTTGATCTGGAAGCTCGCATTGGCCGGGCAGATCTCGGTCACGCCCTTGATGCCGGCCTCGCGCACGGCGTTGGTCATCGACAGCGAGGTGAAGAAGGCCTCAAGCGACATGCCTTCGGAAACCTCTCCGAAGATGTGCTCGTCGCCCCCGAAGCTGAATCGGATCGACATGGTCCCTCCTATGGTTCGAGATCCGGCACCAGCCGGGCGGAGTGGGTTTCAAGCCAGCCTTCCAGCCAGCGGGTATGAACGGCGTTCGCCTGCACGTCGGGATCCTCGGCAAGTGCGAGGAACAGCGGCTTGGTGGTGCGCAGTCCCTCGATCCGGGTCTCGGCCAGCGCGCGGACCAGCCGCCGGATCGCCGCCTCGCGCGTCTCGCCATGGACGACCAGCTTGGCCAGCAGCGAGTCGTAAAACGGCGGCACCGTGTAGCCGGAATAGAGCATCGACTCGAACCGCACGCCCGGCCCGCCGGGCACGCGCAGCGCGCTGACGGTTCCGGGGAACGGGGCGAAATCGCGCGACGGGTCCTCGGCATTCAGCCGCACTTCGATGGCATGGCCGCGCACCGCGATGTCACGCTGTTTCAGGCGCAACGGCTCGCCCCCGGCGATGCGCAGGCCCTCGGCCACCAGATCGACGCCGGTGATCATCTCGGTCACTGGATGCTCGACCTGGATGCGGGTGTTCATCTCGATGAAGAAGAAGCGGTCCGACGCATCGTCATAAAGGAACTCGATCGTCCCTGCGCCGGAATAGCCCACGGCGCGGGTCAGCCGAACCGCGCTCTGGCACAGCTCGTCGCGAACGCGGTCCGACAGCGCGCACGAGGGCGCCTCTTCCCAGACCTTTTGGCGGCGGCGCTGGAGCGAGCATTCCCGTTCGTAACAGTGGACCGCATCGCGACCGTCGCCCAGCACCTGCACCTCGATATGCCGGGCCCGGCTCACGACCTTTTCCATGTAGAGGCCGCCATCGCCGAAAGCGGCCAGCGCCTCGGCCGCGGCCTGCGGAAAGGCCGCCTCGAACTCGGCCAGCCCGTTGGCGATGCGGATTCCCCGCCCGCCCCCGCCGGCGGCGGCCTTGATCATCACCGGAAAGCCGGTGTCGAGCAGGATGTGCCGCGCCGCCTCGATATCGGCTACACGCCCCATCGACCCGGGCACAACCGGCACACCCGCCGCGTGGGCGGCTGAGCGGGCAGCAACCTTGTCGCCCATGGTGCGAATCGCCTCGGCCGACGGGCCGACGAAAACGATCCCGGCCGTCGCGCAGGCCTCGGCGAACTCGGCATTCTCGGCGAGGAATCCGTAACCCGGATGGATGCTTTCCGCGCCGGTCTGCTCGGCCGCCTTTAGGATCGCCGCGACGTTCAGGTAGCTTTTCTTCGCCGCCGGCGGGCCGATGTTCACCGCCTCGTCCGCGATCTGCACATGCAGGCTGTCGCGGTCGGCGTCGGAGTACACGGCGACGGTCGCGATGCCGAGGTCTTTCGCCGCGCGGATCACCCGCACGGCAATCTCACCCCGGTTGGCGACCAGAAGCTTCTTCAGCATCAATCGACCTCGGCCAGTACCGCGCCCGCCATGACGGGCTCTTCATTGTCGCAGGCGAAGCGGATGTTCGACCCCGCCACATCGGCCTTCACTTCGTGGAAGGACTTCATCACCTCGATCAGACCGATCACGTCGCCAACCGCGACGGCATCGCCATCGGCCTTGAAGGGCGGCTTGTCGGGCGACGAGGCGCGGTAGAAGGTGCCGGGAAGGGGGGACAGAAGCTGGGCCATTTCGAACCTCTCAGATCGTGTAGGGCTGGACTGCCGCCCGGACCGCGCGGGCGATGTCGAGCGCGTTAGGCGTGTCGGAGTGGATGCAGATGGAGTCGCAGCGCACGGGGATGTCCGACCCGTCGGTCGCGGTACCCTTGCCCTCACGGATCGCCCGGACGCAGCGCGCGGCGGCCACCGCCGGGTCCTTTGAGTCGTGCTCGCGGGTCACGATCAGGCTGCCATCGGGCCGGTAGTCGAGATCGGCATAGAACTCGGCCACAAATCCATGCCCGCGCGCCGGATAGACCGTCTCGTGCAACGTCCCAGTCATGCCGAGAAGCGGCACCTTGAAGACATCGGCCGCGTCGCAGACCGCCTGCGCAATCTCGTCCTGCCGCGCGGCCATGCCATAGAGGCTGCCATGCGGCTTGATGTGGTTGAGCTCCATACCCTCGGCCTTCAGGAAACCGCAGAGGGCGCCGATCTGGTAGATCAGGCAGTTCGCCATCTCTTCCCGGCCCATCTTCATCTCGCGCCGGCCGAAACCCTGCAGATCGGGAAGCGACGGATGCGCACCCACTTTCACGCCGTGCTGCTTCGCAAGCCGGACGGTGGAGCGCATGTGGTTGAAATCGCTGGCATGAAAGCCGCAGGCCACATTGGCGATGTGGATGTAGGGCATCATCCCAGCATCATCGCCCATGCGATAGAGACCAAAGCTCTCGCCCATGTCACAGTTGACCGTGACAGGCATGACACCCCCCGCAATGTTGTCGATTTTTCTGGATGCTGGCGCGAGTCGCCTTCATTGGCAAATACGAAATTCTGCAACCTGTTATCGAAAATTATGATACAGAGTGCTTCATGCCTCTGACGCTCAAGCAGCTTCGCTATTTCATCGCCGCCGCGGAAACGGGGCAGATCAGCCATGCGGCGATGGAGATGAACATCTCGCAATCCGCCGTCACGGCGGGCATCCAGGGGCTGGAGGCGACTCTTGGGGTCAAACTGCTCGCCCGCGGCGCGCAGGGTGTGTCGGTCACGCCCGAAGGCGCACGCTTCCTGACCCGGGCAAAGGGGATCATGGCGGCGGTCGAGGATGCGACGCGCAGCCCGCTTGGCGAAGAGACCGGGATCACAGGCCGCCTGAGGCTGGGCGTGACCTACACCGTCGCCGGCTATTTCATGGCTCGCCACTATGCCGCTTTCCGCCGCAGCTATCCGGGGATCACGCTGGAGCTATCCGAGCTGCCTCGAGCGGCGATCGAGAACGCCCTTGCAACCGGCGGGCTGGACCTCGCGGTGCTCCTGACCTCGAACCTGGCCAATCACGAGGATCTGGATGCGGAAACGCTGTTTCGCTCGCGCCGGCGGCTGTGGCTGCCGTCCGATCACGCGCTGCTCCAGGCGGAGGAAGTGACCCTGCAAGACGTCGCGCGGGAGCCCTATGTCATGCTGACGGTCGACGAAGCAAGCCGCACGGCCGGGCGGTACTGGGATGCCTATGGCCTGTTACCGGACGTGGTCTTTTCCACATCGTCGGTCGAGGCGGTGCGGTCGATGGTTGCCGCGGGGATGGGTGTGACCATCCTGTCCGACATGGTCTATCGCCCCTGGTCTCTGGAAGGGCAGCGGATCGAGCAACGGCTGCTGCGCGAAACAGTACCCTCGATGGACGTCGGCCTGACCTGGTCGCGCGCGCGCCCCCTCAGCGGCCCGGCGCAGATCTTCCGCGCCTTCCTGTCGGTCACCCTTGGCTCGGGTGGCTAGCAGCTGCTCAAGCGCGGACCCGCTCGCTTGTCGGATCGTAGAAGGGGGCAAGGGATACGGTCGCCGCATGGCGCCGGTTGCCAATCTCGACCTCGAAGGCGGTTGCTTGCAGATAGTCGCCGGTCACGCCACCTTCCCGCTCGATGACGGCAAGGCCGACCGAGACGCCAAGCGTGTGGCCATAGGCTCCGGCGCGGACATATCCGACAGGTTGCCCATCCGCGAAGAGCGGCTCGAGCCCGCGCAGAAGCGGTTCGGGATCGTCGAGCTTCACCGCGACGAGGCGCTTGGTCAGCGCCCCCGCCGCCTTCTGCTCGGCCAGACGTTCGCGGCCGATGAAGTCCTTGGAAAGATCGACGACGAAGCCCAGGCCCATTTCAAGCGGCGTATCTGTGTTGTCGATGTCGACCCCGTAGTCGCGATAGCCCTTTTCCAGCCGCAGGCTGTCCAACGCCATCAGGCCGCAATGCACGCAGTCGATGCCCTGCGCCTCGATCCCCGCGACCAGCGCATCGTAGACGTTCAGACTCTGCTCGGCCGGGATGTAAAGCTCGTAGCCAAGCTCGCCCATGTAGGTCACCCGGACGATCCTTAGCCGGGCGTAGCCGATCTCGACCCAGGCGGAGCCGCGGAAGGGCAGCGCGTCGGTCGACAGGTCGGCGCCGGTGATCGCGGCGAGAGCCTCGCGCGATTTCGGGCCTTGCAGCGACAAGATGGTATAGGCCGAGGTGACGTCGGTCACCGCGCAGAACTCGTCCGACCTGGTATGTCGGCGCAGCCAGGACGGGGTGATGCGCTGCAACACGTCGCCCGTGACAAGCAGGAACTCCTGCTCGCCGGTCCGGGTGATCGTTAGATCGGACAGGATGCCGCCCTGCGGGTTCAGCCATTGGGTGTAGACGTTGGTCCCTACCGGGACCGAGACGTTGTTCGAGCTGACCCGGTTCAGCACCGTCTCGGCGTCGCGTCCCTGCACGATGAACTTGCCCATGAAGGTCTTGTCGAACAGCCCCAGGCATTCGCGGGTCGCCCGGTGCTCGGTGGCGGACAGGCGGAACCAGTCCTGCCGGCCGAACTCGTAGGCGACTTTGGGCTGCGGACCGTCCGGCGCGAACCAGTAGGGCATCTCCCAGCCGGAAAGCGAAACGAAATAGGCGCCCTTCGCCGCGTAGCGGTCGTGCAGCGGCAGCCGCCGGGCCCCCCGCGCGCGCTTGTGCTTGAAATTCGGCAATGTGGAGTTGGTGAAGCCGTAAGACAACGCATCGGGCAGGCGGTCGAGAAGGTAGTGCCTGACCGATTCATGCGATCCCAGGCGCGAGGGAAGCAGGGCAGTGATATCCTGGCTCGCGTTGCCGTGGACGATCTCTTCCGCCAGCAGCGCGCCCACGCCCCCGCCCATAAGAATGCCGAGCGAGTTGAGACCGGTCGCGAGGTAGAGGCCCTGCACCTCGGGCGTCTCGCCGACGAGGAACTTGCCGTCGGGGGTGAAACTTTCGGGGCCGCAGAAGAAGGTCTTGATGCCCGCCTTCTCCATCGCCGGGAACCGGCGGAAGGCATGTTCCAGGTGCGGGGTCATCCGATCCCAGTCAGGTGGAAGGGTGGAAAAACTTGCATCGCCGGGAATGCCCTGGGGCATCCAGGGGGCTGCGCCTGGCTCGAACAGGCCGAAAAGCAGCCCGCCTCCTTCCTCTCGCACATAGGCATAGCTTTCCGGATCTTCGACCACCGGCAGGTCACGATGAACGCCCTCCATCGGTTCGGTCAGCAGATAGTAGTGCTCCAGCGCCTGCAGGGGCACCGACACACCGATTTTCGCCCCGATCTGGCGCGACCACATGCCGGCCGCCAGGACCACCGCCTCAGACCGGATCGAGCCCTGCGGCGTGACCACACCGCGCACCCGGCCGCGCTCAACCAGAATGTCGGTCACCGGGCAGCCTTCGACGATCTGCACCCCACGCTTCCGCGCACCCGCTGCCAGCGCCATGGTCACGTCGACCGGGTTGGCGCGTCCGTCGGTCGGCGACCAGATCGCCGACAGCATCCCCTCGGTCTCGATGAGCGGAAACATCGCCTTCACTTCGGCGGGCGAGACCTCGTGCTTCTCGTGACCCATCAGGCGCATGAAGGCGATCTCGCGCTGCTGCGCCTCGCGGCGGGTCAGCGTGGTCGCGACATGAAGATGGCCGCAGGCGCGAAAGCCGGTCGAGACGCCGGTCTCGGCTTCCAGCCGGGTATAGAGGTCGCGCGAATGGCGGAAGGCCCAGCTCAGCGTCTCGCTGAACATCCCGGCCGAGGCGATCAGACCAGCCGCATGCCAGGTCGTGCCAGACGTAAGCTTATCACGCTCCAGCACCACGATGTCGGTCCAGCCCTGTGCCGCCAGGTGATAGGCGGTCGAAGCGCCGACAACGCCGCCGCCGATGACGATGACGCGGGCATGGCTGGGCAAGATGGGCATCTCGGGTCCTGATTGGTCGTCTGTGCTGTCGCGACGCTATGCATCCGCACGGTGGAAAGGCAACAGCGACCCGAAGTCAGGACTGGGTCCACAGTTGGCCGCCGCAGTCCTGGCGTCTTCGCTTCACGCCTGCTCGGGAAAGCGCCAGGTCTCGGCCGCGGCGGCAATGCGCGCGGCGCTTTCCTTGACCAGACCTGCCCGCGCCTCCAGTGCCGAGAGCGTTGTCCGTGCCGTGGTCGAGGTGACCGAGATCGCACCGAGCACCCGGCCGGCCCGGCTGAGGATCGGCGCGGCGCAGCAGATGATGCCGGGCTCGTGCTCCTCGCGGTCAAGGGCATGGCCGCGGGCGCGGATCGACACGAGTTCCGCCTTAAGCCGGTCCGGGCTGTCCAGCGTTTCGCGCGTGAAACGATGGAAGCTCTGTCGTGCGATTGCGCCTTCGAGCGCATCACCCTCCAGGAAGGCGAGCATGGCCTTGCCCACTCCCGTGCAATAGGCCGGACCGATCTTGCCGGCACTCGAAAACATCTCGACGGGGCGAGCCGCGTTGCGCTTGTCGACGTAAAGCACCTGCCCCTGGTCGAGCTGGGCCAGATGAACCGTCTCGCCGGTTTCCACCGCCAGCGCGTCAAGATGCGGTCGGGCAAGCGGCGCGAGTGAGGAGGTCGCCCAGGCCGCATGGGCTAACCGCACCAGCCGCAGACCGGGGGAATAGCTCCCGCTGTTCTCGTCAAAGGTCAGCATTCCCTGCTTGGTCAGGGTCTGGAGCAGACGATAAAGCGTGGCCTTGGGATAGGCACTGATCGGCTGAAGGTCGGAAAAGCGTACAGGCCGCCCGCGCGCGGCAACCATGTCGAGCACGTCGAGCGCCTTGGCCACGGTTCCCTCCGCCCCTGCATCGGCTGCCATTTCTCGCCCCTCGCTGTTGACAGATACAATCTGTACCGCGCATAGTTCCCATTATTCAAGACTTGGTTTCACATATTGAAACCATTTGGAGGACAACCTGATGCTGCCCATCTATCCGGATCTCGAAGGCAAGTCCGTCTTCATCACCGGCGGCGGCTCGGGCATCGGAGCCGCGCTGACCGAGGGGTTCCTGCGGCAAGGCGCCAGGGTGGCCTTCTGCCAGCGCAGCGACGCCACGGCGTTCTGCGACGAGATGCAGAAGGTCACGGGCAACCGCCCGATGTTCCTGCGCTGCGACTTGACCGATCTGGAGCAGTTGAATTCTGCGCTGGCGGCAGCGGCAAAGGCGCATGGTCCGATCACCATCCTTGTCAACAACGCCGCCAACGATCAGCGGCACAAGACGCTGGAAACGGACGAGGCGTTTTTCGACTGGTCGATTGCGATCAACCTCAAAGCCTATTTCTTTGCGGCCAAAGCGGTGATCCCTGGAATGCAGGCGGCCGGCGGCGGGTCGATCATCAACTTCTCGTCGATCAGCTACATGATGGGCAACGCCGGCTACCCGGTCTACACAGCAGCGAATTCCGGCATCAATGGCCTGACCCGCAGCCTTGCGCGCGAGTTCGGACCTGAACGCATCCGCGTCAACGCCTTGTCACCCGGCTGGGTCCTGACCGAGCGGCAGAAGGAGCTGTGGGTCACGCCCGAGGGGCTGGCTGCCCATTTGGACCGCCAATGCCTGAAAGACCCGCTGGAGCCGTCCGACATTGTGGGCGGTTGCCTTTTCCTTGCCTCTTCGGCGTCGAAGGCGATGACGGGGCAGGCACTGGTGATCGACGGCGGTGTGGTGGTGACGGGATGAAAGCGGACTGGATTGCCGTCGACTGGGGCACGACCCATCTGCGGGCCTGGGCCATGGGCGCGGAGGGACTCCGCGCCGAAGCCGCGTCCGACGACGGGATGGGCCGGCTGGCGCGTGACAGCTTCGAAGCCGCGCTGATCCGCCTGATCGAACCTTGGCTCGGCCCCGGCGTCACCCCCGTTGTCGCCTGCGGAATGGTGGGCAGCCGCCAGGGCTGGATCGAGGCCCCATATCGCGCCGTGCCCTGCCCGCCGGTCGCGCAAGGGGAGTTGATGCCTGTACCGGTCACGGATCCGCGGATCTCCATGCGGATCGCGCCAGGTTTGCAGCAGCTGCAGCCACCGGATGTGATGCGCGGCGAGGAAACCCAGATTGCCGGGGCTTTGGCGCTTGATCCCGGGTTCGACGGGGCGATCTGCCTGCCCGGCACCCATTCGAAATGGGCCCAGGTCAGCGCGGGAGAGGTGGTCAGTTTCCAGACCTTCATGACAGGCGAACTCTTTGCACTTCTGGCCGAACAATCCGTCCTGCGCCACGGCCTCTCCGAAGGCTGGGAAGATGCGGCCTTCGACCAGGGCGTGGCCGATGGCATGGCGCGGCCCGACCGGCTGATGGCCCAGTTGTTCCGCCTGCGGGCCGAAGGGCTGATCGCCGGGCTGACCGGTGACGCGGCCCGCGCCCGCCTGTCCGGGCTGCTGATCGGGGCCGAGCTCGCCGGCGCCAAGGCCTGGTGGCTGGGTCTGCCGATCCTGCTGATCGGTTCGCCCGGCCTGACAGACGTTTACGCCCGCGCGCTCGCCGCGCAGGGTGCCTCCAGCCAATCCCTATCCGCCACCGACTGCACGATCGCCGGACTGGCCCGTGCCGCCGGGGCGCTTTCAAAGGCAACAGAATGACCCGTCCGATCATTGCCATCCTGCGTGGCATCACCCCTGATGCTGCCCTGCCCGTGGCCGAGGCGCTGATCTCTGCCGGCATCTCCACAATTGAGGTTCCCCTGAACTCTCCCCACCCGATGCACTCCATTGCCGCAATGGTGCATGCCTTCGGCGATCATGCCGTGATCGGGGCGGGCACGGTGCTGACTGTGAAGCAGGTGCGCGAAGTGGCCGATGCGGGCGGACGCATCATCGTCTCGCCCAACATGGATGCCGAGGTCATCGCCGAGACACGACGCGCCGGGCTGCAAAGCTGGCCGGGCGTGATGACGCCCACCGAATGTTTCGCTGCGCTGAAGGCCGGGGCCTCCGGGTTGAAACTGTTCCCCGGTAACTTGCTTGGTCCCGACGGGCTGAAGGCCATCCGCGCGGTCCTGCCGCAGGGAACGCGGGTCTATGCCGTCGGCGGGGCTGGCACCGCCAACCTGAAGGACTGGCTCAAGGCAGGGGCGGACGGGTTCGGCATTGGCACTTCGCTTTATGTCCCTGGGCTTTCGGCCAGCGAGGTTGCGGCCCGCGCCCGCGCGCTGGTGGCCGCCTATGATGAGGCAGCAGAATGATCTTCGACGACCGCGCCTGCGACTTGGGTGAAGGCCCACTCTGGCATCCGCTGCGCCAGCAGCTTTTCTGGTTCGACATTCTCGGAAAGCGGCTGCTGACGCGCGACGAAACCGGCCAGCACCAGTGGCAGTTCGATCAGATGGCCTCGGCCGCCGGCTGGGTCGACCGCGACACGCTGCTGATCGCCGGAGAACGCGGGTTGTTCCGCTTCAACCTCGCGACCGGCGCAAGCGATCCGGTCGCGCCCCTTGAAGCCGACAATCCGGTGACCAGGTCGAACGACGGACGCGCCGATCCGCAGGGCGGGCTCTGGATCGGCACGATGGGCAAGAAGGCCGAAGCGGGCGCCGGCGCGATCTACCGCTACTACCGGGGCGAGGTCAGGCAGCTTTTCCCGTCGATTTCGATCCCAAATTCGATGTGCTTCACGGTTGACGGGCGCACCGCCCAATTCGCGGATTCGCCAACCCGCCGGGTGATGCGCGTGTCCCTGGATGCCGAAGGATGGCCCAAGGGCAAGCCAGAGGTCTTCCTGCAGCTGGCCCCAGACGGGGCCGAGCCGGATGGCGCCGTGATCGACAGCGACGGAGTGACTTGGCTGGCTGAATGGGGCGCCGCGCGAGTCGCGGCCTATGCGCCCGACGGAAGCTTCCTGCGCAGCGTGGCCTTTGACGCGCCTCATACGTCCTGCCCCGCTTTCGGGGGCACGACGCTCTACTGCACGTCAGCCCTGCAGGGAATGGATGCGGCCGCACGCGCCGCCAATCCCAGGGCGGGCATGACCTTCATGGCCGAGGGAGTGGCCAAGGGCCAGCTTGAGCATCAAGTAATTCTCTAGCGCCGGACGGGCGTCAGGTCGGTGACATGCCGCGCAGTCGCTCTGACCTGCGCCGCAGCACCTCGAGCGTGACCAAAAGCACGACCGAGATCGAGACGAGTACGGTTGCGGCGGCCAGGATCGTCGGGCTGATCTGTTCGCGCAGGCCGGTGAACATCTGCCAGGGCAGTGTCTTGTCGCCCGGCGCGCCAAGGAACAGCACCACCACCACCTCGTCGAATGATGTGATGAAGGCGAAAAGTGCCCCGGCCACGACGCCCGGCATGATGAGCGGCATCTGCACCATGAAGAAGGTGCGGACCGGCCCCGCGCCAAGGCTCGCTGCCGCGCGTGTCAATGACCGGTCAAAGCCGACGAGTGTCGCCGTCACGGTGATGATGACGAAGGGAATGCCCAGGACCGCATGGGCCAGGACGACCCCCCAGTAGGTTCCTTGCAACCCGACACGCGAATAGAAGAAATACATCCCCGCCGCCGAGATGATGAGCGGCACGATCATCGGCGAGATCAGGATCGCCATGATCGTGCCCTTGAACGGAACATGCGACTGCGACAGGCCGATGGCGGCCAGGGTGCCAAGGCTCACGGCGATCAGTGTCGCCACCGGTGCAATGGCAAGCGAGTTCCATAGCGGCAATTGCCAGTCGGGGTTGGTGAAGAAGTCGTGGTAGTGCTTCAGCGAATACCCCGCCGGATCAAGCCGCAGCATCTCGGGCGAAAAGGTGAAGAAGTCCTGCGCGTTGAAGCTGAGCGGGATGATGATGATGATCGGGGCGATCAGGAAGAAGAAGATCAGCCCGCAGATCACGCGGAAGGCATAGTGCCAGAGGCGCTGGCCAGCGGTGGCATAGACGGGCAGGCTCATGCGCGCGGTCCCTGAATGCTGCAGATCGACGGGGCGAGGTCAGCCGAGTTTGACATTGTCGATCCCCACGATGCGGTCATAGACCCAGTAGAGCACCAGAACCACGACCAGCAGCAGCGAGCCGAGCGCGGCGGCCAGTCCCCAGTTCAGCGAGGTGCCGATGTGATAGGCGATGCGGTTCGAGATGAACACGCCCTTCGCCCCGCCGACGAGTTCGGGCGTGATGTAATAGCCGATGGCGAGGATGAAGACGAGGATCGAACCCGCGCCGATCCCTGGAATGCTCTGTGGGAAGTAGACGCGCCAGAACGCCGTCCAGTCCGTCGCGCCAAGCGACTTGGCGGCCCGCAGATAGGACGGCGGGATCGTCTTCATCACCGAGTACAGCGGCAGGATCATGAACGGCAGCAGGATATGCGTCATCGCGATGATCGTGCCGGTCTGGTTGTTGATGAGGACAAGGCGGTTGTCGTCGGCCACCAGCCCGGCCCAGACAAGAAGATCGTTGATGACCCCCTGCTGTTGCAGGAGCACCTTCCACGCGCTCGTGCGTACCAGAAGCGAGGTCCAGAACGGCAGCAGCACCAGGATCATCAGCAGGTTGGCCGTGCGCGGCGCCAGGTTCGCCAGTAGCCATGCCACCGGATAGCCCAGCAGGATGCAGGTGCCTGTGATCGCCAGCGAAAGGATCATCGTGCGCAGGAACAGCATCAGATAGACGCGTTCGGACTCCGCGCGCGGGGCGATGCCATCCGCTGTCATCTTCAGGTCGACAGCGTTGAGGAAGTAGCCAGAGGTGAAGCGCGGGCTAAAGACCTTGATGATCGACCAAGGCTGCGGCGTCGCCCAGGCCTTGTCGCTTTCCGTGAAAGCGGCAGTGAAATTGGCTGCGGGGATCGTTCCCGCCTGCTCCGCCGCGACAATCGCCGAAAGGGCGGGCTGCCATTCCGCCCCGAAGGCGCCGGCTGCCGAGGGATTGGCCTTCAGATCCTCGGTCAGGCCGACGGCGACGGTGTTCCACGGGCGCTTTTCGGTCGGGCTGTCATTCTTCACCGTCTGCATGACGCGGGCAAAATCGGCGAAGGCGGCGGATGTCAGCGGCAGGTTGTCCCGCGCTGCGGGTGACAGCACGAAGGGCGGCTCGGCGGTCTTGCCGCCTGCCTTGTCCCAGTCGGCCTGCGCCGAAACCCAGGCAGGATCGCCCAGCAGTTTGGTCCAGGTAGTCGGCGCGTCCCAAATGGCGTCGACCGCGACCAGCGCCTTGGCGACATCCTCGCCCATGTCGTCCACATCCCGGCCAGTCCCGCGCAACAGCGACGAAAATCCCGAGTCCTCGTAGTTCAGTCGGGTGCCAAGCTGGGTATGGGTCTTTTCCGCCACCGCGATCAGAAGATCGGAGGCAAGCGCACGATAGACGGGTTCTTCCGGCGGGGTGCCGGACTCGGCGTTCCAGTTTGCCAGGGCCACAACGGTGCGCGGCAGGGTGTCGGCCACGATGTCATTCTGGACCGAGCGGAACAGCATGTCCCCGATCGGGGCAATGAAGGTGACGAGGACGAAAATCAGAAGCGGCGCGATCAGCAGGAAGGCACGCAACTTCTGCCGGCGAAGCGCGCGGTTCAGGCTTTGCTTCAGCGGTGTTCCATCCGCCGCAAGCATCGGGCCGTTTGCTGTCTGATCCGTCATTCGTCGTCCCCGCAGTCAGGGGACGGGACTTTCGCCCCGCCCCCATTACGTTCCAGGCTTACTTCGACAGCCAGTTCTGGAAAGCCACTTCGACCGCGTCCTGGTTGTCCGCCCACCATTCGATGTTGTTCACCAGATAGTTCTTCTGGTTTGCGGGGTTGGTGGGCATGAAGGGCGCCATTTCGATGCCGAGTGTTGCGTGCTTCGACACCAGCGGCTGCGACGAGGCGCGGGCCGGGCCGTACGAGATATACTTGGCCTGATCCGCCAGACGCTGCGTGTCGGTGGCGAAGTTCAGGAAGTGCATCACGCGGTTCTTCTGGGCTTCGTCCAGGCCCTTGGGAACAACCCAACCGTCGAAGTCAAACACTTCCCAGTCCCACAGCATGGCGATGGGCTGCTTCTGCTCGACGATGGCCGAGAACAGGCGGCCGTTATAGGTCGATCCCATCACGACTTCGCCATCAGCCAGAAGCTGCGGGGTTTCGGCGCCGGCCGACCACCACACGACATGATCCTTGATGGTGTCGAGCTTGGCGAGGGCGCGGTCCACGCCCTCTTTCGTGGAGAGCACGGTGTAAAGCTCATCCTTCGAGACGCCGTCACACAGGAGCGCCCATTCGAGGTTCTTCTTCGGACGCTTTTCCAGCGCGCGCATTCCAGGGAAGGTCTGGAGATCGAAGATCGCGCAGAGGTCTTCCGGAACCTTGCCATTCCATTCCTTGACGTCGGTGCGATAGCCGAAGGTGGTCGAGAACACGATCTGCGGCACGAAGCATTCGTTGATCATCGCCGCGCCGAAGTCCTTCGAAGCGGGGGTGCCGTCGGGGGCGGCGGCAAGGTCCTTATCGAAGTCGATTTCCTCGGCCAGGCCTTCATCGCAGGCGCGCTGGCTGTCGGGGCCTTCAACATCGACCAGGCTGTAGGTCATGTTGCCGGCTTCCGACGCGGCGCGCATCTTGGCGATGGCTTCGTTCGAGCCTTCGTCCCAGGTGATCTTGACGCCGGTCAACTTGGAATAGGGCTCGGCATAGGCCGCGACCTGCGAGGCCTGGTAGGCGCCGCCCCAGGACATCAGGACCATCGAGTCAGAGCAATTGTCGCAAGGCGGCAGATCCTCGGCAAATGCAACGCCGGCGCCAAGCGGCAGCATCGCCAGCGCGGTTGCACTGAGAAGGGATTTGAGTGTCATTGTCATACTCCCGGTTGTTATTTTGGTTTTTCTTGCCCTTGCGGGCCTCTACGGCGCGTCGAGCGCGCGGCAGTCTTCTGGCAGCCAGCCGATCTCGATGATCTCGCCGGGCTTGTTGCGGATCTGATCGGGGGCATTGCGGGTCTTGATGACGAAATCGTCGTGTCCGGCGACCTTCAGGCGCGTTCGGAAGATGTCGCCCATATAAATGAACTCGACCACCTCGGCCTTCAGCGTATGCACCCCCGGACGAAGCCGCGCCTTGTTGGTTTCGACGCGCTCGGGGCGGATCGAAACCTGTGTGCGATCACCGACCTTCGAGACGTTCACCGGCTTGGCGTCGATGATGTCGCCCGAGTCGAGTCGGACGACACAGGTGTCACCCTTGATCTCAGTCACGGTGCCCATCAGACGGTTGTTCTCGCCAATGAACTGCGCGACGAAGCTGTTGACGGGGGCCTCGTAGAGTTCGGAAGGCGGGGCCAGTTGCTGGATGCGCCCGTCGTTGAACACCGCGACCCGGTCGGACATGGTCAGCGCCTCGGTCTGGTCATGGGTGACATAGACCGTGGTGATGCCCAGCTCGTGGGCAAGCCGCGTGATCTCGAACTGCATATGTTCGCGAAGCTGCTTGTCCAACGCGCCAAGGGGTTCGTCCATCAGGACGAGCTCCGGCTCGAACACCAGCGCGCGGGCCAATGCGACACGCTGCTGCTGACCGCCAGAAAGCTGCGACGGGCGCCTACCGGCAAAGCCACCCATCTGCACCATGTCCAGCGCGCGCTTGACCTTTTGATCGCGTACCGCCTTGTCGAGCTTGCGCACCTCGAGCGGGAAGGCGAGGTTTTCGGCGACCGTCATGTGGGGGAAAAGCGCGTAGTTCTGGAACACCATTCCGATGCCGCGCTTGTGGGGTGGAACGGTATTGATGTTGCGCCCGTTCAGGCGAATCTCGCCGTGCGTTGCCGTTTCGAAGCCCGCGAGCATCATCAGGCAGGTCGTCTTGCCCGAGCCTGACGGGCCGAGCATCGTCAGAAACTCTCCCTTCGGCAGGGAAAGGTTCAAATCCTTCACGACGAGCGTCACACCGTCGTAGCTTTTTTGAACTCGGTCGAAAACGACGAACGCATCGTTCGCCATCGCCCCTTCAGCCATACGCGCATCCCCGTTGCGGTTGCCCCCTTGTCGGACCGAGCGGCACGCTGCCCAGCCGCCGCCTGTTCTCAAGCGAGGGTTCAGTTCTTGAATGGCAGGATAAGATGGTCGGGTCCATAGGGAAATCCGGTGATGTTCCGATTGCCGTCTTCGGTGATGACGAGGATGTCATGCTCGCGGTAGCCGCCCGCACCCGGTAGATGGTTGGGAATGGTGATCATGGGTTCCATCGACACGACCATGCCCGGTTCAAGCACAGTCTCGCAGTCTTCGCGAAGCTCCAGCCCGGCCTCGCGGCCGTAGTAGTGGCAGAGAACTCCGAAGGAGTGGCCATAGCCGAAACTGCGGTACTGCAAGAGATTTTCCGCGGCATACATCTCGTTCAACTCGCGTGCCACGTCGCAGCAGCGGTTGCCCGGCACCAGAAGTTCCTTGCCGCGGTCATGGACCCTGCAATTGAACTCCCACAGCCGCAGGTGTTCGTCGGTCGGCTGGCCCGCGAACATCGTGCGCTCCAGCGCGACATAGTATCCCGCGACCATCGGGAAGCAGTTCAGCGACAGGATGTCGCCCTGCTCAATCCTGCGGCTTGTGACCGGATTATGGGCACCGTCAGTATTGATCCCCGACTGGAACCAGGTCCAGGTATCGAGCAGTTCGCCATGCGGCCATATCTTGGCGATCTCGCGCACCATCGTCGCGGTCGAATGGAGCGCCACCTCGTGTTCGGGCGTCCCAACCGTGGCCGCCTCGGCGCAGGCGGCGCCCCCGATATCGGCGATACGGGTCATCTTCTCGATATGCGAGATCTCGGCAGCAGACTTGATCATGCGCTGACGCATCGCCCCTTGGGCAATGTCGACGAATTCCACCGAGGGGAATTCCGACTTGAGCAAGGCGAGGGTGTCGATGCTGATGTGATCGAATTCGATTCCAAGCCGGCGTACGCCCGGGATCAGACCACGGACGGCATGAAAGTAGTTGTCCTTCTGCCAGTCTGTGTAGGTGATGTTGCGCCCGCCGAAGGTCCGACGCCACGGCTGGCCGCCGTCGATGCCGGCGCTGATCGACGTGGTCTTGTCATGGTCGACGACAAGGCCATAGCGGCGCCCGAAGTAGCAATACAGGAAGTCACTGTAATAATTGATGTTATGGTACGAGGTGAACAGCGCTGCGTCGATCCCGCTGTCGGCCATGTGGCGACGGATCGCTGATAGCCGCCGCTCCATCTCGCTGGCAGGAAAGGTTGGCGTAACGGCAGTTCCGTTGCCCACATAATCCTGAAGCCGTTCGCGCTGCATCTGCCCTCTCCTGAACCACGATTTCCAGCGTCGAACCTGCGGCCAGTTTCATGGCTTGTCAAAAGACCGATTCTCATGTCGGGATGAGAAAAACTAATAGGGTGCCGCATGACCCAAGCTCCGCTCAATGCGCTCCGGGCATTTGACGCCGTCGTCAGGGCCGGTTCGTTCAAGTCGGCGGCCGAGATGCTGTTCGTCACGCAATCGGCCGTAAGCCATCAGGTCCGCCATCTCGAGGACTGGCTCGGCCGGTCGCTGTTCGATCGCTCGGGCCCGCGCCCCCGGCTTCTGCCGGAAGGGGAGGAATTGGCCCGGACGCTGGCCCTGTCATTCGACGGAATCGAGGCCGCCTGCCTGCGCCTGCGACGCGCGTCCGAAGAACCTCGCCTGGTAATCGCGGCAATCCCCTCTGTCGCGCTCTGCTGGCTCATTCCAAGGCTCGCGGGATTTCGTGCCGCCCATCCGGACGTCGCAACGCGGATCGTCTATGCCTTCCACCGGCAGGAGATCGACTTTTCCGATGTCGATCTTGCTTTCATCTATGCCCCCCAAAACGCGGTTGCCGAGGGGCACGTCCAGGCCGAGCTGTTTTTTCCGGGGACCAGCGTTCCAGTGAGCAGCCCGAAGCTTGCGACTGGTCCGGTCGAACCTGAGGCAATGGCCCGCATGACGCTTCTTCACGACACCGACGGTGCAGAATGGCTCGATTGGTTCCGTCAGGCGGGCGTCGAGGGACTGGTTCTGCCGGAAGGGCCGGCCTTTCAGGATTTCAACCTGCTGCGTGCGGCGGCGCTGGCAGGCCAAGGCGTGGCGCTTTGCCCCTACGCCATGATCCGCGACGACCTTCTGGCCGGGCGGCTCAGCCAGCTTTCGTCAGTCACCGCGAATCCAGAGAGCGGCTACTATCTCGTCCGCTCGTCTGCCACCGGGCGTCACGACGCCGCAATCCGGGCCTTCCGCGACTGGGCCTTCGCCGAACGCGAAAACAGTCTGAGTGTGTGAGCCCTCGCCCCAGACGTCTCCGGGCTGATCACCGTTTTCGCCGGCCCGATTGCCGATCAGGGGGATGGCGGGGCGTCAGGCCCGCTTTTCCTTGGCTCGCGGACCGGAAGCATGAACAGGAACCCGAGCACGAAGGAAACCGCGACAACCGCAATCCCGGCCTTCTGGTTCTGGGTCGCGAGCGTCACCCACCCCACCAAAGCCGACCCCAAAGGCCCGGTGGCGCGTCCAGCCAGCGCGTAGAGGCCGAAGTATTTCGTGACCATGTCGGGCGGGGCAAGACGCGACATCAGGCTGCGCCCCGACGCCTGCACTGGACCGAAGAACACCCCGAGGATGCAGGACGCGATCCAGAACGCCCGTTGCGAGTCAAGGAAAGCGATCGAAAGCGACACTGCGGCAAGCGCAACGATCGACACCATGACCACTGGCTTGGCCCCGATCCAGTCGTCGATCCAGCCAAACACAAATGCGCCGGTTCCGGCGGCGACGTAAATCGAGACCCCGAAAAACAGCATCTGCGTATCGCTGAACCCGAAGGCACCCTTGGCTACGAGAGGCCCGAAGATGAAGATCGAGTTCACCCCGTCGGCAAAGAACATGTGGGCCAGCAGCAGCCAAGCGATCGAAGGAGTCTTGGGCAGTTTGCGGATCGTCTGCCAGATGTCCGCCAGGCCCTTCCTTACGATGGTGGCAGCGCGTTCCGGCGAAGGCCGCTCCTTTGGGCCAAGCAGGACCAGCGGCGCGCCGAAGACCAGAAACCACAGCGCGCTGACCGGGCTGGACAGGCGTGACGGCTCGGCCTGGGCCGGGTCGAGGCCCAGAAGCGGCGGATCGGGGATCACCAGCAGGACGTAAACGAGCGCGATCGACGCAAGACCGCCGAAATAGCCGGCGGCCCAGCCCATCCCCGACACGCGCCCGCGCTTTTCCGCCGGCGCCACGTCGGTCAGCAGCGCGTTGTAGAAGACATATCCCAGCTCGAACCCGGCATTTGACACGGCAAGCAGGACCAAGGCGAGCGTCAGCGAGGATGGCTCCGGTCGGACCCACCACATGGCACCGGTCGCGACGATGGCGACCAGCGAGCAGACGGCCAGCCAGGTCCTTCGCCGACCGCTCTGGTCTGCCAACGCCCCAAGCATCGGGCTGAGAAGGGCAACGCCGATCGCCGAGATCGAAATCGCGAAACCCCATTTCGCCTGCCCATGCACCGGATCGTCGGCAACACGGGAAAGGAAGTAGGGCGCAAAGACGAACGACAGCACAACAGCGCCGTAGGCGGAGTTTGCCCAGTCATACATGCACCAGTAGAGGATTTGCCGGCGGCTGCCCGTCACGGGCCCGGCCTTCGCGGAGAGCGTGGATACCTCTGCCATCTCAGCCCACCTCGACGCCGTTCTGCCGGGCCAGTTCGATCAGTCGATCGCGCAGGGCATCGGCGATGGCTTCTGCCGGACTGGTCACGTCCCCCTTGTCCGCAAGCAGGTCCTGCGCGCTGCAGGCCGGTCCGAAGGCCACGTGAACCGGGCGGAGCCGCGGCCACTTCAGCGTTCTCGGCCAGGCCTCGAAGGTTCCCTTGACGAAGACCGGCAAGGCGGGCGCGTCCGAGCCAAGCATCACATGGCCAATGCCGGCATGGAACGGCAAGAGGTGCCCGTCGCCGGACCGCCAGCCTTCGGGGAACCAGACGACAACATTGCCGGCCGACAGCGCTGACAGGGCCATCCCGACCGCCGATGCCGGGGACGCATCATCGACCGGATACAGCCGCAGCGCACGCGCGGCCCTGGGCTTCAACCAGCCCCCCTTCACACGCGACTGGGCGGCAGCCCAGACCGTCCGCCGCCGGACTGCCGGGGGCAGGGCCGCCGCGACCGATGAGGGGTCCATCAGGCTAACATGGTTGGGGCAAAGCACGCAGGGTCCGTCCTGCGGCAGGTTCTCAAGACCCGAAACCGTCAACGAGAAGCCAAGGCGTAGCGTCGCGCGGTTAAGCGCAAAAACGATCTCTCCGAAGAGCCGCTCGACGGTCGAAAGGGGGGCGAACCAATGCGCCTTTTCGGCGGCAGCCCTCGACTCATCAAGCTCCTGCAGCGTTGGGTTTGCGGCTTTCTCGCTTACCTTCGCGAGAAGGTCGCGCACCGTGCCGATCGCTGCGATATCCGCCGCGTCCAGCCGTGCGCCTGTCGCCTCCTCGATGGCAACCGAGAGGGTCATCCAGGCAAAAGAATCGAGGCCGAGGTCCAGCTGCATGTGGCTGTCCAGCGCAAGTCCCTGGCCATGATCCCGTTTCAGCAGTTCCCACACCTTGTCGCGAGGCGCACCTGCAAGCCACGACCGGTCGGCATCCGAAAGCTCGGCAGTCGGACCATCGCGGCGCCCTGTCAGCGCCCGTTCGTAAAGCGGCGGCAAGGCGAAGCGCCTCAGCTTGCCAAGGCGTGTGCGGGGCAAGGGGTCGCGGGACAACGCAAAGCCCGAAAGCCGCCAGGTCGATGGCAATGAAGTCGCCACCGAGCCGAGCCCGACGCGGACGGCATCATAAGGGTCGATCGTCTCGAACTTGCCGACCTCGGCCATGTTCGGCACCACCAGCGCGACAAGCCCGCCGTTCCGCTCCAGCACCGCGATCTCTCCGATCTGGGGGATGGCAAGGTAGGCGCGTTCGACGTCCTCGGGAAAAACCTTGTCCCCGCCCGCCAGAACGATGCGTTCCTTTATCCTGCCTGTGACGAACAGGAAGCCGTCCTTGTCGACACGTCCAAGATCCCCGGTGCGAAAGAATCCGTCGGGCGTAAATGCAGTGCTGTTCGCCTCCGGGTTGTTGAGGTACCCCGAAAACAGCGATGGCCCCTTGAGAAGGATTTCACCTACCCCGTCTGCGGCAGGGGCGTCGATGCGGAGTTCGCAGCCATCAAGCGGCTTTCCGACCGATCCGGCGCGCTTCGCCGAAATCGGCCCGCAGACCGAGGCCGCCGTTTCCGCAAGGCCATAGCCCGAGCGGACATCCCATCCAAAGGCCTCAAGCATCTCGGTCGTTTCGGCGGTCAGGTTCGCGCCGCCCGAGATCAGCATGCGCAAGTCACGCCCGATTGTGCGCCGCAACGGGGCAAGCAACTGATGCCCGATCCTGCCGCCCGTCAGCCTCCGCAGCCTGATCGACAGGGCAATGAGCATCCTGACCAGACGCGCCGCCAGTCTTCCTTTGGATGCGGCGCGCGACTGGATGCCGAGAAGCATCGCGTCGTAAAGCCTTGGCACCCCGACAATCAGGGTCGGAGGACAAAGCTTCAGCGCCTCGGCGATATGCGGCCCCGAAGGACTTTCCGGCAGGATGATCCTCGCGCCGAGGGTGACTGTTGTCAGCACGGCGGTGATCCAGGGATAGACATGGTGCATCGGCAGAGGCATCAGCACGCGGTCCGAGGCATCCAGCAAGCCGCTTTGGCTGATGGTGCGGGCGTTCCAGCCGAGATTGCCCTGGGTCAGATAGAAACTCTTGGGCGTTCCCGTGGTGCCCGAGGTGCGGAAAAGCGCAAGCGGCGCGGTGTCTTCTAGGTCGGGAAGGGCGGGGGCGTCTGAAACCGGAGTGATCGCATCAATTCCGAGTGTCGGGATCCGTCCTTCGAACTCCTCGCGCGTCGCGGCGTCGATGAGGACGAGTTTCGCTTCGGATGCGGCGGCCTGCTCTAGCGCCTCCTTGGCGGAAATCAGGGAGTCGAGCGGGGCAAGGATGACGCCCTTCAGATGACAGGCCAAGCCGGCCGCGATCCAGCCCGCCGAATTGGGCGCCCAGATCGCTACCACATCGCCCCGCGAGACACCGCTCGTCTCGAGCGCCCGACAGGCGCCGTAGATCAGCTGGACGAAATCACTGCCACTGAACGTGCGGGCCTCGCCTCTGGTCACCGTGGTCAGGAAAGGTGCACTCCCGAGACGGTTCAAGGCCTTGACAGCATCTGCGGCCTGCCAAATCGAGACAGAACCGCTTTTCGGCCCCTTGGACTGGTCATCCATGTTCATTCCTCCCCCGAGTGCTGCCATGCTAAGCGCGTTGCGCCTCAGGCCAACTGATCCCGATCAAGTCGGGACCGCCTGACGGCTCAAGCTTTCTCCGGGGCACATATGCTGGACGGCGGCAGCGGAAGGGGCGTAGATTTCCGATCGAGGATCTCATCATGCCAAGACCATCGCCCGATCTCGTCTCCGAGCGGCCCGAACTGTCGGACGCCGTGTGGCTTGACGTGCTGTCGGCGGTGGACAGGACCTATGCCGATCTGGTCGATTACCAGGAACGTCTGGAAAGCCAGAACGCCGAGCTTGAGGCGATGCGGCGGTTCCTTGGTTCGATCCTGGCGTCGACCTCGGACGTGCTGATCGTCACGAACCGGCAGGGATTGGTCGAAGAGATGAGCGCCTCGCTTGCCACGCTGACGGGCCGCCCGTCGGCCAGCCTGCAGGGTGGCCCCGTGACCGGACTGTTCGTCCAGGACCATGTCCCGGCACTGAACGCTGCGATCCAGACCGTCGCCCGAGAGAGGCGGCCGGTGATGATCGAGGCGGCGCTTGCCACCGGGTCCGGCCCCTCGGAACTCGAGTTGTCGCTTGCCCCCCGTTTCGACGAACGGGGTCGCGTGGCGGGCCTGGTCCTGACGGGTCGACCGGTCGGCGAATTGCGCCGCACCTACGCTGCGCTTGAGCGGAGCCATGCCGAACTCAAGGCGGCGCAGGCCCAACTCGTGCGTAACGAAAAGCTTGCCTCACTCGGCAGACTTCTGGCCGGGGTCGCGCACGAACTGAACAATCCCATCAGCTTTGTCTATGCCAACGCCCACGCGCTGGAGCGCTATTCCGGCAAGTTCCAGACCTATTTCGACCGCGTGCAGGCCGGGGCGATGCGCGAGGAACTGGTCCGCCTTCGCGAAGAGCTCAAGCTGGACCGGGAGGTAAGGAACCTCCGCGACGCCGTGCAGGGCGCGCGTGAGGGGGCAGAGCGCGTCCGCGATATCGTCGAGGACCTGCGGCGCCTCTCGGCCGACGGATCGGGCGAGTCCGAGGCCTTTGACCTTATGGAGACGGCGAAAATTGCGGCCAGCTGGGTTCTGCGAGGCGCGCGCAGCAGTGTCCAGGTCCGCTTCGAGGGGGCGAGTGACGTGACGGCTTTTGGTCGCCGCGGCCATATCCAGCAGGTCATCATGAACCTGGTGCAAAACGCCGTCGATGCACTGGATGGCCGGACGGACGGATTGGTGACGATCGTGGTAAAGGACGAGGGCGAACGGGTTTCGCTGTCTGTCCATGACAACGGTCCGGGGGTCCCCCAGGACGCAGAAGGCGCGATCTTCGATCCGTTCTTCACCACCAAGGCCGTGGGAAAGGGGACGGGTCTTGGCCTGTCGATCAGCCACAAGATCGTCGAGGAACATGGCGGAGAACTGCGGCTTCTTCCTGCCGGCCCCGGTGGCGGCGCCACCTTCCGCTTCGATCTGCCGAAGGGGACTGCATCGTGAACCTTCTCTGGTTGCAATCGGCCGGCTGCGGCGGCTGCACGATGTCGCTTCTCTGCGCGGAAGACCCGAATGTCTTCGACCTTCTCGACGGGGCGGGCATCGAGGTGCTCTGGCACCCGGCCCTGTCGGTCGAAAGCGGACAGGAGGTGCTGCGCCTGCTGGAGTCGGTGGAGAGGGGCGAGATCGGGCTTGATATCCTGTGCGTGGAGGGATCGATCCTGCGCGGACCGAAGGGCACGGGGAAGTTCCAGATGCTGGGCGGCACCGGGCGGTCGATGCTCGACTGGGTGCGCAGCCTTGCCCCCCGCGCGCACCATGTTGTGGCGGTCGGAACCTGCGCAACCTATGGCGGCATCACCTCGGCGGGCGGCAACCCGGCGGACGCGGTGGGCCTGCAATACGAAGGGTCCCATCGCGGCGGGGCGCTGGCCCCGGACTTCGTTTCGAAATCCGGCCTGCCGGTCATCAATGTCGCCGGGTGCCCGACGCATCCCGACTGGGTCACCGAGACGCTGCTCCTGCTCAAGGCGGGCGAGATCGACCAGACTGCGCTCGACGGCTTCGGCCGGCCGCGGTTCTATGCCGACCATCTTGTCCACCATGCCTGCCCGAAGAACGAGTTCTACGAATACAAGGCCAGTGCCCGGCACCTGTCGCAAGCGGGCTGCCTGATGGAGAACCTCGGCTGCGTCGGTACGCAGGCGGTGGGGGACTGCAACATACGGCCCTGGAACGGCGGCGGCAGCTGCACGCGCGGCGGCTATCCATGCATCGCCTGCACCGCGCCGGAATTCGAGGAACCGCGCCACCCCTTTACCGAAACGCCCAAGATCGCCGGCATTCCGGTCGGTCTGCCGTCGGACATGCCAAAGGCGTGGTTCATGGCCCTGGCCTCACTCTCCAAGGCCGCGACGCCCGACCGCATCGCCCGCAACGCCCTGTCCGACCGGATCGCTGTGCCACCCCGGCTGAGGATGCCGCGGCGATGAGCGGATCGACCCTGCTTGTCGGCCCCTTCAACCGTGTGGAGGGCGACCTCGAGGTCAAGTTGACGATCGAAGCTGGGCGCGTGGCGGCGGCGCATGTGAACGCACCCCTGTTCCGCGGCTTCGAGCAGATGCTGATCGGCAAGGACCCGCGCGACGCGCTGACCATCACGCCGCGCATCTGCGGCATCTGCTCGATCAGCCAGTCGGCGGCGGCCGCACGCGCACTGGCGGCGGCGCAGGGGCTGAAGCCGACTCCGCAAGGCGACGCGATGGCGGCGCTGATCCATGCGGTCGAGAATGCGGCTGACCACCTGACGCATTTTCACCTGTTCTTCATGCCGGATTTCACCCGTGCAGCCTATGCCGGGTACCCGTGGCACGGGCGGGCCACCGCGCGCTTCACCCCGATGCAGGGCTCGGCCCAGCGTGCGGCGGTCGAGGCGCGTGCGGAACTGATGCACATCCTCGGGCTGATGGCCGGCAAGTGGCCCCACACGCTCGCGCTGCAGCCAGGAGGCGTGACGCGTGCGCCCACGGCCCGCGACCGGGTGCGGATCATGGCAACCCTTGCGGCCTTCCGCCGCTATCTCGAGACGACGGTCTTCGGCGGGCCGCTTGAGGCCTTCGTCGCGCTGACCGATGCCAAGGCCCTGCACGGCTGGGAGACGGGCGATGCGGAGTTGTTCCTGCAGATCGCCCGCGACACTGGGCTCGACCTGCTTGGTACGGGGTCAGGCCGCTACCTGAGCTTCGGGGCCTATCCCATGAGCGATGGCCACGCCTTCCGGCAAGGCGTCTGGGATGGCGGCCCATCCCGGCTCGACCTGGCCTGCATGACCGAGGATCTGAGCCATTCCTGGATGCTCGGTCCCTCGGCGCACCCTTCGCAAGGCGTGACACGGCCGGACGAGGACATGCGCACCTCGGCCTACAGCTGGTGCAAGGCACCGCGACTGGGCGGGCTGACCTTTGAAACCGGGGCGCTGGCCCGCCAAGTGGTCGACGGCCATCCGCTTGCAATGGACCTTGCCCGGCAAGGCGGCGTGCTGGCGCGCGTCGCGGCGCGGCTGCTTGAACTGGCCCGGACCCAGATCCTGATGGAAGAACTGGCGGCGGCCATCGACCCCTCGGCGACCTTCATGCTGCAGGATGAAACCCCGGACGAGGGATCGGGCGCGGGACTGGTCGAGGCAGCCCGGGGCGCGCTTGGCCACTGGTTGCGGATCGAGCGGGGACGGATCGCCTCTTACCAGATCGTCGCACCGACGACCTGGAACTTCTCGCCACGCGACGCCTCTGGCCAACCCGGCCCGCTGGAAGCCGCGCTGGTCGGGGCCCAGGTGCGCGAGGGTGAGGATACGCCGGTCACCGTCCAGCATATCGTGCGGAGCTTCGATCCCTGCATGGTCTGCACGGTCCACTGATGAAGGATCTGCGAATCCGCGTGCGGGGCCAGGTGCAGGGCGTCGGTTTCCGGCCCTTCGTCTGGCAGATCGCGCGTGAGGCAGGCGCTTTGGGGGAGGTGCTGAACGATCCCGAGGGCGTGCTGATCCATATCCGCCTGGCCGATGTGCAGGCGTTCCTGAACGCGCTCCGCGACCGCGCCCCGCCCCTGGCGCGGATCGACGCGATCGAAGTGAGCGACCATCACTTCCCCGCCCTGCCCGAAGACTTCGTCATCGCCACCAGCCGCGGCCGGGGCGCCGAGACCCGGGTGACGCCCGATGCCGCGACCTGCCCGGCTTGCGCCGCCGAGATCCGCGATCCAGAACAGCGGCGCTTTGGCTATGCCTTCACCAACTGCACCCATTGCGGACCACGGTTTACCATTCTGACCGGCCTGCCCTACGACCGTGCGCAGACGACGATGGCCCGCTTCGCGCTGTGTCCGGACTGCCGCGCGGAATACGGCAACCCCGCCGACCGCCGCTTTCACGCCCAGCCGGTCGCCTGCCCCGCCTGCGGCCCGCGCCTGTGGCTGGAGGAGGGTGGAACAGAATTACCGGGGGATGCGATCGGCCTTGCGGCCGCGCGCCTGAAGGCCGGGGCGATCCTTGCCATCAAGGGGTTGGGCGGGTTCCACCTCGCCTGCAATGCGCGGGCACCGGCAGCGATTGCCGAGCTTCGTCGACGCAAGCGCCGCCCCGCCAAGCCGTTGGCCCTGATGGCAACGCAGCAGATGATCGCCCGACATGCGCGGGTCTCGCGGCCCGAAGCCGAGTTGCTCGCCGATCACGCCGCGCCGATCGTGCTTCTGCCCAAGGCGGGCGAGCCGCTGCCCGACGACCTTGCACCGGGGCTATCCGTGATCGGCTGGATGGTGCCCTACACGCCGTTGCACCATATACTGCTCGATGCCTTCGGCGGACCGCTGGTGATGACCTCGGGTAATCTCTCGGGCGAGCCGCAGGTGATCGGCAACGACGAGGCGCGCGCGAAGCTCTCGGGCTTCGCCGACGCCTTCCTGATGCATGATCGCGACATCGCCCGTAGGCTGGATGACTCGGTCGAGCGTATCACGCCGGCCGGACCGATGGTCATGCGGCGCGGGCGGGGGCGTGTGCCGGGCACCCTGCCCCTGCCCCCCGGCTTCGAGGCCGCGGATCAGGTCCTGGCCTTTGGCGGACAGATGAAGTCGGCGATCTGCCTCGTCAAGAACGGGCAGGCGATGCTGTCGCACCATCTGGGCGATCTCGACGACGCCCTGACGCAAGAGGAATACGGCAAGGCGCTGGCTGATTGCGCCGCTCTGTTCGACCACCGCGCCGAGTTGGGGGCCTGCGACCTGCATCCCGACTACGTCTCTACCCGTGCCGCCGAGGCGTCGGCTCTGCCGCTGGTCCGGGTGCAGCACCACCATGCCCATCTGGCAAGCTGCCTTGGCGATGCGCTCTGGCCGCTGGATGGCGGTCCCGTCGCTGGTATCATCCTGGACGGCACGGGCCACGGCAGCGACGGCGCCGTGTGGGGGGGCGAGGTGCTGCTTGGCGACTACCGCGGATTCGAGCGGATCGCGCATCTGCGGCCCGCTCCCCTGCCGGGGGGCGACGCGGCAAGCGTCGAGCCTTGGCGGAATGCGGTCATGCGGCTGGATCATGCGGGACTTGCCGAGGTTGCGGCTGCGCTTTTCCCGGGAAAGCCGATCGCGACGGTCCGCGCGGCGGCGTCGGCGGGGTTCAACGCGCCGTTATCTTCCTCGGCGGGGCGGCTGTTCGACGCGGTGGCGGCGCTCCTCGGGATCTGCCCCAACCGACAGTCCTATGAAGGCGAAGCCGCCATGCGGCTGGAGGCTTTGGCCGATGTCGCCGCTCCGCCGCTACCCTTTGCGGTTGGTAGCGGCCTCATCGACCCTTCCCCAATGGTCGCGGAAGTTGTCGACGGGCTGCGCGACGGCGTCCGGCCCGGCCTTCTGGCAGGCGGTTTCCAGCGGGGGCTTGCCCGCGCTTTCGCCCAACCGGCGCGGGAGGCCGTCCGGTCGGGGCGGGCAATTGCGGTCGCACTGTCGGGCGGGTGTTTCCAGAACCCGGCGCTGCTTGACGCTGTCCTGACCGAGTTGCAGGGGGTTCCCGTCCTGGTCCATGCCCAGGTTCCTGCGAATGATGGCGGCCTGGCACTCGGGCAGGCGCTGATCGCGGCAGCGGAAAGCATCTGACCAGTCCGTGTCGCGCCCTGACTACTCCGCTATCGCCGCAGACGGTCGACGCGGGCGGGATTTTCATCCAACCGTCTGACACGAAAATGAAATAATCTCTCCCTGCCTCCGGCAAGGTTCCGGTTTGATCGCCATCCCACCTGTGCATCCTCTTGCATACCGAGGTGCCGGCTTGTCCGGTGCTACCCAGGGAGGAGAGCCTTGTCCGAGATTGAAACCTTCTACGACGTGATGCGTCGGCAGGGGATCACCCGCCGCAGCTTCATGAAATACTGTTCGCTGACGGCAGCGGCGCTTGGCCTTGGCCCGTCCTTCGTGCCGAAGATCGCCCATGCGATGGAGACGAAGCCGCGTACGCCTGTGATCTGGATCCACGGTCTGGAATGCACCTGCTGTTCGGAGAGCTTCATCCGCTCGGCCCATCCGCTGGCCAAGGATGTGGTGCTGTCGATGATCAGCCTCGACTATGACGACACGCTGATGGCGGCGGCCGGGCATCAGGCCGAAGCGGCACTGATGGACACGATCGAGAAATACAAGGGCAACTACATCCTCGCGGTCGAAGGCAACCCGCCGCTGAACGAGGACGGGATGTATTGCATCGTCGGCGGCAAGCCCTTCGTCGAGCAGCTGAAGATGGCCGCCGAGAACGCTAAGGCGATCATCAGCTGGGGCGCCTGCGCGTCCTATGGCTGCGTGCAGGCCGCCTCGCCCAACCCGACGCGCGCCACGCCGGTGCACAAGGTCATCCTCGACAAGCCGATCATCAAGGTGCCGGGCTGCCCGCCGATCGCCGAGGTAATGACCGGCGTCATCACCTACATGCTGACCTTCGACCGGATGCCCGAGCTTGACCGTCAGGGCCGGCCGCAGATGTTCTACAGCCAGCGCATCCACGACAAATGCTATCGCCGCCCGCATTTCGACGCCGGCCAGTTCGTCGAGCACTGGGACGACGAGAACGCCCGCAAGGGCTATTGCCTTTACAAGATGGGCTGCAAGGGTCCGACGACCTACAACGCCTGTTCGACCATCATGTGGAACGATGGAACTTCGTTCCCGATCAAGTCGGGCCACGGTTGCATCGGCTGTTCCGAGGAGGGGTTCTGGGACCAGGGCGGCTTCTACAACCGTCTGACGAGCATCAACCAGTTCGGGATCGAAGAGAATGCCGACAAGGTCGGCATGGTCGCGGCGGGCGTCGTAGCCGGCGGGGTCGCGGTCCATGCCGCGGTTTCGGCGTTGAAACGCGCCCAGAAGAAGTCGCAGGACAAGGTGGAGGACTGAGCCATGACGATCAACACGCCGAATGGCTTCACCCTCGACAATTCCGGCAAGCGCATCGTTGTCGACCCGGTCAGCCGGATCGAAGGCCACATGCGCTGCGAGGTCAATGTCGACGAGCAGGGCGTCATCCGCAACGCTGTCTCGACCGGGACGATGTGGCGCGGCCTCGAGGTGATCCTCAAGGGCCGCGACCCGCGCGATGCCTGGGCCTTCACCGAGCGGATCTGCGGCGTCTGCACCGGCACACATGCACTGACCTCGGTCCGCGCAGTCGAGGATGCGCTCGGGATCACCATCCCCGACAATGCCAACTCGATCCGCAACATGATGCAGCTGAACCTGCAGATCCACGATCACGTCGTGCATTTCTACCATCTGCACGCGCTGGACTGGGTCAACCCGGTCAACGCGCTCCGCGCTGACCCGAAGGCAACGAGCGAGTTGCAGCAGACGGTGGGGCCGAACCACCCGCTCTCCTCGCCCGGCTATTTCCGTGACGTCCAGAACCGACTGAAGAAATTCGTGGAGTCGGGGCAGCTTGGCCTGTTCAAGAACGGCTACTGGGACAATCCGGCCTATCTTCTGCCGCCCGAAGCCGACCTGATGGCGACCACGCATTACCTCGAAGCGCTGGACCTGCAGAAGGACATCGTGAAGATCCACACGATCTTCGGCGGCAAGAACCCGCATCCGAACTGGCTGGTCGGCGGCGTGCCATGCCCGATCAACGTCGACGGCGTCGGCGCGGTCGGCGCGATCAACATGGAGCGGCTGAACTTCGTCAGCTCGGTGATCGACCGCTGCATCGAGTTCGTGAACAACGTCTACCTGCCCGACCTTGTTGCCATCGCTGGCTTCTACAAGGGCTGGCTCTATGGTGGCGGCCTGTCGGGGCAGTCGGTGCTCGCCTATGGCGACATCCCCGAGAATGCTAACGACTTCTCGGCAGACCAGCTGCACCTGCCGCGCGGCGCGATCATCAACGGCAACCTCAACGAGGTGCATGACGTCGATCCGCGCGACCCGGAGCAGATCCAGGAATATGTCGACCACAGCTGGTACACCTATGGCGAACCGGGCAAGGGCCTGCATCCCTGGGATGGCGTGACCGATCCGAAGTTCGAACTGGGTCCGAACTTCAAGGGCACGAAGACCAACATCCAGGAACTGGACGAGGCGGCGAAGTACAGCTGGATCAAGGCGCCGCGCTGGAAGGGTCACGCGATGGAGGTGGGTCCGCTGGCCCGCTACGTCGTCGGCTATGCCAAGGGCCACGAGGACATCAAGAACCAGGTCGACACCCTGCTGCGCGCCCTCAACGTCCCGGTAACCGCGCTGTTCTCGACCCTGGGCCGGACCGGCGCCCGCGCGATGGAGGCGGAATACTGCACCCGCCTGCAGAAGCACTTCTTCGACAAGCTGATGACCAACATCAAGAACGGTGACACCAACACCGCGAACGTCGCGAAGTGGGATCCCTCGACCTGGCCGAAGGAAGCCAAGGGCGTGGGCATGACTGAGGCGCCACGCGGCGCGCTCGGCCACTGGGTCAAGATCAAGGACGGGCGGATCGAGAACTACCAGTGCGTCGTCCCGACGACCTGGAACGGAAGCCCGCGCGACTCTGCCGGAAATATAGGCGCTTTCGAGGCCAGTCTGATGAATACGCCCATGGCGCGGCCCGAGGAGCCGGTCGAGATCCTGCGCACGCTTCACAGTTTTGACCCCTGTCTGGCATGTTCCACCCATGTCATGTCACCCGACGGGTCGGAACTGACCCGCGTCAAAGTCCGCTGAGGAGGCCCCGATGAAGAAACTTGCACTCACTGCCGCCCTGTCGCTCGTCGCCGGCCCTGCCCTTGCGCATACCGGCCATGGCGATGCGCAGGGTTTCCTTCATGGCTTTCTGCACCCGCTGACCGGCGCTGATCATCTGCTTGCCATGCTGGCGGTCGGTCTCTGGTCGGGCTTTGTGCTGCCAAACCGGTTCTGGGCCGGGGCCGCGACCTTCCTCGCGGCGATGGCAGCCGGCGCCGGACTGTCCTGGGCGGGTGTCGGATTTCCCGCGGTCGAGACAATGATCCTTGGCTCGGTGATCCTGTTCGGGATGCTGGTGCTGGCATCCCGCCCCGGCCAGCCGCGTTGGTTGACGGCTGCTTCGCTTGGCATGATCGCGCTTTTCGCCTCGGCGCACGGGTTCGCGCATGCCAGCGAGGCGACGGGTTCGATTGCGACCTACCTCGCGGGCTTCCTTGCCTCGACCTTCGCGCTGCATCTGGCGGGGATCGGACTTGCCCGGAGCGTGGCAGACCGCAGCTTTGCGCGCCTGGTTCAGGGCGCAGTCGGGGTGGCGATCGCGGGCGGCGGTCTCTGGATGATTGCGGGGTAGGCCATGAGCGACGTAACCATCCATACCCCAAACCCGAATGCCCCCAATCCGATGGAGGCAGCACGACTGACGGGCGATGCGACGGCGGCCGATATCGAAAGCATCCGCAAGCGTACCTCGGTCTATGTCTACGAGGCGCCGGTGCGGCTGTGGCACTGGATCAACGCCGCGGCGATCCTCGTCCTCGTGGTGACGGGCTACTTCATCGGCAGCCCGCCGCCCTCGATGCAGGTCGGTGAAGCCTATCAGCAGTTCGTCTTCGGCTATATCCGCTTCGCCCACTTCGCGGCGGCGCAGATCCTGACGGTCGGCTTCTTCTTCCGCCTTTACTGGGCCTTCGTGGGCAACCACCATTCTAAGCAGATGTTCTACCTGCCAATCTTCAACCGCCGCTGGTGGTCGGAAGTGTTCTTCGAACTTCGCTGGTACCTGTTCCTTGAGAAGGAACCGAAGAAATACGTCGGCCACAACCCGCTGGCCCAGACCGCGATGTTCTTCTTCATCACGCTCGGCCTGACCTTCATGATGGCGACCGGTTGGGCGCTTTATGCGGAAGGTGCGGGCAAGGGCAGCCTGCCCGACCTTGCGATGGGCTGGCTGCTGGGTCTGGTCGGCAACAGCCAGAAACTGCACACACTGCACCATCTGGGCATGTGGGCCATCGTCATCTTCATGATCGTCCACATCTATGCCGCGATCCGCGAGGATATCATGAGTCGGCAGTCCATCGTGTCTACGATGATTTCCGGGCACCGGACCTTCAAGGACGACCGGATCGAGTGATCTGCGAGTCACCTTGCATCAGAGACGGGCGGGCTTAGGCTCGCCCGTCTGCTTTCTGGACATTGGCTTTCCTAGTTTCCGCCAGATGTGGAAAGTTTCTTGGCATTCCCGCCGGACCAAGAACCGCAAAAATTAACTGGAAACAAGGCCTTACGCGGAATTTTCTCCTCTGGATTTCTCGCCGAAATCCTATCTCCAGAAAGACCTGAAAAGACTATGTTCAGACAGGGGGCGCCAGTGCAAAGCCACTGGCCAGTCAGGGAGGGCTGCCCGTGCCGGATCGCGTCCTGATCCTTGGGATCGGCAATGTTCTTTGGGCTGACGAAGGCTTCGGCGTGCGCTGTATCGAGGCCATGGCCGAGACCTATGCCATGCCGAGCCAGGTGCGGCTGCTCGATGGCGGAACGCAGGGCCTCTACCTGTTGCCGTTTCTTGAGGAGGCCGATGCCCTGATCGTGTTCGACGCGGTCGATTACGGCTTGCCCCCTGGAACGCTCAAGGTTGTCGAGAACGACGAGGTTCCCGCCTTCATGGGTGCCAAGAAGATGAGCCTGCATCAGACCGGGTTCCAGGATGTGATCGCCACCGCGCAGTTGCTCGACGTCTGCCCGGCGCGGCTGGTTCTGATCGGCTGCCAGCCGGTCGAGCTGGAAGATTACGGCGGCGGGCTCCGCCCCGAGACCGCCGCCCGGATCGCCCCGGCGATCGAGATCGCCCGGGCAAAGCTGGCCGACTGGGGCATCGACATCGCCGCAGGACGGACCGAGGCCGATGACCTCGCCGATCCGTCGATCCGGCGCGACGCCTACGAGACCGGCCGCCCCACCGAAGATGAAGCCTGCCGGATCGGGGATGCGCGTTTCCTCCCGGGGGCGCGCTGATGTGCGTCGGCGTTCCCTTTCGCATCCTGTCTGTCGATGGCATCGCGGCAATGGCCACGGACGGACGCGTAACCGAGTTGATCGACATCTCGCTTGTCGCTCCCGTCCGCCCCGGCGACTGGGTGCTCAACTTCCTTGGCGCGGCGCGCTCGGTGGTGCCGGAAGATGAGGCCCGGCTGATCCGCGACGCGCTCGATGGCCTGAGCGCCGTCATGGCCGGCGGCGACGCCGGGGGCGCCTTCGCCGATCTCGAGTCCCGCACGCCAACGCTTCCGCCGCATCTTCAGGCCGCGCTCGACGCCGGCCAGACCCAAGGGTGACCCCATGCACGACCATTCCACCGATTTCGCCCTGCCTGATCCCGCCGCGCCGCAAGGCCTGCATCCGCTGGTCGCGCGTCTTGAAACCGAATTCGGCTGGCCGCGGCTGCAAAACCTGTCCGATGTTGCCGAATTCACCAGCCGGCCCGGCGCGCATTGCCTGTTCGTCCCGGGAGATGCGCGCCGCAATCTCGAGACGCCGGACGCGGCTGTGATTCTTCCAGAGCTTCGGATCGCCTTCCAGAACGGCTTTGACTGCGCACTGGTCGATGACGCGATCGAGGCGCAAGTGCGCGAGGCCGCGCGGGCGCTGCGCACCCCCGGTTTCCTGTTCTTCCGCGAGGGGCGCTACCTGGGCGCGATCGAGAAGGTCCGCGACTGGGACGACTATCTTGCCCGCACCACCCACATCCTTGGCCAGTGAGGCGCCCATGGTCTCGAACTTCCAGCTTCCCCCGATCGGCTTCGGCCCCGGCTCGCAACCCGAGGACGAGGATGCAGAGCTGAACTATCTGGCGATGCCGTCAGGCATGCGCACCTACAGCCCGCACCTGCCAGAGATCGAGCTTGTTCGTGAGGCCGGCCCCGCGCTGGACCTGCTGGGCCGGATCGCAGCGGCCTGTGACAGCGCCGCCGAAAGCGGCCGGCCTGTGAGCTTCGATCTGGCTGAGCTGCCCGAGGCTTCGCGCAAGCTCATTTCCGAAACCATGGGCCAGGGCGAAGTGTCGCTGAAGGTGCGCGGGGTTCCGGCGCTGGCGGTGCAGGAAAGCGTCTTCGCCGGGGTGTGGATGCTGGCCGGCAGCGGCGTCGACCGGATCGAGGTGTCCGGCGTTCCTTCGGTGGCGCTGGCACGGGCGCATGTCCCGCATCGCCCTGCGCTCGGGGCACGGGCGGCGAAAGGACCGGGCGTGGTGAACGCGCCGGCGCTTTACTCCGAACTTGCCGACAAGTCGCAGGGCTTCCGCCCGGGGGACGCGATCCACGCCGTCAACCTGACACTGCTGCCGCATACGCCCGAAGATCTCGGCTGGCTTGACGCGGCGATGGGTGAAGGCGCGGTCACGGTTCTGTCACGCGGTTACGGCAACTGCCGGATTACCGCGACTGCCCTGCCCCATGTCTGGCGGGTGCAGTACTTCAACTCGATGGATGTTCTGATCCTCGATACGTTCGAAGTGACGACCATGCCGGAGGTTGTCCTGGCCGCCAGCGAGGATCTGGTCGATTCCGCAGCCCGGATCCGCGAAGTGCTGGAGGCGCTGAAATGAGCTTCGAGGGATCCTATCTGGGCGCGAATGACCGGATCAGCCCGCGCGCTGTCATGGAATGCAAGGTCTGCTGGACGACCTATGACCCGGCCGAAGGCGACAGCTACCGCCAAATCCTCCCCGGAACGGCCTTTGCCGACCTGCCCGACGACTGGTCCTGCCCGCATTGCGGCACGCCGAAGACCCAGTTCATGGTTCGCGAGGATCCTGGCAGCGCCGAGGCGGCGGAAGCCGCGATGATCGAGGGCGTGACCGCCGCTCTGGAAGCCGATTTTCGCGAAGTGTGGTCGTCGAAGATGCGCGGCCTGCCGATGGTCAACACCGCGCTTCATGTCGAGGCGGTCGGGTTCCGCGCCCACGAGGGCAGCTGGCTTGGCGTGCTGATCGCGCCCTGGTTCATGAACCTCGTTCTTTTGCCGGGGCCGGGCCAAGACTGGTCGGCGCTCATCCCCGGCGAGAAGGAGACGATTGCCTTTCCCTCCGGCGAATACGAATTCCTGCACAACGCCCGCGACCTGACCGGCCCTTACAAGGCCTGCTCGTTGTTTTCGCCGATGGCCGACTTCTCCAGCCATCTGCAGGCGCAGGAAGTGGCGCGCGCGGTGATGGTCGCGCTGTTCGACGGCGCGAACCGGGCCGAAACAGACCGCGCCGCCGAGATCCGCGCGGTGCGCGAGGCCGAACTTGCCCCACCAGCCGAACCCGAGATCGCGGCAGCGCCTTCGCGCCGGGCGCTGCTGACCGGTGGTCTTTCCGGGGAGTGAGTGATGGAGGCCGGGCTGACCCTTGTGCTGCAGGAGGACGAGGTGGAGATCCGCCGCACCGCCCTGCCGGTCGAGGCAATGATGCTCGGGCGTCCGGTGGAAGAGGCGCTGCACCTCCTGCCCCGTCTCTTCAACCTTTGCGGACATGCGCAGGGCTTGGCGTTCCGCCTTTCCCTTGGCCTGCCGGTCCACGATGCGCCCGACCCGGGGCGCGAGATCCTGCGCGATCACGTTGCCAAGCTGTGCCTGAGCTGGCCGACCCTTCTGGGGTTGCCGCCGATGCCACTGCCTTCGGGCTGGCAGGCGGGCGGTGAGGCTGCGCGTCACCTGCTCATCGGTCCGTCCGACTGCCCGACTGACCTAGAGGGACTGGCAGACTGGCTGTCGCGCGGCGAAGGCGTGGCCCCGGTGATCCGCGCGATCGCAGACGAACTGGGCGGTGTCCATTTGACTAGGCCGCTGGCGCTCACCACGCCCGAGACCGCCCTGGCCGATCACGCCCAGGAAAACAGCGTCGCTGCGCGGCGTGCTGCCGATCCGATGGTCATCGCCGCCGAACGTCATTGGGGCCGCGGACCGGTCTGGCACGCCGTGGCCAGGCTTGCGGATGCCTTGGCCGTGGCCAGGGGCGACCTGCCCTGTGCAGTCAGGCTTGCGGATGGCACGGCTGTCGTGCCGGCAGCCCGTGGAAGCTATGCACTGCGCGCCAGATCGGCGGCGGGCCGGATCACGGCCTTCGAGCGGCGGACGCCGACGGACCATCTGGTTGCGCCCGGCGGCGCGCTGGAAGGGCTGCTTGGGGCCATGGGAAAGTCTGCCCCGTCGCAGATCCGGCTGCTCTCGGATATCCTCGACCCCTGCGTTACAGTGCAGGTGCAGGAGGGCAGCCATGCATGAGATGTCGCTCGCCGAAGGCATCCGCGAGGTGATCGAGGATCAGGCCCGGCAACACGCCTTCGAACGGGTGCGCCGTCTGCGGCTGGAAATCGGACGTTTCGCCGGGGTTGAGAAAGAGGCGCTTGCCTTCGCCTTCGACGTGGTGATGCGCGGCAGTCCGGCTGAGGGCGCGACGCTTGAAATGATCGACCTGCCGGGCCGGGCGCTATGCTACGACTGCGGTGAGGTGGTCGAACTCGCCGACCGGCTGGATCCCTGCCCGAACTGCGGCAGTGGCAAGCTAATGCCGCAGGGTGGGGACGAGATGCGGATCAAGGACATGGAGGTGGTGTGATGTGCACGGTTTGCGGATGTTCGGGGACGTTGAAGATCGGCGATCTGGAACTGACCCACGAAGAGGCGCACCGGCTTGGCCTGCCGCATGGGCATGATCACGACCATGACCACGGTCATCACCACGGGCACGGCGCACATGACCATGACCACCCGCCTCTGTCCGGGGGTACGATCCATTTCGGGCTGGGCGTGGCGGGCACTTCGGTGCCGGGGATGAGCCAGTCGCGGCTCATTGAGATCGAGACGGGCATCCTGTCAAAAAACGACGCCATCGCCGCCACGAACCGCCGGGTTCTGCGGGCCCTTGGCGCCTTTGCGGTCAACCTCGTCTCCTCGCCCGGTTCGGGCAAGACGACGCTGCTTTGCGAGACGATCCGTCGCCTCGGATCCCATCCGCTGGCGGTGATCGAAGGCGACCAGCAGACCTCGAACGATGCCGACCGTATCCGCGCCACGGGGGCCGAGGCGGTGCAGGTGAACACCGGCAAGGGCTGCCATCTGGATGCCGACATGGTCGCGCGCGCCATGGATGCGTTGCCACTGTCGCCGGGCGGGTTCCTGTTCATCGAGAATGTCGGCAATCTTGTCTGCCCCGCCGCCTTCGACCTGGGCGAGGATGCCAAGGTCGCGATCCTGTCGGTGACGGAAGGCGAGGACAAGCCGCTCAAATATCCCGACATGTTCACCGCCGCCCGCATTGCGCTGGTAAACAAGGTGGATCTCGCCCCCCATTGCGACACCGACCTTGACCTGATCGAAACGAACCTGCGCCGGGTAAACCCGGCGATCAAGGTGATCCGCGTCTCGGCCCGCACCGGCGCGGGGATGGAGGACTGGCTGCGCTGGCTCAAGGCGCGGCTCACTGACAAGACGCTGCGAAAGGCCGGGTGATGTCCGCCCCGCGCGCCACCATACTTCTGGTCGATGACGAGCCACATTCGCTGACCTCGATGCGAATGGCACTGGAGGATGAATTCGACATCCGCACCGCCGGCGATGCCGAGGCGGCGCTCGCGGTGCTGGAAGAGGATTGGGTGCAGGTCATCTTCTGCGACCAGCGGATGCCGGGTCGTACCGGCGTCGAGTTCCTGACCGAGGTGCGCGAGCGCTGGCCAGAGGCGGTGCGTATCGTCATCACCGGCTATACCGACGCGAACGCGATGGTCGCGGCGATCAACGATGCGGGCATCTACCAGTTCATCACCAAGCCCTGGCATCCGGATCAGTTGCTGATGGCGGCGCGCAATGCGTCGCGGCTTTTCCAGCTGTCGCGTGAGAACGACCGCATGGCGCTGGAGATGCGGGTGCTGACGGCAACCGCCGAAAGCCGGGTCGAAAAGCGGCGCCGGGCACTGCGCGAGGGACTGGGTTTCGAGACGATCCTGCGCGCGCCCAATTCGCCCATGAACGCGGTGGTGCGGGCCGCGCGGCAATTCGCGAGCTTCGACGTACCGGTTTTGCTGACGGGCGAGCCCGGAACCGGGAAGGCGGCGCTGGCCCGCGCGATGCATTACGGCTCGCTCCGCTCCGACAGGCCCTTCCATGCCTTCTCGCTGGCCGGACTACCGGACGACCTGGCGATGATCGAACTCTTCGGGGCAAAGCGCGGCGTGCTGCCCGGCGGGTCGAACAAGATCGGACTGGTTCAGAAGGCCGAGCGCGGGACGCTCTATCTGGGCGGGATCGACGCTGCGTCGCCGGCGCTGCAGGTCGCGCTGTTGCGGCTGGTGACGGAAGGGGCGTTCTCGCCCGTCGGAGGGCAAGAGATCATAGGATCGAACCTGCGGCTGATCGCCGGTTCCGATCGCGACCTGCGGGCGCTGGTGGCAGAGGGCCGCTTCCGTGCCGATCTTTACTACGCGCTTGCGGTGACGGAACTGGAACTGCCGCCGCTGCGCGGTCGTCCCGGCGACATCGCGCTCCATGCCCAGGCCATGTTGATGGATATGGCGTCCCGGCATGGCAAGCCGATGCAGGGGTTCGAGGCGGCCGCGCTGGAGTTCCTCGAGAATTACGACTGGCCCGGAAACCTGCGAGAACTGTCCAATGAGGTCACGCGAATGCTGATCTTCGGCCAGGCGCCGCTCCTTGGGGCGGAACTGATCTCGCGCGCGATCCTGCAGGCTCCACCCGGCGACAGCGGCGCGGACCGTTCGGCCGAGGCGGCGCTGACCGGCGCCGGAAGCCTGAAGGACCGGGTTGAACTGGTCGAGATGCGCATCCTGCGCGAAACGCTGGCCCGCCACCGCTGGAACAAGAGCCGCGCCGCCGCCGAACTCGGGCTGAGCCGGGTCGGCCTGCGCGCCAAGCTGGACCGCTACGGCATCCTTCAGCCGGGGCGGGCGACAGCAGACGAAGACGAGGAGGACTGAGCGATGTGCCTAGGCATTCCCGGCCGGATCGTGGCCATCACCGACGAGGCGCGGCAGATGGCGCTTGCGGAAATTTCAGGCGTGCGGCGCGAGGTGAACGTCGCCTGCATCGCCGAGGGACCGCTGGCGGATCTCGTGGGCGAATGGGCATTGATTCATGTCGGCTTCGCGATGAGCCGGATCGACCCGGATGAGGCCGAACGTACCCTGCAGGCGCTCCGCGATCTGGGCGAGGCACAGGAGGCGCTTGACGCGATGGCCGAGGGGCAGAAGGCACTGGAGGCGGCAAGATGAAGTTCGCCAGCGAATTTCGTGACCCGGCTTTGGCCAAGACCCTGCTCGCCCGCATCGCTGGAGTGGCCGACCAGATCGGTGCGACGCGCGAAACGCCCGTCCACATCATGGAGATCTGCGGCGGGCACACCCATTCGATCTTCCGTTACGGCCTCGACAAGCTGATCCACCCCGGGGTCGAGTTCATCCACGGTCCGGGCTGTCCGGTCTGCGTGCTGCCGATGTCGCGGGTCGATGAATGCGTCGAGATCGCGATGCGCCCAAGGGTGATCTTCACCACCTTCGGCGACGCGATGCGTGTGCCGGGCCACAAGATGAGCCTCATGCAGGCCAAGGCGGGAGGAGCCGATATCCGCATGGTCTATTCGCCGCTCGACGCGCTGGAGCTTGCCCGCCGCAACCCAGACCGCGAGGTGGTCTTCTTCGGCCTCGGCTTCGAGACGACGACGCCCTCGACCGCGCTGTCGATCCAAGCGGCGGCGCGCGAGGGGCTGACCAATTTCAGCGTCTTCTGCAACCACATCACCGTGCCCGAGCCGATCAAGGCGCTGCTCGACGATCCCGATATGATGCTCGACGGCTTCATCGGACCGGGCCATGTCAGCATGGTGATCGGGATCCGGCCTTACGACTTCATCGCGCGGGACTACGGCAAGCCGATCGTGGTGGCCGGTTTCGAGCCGACCGACCTGCTGCAATCAGTGCTGATGGTCCTGATGCAGATTGCCGAGGGCCGTGCGGCGGTCGAGAACCAGTATGCCCGCGTCGTGCCCGAGAACGGGAACCCGGTCAGCCTGGCAGCGATTGCCGATGTCTATGAACGCCGCCCGAGCTTCGAATGGCGCGGCCTGGGCGAGATCGACGCCTCCGGCCTGCGCATCCGCCCGAAATACCGCGCCTTCGACGCCGAGGAGAAGTTCGGGATCGGCTACGCGGTCGGACGCAAGGCCTATGAAGAGCCCGAGGGCTGCGCCTGCGGCGCGGTGATGACCGGGCGGATCAAGCCGACCGCCTGCCCGCGATTCGGCAAGGGCTGCACGCCCGACATGCCGCTAGGGGCGCTGATGGTATCGTCGGAAGGCGCCTGCGCCGCCTACTGGCAATATGGCGGCTCGCGCGGGCTGGCGGCAGAGTAGAGGGGGCGCTGCCCCCTCGCCGCCAAACGGCGGCTCACCCCGGGATATTTGGGAACAGAAGAAGGACCTGAGGCATGGCGCTGCGCGACCGGATCGTGACCCTCGCCCATGGCGGCGGCGGGCGGGCAATGCGCGACCTGATCGAGACGGTCTTCACGCCCGTATTCGAGCCGCCGGGCATGGAGGACCAGGCCCGGCTGATGGACGCCGCCCTGCAAGAGCCGGGGGCGCGGCTCGCGTTTACCACCGACAGCTTCGTGGTCACGCCTGTGGAGTTTCCGGGCGGCGACATCGGCACGATCGCCGTCTGCGGCACGGTCAATGATCTTGCGGTCGGCGGCGCGCGGCCTCTGTGGCTCTCGGCGGCCTTCATCATCGAGGAGGGCTGCGAGGTCGATCTGCTGCACCGCGTCGTTGCCTCGATGCAGCGCGAGGCGGATGCGGCGGGTGTCAGGATCGTCACCGGTGACACGAAGGTCGTCGGGCGCGGCGCGGCGGACCGGCTGTTCGTCACGACCGCCGGGGTGGGCGTAATCCCGCCGCGCCGCGACCTGTCGGCGGCGAAGGTGCGGCCCGGCGACGTGGCGATCGTCAACGGGGTTCTGGGCGACCATGGCGCCACCATCCTTGCGGCCAGGGGCGACCTGGCCCTGTCGGCCGACCTCAAGAGCGACTGCGCCGCGCTCGGGCACCTGATGGAGGCGGTTCTGGCCGTTGCTCCGGGAACAGCCTGCGCGCGGGATGCGACGCGGGGCGGGCTTGCCTCGGCCCTGAACGAGATCGCGGCGGCGGCCGGCGTCGGCGTCGTGGTGGATGAAGACGCCCTGCCCCTGCGCGAGGAAGTGCGCGGCATGTGCGAGATCCTTGGCCTCGACCCGCTCTATCTTGCCAACGAGGGCACTCTGGTCGCCTTTGTGCCCGAAGCGCAGGCAGAAGCGGCGCTGGCCGCGATGCGGAGCCGCCCCGAGGGGCGGAGCGCGGCGATCGTCGGGCAGGCCGTGGCCGCGCATCCGGGGCAGGTGCGCATGGCCACATCCTTTGGCGGGATGCGGGTCGTTGACATGCTCGTCGGCGAGCAGTTGCCCCGCATTTGCTGAGGCGGGCCCGACGGCCCGCCCCGGTTCGCGCGACGCTCAGTCGGGGAATATCCCCGGCGAGGTCGGCGCGCCATCGTCGAAGCGCGACAGGTAATCGACGATCAGCGGGCGGTTGACCGCGAAGCCCTTGTAGGTGGCCAGCTCCTCGGGCAGGTCGCGCAGGACGCGATGCAGCCGGCGGCCCCATTTCGGCACGGTCACCAGATCCTCGAGCGAGCAGAGGTAGCAGCGGATCGGAAAGACGATGGCGTTCGACCGCGGCAGCCGCCACAGGGTCTGCAATTCGACGCGGAGGTGCTGCTTCGCGCCGACGTTTTCCGGGGTCACGGTGCGCTTCTCCGGCCCCCATTTGTGATAGTTCTCGGGCGAGGTATCGAGGCGCGGGTTCACCGTCATCGTCCAGTTCAGACGCCGCACGGGTTTGCCCTGCTGCAGGTTCAGCAGGTATTTCAGCGCGCGCTGGAACACGCCCATCTCGGCCGCCTTCGGCACCGGGGCATGCCATTCGAAGAAGTTCATGCCGATGTCGAAGTCGAGCGACCAGTCGGCCTGGCTGGTGACCATGCCGGCATCCATCCACAGATTGCCGTCGCGCTGGTCGAGAAGCGCGTGGTCGCCCTGGGTCTGGCGGGTGATGTATTCCATCGGCCCGCAGGGCAGCGTCGTCGCGTCAAGGAAGGTGAAATGCTGGTCGATGCCAAGGGGACGGTTGATCCAGTGCCAGCGATTGCCGTCACGGTTCAGCGTGAACCATTCCGGATAGTCCTCGCTCTTGGAGACCATGACCAGTTCCAGGAAGTCCCAGCCCGCCAGTTCCATATGCGGCAACGACTGGCAGCGCAGCGGGTCCTCTCGCAGCGTGATCTCGCGGTCGCGCATCTCGGCGACATAATGTTCGTCCACGTCGAAGCGCTTTTCGAAAGGCGAGCCTTCCCTGCCCCCGGCATGGGGTTCAAGGTTGACCGAGTACATGTAGCTGTCCTGATCGAAGGGGAACGGAAAGCGCCGGACCGCCTCGGGCGAGTTGCGGAAGGTATAGTCGTCGCGGAAGGTTTCGTCGTTGAATTGCAGCGTCACTGCAACCTCCTAAAGGTCGAGAACGAGGGAAGTACCCGAAAAGCGCGAAACGCAGGGCATGATCCTGGTCTGCGCGGTCTTGTCAGCCTCGCTCAGCCAGTGGTCGTGATGCTCGATGGTGCCATGGCAGGAGCGGACGCCGGTTTCGCACCGCCCGCAGGCCCCGCCGCGGCAAAGCCAGTCGACCGGAACCTCGGCGGCTTCCAGCGCCTCGAGCAGGCTTTGGGTCGGGCCGACGGTGACGGTCCTGCCGGTCGAGGCAAGGGTCACGGCAAAGGGCGCGCCGGGCGGGGGCGCCATGAAGACCTCGGAATGCAGCGCTGCCGCAGGCCAGCCGAGCCGCGCGCCGGTTGCCGCAACGGCGTCGATCAATGCCTCTGGCCCGCAGGTGTAAACATGCGTGCCAATCGGCTGCGCCGACAGGATCGCGCCGATGTCGAGCCGGTTGCCCTCTTCCGAGATATGCACGTGGACCTGGGGCAGATCCGGCAGAAGACGCAGGCCGGCGGCCTCGGCCCGGGACCGGGCGGCGTAGTGCAGTTCAAACGGCAACTGCAGGCGGGCAAGCTGCTTGAGCTGGGCGATGAAGGGGGTAATGCCGATGCCGCCGGCGATCATCACATGCTTTCGCGCCCGCAGGTCGAGCGAAAACAGGTTGACCGGCGCGCCCACGCCCAGACGGTCGCCTTCCTTCACCTTGCCGTGCAGATAGCGCGACCCGCCGCGCCCGGCATCCTCGCGCCGCACGGCGATCTCGTAGCAGCTGCCGTCCAGCGGGTCGGAGATCAGCGAATAGGCGTTGCGACGGACGAGATCACCATCCGGCATCTCGACCACCACATGCGCCCCGCCGGAAAACAGCGGCAGCGGCTGGCCGTCAGGGTCGACGAAGCGGAACCGGGTGACGAGAGGGGTCAGCGGCTCGACCGCAGCGACACGAAGCATGCGGGCACTCATGGCTTGATCTCCACTGTGGGGGGAATGACGCCGGGGGTTTCGGCATCGACGCAGACGCCTTGAAAGACGCCCAGGCGGCGGGAGAAGTGATCGCGCACGAACAGGGTCAGCCCGCAATGGCTGCACTGGAAGGGGTCGGTTGTGACGCCCTCGGTGATGCCCTTGCAATGGACGCATTGCATCCGCCGCGCCACCGTGCCGCGATGCTCACTGTGAATGGCGCCCTCGGGGAAGCCCATCGCCAGCGCCTCGGCCTGAGCCTGACCAATCAGGCCTTCGCTGCCGGCGAGATAGAGCTGGGTGCCCATGCGGGCATCGGTCAAGGCCTTGCGAAAGCGTTCCAGCGCAGCTGCGAAGGTCGGCGCCTCGGCGTAAAGCCGGGCGCCAAGCGCCTTGAGACGGGGGCCGTGCGAAGCCCCGGCCGGGATGTAGATGATGTGGGCATGATCCACCACAGCGGCATCGCGCGCGGCCAGATCAAGGATCGCCTCGGCGCCGTCGGCATCGGCCAGCATCAGCGCGGGGGCAGCGCCTTGGGATGCGAGGCCGGCATAGACCGGACGGCTGGGGATAGAGGGGGAGAACTCGATTTTCGGCATGGTCTTTCCCTGTGCGGCGGGGGCCGGGCCGACTGACGCGGCCCCGGCCCGGGGCTCATCAACCCTTGGCGGTGCGCCGCTTTTTCTCGATGTCGAAGAAGGGCATGGGCGAGGTGACGGCGGCGATTTCGCCGGCCGTCGCGCAGTTCACCGTCAGCTTGGTGCCCGCATTGGCGCAATCGACCGGCAGGCGGGCGATGGCGACGGTCCAGTTGTTCAGCGGCGAATGCATCGCCTGTGTGACGAGGCCGATCTGCTTGCCATCGCGCAGGACCGGAGCGCCGTTGCCGGGGGCGACATCGCCTTCGAGCTTCAGGCCCCAGATCTTGAAGCGTTCCTTGCCCTTGAGCCGGTAATGCTCTTCAGCACCGCGGAAGCCGGTCTTGCCGGGCGAGACGGTGAAGTCGAGGCCCAGTTCCCACAGCGTATCGCCGCAGGGCTGATCGTCGAACGGATACATCTCGGAGTTGTCGTAGGGGAAGAACAGCAGGTAGCTTTCGGTCCGGAGAAGGTCGAGCGTCGTGAAGCGGCAGGGGATGATGCCCATCTCGGCCCCTTCCAACAGAATGCGGTCCCAGATCATGCCGGCGTCCTGGCCGCGCACGAACAGTTCATACCCGCGCTCGCCGGTATAGCCGGTGCGGGTGATCATCGCCGGTACGCCGAAAAGCGAGGTCTGGAGGATGCCGAAGTAGGGCAGGTCGCGAATGCCCGGCACGTATTTCGCCAGGTAGTCGACGGCAAGCGGCCCCTGCAGCGACAGGTCGTGCAGGTTGTCGTCGAAACGGATCGCGACGTCGCGCCCCTCGGCGGCCATGGTCAGCTGTTCGAAGCCCTGGCCCGAGCCGTGAACCACCATGAAGGCATTCGGTCCGGTGCGGTAGATCACGCAGTCGTCGATGAACTTCCCGCCGTCGTTCAGCATGCAGGCATAGACCGCCCGTCCCGGCATCAGCTTTTCCATGTTGCGGGTGGTTGCCCGCTCGATGACATGGCTGGCGGCGGGTCCGGTGATGTGGACCTTCTTCAGACCCGAGACGTCCATCAGCCCGGCCTTGGTGCGGATCGCCATGTACTCGGCAACCGGATCGCCGGCATAGGACCAGGCGGTGCCCATGCCGCTCCAGTCTTCGAGGACCGAGCCGAGGGCGCGATGGCGATCGGCAAGGGCCGAGAAGCGCCAGGAATTGGTCATGTCATTCTCCCATATGTCATTGTCGTTTCCCGGCCTTGCAGGGGCCAGGGGACCGGGCGGCGCCTGCCGCCCGGTCAGGGGGGCGCTCAGCCCGGAAGCTGGAAGAACCAGTTCGCCCAGAGCACCACCACCAGGCCCGCGATGAGCGCGGCATAGGGCAGGAAGCCAGCCCGGCGCGGGCCGAGGTCGCCGTGATCGCTCAGGCCAAGATCCTCCATCGCCTCTTTCGGAAAGTGGCCCTTGTCCTGGTAGTAGTGGCGGAAGGCGAAGACCGGCAGGATCAGCGCGGCGAAGATCACCCCGGACCAGAGCGCGTTGGAATAGCCCCAGACCTTGGCGCCTGCGCCCAGGAACAGCGCGTTCACAAAGGCCAGAACGGTGTTGATCCCGATCAGCACCGTCGGCGCCTTCCACGGACGCTTCAGATGCGGGCTGTCAATGCGGTGGATCCAGCCGGCATTCAGGTTCAGGAAGTTGAACAGGATGTAGCCGACGTTGGAGATGGCCAGCACATAGAAGTAGCCGCCCACGTCCGAGGCCAGTGCCAGCAGGAAGACGTTGAACACGAGGTCGGTCCACATCGCACCGACCGGGGCGCCATGTTCGTTCACCCGGGTCAGGTATTGCGGCAACCAGCCGTCACGGGCGCCCTGGTAGAGCGTGCGCGATGATCCGGCCATCGCGGTCATGATCGCGAGGAACAGCGCAAGGATCATCAGGATGACGAAGATCTGCGTAACCAGATGGCCAGCCCCGACCATGTTGCCCAGGGCCTCGCCCACGCCGGTTCCGTCAACGATCCCCGGCGCCAGCATGCCTGCCTGTCCGAGCACACCTTGGAAGGCGAAGGGCAGCAGGAAGTAGAACACCATGCAAAGGAGGCCCGAAAAGAAGATCGCCTTGAAGGTGTCGGTATGGGGGTTCTTGAATTCCGCCGTGTAGCAAACGGCGGTTTCGAAGCCATAGGTCGACCAGGCCGCGATGTAGAGCCCGCCGAGGAACAGCGTCCATCCGCCCAGGTCCCAGGAGCCGTCGACACCGGAATAGGCGGCGGTCGGCGGCACGATGTTGGTGACGTTCATCGTGTCGATTGCGCCGGTCAGGATCGGAACGAGGCCGACCAGGAACAGCGGCACCAGAACGATGATCGCCATCACCTTCTGCGACTTGGCGGTCGAGGCGATGCCGCCGTGCTGGATGGTGAAGATGATGAGCATCAGCACGACGCCGATCAGGAAGGTCGAATTGAAGTGCAGCGTTCCGAGGCCTGGGATGTCGATCGCCAGTGCTTCCCAGACGCGGAAGGCCGGAGTCAGGGCGGCAATCCCGTCTGCCGAGGCGACCGCCTGGATTGCGGCCTCGGGCGTAGAGCCGGGATTGGCAGCGATGAAGTCGAGCACAGCCGGAGTCGTGGCGGTGTAGGTGCCGATATGCGTGGCCACCCAGTCCAGCACCGGCTGGCTGTCGGCCAGCGGGATCGGGAACAGCGCGTTCAAGATGTAGCCCGCGGCGATTGCGCAGCCGAGGCTCAGCACCGGCGACCAGGCGAACCAGTTGCACCAGACCGACAGCGGCGCGATCAGCTTGGAATACCGCAGCCAGGCCATGGCCCCGTACACCGAGGCACCGCCGGACTTGTTGCCGAACATGCCGGCCATTTCGGCGTAGGTGAAGCTTTGCAGAAAGCCCATCACCATCGAGATCATCCAGACGACGAAAGCCGCCTTGCCCGCGACGCCCGCGATGCCACCGATGGAGAACAGCACCAGCGGTGGAACGCCCGCCGCAACCCAGAACGCACCTTTCCATGTGAGTGAGCGCTTGAGCGCGCCCGAAGTCGGGACCCCGTCCCCGATTGCCGCCATGGTATTTTCCACTTCCTGTGACTCCCTGTTCGCTGTGGGAGGGGCGATTGCCCCGGTTTTCTTGCCTCCCCTTCCCACCAGGGCCCCCACCCCGGCGACACCGCGCCCTCCCCCCGGGCACGGGGTTCCTTGCCGCGCGTCAGGCGCGCGGACGTTCCTTTTTCGGGTCATAATGGGGGAAGGCCGCAATGCGCGCCGCGAGCCGCTTCATCTGTCCGTCAAGCCGTCCAACCTCGATGTTAGTCCCGATCTCGGCATGGGCGATGTCGACGCGCGCGAGCGCGATCCATTGCCCGGTGCGAGGTGATCGCATGGCCGAGCAGACCTCGCCGACCTGCGCCCTGCCCATCCGCAGGCAGTCGCCGTGACCGACTGGTTCCTGCCCGTCGATCTCGAGCCCGACAAAGCGACGGGAGGGATGATCCTTGCGGCGCTGGAGCGCCTCACGTCCGACGAAATCTCCCGCCTTCGATTTCAGGGGCACGGTGAAACCGATGCCAGCCTCGAACGGATCGGTCTGGTCGGAGAAGTCGTATCCGGCAAAGACCAGCCCGGCCTCGATCCGGCAGAGGTCGAGGCCAGCCAGACCCATCGGCCTGATCCCGAAGGCGGCGCCTGCGCCGAAGACCGCCTTGAACACGGTGTCCCCGTGTTTCGGGTGGCAGAAGATCTCGTATCCCAACTCGCCGGTATAGCCGGTGCGCGACACCACCACAGGCACGCCCTCCGGCCCGCCGATGCGGGCGACAGCAAAACGGAACCAGTCAAGGTCGGCCAGGGCGGGCTGGTGCGGGGCGGTCCAGATGATCTGCGCCATCAGCTCGCGCGAGCGCGGACCCTGGACGGCGAGGTTGTGAAGCTGGTCGGTGGACGAGCGGACAAGCACGTTCAGGCCCAGCCGCGCCGCTTCGGCCCGCATCCATTCGCCACCCTCGTCCGAACCGCCGATCCAGCGGAAGTTCTGCGCCCCCAGCCGGAACAGGGTGCCGTCGTCGATCATGCCGCCATGGGGGTAGCACATCGCGGAATAGACGACCTGGCCGATGCCCAGCTTGCTGACGTCGCGGGTCAGCACCCAGTCCATCAGCGCCTCGGCATCCGGGCCGGTCACCTCGAACTTGCGCAGGGCGGACAGGTCCATCGCCACCACGCCTTCACGCGCCGCCCAGTAGCTTTCGACCGCGCTGCAGTCGGGAAACCCGTTGGGCAGCCAGAAGCCGCGATACTCGACGAAGTCGCGGGTCAAGGCGGCGAAGTTGTCGTGAAAGGCGCTCTGGCGCGTCATGATCGGCTCCGCGTCGGGTGAGGCGCGCCAGGCCGAGGCGCGGGTGAAGCGCTCGGTCGCGGCATAGCTGCGCACATGGATGTCGGTCGGATTCCAGCCGTTGGCGGGCGAGGTGTCGTCCGGGCAGGCGGAGGAGACGCAGACCAGATCGGTCAACGCCCGCAGCAGCACATAGTCGCCGGGCCGTGACCAGGGCTCATCGGCCAGCATGACGCCATGGGCGTCGATGGCGGTGTTGAAGAAGAAGTTGGCAGCCATCCAGCCCGGCCGGGGGGCAAGGCCATGCGGGGCCAGCGCTGCGTTGAAATTGTCCGAGCAGTTGACATGGCCGGGATAGCCGATGTCGTCGTAGTATTTCGGCGCGCAGGCCATGGCAAAGGCATCGTGGCGTCCGCAGGTATCCTGAACCACTTCGACCAGCGGGGTGAAATCCTGGTCGTAGTACTTCGAATGCAGGCCCGGCATCGGATAGGCGTGGCCCATCAGGGTGCGGGTCGTCGTTACATCAAGCGGGTTCTGGATGCCACGATCCAGCTTGCGGGCGTCAAAGCACTGGAAATCCGTGCATTGGCGGCCATCGACATCGAGGATCTGGATGAATTCGCCCGCCTTCACCAGATAGGCCTCGGCGGTCGAGGAGCGGATGCGCAGATCCAGCAGCGGGTCGGCCAGCGGATCGGGAAGGGCGAACTGACCCAGGGCGCGAGGGGCGGCGCGGGTCAGGCGCAGGGTCAGCGGGGTCGCGGTATCCTGAGCCTCGAGGTCCATCGGGCCGCCCGGGGCCGCGATGAGCGCCCAGCCCGCGCCCTGCGCCACCAGGGTCGCGATATCGCCCGCGGGCGAGGTGGTGCCGAACAGGCCGATGGCGCGGGCTTTCGCGACGTCGATACCGCGCGCAGTCAGGGCGGCGCGCAGGCGCGTCAGGCTTGGCTCGCCCGAGGCAAGAAGGCCGCGCAGCCCGTCCGCGACGGTATCCGCCGGCTGCCCGAGAAGCATACAGTCGACCCGGCCGTCGGGATGCGCCGCGAGCAGCTCGCACCGCTGCGCGCCCTCGTCATTCACCAGCTCAAGCCGGTCGCCGGGACGCAGCTCGACCAGAATCGCCCCGGCTCCGGGGATCGCATACCGCTCTTCCGCGCTGGCGCGTCCGAAGGCCGCCGCGCGTCGTGGCACGGTCGGCCGGGGCGGGCCGGATCGGAACAGGCGGTCTGGCAGGGCAAGCGACATTGGGAGTTTCCGACAGAGAAAAAGCCGGGGGCGCCGGACCGACGCCCCCGCAGGGGGGTGTCCGTCAGTTGCGCAGGTAGGCTTCCATCGAGTCGTCGAGCGCGTCTTTCCACGGGGTGTGGTGAAGTGGCGCCATGGTGCCGGTGATGACCGATTTGTAGGAGTTGTTGCGGAAGCCCATGATGTCTTCGACCTTGTGCTTCTTCCATTTGAAGAAGGCCTCGCAGGCGCCATCGACATCGAAGCTGGGATAGTCGGTATCCGCGATCAGTTCCTTCACATAGGCACCCTGATACTTGATCGCGTATTTGACATCGTCATCGGCCTCTTCCCGGGCCTCGCGCTCGGCCACGTCGGCCAACAGGACCGCCTTGTCGGTGGGAACGGCAATGCGGCCCAGGATGATGTCGCGCACATACCAGGCCTGAGCGTCGAACATGTTGAAGGTGAACCACTGGTCCTGCATCCCGAGGTAGAACATCTTCGGGTTGTGGACATAGACCACGCCTTTGTAGAGGTCGGCGGTCGCCAGCCGGTTCGCGGTCTTCAGGCGCAGGTCGTCGGGCAGGAACGGGAAGTAGTGCTTGTAGCCGGTGCAGAGGATGACCGCGTCGATGTCCTTGGAGCTGCCGTCCTTGAAGTAGGCAGTCCGTCCTTCAACCTTGACCAGCGCGGGCTTTTCTTCCCAGTTCGCCGGCCATTTGAAGCCCATCGGCGCGCTGCGGTATGAGGTGGTGATGCTCTTGGCGCCGTATTTCCAGCATTGCGAGCCGATATCCTCGGCCGAATAGGACGACCCGACCAGCAGCACGTCCTTGCCGGCGAATTCACGCGCGTCGCGGAAATCATGGGCATGGACGATCCGGCCGTTGAAGGCCGCGAAACCCGGATATTCCGGCACGTTCGGCGACGAGAAATGTCCCGAGGCGCAGATCACATGGTCGAAGCGTTCCTTGTAGACATGGTCCTTGACCATGTCATGCACGGTCACGGTGAAATCATCGGCATCGGCATCGTATTCGACCCACCGGATGACCGAGTTGAAACGGATCCAGTCGCGCACGCCGGCCTTGTTCACCCGGCCCTCGATATAGTCGACCATCACGGCGCGCGGCGGGTACGAGGCGATCTGCTTGCCGAAATGCTCCTCGAAGGAATAGTCGGCGAATTCCAGCCCCTCTTTCGGGCCGTTGGTCCACAGGTAGCGGTACATCGAGCAATGGACCGGCTCGCCATTCTCGTCCACGCCGGTGCGCCAGGTGTAGTTCCACAGTCCACCCCAATCCGCCTGCTTTTCGAAGCAGACGACCTCGGGGATTTCTGCACCCTTCTGCGCGGCCGACTGGAAGGCCCGTAGCTGTGCAAGGCCGGACGGTCCGGCACCGATGATGGCAACGCGTTTGGTCATGCTCTTCTCCTTC
>JAYRKT010000024.1:0-69040 GCA_041905595.1 Rhodobacter sp.
TTATCGATCAGTTCCGGGACGACGGAGAAGAGGTCTCCGACGAGGCCGTAGTCGGCGACCTGGAAGATCGGGGCCTCTTCGTCCTTGTTGATGGCGACGATGACCTTGCTGTCCTTCATGCCGGCAAGGTGCTGGATCGCGCCCGAGATGCCGACCGCGACATAGAGGTTCGGCGCTACGACCTTGCCGGTCTGGCCCACCTGCCAGTCGTTCGGCGCATAGCCCGAGTCGACCGCCGCGCGGCTCGCGCCCACGGCAGCGCCGAGCTTGTCGGCCAGCCTCTCGATCAGCGCGAAGTCGGCTTCCGAACCGACGCCGCGCCCGCCCGAGACCACGATCCCCGCCGAGGTCAGCTCGGGCCGGTCCGAAGTCGCGGTCTTGTCCTCGACCCAGGACGAGAGCGACCCGTCCTCGGCGGTCGCCAGCGCCTCGACCGGCGCCGCGCCGCCGCTGCCCACCGCGTTGAAGGTCGCGGTCCGCACGGTGAAGACCTTCTTCGCATCTCCCGACTTGACCGTCTGGATCGCGTTGCCGGCATAGATCGGCCGCTCGAAGGTCGACGCATCGATCACCGCCGTCACGTCCGACAGCACCATCACGTCGAGAAGCGCGGCCACCCGCGGCAGCACGTTCTTGTTGAACGCCGTCGCCGCGCCGCAGATATGCTCGTAGCCGCCCGCCAGCGACACGATCAGCGCCGCGGTCGGCTCGGCCATGCCGTGGCAATAGACGTGATCGCCGGCAAACAGCACCTTCGCCACGCCCTCGAGCTTCGCCGCCTCGGCCGCGGCGGCATCGCCGCCCTGGCCCGCGACCAGCACATGCACCTCGCCCAGACCCTTCACCGCGGCGACGGTCTTGGCGACCGCGTCCGTCGACAGCGCGCCCTCGTTCACATCGGCAAGCAGAAGAACCGCCATCTCAGATCACCCCCGCTTCGTCTTTCAGTTTCGCGATCAGCTCGTCCACCGAGCCGACCTTCACCCCGGCCTTGCGGCCCGCCGGCTCGACCGTCTTCACGACCGTCAGGCGCGGGGCGACGTCGACGCCGTAATCGGCCGGCGTCCTGGTGGCCAAGGGCTTGGCCTTCGCCTTCATGATGTTCGGCAAGCTCGCATAGCGCGGCTCGTTCAGCCGTAGGTCGACCGTGATGATCGCCGGCAGCTTGACCTTGATCGTCTGCAACCCGCCATCGACCTCGCGCGTCACCGTCGCGCTGTCGCCTTCGACCGCCAGCTCGCTCGCGAAGGTGCCCTGCGACCAGCCCAGAAGCGCCGCAAGCATCTGCCCCGTCGCGTTCATGTCATTGTCGATCGCCTGCTTGCCCGCCAGAACCAGGCCCGGCGCCTCTTCCCTGACGACACCCGCCAGCAGCTTCGCCACGGCCAGAGGCTCGATGTCGGTCTGCACATCCGCCGCCGCCTCGATCAGGATCGCCCGGTCGGCGCCCATGGCGAGTGCGGTCCGCAGCGTCTCCTGCGCCTGCTTCACGCCGATCGAGACCACGACGACCTCGGTCGCGATCCCCTTCTCCTTCAGACGGATCGCCTCTTCCACCGCGATCTCGTCAAACGGGTTCATCGACATCTTCACGTTCGCAAGATCAACTCCCGTCCCGTCCGCCTTCACGCGGACCTTCACGTTGTAGTCAATCACACGTTTGACACTGACGAGGACCTTCACCTCGGACTCCTTTCAAGGGGCCGGCCCGGACGAGCCAGCCGAGACTCAGAATGACTTTCTAACCAGGGCTTTCAGTTCTCCGATGACCCCCCGGCGGAACGCCAGGACGCAGGCGACGAAGATCAGGCCCAGAACAACCGGCACCCAGCCACCGAGCGGGCCCTTGGCGAGATAGTTCTGCAGCGAAACGATGATGCCCGCCCCCACGGCCGGCCCCATGATGGTGCCGAGGCCGCCCAGCAGTGTCATCAGCACGACTTCGCCCGACATGTGCCAATGGGCATCGGTCAGCGAGGCCAGCTGGAAGACCACCGATTTCGTCGCCCCCGCCAGCCCGGCCAGCGTCGCGGAAAGGACAAAGGCAAGAAGCTTGTAGCGGTCGGTATCGTAGCCCAACGACTTTGCCCGGTTCTCGTTGTCGCGGATCGCACTCAGGACCTGGCCGAAGGGCGAATGGACGGTCCGCGCGATCAGGAAATAGGCCGCCGTGAAGATCGCCAGCACGAAGTAATACATCGAAAGGTTGTCCTGCAGGTCGATGATCCCGAGGGCCATGCCGCGCGGTATGCCCTGGAGGCCATTCTCTCCCTGGGTGAAGGGGGCAGAAATGAACAGGAAGTAGACCATCTGCGCCATGGCGAGGGTGATCATGGCGAAGTATATCCCCTGCCGCCGGATCGCAATGAGGCCGACCAGCAATCCCAGGATGCCTGCCGCGAACGTGCCCGTCAGGATGCCGAGTTCGGTCGGCAACCCCCAGACCTTCAGCGCGTGGCCGGTGACATAGGCAGCCCCGCCGAAGAAAGCCGCATGACCAAAGCTGAGCAGACCGCCATAGCCCAGGATCAGGTTGAAGGCACAGGCGAAGAGCGCGAAGCACAAAAGCTTCATCAGGAAGACGGGATAGATGACCAGCGGAGCGCAGAGGAGCAGCATCCCGATGACGAGATATCCGAGCTTGGAGTTCATTCTGCGGGTCCCCCTTATGCCGATCTGCCGAACAGGCCCGCAGGCCGGAGTACCAGGACGATTGCCATCACCACGAAGATCACGGTTGCCGAAGCCTCGGGCCAGAAAACCTTGGTCAATCCCTCGATCACCCCCATGGCGAGGCCGGTCACGACCGCGCCCATGATCGATCCCATGCCGCCGATGACGACGACCGCAAAGACGACGATGATGAGGTTCGATCCCATCAGCGGGTTCACCTGGGTGATCGGCGCGGCCAGCACGCCGGCGAATGCAGCCAGAGCGACGCCGTAGCCGTAGGCGAGCGTGGTCAGCAGGGGGACGTTGACCCCGAAGGCTTGCAGCAGCTTCGGGTTCTCGGTTCCAGCGCGTAGATAGGCGCCGATCTTGGTCCGTTCAAAGAGATACCAGGTCGCACCACAGACCAAGATCGAAGCCGCGACGACCCAGGCACGGTACCAGGGCAGAAACATGAAGCCGAGGTTGACGCCGCCGCCCAGCTCTTCCGGCGTCGGATAAGGAACGCCCGAGGAACCGAAAAGCTTCACGAACGTCCCCTCGATCACCAGCGCCAACCCGAAGGTCAGAAGCAGGCCGTAAAGGTGATCGACACCGGCAAGCCTGCGCAGCAGCAGCCGCTCGACGATGATCCCGAGCCCCCCCACCAGGACCGGCGCAAGGATCAGCGCCCCCCAGTAGCCAAGGCCGAGATACTGCGTCACCGCCAGCGCTGCGAAGGCGCCGAGCATGTAGAACGCACCATGGGCAAAGTTGACGATGTTGAGCAGCCCGAAAATGACGGCGAGCCCGAGCGACAACACGGCATAGAAAGCGCCGTTGATCAGGCCGAGCAGCAACTGCCCGAAGATCACTTGGGGCGGGATGCCCATGAGGTCCGTCAGCATGAATCCTGTCCCGTTGTGTCGATGCCAGGCCTGTCGGCCGCCTGAATGGCGCCCGACAGGCGGTGCCCTTACTTCGTCGGGCAGGTGCTTTCTTCGAGGGTCCCGAAGGCCTCTTCGCCCGGAATGGTGCGGACGATGGTCACGTAATCCCACGGATACTTCGATTCTGCCGGGCTCTTGACCTTGGCGAGGTACATGTCATGCACCATACGGCCATCGGTGCGCAGAACGCCGTTGGCCGTGAAGGCGTCATGGATCGGCATCTCGCGCATCTTGGCCAGCACGGTATTGGTGTCGTCCGATCCTGTCGCCTCGACCGCCTTCAGGTAATGGCGCACTGCGGAGTAGGTGCCAGCTTGCACGTCGGTCGGCATCTTGCCGGTCTTGTCGAAGAATTTCTTCGACCAGGCGCGGCTCTCGTCGTTCATGTCCCAATAGAAGCCGACCGTCATCTGCATGCCCTGGGCAACGTCGAGGCCAAGCGCATGGATGTCGGAGAGAAACACCAGCAGGCCTGCGATCGTCTGGCCACCCGCGACAAGGCCAAACTCGTTGGCGGCCTTGATGGCATTGATCGTGTCCGCTCCGGCATTGGCAAGACCGACGACCTTCGCACCCGAGGCTTGGGCTTGCAGGACAAAAGATGAGAAGTCAGATGCCGGGAACGGATGCTTGACCGAGCCGAGCACCTTGCCGCCTGCCTTCTCGACGACTTTGGTCACGTCCTTTTGCAGCGCTTCGCCAAAGGCGTAGTCGGCCGTCAGGAAGAACCATGTGTCGCCGCCTTCGGCCACAATGGCGGAGCCGGTCCCCACTGCCATAGCCCGCGTGTTGTAGGTCCAGTGAAGGCCGGTGGGGATGCAGGCATCGTTGGTCAGCGGCGAGGAGGCTGCACCGGACACCAGCGCGATCTTGTTCTGCTGCTTGGCCACCTCGAAGACCGCCATGGCGACCGAGGTCGTCACCAGTTCGGCAAAGACATCGACGCCGCCAGTGTCACCCCATTCGCGCGCCGTCGTTGCAGCGATGTCGGCCTTGTTCTGGTGGTCGGCAACGACAAGCTCGATGGGCATGCCGGCGACCTTGCCGCCAAATTCCTCGATTGCCAGTTCAGCAGCCGCCACGGCGCCCGGCCCCGCCAGGTCCGAATAGCTTCCCGACATGTCGGTGAGGACGCCGATCTTGACCTTGCCGTCGCTGATCTCGGCATCGGCTGCCGAGCCAAGAAGTGCAAGCGCTGATACGCCCGCCGACAGGAATTTCATGAATTTCATATACTTCCTCCTCCGTTGTACTTTCTAGACGCTCAGGTATTCATCGAAGACGTGGCTCTTCTCGTCGAGCTCGTCCTTGCGGACGGTCGCGACGATGTGGCCGTGGTCCATGATGAAATGCCGGTCTGCGAGCGGGGCCGCGAAGCGGAAGTTCTGCTCGACCAGCAGCACGGTGTAGCCGCGCCTCTTCAGCTCGATCAGGACATCGCCCAGCTTGTCGACGATGACCGGCGCCAGTCCTTCGGTGATCTCGTCGAGCAGGAGCAGATTGGCCCCTGTCCGCAGGATGCGGGCCATGGCCAGCATCTGCTGTTCGCCGCCCGAAAGACGGGTTCCCTGGCTCTTGCGGCGCTCGGCGAGGTTCGGGAACATCGCATAGAGTTCCTCCACCGACATGCCGCCCGGCTTGACCACCGGCGGCAGCAGCAGGTTTTCCTCGACACTGAGGCTCGAGAAGATGCCGCGTTCCTCGGGGCAGTAGCCGACGCCCAGATGGGCGATCCTGTGTGGCGGGGCGTTGATGATCTCTTCGCCTTTCAGCACAATCGAGCCGGTGCGGTGCCCGATCAGTCCGACGATCGAGCGCAGCGTCGTCGTGCGACCCGATCCGTTCCGCCCCAGAAGCGTGACGAGTTCGCCCTGGTGGACGGTCATGTCGATGCCGTGGAGTGCATGTCCCTGGCCATAAAAGGCGTGCAGGTCCTGGATGCGCAGTTCCTCGATTGCCTCCGAAAGGTGGCGGCCGCCGATGTCATGGTTTTCGGTCGCGTAGCTCATGCGGCCTTCCCCATGTAGGCTTCCTTGACGCGTGGATCGTTCGACACGGTGCGGTAGTCGCCCTCGGTCAGGATTGCGCCGCGCTGAAGGACGGTGATCGTGTTGCACAATGTCGAAACGACACCGAGGTTGTGCTCGACCATCAGGACCGTGCGGCCGCCGGCGACACGGCGGATCAGTTCGGTGACAAGTTCGACGTCCTCGCGGCCCATTCCCTGCGTCGGCTCGTCCAACAGCATCAGCTCGGGTTCCATGGCCAGCGTTGTCGCAATCTCGAGCGCGCGCTTGCGGCCATAGGACATGTCCGCCACTACGGCATCGGAGAAACGGTCCAGCCCCACCATGTGCAGAAGCTCTTCGGCGCGATGGTTCAGCTGATCGAGAGATCGGACCGACCGCCAGAAGTGGAACGAGGTTCCCAGCTTGCGCTGCAGCGCGACGCGGACGTTTTCGCGGGCGGTCATATGCGGGAAGACGGCAGAGATCTGGAAGGACCGGATCACCCCCATGCGGGCGATCTCGGCAGGCCGTGCCGCCGTGATGTCCCGCCCGTTCAAGCTGATCGTGCCGCGTGTCGGTGTCAGGAACTTGGTCAACAGGTTGAAGACCGTGGTCTTGCCGGCACCATTGGGTCCGATCAGCGCATGGACGTCGTGCCGCCGGATCCTAAGGCTGACATTGTCCACCGCCGTGAAGCCCTTGAATTCCTTCGTCAGGCCTTCGGTCTGCAGGATGTAGTCGGTCTTTTCGCCCACGGGCTTCCTCCTGATACCTCCCAGAGTGCAGGAAACCCCGCCCCCCAATTCGCTGTCCGGACCGAGGGCGGCTCAGCCGCGGCGGCTCAAAGCGCGGGCCTGGTCGCGCAGGACAAATTTCTGGATCTTTCCAGTCGAGGTCTTGGGCAGCTCGCCGAAGACCACCGTCTTGGGTGTCTTGAAATGCGCCATGTTCTGGCGGCAGAAGGCGATCAGCTCGGCTTCAGACAGCTCCTGGCCCGGCTTGAGGGTGACGAAGGCGCAAGGTGTCTCGCCCCATTTGTCGTCTGGGCGCGCCACCACCGCCGCCTCGAGCACAGCCGGATGCTTGTAAAGCACATCCTCAACCTCAACCGACGAGATGTTCTCGCCTCCCGAGATGATGATGTCTTTCGATCGGTCTTTCAGTTCGACATAGCCGTCGGGGTGGGTGACACCGAGATCGCCCGAGGCGAACCAGCCTCCCTTGAACGACTTCTGAGTGGCCGAAGGGTTCTTCAGATAGCCCTTCATCACGTTGTTGCCGCGCATGAAGATCTCGCCCATCGTCACGCCATCTGCGGGAACGGGTTCCAGCGTTTCGGGATCGGCGACCATCAGGCCGGACAGGGCCACGTTCTTCACACCCTGGCGGGCCTTGAGCCGCGCCTTCCTGTCCGAGGGCAGCCCGTTCCAGTCCGCCTTCCAGGCACAGACAACCGAGGGTCCGTAAGTTTCCGTCAGCCCATAGACATGGGTGACGTCCACGCCCATCGCCTCCATCTTCTCGATAACGACCGCGGGCGGGGAGGCGCCCGCGGTCATCACCCGGACTTCGTGGCTGAAATCCTTCAGCTCGTCCGGAGCATTGGCCAGCATGTTCAGAACGATCGGTGCCCCGCAGAAATGCGTGACTTTCTCGTCCCGGATTGCCTGATAGATCGGCTCGGCACGGACCGAGCGCAGGCAGACGCAGACGCCGGCATTGGCAGCGATGGTCCAGGGAAAGCACCAGCCGTTGCAGTGAAACATCGGCAAGGTCCAGAGGTAGCGCGAGTGATGCGCCATGCCCCAGGTGACGATATTCGACAGCGCGTTCAGCGCCGCCCCCCGGTGGTGATAGACGACCCCCTTCGGATCGCCAGTTGTTCCCGAGGTATAGTTGAGGCTGATGGCGTCCCATTCGCTGGCGGGCAATTTCCAGGCGTAGTCGGGATCACCCGAGGCAAGGAAATCGGCGTAAGTGATGCTGCCGATCCTTCGGCCGCCGTCAAAGCTCGGATCCTCGATGTCGATGACCAGCATGTCGCGGCGGCCGCTGATCTTGACCGCCCGATCAGTGACCTCCGAGAACTCCGGATCAACGATGACCACCTTCGCCTCGGCATGGGACAGGATGAAGGCGATCGCCTCTGCATCGAGGCGCGTGTTGATCGTATTCAGAACGGCACCGCACATCGGAACGCCGAAATGCGATTCAAACATCTCGGGAATGTTCGAAGCGACGACCGAAACCGTATCACCGCGCCCGATACCACGGCGCGCCAGGGCGCTGGCGAGGCGCCGGATGCGTTCGCTGGTTTCGCCCCAGGTGCGGCGGACGTCGCCATAAACAACAGCGGGAAACTCGGGGTAGACGCTGGCGGTGCGCTCAAGGAACGAGATCGGCGTTAGCGGCTCGTAGTTCGCTGTATTGGATTCAAGAGCATCGTCGAAGATGCTACGCCCAGTGCTCATCCTGTCCCTCCCCGCTGGCGGCATCCTCCTGCCGCCCTCGCGGGGATTTTCATTTCACGACTTCCTTGCTGAAATTTCTTCGAATTGCATCGAATTGTAACATCGCGATCTCGGCCCTTGGGTAAGGCCGGTCGCTGGCGCATCCTGACGCCGATTCGGAAGTATTGCCGAGACTCTCCATGCAAGAACGGACCATCGAAGCCGGCCAGAGCGGGATCGCATTCACTGCCCTCGACTCGTTGAGCCAAGGGATCGCCATCTTCGACTCCGATCTGCGCCTGCGGCATTGGAACAAGCGCTTCGTCGAACTCCGCGCAGTTCCGCACGATCTCGTTTATCCTGGTGCGCCCCTGCGAAACCTGGTTCGGCATTTTGCCGAGCGCGGCGAATTGGGGGCTGGCAGCCCCGACATGCTGGTTGAGTCCAACCTACCAAAGCCAGGCGCTTCCGGATCCCGCCGACTGGAGCGCGAAACCTCCGACGGGCGGCTTGTCGAAGTCCTTGAGACAGTCCTGCCCGAGGGCGGAGTGTCCCTGGTCTACACGGACCTGACCGAACAACGGCGGCGAGAGAAGGCCTTGCTGGAACTTGCCGAAGAGCGGGCTTTCGCTCTGGAAGAGAGCGAAGCAAGGCTGAAGCTCATCGCCGATGAAGTCCCCGCGGGCATCGCCCATATCGACCAACAGATGCGTTTCCTGTTCACCAACCGGCGTTTCGCGGCGGCCTATGGCCATTCGCCCGATGATCTGGTTGGCCGCAGCACGTCGGAGGTCCTTCACCCGAGGACATTGTCTGAATCCGCCCGTTTCTTCGAACAGGCACGCCGCGGCGCCCTGGTGGATTTCGAGATGCGGGTCGAACTACCTGGCGGCATCTTCAAGGACGTCCGCACCCTGTTGCGCCCGGCCAGTCCATCCTCGGGCGAAGTGATCGGCTTCTACCTGCTGTCCATCGACGTGACCCGCCGCAAGGCAACGATGTCGGCGCTGATGGGGGCGCAGAAGATGGACGCGCTTGGGCGGATGGCCAGCGGGATCTCGCATGATTTCAACAATTTGCTTACGATCATTCTGGGGAATATCGTTCCGCTTGCCGAAAAGCTTGGTGAGGGGGAACTGGTGTCGGAATACCTGACGCCGGCAATCTCTGCGGCCCGGCGCGGTTCGTCCCTGACCCAACGTCTGCTGACGCTGGCGCGACGGGAGCAATATGCGCCGGAGGCGACCAACATTACCGGCGCAATCGACGAGATCTGTACCCTCTTGCGGTCATCCATGCCGCGGGGCCTCGATATCCGGCAGGAAAGCCGGGAGCCGGTGCCCGAAGCCCTGGTCGATCGCGCCCAGCTTGAAATGGCTTTGCTGAACCTTGCCATGAATGCCAGGGATGCGACCGGCGGAAGCGGGCATCTGTCCTTCCTTGTCGATGAATACAGGCTGCCGCCGGTCGAGGCGGAACTGCTGCATGTACCTTCGGGGCCCTACGTGCGCATCCGCGTTTCGGACGACGGAAGCGGGATGACGGCCGAACAGACGGAGCGGATCTTCGAGCCCTTCTATACCTCGAAGGCGGCGGGCGCAGGCTCGGGCCTTGGGCTGTCGATGGTCTATGGCTTCGTGAAGCAGTCCAATGGCGCGATCTCGGTTGAATCGGCACCGGGCGAAGGAGCGACGTTCACCATCCTGTTGCCAAGCGTTGATCTGCGCGCCTTGGCTGTGGTCGAGCAGCCGCCGGAATTGCCACCCCGCGAAGAGCCGCCGGAGACTGGTAACATGCCGCTTGTCCTGCTGGTCGATGACGACCACGACGTCAGGCGCACGATCCGCCGCCACATCGCCTCTCTTGGCTATCCGGTGATCGAGGCAGAGGATGCCGATGTCGCACTTGATTTGCTGTCACGGATCGGATTCATCGGAATCGTGCTGAGCGACATCAATATGCCGGGAGGGATGGACGGAGTCGCCCTATCGCGTCGTGTGCGCGACCAGTTTCCACAAACCGCAATGATCCTGATGAGCGGCCGGACCGAACCTGCCTGGCACCAGGATGCCGCCGAACTCAAGGTTGAAATCCTTGCCAAACCCATCCCGGACGACCTCCTCGCGCAGGCGCTGAGCCGGGCCGCGTCGGCTGCGCGGCGGGCCGCTATCGGGGCGACGTGAGATGACGACACTTGTCTACCTGGTCGAGGACGACCCCGACATCAGCCGGTTGATCGAACGCAGCCTGGGCCAGCAGGGCTTTACCGTGCGCTCCTTCCGGCGGATGGCCGAGTTCGAACGCGAGGTCCGTCGCCAGCTGCCGGATCTGTGCCTGATCGACCTGTCGCTGCCGGACGGTGACGGACTGGAGCTGGTCGGCTACAACGTCCTGCCGCGAGACATCCCCCGCATAATCGTCACCGGACGCGGTTCGGTAACTGATCGCGTTGTCGGGCTGGAGATCGGGGCCGACGATTACATCGTGAAACCGTTCGAGCCGCGCGAGCTGGCCGCCCGCCTCCGTTCGGTCCTTCGCCGTAGCCGCCTCAGCCAAATTGCGGGGGAAAGCGGCCGCCGCAAGGCGGTATTCGGGGAATGGACTGCAGATCTGGGGGCGTGCCGACTGACCCAGGCATCGGGCGCGGTCCTTGAACTGAGTTCCGCCGAGACCCGGTTGCTGGAGGCTTTCCTGCGCTTCCCCGGACGGGTGCTGAGCCGATCACACCTTCTGGACGCGACCGGCGGCAATCAGGGCGAACCCTTCGACCGCAGCCTCGATGCCCGGATCAGCCGGCTTCGCAAGAAGCTCTGGGCCAGTGATCCCGATGCCGGCTTGATTCGCACGGTTTACGGCGCAGGCTACCTCTTTACCGGCGACGTGGCCTGGAGCGATTGAGGTCGCCCACCGCCGCAGGCCGGGATGTCCCGCCTGCGCTGGAACCCGGAGCTTGGCGTAGCTTCTATTGGCGTTCGGCAGTGTCGACAGCGGCTCAACTCGAAGGGGGAGCCAACCGATAGCTCCTCATGGCTCGCTGTTCTGCGCCCGATTGCCGGGCGGTTTTTCAATCCAACACTGGCACGCCACTTTGCTTGATGCAGCGCAGCGCGAAGCTCGACCGGGAGTGGCGGATGCCCGGCACCTTGTACAGGCGTTTGCGCAGGAACTCCTCGTATCCGCGCGTCCCCGTCACCGCGACCTTGATGATGTAGTCGTATTCCCCGGTTACCAGCCAGACCTCCATGACCTCGGGCATATCGGCCATCTGCCGACCAAATGTTTCGAGGACGGAGTCGTCATGGTGGTCCAGCGTGACTTCGATCAACACAGTCTCCGGCAGGCCCAAACGGTCGCGGTCGAGCACCGCGGTATAGCCCTGTATATATCCCTCTTCCTCAAGCCGTCGGGTTCGCTGCCAGCAAGGGCTGGGCGACAGGCCGATCTTTTCGGCCAGTTCCGCGTTGGTGATACGGCCATCCTTGGTCAACTCGCGCAGGATGCGGCGGTCAATGGAATCGATGGAGTAGATCATTTCGACATTCACCAGCAATGAGGCAGTTAATTTTGCAATATTGCCAGAAACCCGAATTATCGAAAGGAATTTCTGCGGAATATTGGGTAAGCTTCATTGACACAATGGCTCGAGGAGGAGCCCTTGCATTACGCCGCATTTCACACAGGCGCGCCCATTGGCGCCGTAACCCGCGCCCTGGACGAACTTGCCCGGGCGGGATTCACGCTGCGTCATCTGACGGTGACGGAAGTCGAGAACGGTGCCGAAGTACGCATCGGATTCGATGGAAGCGGCACCGTCGAGGCCCAGTCCTTCGTCGCCCGACTGAACCGGACGCCGGGCATCTATCTGATTGACGAGATTTGCGCTGAGGTGACCCGGGGATGACCCAGTCCGTATCGCATTCCCCCCTGCGCCTGCATTTTCCGGCACCCGCCGTCCGCCCGGGTGAAAGCCCCGATTTCTCGCAATTTCCGGTGCCCGCGGCCGGGGCCGTACGTCGTCCGCCGATCGACGCCGCACCCGAAACGATGCGGGATCTGGCCTTCGAGATGATCCGGGTTCTCGATGACGAAGGCCGAGCAGTGGGTCCCTGGGCCGATCTGCCGGACCTGACCGAGGAGATGCGTCTGGATGGCCTGCGCCACATGTTGAAGCTGCGCGCCTACGATGCCCGCATGGTCTTGGCGCAGCGTCAGCAAAAGACAAGCTTCTACATGCAGCATCTCGGCGAAGAGGCGATCTCCTGCGCCTTCCAGCGCGCGCTGCGCCCCGGAGACATGAACTTTCCGACCTATCGCCAGGCCGGGCTGCTTATCGCGTCAGGCTATCCGATCCAGACGATGATGTGCCAGGTTTACGGCAATGATGGTGATCCGGTGCGCGGGCGCCAGCTGCCGGTGTTCTACTCGTCGAAAGAGCACGGCTTCTTCTCGATTTCCGGCAATCTTGGCACTCAATACATTCAGGCCGTGGGCTGGGCCATGGGGTCGGCCATCGCCGGAGACAGCAAGATCGCCGCCGCCTGGATCGGCGACGGCTCGACGGCGGAAAGCGATTTCCACGCCGCCATGGTCTTTGCTTCGACCTATCGCGCCCCGGTAATTCTGAACATCGTCAACAATCAGTGGGCGATCTCGACCTTTCAGGGAGTGGCGCGGGGCGGCGCAGGCTCCTTCGCGTCACGCGGCCATGGCTTCGGCATCCCGTCGCTCAGGGTCGATGGCAACGACTATCTGGCGGTGCTCGCCGCAGCCCGGTGGGCAGCCGAGCGCGCCCGCGCCAATCTTGGCCCAACGCTGATCGAATATGTGACCTACCGCGCGGCGGGCCATTCGACCTCGGATGATCCTTCGGCCTACCGCCCCTCGGACGAGGGGTCGTGCTGGCCCCTGGGCGATCCCGTGATCCGGCTGAAACGCCACCTGATCGCCGAGGGATTGTGGAGCGACGAGCGGCATGTCCAGGCCGAGGCGGAAGTGCTGGCGGAAGTCATCGCCGCGCAGAAAGAGGCCGAGGCCATCGGCACGCTTCATTCCGGCCGTCGCCCGAGTCCGTCCGAGATGTTCGACGACGTCTATGCCGAGATGCCCCCGCATCTGCGGCGCCAACGCCAGCAGCTGGGGTTCTGAGCCATGCCGGGCATGACGATGATCGAATCCATCCGCGATGCGCTGGATGTCGCCCTGACCGACGATCCGAAGGTTACCGTCTTTGGCGAGGACGTCGGCTACTTCGGTGGGGTTTTCCGCTGTACCGCCGGACTGCAGAAGAAGCATGGCGTGGCGCGATGCTTCGACAGCCCGATTTCCGAACTGGGGATCGTCGGCGCGGCGGTCGGCATGGCGACCTACGGGCTGAAACCCGTGGTCGAGATCCAGTTCGCCGACTACATGTACCCAGCCTATGACCAGATCGTTTCGGAAGCGGCACGGATGCGCTTCCGCACCGCGGGGGAGTTCACCTGCCCCATGGTCATCCGCATGCCCACGGGGGGCGGAATCTTCGGCGCGCAGACCCACAGCCAGTCGCCAGAGGCGTTGTTCACCCATGTCACAGGTCTGAAGACGGTGGTGCCGTCCAACCCCTACGATGCGAAGGGCTTGCTTCTGTCGGCCATCGCCGATCCCGACCCGGTGATCTTCCTTGAACCGAAGCGGCTCTATAACGGCCCGTTCGACGGGCACCACGATCGCCCCGTCACAGCCTGGCGCAGCCATCCCTTGGGCGAAGTGCCCGAGGGACGCTATCAGCTGCCACTCGGTCAGGCGGCCATACGCCGGAGCGGCGCGGATCTGACCATCCTGACCTATGGCACGATGGTCCACGTGGCGCTCGCCGCTGTCCACGAGGCCGGGATCGACGGCGAGGTGATCGACCTGCGCACGTTGTTGCCGCTCGACCTGGATACGATTGTCGACTCGGTCCGCAAGACCCGCCGTTGCGTGGTGCTGCACGAGGCGACACTGACCTCTGGCTATGGCGCGGAACTTGCTGCCCTGGTGCAGGCCGAATGCTTCTGGCATCTCGAAGCTCCGATCGAGCGGGTGACAGGCTGGGACACGCCCTATCCCCATACCAACGAATGGGATTATTTCCCCGGCCCGGCCCGCGTGGCCGCCGCCTGCCGCCGCGTGATCGAGGTGCAATGATGGGCATCCATGTCATCCGTGTTCCCGATATCGGCGAAGGTATTGCGGAAACCGAGATTGCCGAATGGCTGGTCAGGCCCGGCGATCTGGTGGCCGAGGATCAGCCAATCGCCGCGATGATGACTGACAAGGCGACGGTCGAGGTGCCCACCCCGGTCTCGGGCCGCGTCATATCGCTGGCTGCCGAGGTCGGCGAGGTTCTTGCGGTCGGCGCCGAGTTGATCCGGCTCGAGGTCGCGGGCGACGGCAATCTGGGCAAGGAGGCTGACATGACCGCACCCTCGCCCGTGGCAGAGGCTGCCGCCAAACGCGAGCCGGTGACCGAGCAGCCCATAACCATTTCGAACTCCGGTCCGGAACCGGGCCGCTCATCGACAGCTCGATCCGGCACACCGCTGGCCGCGCCTTCCGTGCGCGCCCTTGCAAGAGATGCCGGTATCGACCTGCGTCAGGTTGCGGGGACGGGTCCCGCCGGCCGTATCCTGCGCGAGGACGTCGAAAATTTCGGTCGCTCCCCGCTTGCCCCTGCAGGCCATCGCCCCAGGGATTTTGTCGAAGAGATCAAGGTAGTCGGTCTGCGCAAGCGCATCTCGCAGCGCATGGAAGAGGCCAATCGCATTCCCCATATCACCATCGTCGAAGAGGTCGACGCGACGGCGCTGGAAACGCTGCGGCAGCGGCTGAACGACCGCGCGAAATCCCGGCCCGACAGCGTGAAGCTGACGCTTCTGCCCTTTGTCACCCGCGCGCTTGTGCTGGCGGTGGCCGATCAGCCGATGATGAACGCGCATCACGATGCCGATGCCGGATTCGTGCGCCGCTTTGGCGGCGTTCATATCGGGATCGCGACGCAGACCCCGCAAGGTCTCGTCGTTCCCGTCCTGCGCCATGCCGAGGCCCGCGGCCTGAATGACACCGCCGCCGAAATCGTCCGTCTGGCGGACGCGGCGCGCGAGGGGCGCGCCAGCCGGGACGAGCTGTCCGGCTCGACCATCACCATCACTTCGCTCGGCACTCTGGGCGCTCTCGCCACCACGCCGATCCTCAACGCCCCCGAGGTGGCCATCGTCGGGATCAACCGCATGGCGATGCGGCCGTTCTGGACAGGCACCGCCTTCGAGCCGCGCCGGATGATGAACATCTCCTGCAGTTTCGACCACCGGATCATCGACGGCTGGGATGCCGCTGTCTTCGTCCAGAAGATCAAGGACCTGCTGGAAACCCCTGCCCTTCTGTTCGTGGAGCCGTGAGATGCGCGAGATCGCCTGCAAGCTTCTGATCCTCGGCGGCGGTCCGGGCGGTTACGTCTGCGGCATCCGGGCGGGACAGCTCGGCGTCGAGACGGTGCTGATCGAAGAGGGCGCCCTGGGCGGCACCTGCCTGACGGTCGGCTGCATTCCCTCCAAGGCGCTGATCCACGTGGCGGAGGAATTCCATCGGGTCTCCGCCCTCACTACCGCTCCCGTAGCCGGGGTGCGCGCAACGGGGGTGGACCTCGATCTTGCCGAGGCGATGGCGTGGAAGGACGGCATCGTTCGCCGGCTGAGCCACGGCGTCGAGAACCTATTGCGCAAGGCGGGGGTCAACGTGATCCGTGGCCGCGCCACCTTGCGCGACGGCAAGACGGCCCTCGTCGAAACAGCCGAGGGCACGCTCTCGATCCGGTGCGAAACTCTGGTTCTGGCAACAGGGTCCGCCCCCGTGGAGCTGCCCTCTTTGCCGTTCGGCGGTGACGTGCTGTCCTCGACGGCCGCCTTGGGTCTGACGACGCTGCCCGGCGATCTGGCAGTGGTGGGTGGCGGTTATATCGGACTCGAGCTGGGCATGGCCTTTGCAAAGATGGGTTCCAGGGTCACGGTCGTCGAAGCTGGCCCACGCATCCTGCCCAGCTGGGACGCCGAGTTGACCCAGCCCGTCCGTCAGGCGCTCGACCGATTGGGGATCACCGTGCTGACCGATGCCAGCGCTGGCAAGCATGCCGACGGCTTTCTGCTTGTCGACCATGCGGGCACACAAGAGAAAGTCGCGGCGGAGAAGGCTCTCGTCACCGTCGGCCGCAAGCCGCGCGCTAAGGAAGCAGGGGTGGAGGGGCTCGATCTGACCATGGCCGGACCTTTCATCCGGATCGACAGGCAATGCCGCACTTCGATGACGGGCGTCTACGCCATCGGCGATGTGACCGGTGAGCCGATGCTGGCACATCGCGCCATGGCGCAGGGTGAGATGGTGGCCGAAATCGTCGCGGGCCACCGCAAGGTCTGGGACCATCGCGCCATGCCGGCCGTCTGCTTTACCGACCCCGAAGTGGTATCCGTGGGCCTCTTGCCCGCACAGGCGCCCGATGATGCCAAGGTCGCGCAATTCCCGTTCTTCGCCAATGGAAAGGCACTCAGCGAGCACAGGACAGACGGCTTCGTCCGCGTTGTCGCCGATGCCGAGGGGCGCGAGATCCTCGGTATCCAGGCCGTGGGCGCAGGGGTTGCGGAATTTGCGGGCGAGTTCGCTCTGGCGATAGAAATGGGGGCGACGCTGGCCGACCTGGCCGCCACGATCCACGCCCATCCGACCAGGGGCGAGGCCTTTCACGAAGCGGCGCTGCGGAGCTTGGGCCGCTCGCTGCATCTGTAACTCAGGGGAGGTGACATGGACTTTGCGCTGACCGAAGAACAACGGGCCATCTTCGATATGGCCCGCCAATTCGGGGCCGAGCAGATTGCACCCCATGCCCGCGCCTGGGAGGAAGAGGGGACCATCCCGCGCACGCTTTGGACAAGGGCGGCCGAACTCGGGTTGGGCGGGATCTATGTCGGCGACCAGCATGGCGGCTCCGGGCTTTCGCGCCTGGACGGAACCCTGATTTTCGAGGCGCTGGCGATGTCCTGTCCTTCGGTCGCGGCGCTTCTGTCGATCTACAACATGTCTGCGGCAATGATCGACCGCTATGGCAGCGACGGGATGCGGGCGCACCTTCTGCCTGCAGTCTGCCGAATGGACATGGTCGTCTCCTACTGCCTGACCGAACCCGGTGCCGGCTCAGACGCCGCCGCCCTGAGCACGCGGGCAGACCGCGACGGTGCGGGCTGGCGGCTGACGGGGACCAAGGCCTTCATCTCGGGCGGGGGATACTCCGACGCCTATCTGGTCATGGCCCGAACCGGGGGGGAGGGAGCCAAGGGAATCTCGGCTTTCGTTATCGAAGCCGATGCGCCGGGCCTGTCCTTTGGCGGGCTCGAGCGCAAGATGGGCTGGCGCGCCCAGCCGACGCGGCAGGTCCAGATGGACGGCGTCCCCGCAACTGCCGAGCAGCTGCTGGGCGAAGAGGGGCGCGGCTTTTCCTATGCCATGGCGGGCCTCGATGGCGGGCGGCTGAACATCGCCGCAACCGCCCTTGGGGGCGCTCAGGCGGCATTCGATGCTACCCTTGCGTACATGCGCGATCGAAAGGCCTTCGGCAGAACGCTGAACCAGTTCCAGGCGCTGCAATTCCGTCTGGCCGAAATGGAAACCCGCCTACAGGCCGCGCGCATCTTCCTGCGGCAGGCGGCCTGGATGCTCGACCGCGGCGATGCCCGGGCGACCAGCTTCTGCGCCATGGCCAAGCTGCATGTCACCGATGCCGCCTTTGAAGTGGCCAACGACTGCCTGCAACTGCATGGTGGATACGGCTATCTGGTGGATTACGGCATCGAGAAGATCGTCCGGGACCTCCGGGTTCATCAGATCCTTGAAGGCACGAACGAAATCATGCGGCTTATCATCGGCCGAGACCTCATCGGAGGCAGCGCATGAGCGACACCCTCATCACACGCGAGGGCGCGGTCGGACGCATCACTCTCAACCGGCCCGAGGCCCTGAATGCGCTGACGCTGGGGATGATACGGACGATCCGCGCCACCCTGGAGAACTGGGAGAACGATCCCGCAATCCGGGTGATTGTCCTGGATGGCGCCGGACCCAAGGCGTTTTGCGCAGGCGGCGACGTGGTGGCGCTTTATTCGGCGGCCCAGTCGCGCGACCATGAGTTTCCCTTTCGCTTCTGGGCCGAAGAATACGCATTGGACGACCGGATCGCGCGGTATGGCAAACCGGTCGTGGTGCTGATCCACGGCTTTTGCATGGGCGGCGGCGTGGGCATCGCAGCCCATGCCCGCCATCGCATCGTCGGAGAGACCGCGCGGATTGCCATGCCGGAATGTGCTATCGGCCTGATCCCTGACGTCGGGGCGACGGCGCTGCTGGCCGCCGCGCCCGAGGGTATTGGCCCCTGGCTGGCCCTGACCGGTGCCCGGATGGAGCCCAAGGCGGCGATTGCCGCCGGCTTCGCAGATGCGCATGTTCCCGAGGCCGCGTGGCCGGCCCTGTGCTCTGAACTGCAAAGTGGCGACGTCGCCGAGGTCATTGGCCGCCACGCCGCGCCTGCCCCCGGCGCGCCACTGCCGGCCGAGGGGCTGCGCCATGCCTTCACGGGTGCAACGGTTCCAGAGATCCTCGCCCGCCTCGCATCCTGTCCCGAGCCCGAAGCAAGGGCAGCAGAAGCAGCCATCGCCAAGGGATCGCCCCTGGCGATGGCGACGGCCCTGGCCTTGCAGAAACAGCTTTCACCGAAGGACGATCTGCGCGCCGCGTTGCGGCTTGAGTTCCGGGCGGTTCTGCGTGCGCTCAAGCAGGGCGATTTTGTCGAGGGCGTCCGCGCGCGGATCGTTGACCGCGACAATGCCCCGCGGTGGCGCCACGCCCGTCCCGACCAGGTCAGCCGTGTCGAGGTGGCCGCACAACTTGCCGAACTGGAAGACGCTGCGCTGATCTTCCACGACCCGGCCATGCAAGGAGCCTGAAAATGCGTATCGGATTCATCGGACTCGGCAACATGGGCGGGCCAATGGCGGCAAACCTCGTCAAGGCAGGTCATGAGGTGCAGGGCTTCGACCTTGTCGCCCCCATGCCCAATGGGGTCACGCGCGCGGCGTCCGCCGTCGAGGCCGCAAGCGGAGCAGAAATCGTCGTGACCATGCTGCCCAATGGCGCAATCCTGCGCGCGGTCGCCGCCGAAGTCCTGCCGGTCCTGTCCCCCGGGTCCGTCCTGTGCGACTGCTCGACAGTCGACGTAGAAAGCGCCCGGGCTGTCGCGGCGGACTATGCCCCTCGCGGGATCCTGACGGCAGATGCCCCCGTTTCGGGCGGGATCGGCGGGGCGCAGGCGGGAACGCTGACCTTCATGGTCGGCGGCAGCGAGGACGCTTTCCGGCGGATCGAGCCGGTCCTGAGTGCCATGGGCAGCAAGATCGTGCATTGCGGCGCGTCAGGCGCGGGCCAGGCAGCCAAGATCTGCAACAACATGATCCTTGGCGTCACAATGATCGCCACCTGCGAAGCCTTCGCCCTGGCCGACAAGCTGGGCCTCGACCGTCAGAAGATGTTCGACGTCGTTTCGACAAGCTCGGGCTATTCCTGGTCGATGAACGCCTATTGCCCGGCACCGGGGATCGGGCCGAAATCGCCAGCGGACAACGGATACAGACCCGGCTTCGCCTCGGAACTGATGCTCAAGGACCTCGGCCTGGCGCAAATGGCCGCCGAAGCGGCGGATGCCGACACGCCCATGGGGGAGTTGGCAGAAACGCTTTACCGGCGTTTCGTTGAACAGGAAGACGGCAGGGGCAAGGACTTCTCGGCCATGCTCCCCCGTTTTGAACAAAGGGGGCGCCACGATGCCTGATTACGAAACCATCCTGGCAGAGACGCGGGGCCGCGTCCGGCTGCTGACCCTGAACCGACCCGAGGCCCTGAACGCCCTGAACCGTCAGCTGGCGAAGGAACTGATCGCGGCGGCGCAGGCAGCCGATGCCGATCCCGGGATCGGCTGCCTGGTGGTGACCGGCTCTGCCAGGGCCTTCGCGGCTGGGGCCGACATCAAGGAAATGCAGCCGATGGATTTCGCCGGCATGCATGCGGTTGACTGGTTTGTGGAATGGGAAGCCTTCTCGGCAGTCCGCAAGCCGAAGATCGCGGCGGTCGCGGGCCATGCCCTGGGCGGAGGCTGCGAGCTTGCGCTGATGTGCGACTTCATCATCGCCGCCGAGACCGCGCGCTTTGCCCAGCCAGAAGTGAGGCTGGGTGTCATGCCCGGCATGGGCGGCAGCCAACGCCTGACCCGGCTGATCGGCCAAGCCAAGGCGATGGAGATGTGCCTAACCGGCCGGGTGATGGATGCCGCGGAGGCCGAGCGATCGGGCCTCGTCACCCGCGTGGTCCCTGCCGATGCCTTGCTGGACGAGGCGATGAAGACAGCCGAGACCATCGCCGGAATGTCGCTGCCGGCGGTCCTGTCGATCAAGGATGCTGTCTGCCGCGCCCCGGACATGGCGCTCGCTGACGGCGTCCGTTACGAGCGCCGACTGTTCCACGCCCTTTTCGCGACCGAGGACCAGAAAGAGGGCATGGCCGCCTTCATCGAAAAGCGCCCTCCCCGGTTTAGTAACCGCTGACGGAACCGGCCGGGGACTGTCCGCACACGAAGTCCGTTTTCGGCGCAAGCGGACACCGGGGCCGTCAGTTCAGCCTTGCACAGACCTCGCCCACGATTTCGGAACTGCCGCGCGCTCCCCCAAGGTCTCGGCTGAGGTGCCCGTCCGCGATCGTGCTCTCGACTGCCGCTCGCAGCCGTGCGCCCCCGTCGGAAAGCCGCTTGTCGGCATGGCCGGTCCCCAGCCAGTCCAGCATCGCCGCGGCGGAAAGCATGGTGCCGTAGGGATTGGCGATCCCTTTTCCGGCAATGTCGGGGGCCGATCCATGCGCCGCCTGGAACAGCCCCTGCGACAGACCGACCTCGGCCGAGGCGGCAAGACCCATTCCGCCGATGGTCGCCGCGGCAAGGTCAGACAGGATGTCGCCGAACATGTTTTCCGTCACGATGACGTTGTAGTGGCCCGGCCGGGTCACGAGATACATCGCCATCGCGTCGATCAGTCCGTGTTCCGCCTCGATATCAGGATAGTCCAGCGCAATCTCGTCGAAGATCGAGCGGAAGAAAGCATAGCTTCTCAGGACGTTCGCCTTGTCCACGCAGGTCACGCGGCGGACGCCGTCGGCAGGTGCCCCGTCCGAAGTGCGGGCGAGTTCGAAAGCGCGGCGCACGATGCGTTCGACGCCCTTGCGCGTCTGCACAAGCGTGTCGACCGCGACTTCACCGCGAAGCTGCGCCCCGGCGCCGCGCGCGGCATAAAGGCCCTCGCTGTTCTCGCGCAGGATGACATAGTCGATCTGGCCGGGCTTGATGCCTTTCAGCGGCGAGTTCACACCGGAGTAAAGGCGGATGGGCCGGATATTCGCGAAGAGGTCCAGTTCGAACCGCAGCCGCAGGGTGAAATCCAGTCCCGCCTCGGTTCCATCGGGATGGACCACGCCCGGAATGCCCGCAGCTCCGTGAAGGATCGCGTCCGCCTGGCGGCAGGCCTGGAATGTCGCTTCGGGGAAACTGTCGCCGGTCCGCCGATAAAGATCGGCTCCTGCCGGGTAGTCGGAGAAGCGGAGCAGGCTGTCGTTGCCGTAGAGCGCATGCAGGGTCTCGACAGCGGCGAAACACACTTCGGGCCCGATGCCGTCGCCGGGGACGACGGCAATCTGGTAACTGTCCTTCATGTCGTCCCCCGTCAGATACAGCGCCCGCCGTCGACTTCCATCGCGACGCCGGTGATCATCGAGGCCTCGTCCGAACACAGGAATGCGGCTGCATTGCCCATGTCCTCGGGTGTCGAGAACCTGCCAAGTGGAATGGTGGAAAGGAATTTCGCCCGCATCTCTGGGGTATCGGCCCCCATGAAGGTTGCAAGCAGCGGCGTGTCGCCAGCTACCGGATTGATTGCGTTGACGCGGATACCGAACGGAGCAAGTTCAACTGCCATGGCGCGCGTGGCCGTGATGACCCAGCCCTTCGAGGCGTTGTACCAGGTCAGATTGGGACGGGGCGAAACGCCCCCCGTCGAGGCCACGTTCAGGATCGTGCCAGATTTCTGCGCCTTGAAATGTGGCACCATCGCCCGCGCCCCATGGTAGATCGAGCGCATGTTCACATTGGCGATCCGATCGAAGGTCGCGTCGTCTACCTGGTCGAGCGGCGTCGGCACATGGCCCACGCCGGCATTGTTCACGAGGATGTCCAGCCGTCCGAAGACCGACAGAGCCAGGTCGCGTACGCCTTCCATTCCAGTAGCCTGCGAGACATCGCCGATAAAGACGCGGCAATCTGCGCCAAGGCTTTCGGCCACACGTTCTGCGTTCTGGGCGTCGCGATCCATCAGCACGACTTTTGCCCCCTCGAGGGCGAACTTGCGCACGATGCCTTCCCCAAAACCCGATCCGCCGCCGGTGACGATCGCCACCTTGCCCTGAAGTCGCATCCATACCTCCTCAGGGCTGCTCCTCCGCCCCCTTCGCCGGTCAGAATGGCCAAAGCCGGCAAAGGGAGCCAGTCGCTTTATCTGAACGCAGGATCAGCTTTCCTTCCTTGAGCCCATAGCCTGCGCCAGCGCATCATCCCCGGGACGGAGGAGACGACATGACTGACTGGCAGGCACGCGCGGCGGCGCTTTACGACGGCGGCTTCCGGCCGATGTTTGTTGGCGGGCAGTGGGTTGGCGCCCGCGCGGGCGAGGTGATGGAGGCCCGCAACCCGGCAACGGGCGCGCTCTTGGCGACGGTTCCCAGGGCCGACGCTGCTGACATTGATGCTGCGGTCGCTGCCGCCCGTCGCGCCTTCGAAGGACCCTGGTCGCGGTACACGCCTTTCGAGCGGCAGGCCCTGTTGCTGCGTATCGCCGACCGGTTCGAGGCCGAATGGGAAAACCTCTGCCTTTCAGACACGCTCGACATGGGAATGCCGATCAGCCGCACGCTGGCGAACAGCCGCCGGGTCATCGGGATGCTTCGGTTCTATGCCGGGCAGGCCGTCGCCCTGCACGGCGCAACCATTCCAAACTCGTTTCCGGGCGAGATCCTGTCGCATACGGTGAAGGAACCCATAGGCGTCGTTGGCGCGATCATTCCGTGGAATGCACCGATTGCCGGATCGGTCTGGAAGGTCGCCCCGGCGCTCGCCACCGGCTGCACGGTGGTGCTGAAGCCGTCGGAGGACGCCTCGCTGACCGTTCTTATGATCGCAAGGCTGATGCAGGAGGCGGGGCTTCCGGACGGGGTCCTGAACATCGTCACCGGGACCGGGACCGAGGCGGGGGCGGCGCTGGCCGCCCATCCGGGCGTGGACAAGATCGTCTTCACCGGCTCGACCGCGACAGGCCAGGCGATTGCCCGTGCCGCGACCGGGAATCTGAAGCGCGTATCGCTCGAGCTCGGCGGCAAATCGCCGGTGATCGTCTGCCGCGATGCCGACATCGAAAAGGCGGTGCCGGTCGCGGCCATGGCGGTCTTCGCCAATTCGGGCCAGATCTGCATCGCGGGGTCGCGGCTGTTCGTGGCGCGCGAGATCCACGACGAATTCGTCGGCCGGGTGGCGGAGTTTGCCCGCAAGTTGCGCATCGGCAACGGGGTCAGCACCGAGATCGACATCGGCCCGATCATTTCGGCCCGGCAGGCGAGCCGGATCGAGGGCTATTTGACCGTCGGGCGGGACGAGGGCGCAAGCGTCATGACGGGGGGAGAACGGCTGAGTGGCCCCGATTTCGCAGGCGGGCATTTCATCGCCCCTACAGTTTTCGGTGGGGTGACGGACGATATGACCATCGCCCGGGAAGAAATCTTCGGCCCGGTGATCTCGGCCCTGCCCTTCGACACGCTGGACGAGGTCGTGGCCCGGGCCAATGCCACGCCCTATGGACTGGCGGCCGGTATCTTCACAACGCAACTGGGCACGGCGCACAAGCTGGCGCGGCGCATCAAGGCCGGATCGGTCTGGGTGAACATGTACCACGCCATCGACCCGGCCGTGCCCTTCGGCGGAGTAAAGATGTCGGGCTATGGCCGCGAGGGCGGTGTCGAGCATCTGGAGGAGTATCTCGACACCAAGGCGGTGTGGATCAACACGGACTGAGCCTCAGCTGCGCCCAAGCTCGGTGCGAATCAGGGCCAGAAGTTGTTCCGAATAGCTGTGCTGGACATAGCCGCGCACAGTGAGAATGCCGACCGACCGCTCTGCCCCCGCATCGGCAATCGGCACCACGCGGAATTCGGCACTGGGCAACATGGGGATGGCAATGTTGGGAACGATCGCAACCCCGAGACCCGCCGACGCCAGCGCGATCGCCGTGTAGGCGTTCTGGACCTCATACTGGATGTTCAGGCGAATTTGCGCCTCGCCGACAATCCGGTCGACAAGCACGCGGATCGCCGTCTGCCGATCCAGTACGATCAGCGGGAAATTCGCAACCTCGGCCAGCGTCAGGGTCTGGGCGCCGTCATCGAAATCCGGGGGAATACAGGCAACCAGCCTGTCCTGCAGGATCGGCTCGAAATTGAATTCGGTCAGCCCGGAGATTTCGGGGCCGATATAAAGCTCGACATCCTGCTCCTGCAGCAGCGCCAGGGCGCCGCTCGGAGGGGTTTCACGCACATCGACCACCGAGCGCGGATAGCGCAGCTTGAACGTCGCAAGGATATTGCCCAGCCGGGTCGAGGCCAGCGTCGGCGCGCAAGCGATCTTCACATGGCCTTTCCGCATCGCCGCGACTTCCGACAGGCGCTGAAGCCCGGCCTGTACATCCGCCATCGCGCGGCGCACCTGTTCGTGCAGGATCTTGCCCTCGGGCGTCAAATTGGCCCGCTGCGGCGTGCGGATGAACAGGCTGATGCCCACCTGCTCCTCCAGATCGCGGATCTGCATTGACACGGCCGAGGGCGAGCGGTTGCTCTCCTCGGCGGCACGGCGGAAGCTGCCGTACTCGGCCGCCAGCAGAAAGGTCTGCAGCAGTTTCAGGTTGACGTTGTTAGCAGCCACGAGCGGCTCCAATCCGATCCCCTCTGGCCGGATATGCCCCACGAACGCCGGGTGCAAGGCCAAAGCCGAACAGGCCTAATGCACCGCCGCGAACATGATCTTCTCCTCAGTCGCGTCGCCGGCGGACATCTCCTCGACGATCTTGCCGCGTTTGGCGACCAGGATCCTGTCGGATACGGCCAGTATCTCCGGCAGATAGGAAGAGATCACCACCACCGCCAGACCCTGATCAGCAAGATCCTGGATCAACTGGTGAATTTCGACGATCGCCCCGACGTCCACTCCGCGCGTGGGTTCGTCGAAGATGATGAGCCTGGGTTCCTGGATCAGCGATTTGGCGATGACGACCTTCTGCTGGTTGCCACCAGACAGCTCGATCATCCGCGCCCGGTCCGACATCTGCTTCAGCCTGAGACGCGCGCCCCATTCCTTCGCCAGTTCCAGCGCGCGCCGCACCGGCACCGCTGAAACCGGGTTGCGCCCCTTCGACAACTCGCCCAGGAGCAGGTTCTGCCCCGCCGTCATCGTCTCGAAGAAGCCGTCGAACTTGCGGTCCTCGGTTACGTAGACGATGCCGTCGCGCATGGCTGGGCGGGGCACGCGGTATCGGACAGGACGCCCGTTCAGCCGGACCTCGCCGCCATGCAGGAAATCCCGCTTGAGAACGCCGGCAACGACTTTGGCCATCTCGGTCCGGCCCGCGCCGACAAGGCCGAAGATGCCGGTGACCTGCCCCCCGAACACCGAGAAGGACGAGTTGCGAACCATCGTCCCGCAGGAAAGGTTCTCGACGCTCAGGACCTTTTCGCCATAGGGCCGCGGCTCACGCTTCTTGGCGCCATGCAGCGTTTCCGTCAAGTTGCGGCCGACCATGGCCTGAACGATGGATTCGCGGGTGAAGTCGGCGGCGGGGCCGCTGGCGACTAGTTCGCCATCGCGCAGGATGGTGATGCGATCAGCGACCTGCAGCGCCTCTTCCAGCGCGTGGGTGATGAAGACGATCGCCGTGCCCTGCGACTTCAGCCGGTTGATGAGCATGAAGAAGTGCTTCTTCTCTTCGGGCGTCAGAGTCGCTGTCGGCTCGTCGAAGACGATCACGCGCGCCTTGTGATGGACGGCACGCGCGATTTCGACCATCTGCTTCTGCGCCGCGCCAAGGGTCGAGACCTGCGCCATCGGATCCACTTGGAACCCCATGCCGACCAGGAACTGTCGCGCCTCGATGTAAAGGCCGCGCAGGCGGTTCAGCATCTTCTCGTCCCCCAGATAGATGTTCTGCGCGACAGTCATCGCAGGGACGAGGTTGGTCTCCTGAAACACCATGACGATGCCGCTGCGCAGGCCCTCGGCCGGCGAGGCAAAACTTGTCTCCTTGCCTTCGAGCAACATCTGCCCCGAGGACAGCCGGTGAACGCCGGCCATCGTCTTGGTCAGCGTGGACTTGCCCGCTCCGTTCTCGCCCAGCAAGGCATGGATCTCGCCACGCCCCAGCGTGAAGTCGATGTTGCGAAAAGCGTGAATGCCGCCGAAGCTTTTGCTGGCATTCCGGAATTCGATGATGCTGTCCATTGATCCCTCAGCCTTCGCGCGCGGCGCCCGGCAAGCGCAGCACCTTTCCACTTCCCTTTGACGCGACGAACAGGTCATCCCCGCGCTCGCAGACCGAAACGCAGCCATGCGCCATGCCGTCCGCGCGCGAATGGAAACTGCGCAGCGGTTTCATCTGGGGATTGCAGTAGACGACCAGCCCGTAGGACCGCGTTTCGGCGAAGGGCTTGGTCACGCCCATCCGGCGCAGCTGGCTGCCCTGCATGGGCTCGCGGAACGATTGACCGGAACTCAGCGCGGGCGCCATCCAGTAGGGTTCCGGCACCTCGGCGAGCATCCTCTTTCGATAGGCGTCCTCGCGCAGGATGAACTCGACAAGCTGGTTGCGGATGGAAAGGAAGCTCAGCCAGAAGCCCGCGCCAGCGGCCGGCGCGATACGGGCGGGATAGGCCGGCAAATGTGACAGCGCCGGTTCGGACCGGCCCGTCGCAAGATCGACCGACAGGATCCGGTGCCGCCAGCTTTCGGCCAGCCAGATCTTCTGCGATCCGGTCGCGGCCAGGCCCGAAGCCCAGGCAAGTCCGCCAAGGATGCGCGTCGATTGACCGTTGGCCAGGTTCAGTTTCCAGAGGCTCCCCGTCGCCGACTTTTCCAGCAGGTCGCGTCGCCAGTCCCGCGCGCGGTTGATTTGCGAACCTTCGGTCACAAGCAGGGTGTCGCCATCCAGAAAGGCCAAAGATGTCGGTCGCAGCGGACCCTGTCCCTGCCGCTCAAACCGCCTTCCATCGTGCTGGCCGCCCCGGATGATCACGCCCTCACCATCCAGTCCGACGGCCAGCATACCCTTGCCCGTCGCGAGCGCAGAGACTTCGGCCGGAAAGCTGGCAAGTTCCTCGACGGGTCGGCCATCCCAGGCAAGCCGCAGAACCCGGTTTCCCGAAGACGCGATCAGGCCCTTTTCGGTGGCGCAGAGGTTGTCGACGGCCGGCAAGTCCGTCAACGTCGCGGCCTCGTCCAGTGCTGTGTTCGGCAGCAAGGGACCGTCGAGGATCGGAACCGTGATCGCGGCCTCGCCGCGGCCGAGGCGACGGTCGATAAAACGGCGGATCGCGTTCATTTGGCGCTCCAATAGGTATCGACGCCGCACCAGGTCTTGTCGGCTTCCGGCAACTCCAGGCGGCCCATGCGGTTGTTGAAAATGCCGCACAGGTACAGGGCGCCCTTGTGTTCGCGCATCGAGGTGATCATCGGATGCCGCGTACCGCCGAGATCCCAGTAGCTTTCCAGGATCTCGCCCTTCTCGTTGAACTTGAGGACGCAGCCCGTGTTGAGGTTGGGCATGAGCCAGGCGTCTTGCGAAACCCGACGCGACATGCGCCGCCGGAAGCCCGGCATCTGCAGGGCTAGATCGAGCGCTGGCGTCCGCGATCCCATGAGCGCGAGCCAGTAGTTGCCGTCTGACGCGCGGTTGATGTTGTCGGGATAGCCCGGCAGGCCCTCGATGACGCGCTCCATCCGGCCCTTCTTTGGTCCGGCGAAATAGTAGCGATTGACCCGACAGCCCCAGCTTTCGGCAAAGAGCACCGACACTCCGTCGTAGGAGGTGCAGATGCCGTTCGGGAAGACGAGGTTGTCGAGAACGGTCCGGGTGCTCTTGTTGCGGGGATCGTAGATGATCAGCCGCCCGTTGCCGCGGCTCTCCAGCGCATCGGCATACCAGTCGTGCATCTCGAACCGCACGGTCGCCTCAGAGAACAGGATGCGGCCATCAGGGAGGATGTCGCAGTCGTCAGCCAGCTTCATCACCGTGTCGTCGGCGACGGAGGTCCAGCTGCGATTGGTCTCGGCGGTCAGCAGGCTGACCTCGCCTTTCGGGGTGACCTGATACAGCCCCATGCCGCCGACACAGACTGCCATGTTGCCCTCGGCGTCGAAGGTCATGCCCTGCGGCGCTCCACCGGTATGGGCGAATATCTCGTAGCGCGTGTAGTCGGGGGCAAACCAGCGGACGATATCGCCGTCGCGCGACCCGGTGTAAAGGTTGTCCTCGCGGTCGAAGATCACGTCCTCGGCCCCGTCCATGATGCCAAGTCCGATCGGCTCGGCATTGCGCAGGCGATCATTGGGTTTCAGCGGCCCTTCATCGGTGGAAATCGACGGCGGCAGCTTGGCGAAGGTCGGCGAGATATAGACTGCCCGCAGGAGCTTGTGACGGTTCTTGACCCAACGCACGTCAAGGAACACCGCGACAACAAGGACCAGCCCCAGGACGAGCTGGTTGACTGGACCGGGAATGGCCAGAGACAGAAGCGAGCTCGACAGGATCAGAACGAAGACAGAGCCCATCAGCGCCTTGGAGACCGAACCGCGTCCGCCCCCGAGCGAGATGCCGCCAAGCACCGTCGCCGTCAGCGCCTGAAGCTCCAGCCCTGCGCCGATATCCGATGCCGCCGATCCGATGCGCGCCGCGAACAGATAGCCGCCAAGTGCCACAAGAACAGAGCACAGGACATAGGCCGAAAACACCGTCCAGCGCACGCTGATTCCAGCATTGTAGGCCGAGCGCCGCGCTCCACCGACCGCCAAGAGCCGCCAGCCATAGCGCCCCCGCGACAGGACGATGTGCAGGATCAGCGCGATGACAGCCATCACCCAGAACGAGGTCGGCAAGGCCAGGATATGCCCCATGCCGAGGAAGTCATAGGATGGCGAATCCGGGTAGTTCATCACGATGTCGGTCGAGATCTTCGGGAAAACGATGTCGAAGATCGACCGGTAGATGATGAGCGTCACCAGCGTGGTGAGGAAGGCCCGCATCCGCAGGATGCCGACCATGAAGCCGTTTACCGCGCCGCAGGCAACACCGACGGCCAATGTCGTCGCAAGGCCGGCGGGCAGGCTCATGCCCTGCACGTTCATGACGTAGAGCGCGGTCGTGACCGCAAGGGCAAAGGTGGAACCGACCGAAAGGTCGATCCCGCCAGATATCATCACGATGGAAAGGCCCAGCACCACGAGCCCGAGTTCCGCCAGTTCGCCTGACAGGTTGGAAATCGTGCCGAACTCGAAGAACCTCGGCACGATCGGGCCGAAGATCGCGATCGCCAGCACCAGCGCGACGAAGGGGATCGCGCTGTCCACCCATTTCTTGGTCAGGATCTCGCCAAGGATGTGGTCGGGCAGAACCCGGTACCGCGCCCGGACAAGACTTTCGGAAAGGCTCATGGTGCTTTCGCCCTTACTTCAGCTGGTCGATGGTCCAGCAGTTGCGCCCCGTGGCGTTGTTCTTGTCGACCCTGGTGATGGGGCCAAAGAACACGGTCTTCTCAGAACCCGCCGGGCGTTCCGGATGCTGCAGGAATTCCGAGATCTGCTGCGCAGCGATCTCGGCCTGGATGGGCGCGTTGAAGTTGTAGACAACGTCCAGAAGACCCTTGTCGATGTTCTCGCAGGCCGTTGCCGCGCCCGCGCCATTGGTTACGATCGTCACCTGGTCCTGCTTGCCTGCCGCAACCACGGCAGCACCGGCGCCGACCTCGGCGTTATCCCAGATCCCCATCACACCGCAGAGGTCCGGATGCTGTTGGAGAACGGTTTCGGTGATTTGGCGCGCCTTTTCGCTGTCATAGTCGGCGGGCTGGTCCGAGACGAGTTCCAGGCCGGGGTTCTCGGCCAGGATCTGGTTGATCCCCTCGCGCATGTAGATGTTGGCCGCGCCGGTCTGGACGCCCGCCAGCCAGACAATCTTTTTCGACGGAGCGCCGGGCGCCATGCAGACTTTGGCAAGCTCGCCCGCTTCCAGGCGGCCCATCTCGATCCAGTCGTTGCCGACATAGCTGTCGGTCTGCGTGATGGACTGCATGTTGATCTGCAGGATCTTGATCCCTGCATCCTGCGCCTGCTTCAGCGCGCGGGCATAGGTCTGGACGTCGGGGTTCTGGACAATCAGGACGTCCGGCTTTTCGGCGATGGCGCCTTGCAACGCACGGATGCCGGCGGCGGTGTCCATGTTGGGATCGCGCACCTCGAAGGTGAAGCCATAACGGTCGGCATGGCGCTGCCAGACTGCGGTCCAGGCTTGGTTGAGGTCCATGCCTTGCGAGAGCGGAACGAAGATGACCTTCTTGCCCTTGGCGGCCTCAAGATAGGTCGCCCGGCCAACCTGATCGATCTCTTCGGCCATTGCGGGTAGCGCAACAAGGCTGGCCAGTGTCATTGCCGCGAAAGCGGCTTTCCTCCAAAACGTCATCTTTTTCCTCCGGTTGATGACCTGGCGATCAGATATCGCCGCTTTGCGAAGTCTGCTCGTCGCGGGGGTTGATCACCGCGTCGAGCGCGAGGGCCGCCAGAAGGATCAGGCTCTTGATCAGGTTCTGGCTGGTGTAGCTGAAGTTCAGGATGGTCATGCCGTTGATCAGGATGCCGACCAGGATCGTCCCCACGATCACGTTGCGCACCCCGCCCTGTCCGCCGGAAAGGCTGATCCCGCCCAGCACGACCACCAGCAGGACATCGTAGATCAGCGTCGAGTTGTAGAGCCGGGTGTTGATCCCAGAGACAAGGCCCGTCAGCAGGATCCCGGCCGCATAGGCGATGAGGGCGGCGATCACATATTGAAGGATCAGAACCGGGCGGGTCGGAAGGCCCATCGTGCGCGCGGCATTTGGGTTGTCGCCCGTCGCATAAATGAAGCGTCCGAACCGCGTCAGACGCAGGAACAACGCGATCACGGCGGCAAGCGCTGCGAAAATCGCGACTGAGGCCGGAATCCCCAGGATCGTGCCGGATCCGATGAAGCTCAGCCATCCGATCCCCGCCGGCGCATAGAGCACGTCCGAATTGAAGGCGACGCGACCGCCGCCATAGACAACCGACGCCATAGCCAGAGTCGCGAAAATCGGGGGAATGTCTGCTACCGCCACGAGGATTCCGGTGATGAGTCCGCAGGCCACGACAAGCAGCGCACCAATTGCCAGCGCCGGTCCAAATCCGAAACCCTGCGTCGTCAGCCAGATCGCGAAGGCAACGCCCACCACCATGACCGCAACCATGGTCAGATCAATGCCTCGGCCAACGACGATAAATCCCATCCCTGTGGCCAATGTTCCAAGGATCGCAACGTTCTTGAGAAGGGCCAGGATGTTGCCCTGGGTAAGGAAGTTCGGCAGCATCGCCGAAAAGGCAACGAACAGGATAACCGCGATCGCCGTGACGACGCTTTCCTGTGTGACCCTGAAGATGCGCCCGCCTGTGGCTTGCGCCTGATCCCCATTTGGCATGATCTGCCCCCTCCTCAAAACGCTGCCGGGCTCATGGTGCCAGATCCTGTTCTGGTCCTTTGCCGTCGGCAGCTGTCCCTCCCCAGAGACATGATGATCTTCCGGGTTGGAGCGCGAAGGCTCAATTTCGATTTTCTGATGCACCGTGCGAAAAACGGGCCCGGGCATTCCGCTTCAATTGCGGCGGTTCCCAGGAACCGCGACTATTCAGGAAGGGCTCACGCCAAAGGTCCTGCATGGGCGAGGATCTTCCGCAGTAACAACGCGCGACGCGTTCGCCGCGCGGCGCATGGCCCCGCTGCAGAGCGGCGGGTGTGTTCAATTGGCACTCTCGCCGTCGGCCAAGGTAGCCTAGACGCCACCGGCAGCATTCCCATGCGCGGAACCCCGGTCTATCAAGTGAGTCATCGCCTCGATGCTTTCTCGCCAGATTGCATCGGTCTCGCACTTCAGGGCAGATCTCGCTTCGGAAAGCCGGCCAGCGTCGATCTCCCGTTCGGCCCAGGCGTAATGGGCACGCAGGCGCATCGCTCCGATAACGGCCGCCGCGCCGGCGGCTTCGTGGCACAGCGCAGCCAGTTCGTCTTCTGCAGCACCCCGCGCGACCGCGGCAAGAATGCGGACCTTCTGGTCGCGACCATCGCGCAGAAACGTCGACGTCAGGCGGGCGAGCCCATCCTCGCCGACGACCTGACGCAGTTCGGCCAGACGGTTCTTGTCGAATGACGAGACATCGCCCTTCACCCCGGAGACGGGTTTTCTGCCGGAAAGCAACGCGACAAGTGCAGCTGTTGAAATCGGCTTGACCAGCACGTCGTCCATCCCGGCCGCGCGGAACCGGTCCTGATCGGCCGCCATCGAATGGGCAGTCACTGCCACGATTGGAACCGAACTTGAGGCGCCACCCGCGCGGATCAACCGGGTCGCGGCAATGCCATCCATCAGCGGCATGGAGATGTCCATCAGGATCAGGTCGTAACGCTTCGCCGCCGCGGCTGTGGCGCCGCTTGCCCCGTCTGGAGCCAGAACAACCCGTTGACCCAGATGCCGCAGCATTTCCTCAAGCACCGCGCGGTTGGTGGGATTGTCCTCGATCACCAGCACATCCAGGGCAGGCAGGTCAGCCCCGGCATCTGGCATCCCGACCTTGGCGGGCGCGCCCTTCGCGAGGGGCAGGCTCAGCCGCAGCCAGAAACAGCTTCCTTCGCCCGGCTCGCTTTCGACCCCGAGATCGCCGCCCAACGCGGCGGCCAGCCTCCGGCATATGGCAAGGCCAAGCCCGGCTCCCTGGCCAGAGCGGCGGAACGACGTATCAAGCATGACGAAATCCTGGAAGATCCGCTCTTGATCCTCGCTGGCAATGCCCGGTCCGTTGTCGATCACCCGGATTTCCACGGCCCGCATCTCTGGCGCGGTTTCGGTCATCTCGGCCTCGACCATGACACGGCCGGTCCAGTCGTCGACGAACTTGATGGCATTGGACAACAGGTTCTGCAGGATCTGGCCAAGACGGAACGGATCGCAATGAACCACCGCGGAATCCGTCAGCATCGTGAAATCCAGGGCAATGTGCCGCTCGTTGCACATTGGCCGGACCGCTTCAACCAGCCGGGCGAGGTGATCTGCAAGATCGAAATCCTCGCCACTCAGCTCCATACGCGCGCTTTCCATCCGCGTGATGTCCAGAACGTCATTCGCATGGCGCAAGAGCTGGTTGGCCGACTCCTGCGCCAGAACGACGAAACGCTGCGCAACCGGATCAGCCACTTTAGGGCGTACGATCTCGAGCGAGGCGATCAGGCCATTCAGCGGGGTGCGCATCTCATGGCTCATGACGGCAAGGAACTCGGTCTTGGCTTTTTCGGCAGCGAGCGCCTCGTCCCGGGCAAGGGTCAGCGCGGTCTCGGCTTCCAGCCGCCTGGAGATGTCGCGCAGAAAGGCGATGAAGATCCGCCCCTCGTCGCCTTCCGCGGAAGAGATCTGCAACTCGACCGGGAATTCCCGGCCTGACCGGTGCAGGGCCGTGATCTGAAAGCGACCGGAATCGACGACCTTGGCCCGCCCGGTTGAACGCATCCGTTCCATGCCCGCGCGGTGCGCTTCGCGGTGGTGTGACGGCACGATCAACTCGGCCAGTTCCCGCCCCATCACCTCGTCCCGCGAAAAGCCAAAGATGGCCTCTGCGGACGGGTTGTATTGGAGGATGCGGCCGAATGAATCCACGATGATGATGGCGTCCAGTGCGCTGTCCACGGTGGCGATCAGCCTGCGAGACAGGCGCGCAGTCTGGGCGGCCTCGTAGCTTGCAGACCGGTTCAGCCAGATCACCAGCACCAGAAGACAGGCGAAGACCAGGATTGTCGTGATGGTCGCAAGTTCCAGCTGCCGCACCAGCGATGCAAAGGCAGCCCTGCGTTCGCTGCTTACTCTAGCCTGCCTCTCGACCATCTGGCTTGTGGTCTTGTGAAGCTCGACGCGAAGCGCGTCGATGCGATCTACCATCGCCGGCAGGCTCTGGCGCAGGCTGTCGTCTGGACCATCGATTATCGGGGTTTCCTGCCTGAGAAACTCGTCCAGCAGGCCCGCAAGGACCGGGGTAAGGTCATCATGGCCGGACGGGGCATAGCCTTGGCCCGTGATGGCGTTCTGAGCCCGGCTGTAGAACAGATCGAAGCGCCGTCGCAGTTCCTGAAGTGGGGCCGAAGGATCGGTCGCGTTGACATGAAGCACTTCGCTCAGCCGGACAAGGTCGACCTCAAGCTGAGCCAGGTTCCAGTCAAGGTTATCGGCAGCATCGCTCCGCAGGGCCGAGAGTTCCGATCGGATCTTTAGGCCAGCCGCGGCAAGCGAGACCAGCGCGACGATCAGACCGGCGACCAGAATAGGTCGGACAACCCTGAGAAGCGGCGAGAAACGGTCCGATGCAATGCTCATCCCGCCTCGGTCACTCTCCGAATTCGATGGTTGTCAGTTGCCAGATCGAACGGGAATAGGTCTCTTCTGTTCGGAAGGCCTCGTCCGCATCGTAGGGATAGACCATCCAGACAGGCCCTTTTTCTCGCAGGCTCATCGGCTTACCATCCATCAGGAAGGCAATAAGCGGGGCCTCATCGCCAACCGCAGACATCGGAATCTTGATCGTGTAGTCATTCGCCGCCGAAAGCGTGATCGACTCGCCCTTCGCGCCAACGGCTGCGACCAGATCCTTCAGGAGCACCCCGGAAAACGTCGGCGTTCCGCTCGTCCAGATGGTCGAGGTTGCGAAACTGGTTTGCGGCAACGCCGCAAGCTGGGTCTGGTCAAGCTCAAGTGCGTCCCCGGCATTCCTGGCGGCAATTTCGCCTTTGATGGTCAGAAGCACATGACCCGTCGGGGCCGCGAAATCGCCTGCCGCCGCCGGACTGCCCACGAGCGTGGCAAGAGCAAGAATGACGGCTAGGCTGTGTCGGGATGAGATCATTCGGTTCTCCATCAATCCTGAACCGCTTACCATTTTCGCCGCCATCGCGTGTCGGCGCTGAGGGATAGGGGCCTACCCCCAAGGGATAGGTCCCGAAAGGTCAGCCCATCCCCATTTCGCGCGCGATCAGTGCGGCGTGCGTGCGGTTCTTTGCGCCGATCTTGCGAAAGAGCGTCTTCACGTGAAGCTTCACCGTGACCTCCTGCAGACCAAGGTCGCGGGCGATTTCCTTGTTTGCCAGTCCTTGGCTGAGACGCTTCAGCACATCCATTTCGCGTCCGGTGAGAGGCACCTTGCCACCGGCGGGCGCGACATTGTCCGCTGTTCCCGGTGGTTTGATCGGCAAATAGATCTCGCCTGCCGCCATGAACCGTACGGCAGCGAGCAGCGAGCGCGTTGAAATTGTCTTGGGCAGGAAGCCCGCCGCTCCCGCCGCGATGGCCTGTTCGGCCACGACCTGCGGCGCCGCGCCCGACAGGATCGCCACGGGCACGTCCGGGATCGCCTGCCGCATCGCCTGCAGGCCACCCAACCGGTTCATGCCCGGCATCATGTAATCGAGCAGGACCAGATCGTACCGCGCCGCCCCCCGGACGAGTTCGATAGCCTGCGGCAAGTCGCGTGCAACATCGACACTGATGTCGGACTCTTGCCGCAAGAAGGCTGCAAGTGTCTCACGCACAAGTTCCTGGTCGTCCGCCAGAAGAATTCTCATCGTGCCGCGCCCTGAAGTGATCCGCCCAGTCACAGCGGTGTCCCGAGAAGCTAGCAGATGCCGCCCCACTGTCGCAACCGAGGCGCGAATCCACCCCGAACCAGTCGACCTGTTAGGAGTTTCAGCGAGCTGGTCGGGCACAGAGTATCTTCCGCAGTTCCACGACCGCTTCTTCCACCGCGTCACGCCTCGGGTCGTCCGGAAGTGCCAGCCGCAAGGCCTTTTGCGTCCGGCGCCCGACCTGACCATCCACCGGACCAGCGTCGAAGCCTGCCAGAAGAAGCATGCGCTGAAGCCGGGATGCGACAGGCTCTTCGGGAAGCCGATCGGTCCAGCAACGCACCTCAGCGGGGGCAACATTCGGCGCTGCCGGGACAGCCGGCGCGGTGGCCGACGAAACATTGCCGTTGGCTGTGACTACCAGGTTATCGGAGGATTTGGTCGATGCAGTGACGGTGGCGGCGGAAGCAGTTGGTCTTTCCCCCGTCTTTCCATCCCTGGATCCTGTCGCGGCAGCTGCCTTTTTGTCAGGGACAGCAGGGGGGTTATTCGTCGCCGGCTCACTGGCTTGCTGTCGCGCTGGCTCGACCTTGGGTGTGACCGCAGCCTTGCCGGGAGAAAGGTTCAGACCAGCACTAACCGGAGGGATCTGCGCGGCTGCCTTGGCCGGCCGGATCTCGGGTCGCTTTTTTGACCGGGGAGGTGCGGCAATCAGGCAGTCACCAATTTCCTTGGCTGCTTCGAAAGCTTGGCCCGGGGGTGAAGAGCGGCCCTCGTAAGTGCAGGTCCGGGTTTCGAGATCACAGGAAAAATCCACATGCCAGCCGCGTAGCTTCAGGTCCTGGGCCACCGATCCCGAGCCGTCCTGAAACAGCCGATAGGACAGTTGCGCAGCCCCGTACTTCCCGTCCTGCCACAGGCCAGGGAAGCGGGCCGTTGAAACGCTGGTCCGGGTCAGCGTCACTTCGCGGACCCCGGGCAGCGGCTCTTCCAGGCTTTGCGGCGGACAGACGCGCCCCGCCTCCGACGATGTCGGAACAGAGATGCAGGCCAGAAGCGCGAGCACTCCCATGCGGTGGATAGGGGCTAAAGGACTCATCTTACTACTCCGATCAGGGGGCCATTCAGGCGAAAGGCGATCGAGGAAAGGACCATGGCATTGGTGTTGGCCGTGATCGCGGTATCGGGCATTCCGTCCCTTTCGTACTGCCCTTCCATCCAGCCGCGTTCGGGCTTGACCAGATGCGCGACCTTGGCAACAAGCATGTCGGAATAGGACGTGTCGAACAGTGCGTCCCAGGCGAAGGCAGCCTTGGTCGACAAGACCCGCTTGCTGTCCATCCTCTTGCCATCACTGGTCAGAACCGCCCAGGACTGGCCGCCGCCCCACACCGTCGCATAGGCAAAGAAGGGCGCTACGGTGATATGCCCCTCGCTTACGGCGGTCGGGATGCCAGTCTGGACAAACCGCTGCTCCTGCGCGCGAAAGACCTGCGAAGCGAACAGGTGCGAACGCGCGTCGAAGCCGAATTGCAGCCCGTCCAGAAGGTAAGGCTCGCTAGTCGTGAAGGCAGGAGCCCGGTTGCGGTTCAGCCGGTTGTCACCAGGCACGATAACCCCCGACACATCATGTATGGTCAGATCGTCACTCAGATTCAGGGCGGCATTCGCATCCAGCATATGCGCCATCATCGCCTTGGCGGCATATTGCTCGTAGCCGATGCGTCCCTCCTGGTGCTCGATGACATTTCCGTCCACGATGTCGCCCCCGGTCAACTCGCCATCGGTCACGAGACGCGACAGGTTCCAGCCCGAGAGCAACCTTCCGATCGGCTCTGACAGCGACGGATAGGCGCGCTCGGCCACATAGAGCGATGCCAGCAGTCGCCCTATGTCGATGACCGACCAACCGGTGCCCGTCCGGGTCGGCTCGTTCTTGTAGGTCACCATCGCAAGGCTGCGAATGTCATACGCCTTGTTGGGCAACCCGGCCGAAGTGAGGGGAAGCTTGGCAAGGGTGCCGACCGTCCGCATCAGCAGTCCTTGCGCCTCGGCCGACTTGATGAGACCGAGCCTGTCCGCGGAGAGCACGGCATCAATCAAGGCGCCGGTTTCCCACATCGTTGTCGAAGGGTAGCCGTCGACCGAGGCCACGAGCCCAGTATCGGGATTCATGTTGTTCTTGAAGTAGCGCCATGCGATCGCCGCGGCGCGACTCTCTTCGGCATTTGGCAGGTGCTGCTTGGCAAGCGGCAAGGGGACGATGCCCGCAAACGGAGCCATCGGATCTGTCGCGGCGGAAGAAGCGCTGCCAATTGTCCCCTCGAGCCACAGCACAAGGGCAAGTCCGCCCAACAGGCCCGTAACCATGGCGATGTGGTTGCGGGCCAGCAGGAGCGCCCGCGGCGCGAGCGAGGCTTGTGTGGTAGTCATGTGCTTTGCTCCTGCAGGTCGGAGGGTTGCCAGATTGCGGCCCGGACCATCGAAAGCATGGCCAGGCAGTTGAATGAGCCCCAGGCGATGTTGGTGGCCACGCCAACCGGCGTGTGGGCGCCCTTACCTAGCCAAAGCAACAGAAGCGCCCAGGCAGAGGCCGCGACAGTCAGACCGATGACGACAAGCTGCGGCTTGACGAGGTGCAGGAAGTTGCCGTCGGCCCGGGTCTTGGGCGTGACCGGAAATCCGATCTTCCTGCCCTGCAGGACAGTCCTGATGGCACGCAATCCGATCGGGAAAAAGGCGATGTAGCTTGCCTTGCTTGCAAAGCTGCATGCGCCCCAGGTACCGACCATCAGCGACAGTTCCATCTGCACCAGGAAAGGAATGGCGTGCAGGAAGAAGTCGGAGGAATAGGCGTCGACGGGAGAGATGCCGGTCAGCAGGTAGATGACCGGCCCGATCAGGAAGACCGGGTTCCACAGTGAGCCAAGATAGGACCAGAAGGTCGAGCCATACATCAGCCTCTGACCAAAGGTCAGGCCCGGCCGCAGGATAGGGTTGTCGTTCCACAGGATATCAAGGCAGCCGCCGGCATATTTGAACCGCTGGACGGTCCAGGTCTGCAGGTCCTGCGGAGAAAGCATGCGGCTTTCGACGGTGGGATGCATGACCGACTTCCAGCCGCGTTCCCGGTCTGAATGCAGCACGATCGAGGTGTAGATGTCTTCCGAGACATGAAATCGGTATGGGGTCAGGGCTTCGGTCCGGACGGATTCCGCCCGCATGGCATCCAGCAATTCCGGCACCACGCTGCGTTCGCGGCTTTCAAGGGTATAGGCCTCTTCCAGAACGCGGACGCGCCGCTCGACGGCAGCACCGAAACTGCGCAGCGCGGCCTCCATCACCGCCTCGCGCCGATGGATCGAGCCGGCGCCGCAGCAAAACGAAGCGTTGGCGTGATTGCGGCGGCGCTGGATCACCTCGTAGAACAGGCGCGCGTCATTCACGAAAGGATCGCGGCCAATCCTGACTTCGCCGATAAGGGTCTCAAGGCCGCGCCCGACCCAGCTGCCAATCCGGCCCAGACGGTAGCCGAGCCAATGCGACAGCGGCTCCCCCTCCGGCAGATCGTAGAACCATTGCGGCGTCTGCACCCAGGCCAACTTCGGGTCGCGAAAATGGCCCAGGGTCCGTTCCAGGATCGTCGGAAAGACCCGCGTATCAGCATCGCAGATGACGATGAAATCGCCCGACGTCTGCTCCATCGCATTGCGCAGGTTGCCCGCCTTGAAACCTTCATTGTTGGCGCGGGTGATCCAGTTCACCCCCTCCGCTTTGCAGATATCCCGCATCGCCGGGCGTCCGCCGTCGTCAAGGACATGGACCTTCAGGTCGATCGGATGCGGATAGGTCACCCGCTTGGCATCGACGATGCTCAGGCGCACCAGGTCGGGATCCTCCGAGTATGTGGCGATGAACAGGTCAACGGCGATGGGCCGTGACGATCCCGCGGGCGCAGCAGCCAGTTCGGCGGCCGTGGAGGGCGTCGACGGAATCTCGACCGGCTGGTCCTTCCAGAGATTTGCGACGAAGAGGAAAAGACCGAAGAAGGCGAGCGTTTCGGCCGACACAAGCGGGAGAGCGAACCACAGGGCATGGCGGTTCAGTGACCCCGTCCACCGCCACCACAGATACCACAGCCCGACGACAAGCGTCGCGCTGGCCAGCATGTGCCAAACGGCTTCGCGCCTGGCCGAGTAGGGCAGCGGCTCCGGCGGATGCCGGTCCTCGAAAGCAAGGTAGTAGGGGGTCATTGTCTAACCCTGCGTCGCCGCCGAAAGCATCTTGCCACGCCCCCAAGGCAGGGGCCCGAGCCCCACCGTCCAGGCAATGGTGGGAATGCGCCCGATGGCCATCGCCAGCGCCAGGGCTGCAGGCGCGACCAAGATGAAACGCATCAGCACCAGCGCAGCCGGGGAAAGGACAAGGCCCGTTGCATGGACGGCCACATCGAACAGGTCGATCAGCATCGGATGCAACAGGTAGATGCCGAAAGTGAAGCGGGCGAAACGCGACCATGCCGGGTTCCAGTTGGCATATTGCGATCCCAGGAACATAGAGAAGATCGCCAGCGGCATGAGGAAATGGCCGTAGAACGCCCATCCGGACCGTGCGCCCCATTCGCCGCTGGCCATTGCCTGAACGAAATGCGGAACCGTCGCAAGAAAGGCCGTCGCCGCCAGAAAGGCCGCGCCGCGCCGCAACAGGCGGGACTCGCCGCGCGGGATCCCGTCCTTCCAAAGGCCATAGATGGCGAAGGCCGCAAAGCCGTAGCCGACATAGCCCATGACCTTCGCCCCGCGGATCAGTAAATCGCGGGTAAGTTCGGAAACGGGCAGACCCCATATGAGCCCTTGCACATCCCGCATGACGCCGAGCGTCACGATGACCAAGAGTCCGAAGAGGGGATACCGCTGTCCTAGCCGCATCACCGGAAAGAACAGAACCAGCAAGAAAAGCGTCGGCAGGAAGTGCAGATGGTATTGCGAGTTGCCAAGCAGGAGGTATCCCGCCCAGTTCTGCCACTGAACGATTTGATCCAGAATTGCTTGCGAATAGCCAAACTCGTTGGCCTTCACGAGCCGGAAGAGGGTGTAGAAGACCGTCCAGAACGCAAAGGGAACCAGAAGCCGTCTTGCCTGCTCGGTCACCGCTCCGGTCCAGTTCTGCTGCCGGCGGTCAAGCTTGTAGGCCAGAAGGAAGAGCGAGAAGGTGAAGAACATCTCCGACCCCGAGAATTCGCCCAGGGCCCGCATTAGGACCGGCACGATCCGTTCTTGCGGTTCGGCAGAAGGAAAGACGCTGCCAGAAAAGTCGGTTGCCGAATGGATCATCACAACGCCGATCGCGGCGCAAACGCGGTTGGCATCGAACCATGCCATGCGGGGTCTGGACGCCGTGCTCATGCCGACGGCTTTCGGCCAGGCCGGCTGGTGGCCTTGCGGACGAGGCGAGGCTGTCGCGCCGGGCGGCAATAGCCGGTGATTGTGATTGAAGGATCAGCGATGTCCGACGGGCAGGAGGCATCCGCCGCAAGTAGCGGCAATGACCGGTGATTCGCGCTTTCTGGCAAGCAGCGACTGGCCCGCTGCCCCGTCCCACTCAGTGCATGGTCCCAGAGTTGCGGCAGATCGTTGCGGTATTGCAGGATCGGCCCCTGATCTTTGTAAAGCAGGGCGGCCAGGATAACTCCGTTGTTATTGGCCGTCTGAAGCGGAATGACACCGCTGCCATTCTCGTAAACCCCCTCGTCGAAACCCTTGTCGGGATCGGATTGCGAGGCGACATGATCGAACAGCAGCTGGGTATAGTCGGTGTCCCAAAGCGCCCACATTCCTATGGCGGTCTTGGTCGAAACCGCTGCGCGGTCAGGCTGATAGCCTTGCGCGGGATCCAGCGTGTTCCAGGCATAGCCGTCGGCGAAGATTGAATCGTAGACAAAGTAGGGCGCCCCTTCGACCTGATGCTCAGAGCGGGCAGTCAAGATACCGGTTTCCTCAAAGCGGCGTTCCTGCACCTTGTAAATGCGGTCCGCGAAATCGGCGCGCCAGCCATCCGAGGCAATGCCCGGCAGACCGGTCGTGTCGTCGACGCGATCCCAGTTCAGCTCGAGCCCCTCTAGCACATAGCCCTCGCTGATGACGTAGTTCTGGTTCTTGAAAATGCGGGGATCGCGGCCGTCCGCGGGGATGTCCACCCCGTTGATCCGCATGATCTGGAACGGCTCCGCCCGCGATGCCTCGGTCGTGTCGAAACCCCAGAGCTGAAAGCCTTTGGCGGCATACTCCTCGTATCCGAGCCGGCCCTCCTGCATCAGCAGCGGTTTGCCGCCCTTCCCGATCGCCGCGCCGAAAAGCTGCCCGCCCTCGCTGATCACGTCACAGAAGTTCCAGCGCAACACGACATTGTCGACCGAGCCAGCAAGGTAAGGATAGCGCTCCTTGATGATCTTCAGCCAGACCAGCAGCCGCCCGATGTCGAGCGCGGAATACCCGATCTCCCCCGGCTTGTTGAGATAATCGACCTTCGCAGCGGTCTTGGCGTTATAGACCTTGTTCGGGAGCTGTCCCTGGAAAAGGTCAAGATTGCGCAGCGTCGCCAGCACCTTCACCGCGCGACGGTCGAATTCCCGCTTGTCAATGATCTGCAGTTCGTAGGCCGACACGAGCCCGCTAAGATAGGATGCCGTATCCCACATGGTGGTCGATGGGTAGGCTCCAACAGAATTCACCAGCCCGGTTTCCGGCTGATAGGCCGACACGAAATACGACCAGGCCGTTTCGGCCATCTCCCGTTCCCGTGCGGTCAGCGCACCGTGACGCCCAAACGGACGGGTCGGGTCGATGTGGCCCGCCGGTTGCGTCCCCGGAAGGCCTGCGGCCTTGTCCTGGCCCGGGGCCGCCGGCAGCGGTGCATCCACCGCCGTGGCGTTCACCATGCCGATCCCCATTGGCAGCGCGGCCCCAAGGGCAATCAGCGACAACGCCATTGTGGCGGTCTTCACCGGTTTCAGCATGCCTGCACCAACTCCATTTCAGGACAAACCAACTACGTTCTTTCAGGCCGCAAGCGCGCGAAGGGCCCCATCGGCATCACTGTGAATCGGAAAGACCCGGTCCATCCGCGTAAGCGCAAAGAGCCGCTCGACCTTCTCACTCATCCCGCAAAGCACCATCTCGCCGCGCAAGCCCAGACGCTGAAGGACGCCCACAAGCGCAGAGATGCCCGAACTGTCCACGGCATTGACCTGGCCCAGGTCGATAACGATGCGGCTGTGACCGTCCTCGATAAGATCAAGGATGCTGCGCTTGAATCCTGCAGCGTTGGCCGCCGTAAGCTCTTCGAACTGCGGTGCGATCAGCGTGACACGCGACAGCGGGTATTCCAACTTCAGCATAATGCAAAGGTCTCCACATACGTTCTGATGAAAGCGACGCAGGATGCGCTGACGCCTGCATCCGTTATGCACCGGGGCCCTCTACACAGGGGGTGGGAAGAAGGAGGTCCGGGCTACACATTGGGATAGGGTGCTACCCTCTTTGCAGGGGCAGTTCCGCCCTGTGAGCGTCGCCCTACTCGGCGATGGTTGACTTCGCAATGCAAACGCGGAACGACTGGTTCAAGAAGGCCCAGATCCACAGCGGCAAGCGAACATCGGGCTTCCCAACGGCATGTGACTTGCGCACGATCGTTCCCGACGACAGCAACGGGCCGTCAGCTGCTACAGAAAAGATCGCCTGATAGCGCTCATGACGTTCGACCATGCTGTCATCCGGTTCATCGCAGGGGCTTTCTTCTTCAGTCGTTCCCGCCTGATCAAGCAATCGCTGCAATAGACGGACCAGTTCGCCTTCATCCAGGTTTTCCGCGCCCACGAAGCGGTTGTCACCGTTGCTTGCCAGAATAGGTTCGTCCAGCTTGGCCTGAACCGCGCGATTGTCCCGGTTCTGGGCATTCTGTGGCCTGCCCCCTGAAAAGTGGTCCTTCCTGAGGTATGGCTTTCGAGCCATTTGGAGGATGCAGGAATGCCCCAGAAGAAGCACAAGCCGGAGGAGATCGTCGCGAAGCTGCGGCAGGTCGACGTGTTGGTGTCCCAAGGCCAATCGGTTGCGGAGGCCGTGCGGTCAATCGGCGTGACGCAGTTCACCTACTCCCGGTGGCGCAGGGAGTTCGGCGGGCTGAAGTTCAACCAGGTGAAGCGGCTGAAGGAGTTGGACAAGGATCGTGCCATTGAGGCGCTATTGGTTCGAGCCCAATGGCGAGTGAGCGCCTCCGGAAGGCGGTCTCCGACCTGACGCTCGAGAAGCTGATCCTGCGAGAGGCGGCATCGGGAACCGAAGGTCCGCGTCAGCGGAACTACTGAGCCCCGCCCGCCGCCGTGCTTGCATCGAGCACGTCAGGCAGAAGTTCGACGTCTCGGAACGCCTCGCCTGTCGCGTGCTCGGGCAGCATCGTTCGACCCAGCGGAAGGTGCCGCGCGGACGGGCCGATGTAGACGCGCTGACCGCAGACATCATCGCGCTCGCCTCGCAATTCGGCCGCTATGGCTACCGGCGCATCTCGGTGCTGCTGCGCGAGGCCGGTTGGGCGGTGAACGTGAAACGGGTCGAGCGCATATGGCGGCGGGATTGAGGAGGATCAGCAAAGCGTCCAGTGGACGGTTTGCCCGACGAAGCTGAAGGTCCCGCAGAAGAAACCGAGGGGGAGCCGGCTCTGGCTGAACTTCCGTCTCATCATATCCACTCTTCAGGTCGTTGGTCACGATCTTATCTTTGTGACCACGAAACCGGCAGCAGCTCAATCCACCGACTCGTTCGAATAGAACTTCCGCGTCTTCACGGTCAAACCATGACCGTCGTCCCGGACCGTGACGGCCTGCATTCCCATGTCTCCGCCATCGATCTCGACATCCACGCGCGTTGCATCCGCATCAAGGCCGTTCCAGATAAGCTCCGACACAGCCTGCACAGGACTGGCATCTGCAGATGGTCGTACTCCACCTGGACCCAGAAACTACCAGCCACTTGACTGACTCCTGCACGACACTCGTCCTTTAAGAATTCGCCGTAAGGCACGACGCGTCAAGAAAACCGAGGCGCTTTGGAGCGGATAGACCGCCAACTCGATCAGTGCGTCCCCGGTCGATCTTTAGGCCGCGACTCGATCTGCCGCCGATTTGGTAGGATGTATTGGTAGGAGTTTGCAGTCATCAACCAGCCTGCGTCACTTAAATGTCTAATAGAAAAGGGATTTCTTATTTCATCGCATTAGTGGTGGCGAGGGGGGGACTCGAACCCCCGACCCCGCGATTATGAGTCGCGTGCTCTAACCAGCTGAGCTACCTAGCCACTGGCTGGGGTGATTAGGCAAGGCGCGCGGAGGCGTCAAGCGGATTCGGCAGCGGCCCGGGGACCATGGGCGACCCGGGGGCGGCCGCTGGCGGTGACGCTCACGCTTGCCTCAAGGAACATCTTCTGACCCTCGACCTCAGCCTCACGGATTTCGCGTGCGACGGTCAGCCGCAGATCCTCGGCACCGGCCGCTCGCGCCCGGTCCGACGCTTCGGATGTCAGTGCAGCCTCCAGCGCCGCCAGCGCGGTATCCCGGCTGGCAAAGGTCGTCAGCCCCTCGGGCAGGTGCACGGTGAAGCGGCCTTCGCCGGGGCTGGTGACCATGCCGGTCGCGCGCTGGCTGACCTGGCCGACCACGGCGCCAATGGCATTCGCCACCCCCGCATGTTCCGGCAGGATCATCCGGCACTGAAGCCGCTCGCCGACCGCGCCGTAATAGGAGGGTGCCGAAGCACCAAGACCAATCACGGGCACCCCAAGGCGCAACGTCGTCTCGACCACGCCCCGGTGATGTGAAAGGCCAAGCCGGGTCAGGGGATGGCGCGCCAGCACTTCCGGCATCTCTCCCGCAAAGGCCGGGTCCTCGCCGAATGCGGCTTCAAGCAGGCAATCCACGGTCTGGGCCGTAAGCTGGTCAACGACTGACTGCGCCAGTGTCGCGGCATCCGGGGCAAAGCGTTCGCCCTTGCCATTCCGCCGCTTCGCCAGCAGCCGCACCGCCTTTTCCGCGGCCGTGCCGTCCCAGCTGTCCAGCCGGCCGAGCACATGGCTTGCATCGGACGGCGTAACGCCCGACAGCATCACCAATCCGCGCGCCACCAGTCGTTCCAGCGCCGCGACCTCAAGACGCGAGGTCAGCGCGGCCATGGCCGGCATCGGCCCGGTGATGCGGCTGAGCACTGCCGTTTCGCGGGCATTCAGCCCGCCGGCCTGACCGCCCATCGGGATGACGAAACGACCATCGAGTTCCCCAACGGCATCGTTCGACAGCCACCGGTCGAGCGCCTCGTGCACCATCGCGCCGTGATCCACGGCCAGCAGCGAAACCGGGACCAGCCGGCGCGGCCCAAGGCGCAGGCCGCCCGAAAGCCCCTCGGTCACCACATGCACCTCGCTGTCACCGCCGAGGCCGGTGGTGCGCATCGCCACAGCCTCTACCATGGTGCGGTAGGGGCCGACGCGGGCGCCTGCCGGGTCGATCTCGGGCAGGCCGTCCCGCAGCAGCGCCACATCCGTCGTCGTGCCGCCGATGTCGCTGACCAGCGCATCCGCCTCGCCAGTCAGCCAGCGTGCGCCCACGATGCTGGCGGCGGGACCGGACAGGATCGTTTCGATCGGGCGTTCACGCACCATGGCGGCCGAAATGAGCGCCCCGTCGCCGCGCACCACCATCAGCGGCGCGTCGATCCCGACCGCCACCAGATGCCGCTCGCAAGCCGCAACGAGGCGGTCGATCATCCCGATCAGCCGCGCGTTCAGCACAGCCGTCAGCGCCCGCTTCGGACCATTGAGATTGGCGGAAAGCTCGTGCGAGCAGGTGACCGGCCGCCCGGTCAGCCGCCGGATCGCCTCTCGCGCGGCGATCTCGTGGGCGGGGTTGCGTGTGGCAAAGCGGGAAGCCACGGCAAAGCCCATGACCTGCGGCCCAAGCTCCGCCGCCGCCTGTTCAAGCCGGGCAAGGTCCAGCGGTGCCAGTTCCTGCCCGGCATGGCCGTGGCCGCCGCTCAGGTGGATTACCGGATCGCCCTTCAGCGCTTCGACCAGCCCGCCGCGTTCGAGGTCGCCTTCGTCAAACCCGATGAAGATCAGCGCAACGCGGCCGCCCTGCCCTTCCACCAGCGCATTGGTGGCAAGCGTGGTCGACAGAGACACCAGCGCCACATCCGTGGGCGCCACGCCCGCCTCGGCCAGCGCGGCATCGACCGCCCGTCCGACGCCAAGCGCCAGGTCGGCGCGCGTGGTCAGCGACTTGGCCGAGCCAATGACGCGCGTCGCCGCCTCGTCCACGATCACCGCATCGGTATAGGTGCCACCCGTATCGACGCCGAGAAAAACCGCCATTCGCCCGCCCTTGCCTTGTTCCAGACGCTCCGGGTCTAGCGCGCGGCGCCGGAATGATCATCCCCGGATGCGACTTTTCCCTGCCGCCTTCCGTCCGGGTACTGGTGTTTCCTGCGGCGCGGTGCGAACTCTGGTCGAAACCCGATGCGACGGTGCACCTTGCCGCTTTCTCCCTTCCAGCGTTTCGTTGCCGCAAGCGGGCTGACCAACCTTGCCGACGGGGTCGCGACCGTAGCCTGGGGCTGGGTTGCCTCGCTTCTGACCCGCGATCCGCTGTTGATCTCTTTCGTGCCTATCGCGCTCAGGCTGCCCTGGTTCCTGTTCGCCCTTCCGGCCGGGATCGTTACCGACCGGATGGATCGCCGCCATCTGATCCTGCGCATGGACGCCGTGCGGGCCGTCGCTTTCGCCGCTGCGGCCACGGCCCTGTGGCGGGCGCTCCCCCTTGCGCCGGCCCCAGATCGCGGGGTGTCGTCGCCCTTTCTGTTTGGCGTGGTCATGGCTGCCGCGTTCATCGTCGGCATCGCCGAGGTGTTCCGCGACAACGCTGCGCAGACGATGCTGCCGGCCATTGTCAGCCATAGCGACCTCGAGCGGGCGAACGGCCGGCTCTGGAGCGTCGAGATGGTCGGCAATGCGCTTCTTGGTCCGGCACTTGGCGCTTTCCTGATCGCGGCCGCAGTGCCGTTGCCGTTTGGCGCCAATGCGCTGGCTTATGCTCTTGCCATCCTTCTTGTCGCCAGTGTGGCGGGCCGGTTCCAGCCAGAGACGACCAGCGAACGGAACTGGAAACGCGAGCTGTCAGAGGGCTGGCGTTTCCTCAGGGCAGCGCCGCTCCTGCGGATGCTTGCGGTCATCACCGGGCTCTGGAACCTGCTGTTCCAGATGACAACGGTCGCCCTTCTTCTGCATGCGCAGGAGAATCTCGGGCTTGGGGCCCGCGGCTACGGCCTCGTCCTGGCGGGGGGCGCGGTCGGCGGGGTGCTGGCCGGCTTCACCGCCGAAGGGTTCGTGCGGCGCTTTGGGCAGGGCGCGGTCGCGCGCTGGTCGCTTTTCGCCTCGGCGCCGGCCTTTCTCGGCATGGCGCTGGCGCCGGGCGGCTGGTCGCTGGCGCTGGTCCTGGCGACTTTCGAATACTCCGGCATCCTGTGGAACACTGTTTCCGTCTCGTACCGCCAGCGCAGCATCCCCGACCACCTTCTGGGTCGGGTCAACAGCCTGTACCGGCTGCTTGCCTGGGGCATGATGCCAGTGGGCCTGGCCCTGTCGGGCCTGATTGTCAGGTCGGCCGAGACCGTGATGCCGCGGCCGCTTGCCCTGTCGATGCCGTTCTTCGTCGCCACGGCCGGCGCAATCGCATTGGTGGTGTTTGGCTGGCGCGGCCTTAGGACCGGCTTCGCCGTCCCCGCCTAGCGCCGGCGCTGGCCTGCAATCGGGATGCGCAGCATCTCGCGGTATTTCGTGACCGTCCGACGCGCCACGGGATGACCGACCAGCGCCAGCGCCTCTGCCAGCGCCCGGTCGCTCAGGGGCCGGCGCGGGTTTTCGGCCGCGATCAACCGCACCAGCGCCGTCCGGATCGCCGGCCCGGAACTGTCGCCAAGTTGCGTGGCGAAGAGATCGGCCATGCGCCAGGTGCCGAGCGGCGTCGCGACGGCCACCCCGGCGATCGCGCGGCTGACGGTGCTGTCGTTTATCCTCAGCGTCTCGGCGATCTCGGACTGGCGCAAGGGCCGCAGCGCGCCGAGCCCGGCCTCGAGCGCCGCCGATTGCCGCGACAGGACTTCGCGCGCGACACGCAGAACTGTCAGGTTCCGCCGTTCCAGCATCCGCGTCAGGTCCAGTGCCGCGGCGAGACGGGCGCGATCCTCTGCTTCGGTCGGCCGTCCGGCCGGGCGGACGACCGCGACCGCTGGCAAGGCGGATCGGTTGAGCTGCACATCCCACCCATCGGCGGTCCGCGTTACCACGAGGTCCGGCTCGCGGGCATCCGCAATGCCGGGATCGAACTGTGCCCCAGGCTTGGGATCAAAGCTTCGGATCACACGGATGCAGCGCAGCACATCGGCCTCGTCGCAGGCGGCAAGCCGCGCCAGACGGGCAATCGCGCCTTCCGCAAGCAAAGGCAGGTTGTCAAGACAGACTTCCATCACGCCGTCCAGCGCGCCCGCTTCCTCGGCCTGGATGCGCAGGCAGTCCGACAGCCCCTGCGCGAAAAGACCCGCTGGCTCCATGCGCTGCAGACGCGCCAGCACCGCTGCCGCATCGCCCGCCGCGCATCCCGCCCGGCGCGCCAGATCGTCCAGCGGCACACCCAGCCAGCCAGAGGGCTCCAGCGCTTCGGCCAGGACCAGCGCGATCTGCCTTTCGCGCGGCGACCGCGTCAACAGCTCGATCTGGGTCAGGACATGCGACATCAGGCTCGGCCCCGGCGCCGCGGCCTCGGGCGCGGAACCGGTTGCAAATGCCTGACTCCAGCGCGGCAGCCACTGTCCGGGTTCGACCGGCGGCGCTTCGACCCGTAGATAGGGGTTGCTCTCGGCCTGCTCTTCCAGAAACCGCGTCAGCCCGCCCGCATCCATCCGCAGAAGCCGGATCGAATTTTGCAGCGCGACATTAAGCTGCAGACGCTGGCTCTGGTGCAGACCGATGCGCTGGCCGGACATGGACGGACCTCCCGTGCTCAACCGTAAGAAGCAGTCCGCCGCGACGCAACGCCCCTCGCGGTTTCCGCGCCTGAACGCTAGTCTGCCGCCTATCTCAACGCCCGGAAGCCTTGCCCGATGATGGATGGACTGCCCCTGACCCGCGATCTGGTGCTGATCGGCGGTGGTCACGCTCACGCGCTTGTCCTGCGCATGTGGGGCATGAACCCGCTGCCCGGAGCGCGGCTGACCGTGATCAACCCGCATCCGGTCGCCCCCTATTCCGGGATGCTGCCCGGTCATGTCGCCGGGCATTACCGGCGCGAGGAAATGATGATCGACCTCGTGCGCCTGGCACGCCATGCCGGGGCGCGGTTGATCCGGTCGCGGGCCACAGGGATGGACCGCGCCAATCGCCTCGTGCTGGTCGAAGGCCGGGATCCTCTGCCCTACGACATCGCCTCGATCGACATCGGCATCACGACCGACCTGCCCGCGCTTCCAGGTTTCCTGGACCATGCCGTGCCCGCGAAGCCCTTCGACATCTATTCCGAACGTTGGCAACGCTTCGTTGACGCAACCTTGCCCCGACCGCGCATGGTTGTCATCGGCGCGGGGGTTGCCGGTGTCGAACTGGCCCTCGCCTCGGCCCACCGGCTGCGACAGAACGGACGGGCGCCCGAAGTGACGCTGGTCGACCGCGATCTGCATCCCCTCGGCGCAGTCGGAACGGGGGCGCGGGCGGCTCTGCTGCGCCATGTCCGGCAGGCCGGTATCATGCTCATCGCCGGGGTCGAACCGGTGGAAGTTACCGCCGACTCCGTCATCCTGTCCGACGGTCGCACCCTGCCTTCGGACTTCACCCTTGGCGTCGCAGGGGCCCGTCCTCAGGGCTGGCTGGCGCAGACGGGCCTGCAATTGCGGGATGGCTTCGTCACCATAGATCCGAACCTGCGCACATCAGATCCCGCAATCTTCGCCGCCGGCGACTGTGCCGAGATGGCATGGGCGCCACGTCCCAAGGCCGGCGTCTATGCCGTGCGTCAGGCGCCGATCCTGCAGCATAACCTGCGCGCGGCTCTGTCCGGCGGCGAGATGTGGCGCTATCGACCGCAGCGCGACTACCTCAAGCTGATCTCGGCGGGAGGCAAGACGGCGGTTGCTGACAAATGGGGCCTGCCACTCGATGGTAGCTGGCTTTGGCGGTGGAAGGACAGCATCGACCGCCGCTTCATCGCGATGCTCGCCAACTTGCCGACGATGGCGCCACCGCCCCTCCCCCTGCCCCGCGCCGAAGGCCTGGAAGAGGCCCTCGGCAAAAAGCCCCTCTGCGGCGGCTGCGGCGCAAAGGTGGGCGCACGTGATCTTTCCGCGGCGTTGGCCGGGGTGCCGCAACCGAAGCGGCCCGATGTGTTGTCCGGCCCTGGCGACGATGCCGCGATCCTGCGCCATGAGACTGGCGTCCAGGTCATGACAACCGACCACCTGCGCAGTCTCTGCGATGATCCGGCGCTGATGGCGCGGCTGGCTGCCGTCCATGCGCTTGGCGACATCTGGGCGATGGGGGCCGAGCCACAGGTGGCGTTGGCCCAGATCATCCTGCCGCGCATGGCGGCGCGGATGCAGGCCGACACGCTGCGCGAGATCATGGCGGCCGCAGCCGCTGTCTTCGCAGCCGCCGGGGCGGATGTCGTGGGCGGGCACACGACGATCGGCGCCGAACTGACGATCGGCTTCACCGTGACTGGCCTTGCCGCCCGGGCGATCACCAAAGCCGGGGTATGGCCCGGAGATGCCCTGCTCCTGACCAAGCCCATCGGCTCAGGCACGGTCATGGCCGCGCTGATGGCCCAGGCGCCCCTTTCAGTGCCGCTTTTGGGCGAAGCGGCCGATGCGGCCTGGCGCAGCATGGCGCGTCCCCTGTCCGCCGATGCCGCCATCCTTGCCCCTGACGCGCACGCCATGACCGATGTCACCGGCTTTGGCCTTGCCGGTCACCTGCTTGAGATGCTGTCGGCCTCGAACTGCGCGGCCGAACTGGATCTGTCTGCGCTGCCCCTCCTGCCGGGTGCAGAGGCCCTTGCAGCCTCGGGGCAGGAATCGACGATTGCCCCGGCCAACCGCGCGGCAACGATGGGACGGATGCTGTTTACGGAAAGCCCGAAAGCCGCGCTGCTGTTCGACCCGCAGACCTGCGGCGGTCTTCTCGCCGCAGTCCCGCCGGAGCGGGCCGAGTTGCTGCTCCACGCATTGCGCGCGAAGGGCATTCCGGCCGCGATCATCGGCAAGGCCGTCGAAGGCGCGCCCTTCCTGACCATCGACTGAAGAGGCCTCCTGCCCATCTTCCGTCCTGCAGATATCCTCTGGGGTGAATGGCCCGGCACGGGCCAGAGCGGGCAGACAGCCCCTTCTTCTTGCTCAGCCAAGCCCTCGGACTTCGGCCGCAACGCGGGCGGCCAGATCGGGCAACGACTCAGTCGCAAGTGAGGGCGCGCCGACCGCGACCGCCCGCCTCGCGCCGGTCAGGCTTCGCTGCTTGTCATAGCGGGGGTCGTAGTGGCGCGCCATCAGGTCATCGGCCAGCGCCTCGAATTCTCCGGCTGCGGCCTGCGCCTGCCAGCGATGGATCACCTCTGCCGCGTGCATCGGGCGGAGCAGGTCGATCGCCCGTGCCAACTGCGCGCTGTCCGCGGTCAGATCGGCATAGGCCCGTGCGAGATAGCCTGCCCGTTCGCCCCGCGGCGCGTCGATGGCGATGCGCGGGGCATCCACCATGGCACGCCACAGGCGGGGCGGGATTCGGCAGTCGCCGACCTTTGAGGACTCCGCCTCGACCACAACCGGTCGGGCGGGGTCAAGCGCGGCCAGAGCCTGCGCAAGCCGCCCCTCGAAGGCCTTCTGCGAGGGTTGCCCGCCCGGGCGTGACCCGAACAGCGAGCCGCGGTGATTGGCCAGACCCTCGAGGTCGATCACCTGCACCCCAATCGAAGGCAGGAGGTTCAGGACCTCGGTCTTGGCCGAGCCGGTGTTGCCATCCAGAACGACAACGGGCGACGGCACAGGATCGTCATAGACCGCCTTCACCACCAGGCCACGCCAGCTTTTGTAGCCCCCGGCAATGGTTTCCACCCGCCAGCCGATCTGGGACAGGATGGTTGCGAAGCTGCCCGAGCGTTGACCGCCACGCCAGCAATAGACCAGCGGGCGCCAGCCGCCGGGCTTGTCGGCAAGCGGTCCCTCAAGGTGTTTCGCCGCGTTCTTCGCCACCAGCGCCGCACCGATCTTGCGGGCGCGGAAGGGGCTGTCCTGCTTGTAGATCGTACCGACGCGGGCGCGTTCCTCGTCATCCAGCACCGGCAGGCTGATCGCGCCAGGCAGGTGATCCTCGGCATATTCGGCGGGGGCGCGGACGTCGATGATGTCGTCAAAACCCATTGCGGCGAGATCGGACAGACAGGTCAGCGTCACCGCCATAGCCGTCTTTCCTCTGTCGGGTAACTGTATGGCATCCTTACAGATAACATCGGGTCACAGCCCCGCTTCCAGCCGGTCGAGCAGCCGTGCCAACATCGCCTCGCAGCGCGCGATCTGGTCAAGGCTGACCCATTCGTCTGGCTTGTGGCCCTGCGCCATGCTGCCCGGCCCGCAGATCACGGTCGGGATGCCGAGGCGTTCGGAAAAAAGCCCGCCCTCGGTGCCGAAGGCCACCTTCATCGTGCCGTTCGCCCCTGTCAGCCCCTGCACGAAGCGCACGACGGCGACATCGGTCGGCGTGCCGAGGCCAGGATAGTCCCAGAGCCGCTCGACACGGATTTCGGCCTCGGGGAACTCGTCGCGCAAGGCGGCGCAGATCGCCTCAGCCTCAGCCTTTAGCCGGTCAATCAGGACCAGCGGATCGTCTCCCGCTAGGTTCCGGATCTCGAAGTCGAGCACCGCATGGTTCGGCACGATGTTGACCTGCACCCCGCCCGACATCTTGCCGACATGGAGCGTCGTATAGGGCACGTCATAATCGCCGTCCTTCAGCCCTGTCGCCGCGACCTCGGCCTGAAGGCCACGCACGGCATTCAGGAAATCGGCGGCAAGGTGGAGAGCATTGAGCGCTAGCGGCGCCAGTGCCGAATGCCCCTCGCGCCCGGTGCAGGTGGCGCGGAGCGCGATCTTTCCCTTGTGGCCGGTGGCGACCTGCATGCCGGTCGGTTCGCCGACGATGCACATGGCGGGGACAAACGGCGCGCGGGCGAGCATGTCGATCAGCGAGCCGACGCCAAGGCAACCCACCTCTTCGTCATGGCTGAGGGCTAGGTGCAGTGGCGTCGTCAGCGGGCGGCGGGCAGCTGCGAGCGCGGCAGAGAGGGCGCAGGCGACGAAGCCCTTCATGTCGGTCACGCCGCGCCCGTAATAGCGGTCGTCAACCTCGGTCAGCGCAAAGGGCGGCTTCGACCAGTTCTGCCCGGTCACGGGCACGACATCGGTATGACCCGACAGCATCACCCCCGGCACATCCTGCGGGCCGATCGTGGCGTAGAGGTTGGCCTTCTTGCCCGTCGGATCGGGGATCACCGTCGCGGCGATGCCGGCGCCTGCCAGCAGGTGCTGGACCCACTCGATGAGCGGCAGGTTGGGTTCGGAGCTGACCGTATCGAAGGCGACAAGGCGGTCGAGGATGTCACGGGTCTTCATGGCGTCTCCCTGTTCCCGCGACGTAACCCCAAATCGGCCCCCAGCGGAAGGGCTGACGCCTTTCCCTTGTCGCACAGGGATGGTTATGTCCTGAGGCAAAGAGGGAGAGAGCAGGCATGACCCGCTGGATCGCAGGCGCGCTGTCGCTGGTGCTGGCCGCAGGCGGCGCCTCGGCCGAAGAGGCCGCGCCTACGCCCAAGCCTGTAAACCGCACGCCGGCGCAGATCGCAGCGCCGGGGCCGGTGGGACGGCTGGCGCTGGCGCAGGGGCTGTTCGCAGGCAGTCTATCGCAGCGCGACCCTGTCGGCATGATCGCCGCGGCGCGGATCACGCTTGCGGTGCCGGTGCGCGACAAGGACCGCAAAGCGGAAACCCTTGCACCGACCGAGCCCGCCACCACGACCGGCACTCCTGCGCAACCTTTCGACGCTGCAGCCATGCTGCGCGCGGCCCGGGCGCTGGCCGCCGGGGACGAGGCCGTACTGGCTCAGGCCGACGCCGCCGAGGCCGAGGGCGCCGGGCAAGTCGTCGGCGGCCCAGCACGGACACGGGCGAGGATCGCCCCGGGGTCCGAGGACCGCTGGACGACGGCCTTCTACAGCGGCGAGTTGGCCGAAGTCGCCATTCTGTCCGGCGGCGATGCCTCGCTGGAGCTGACCGTCACCGATGGCGACGGCAATGTCATCTGTGCTTTGCCAGGCGATGGACCGGCCAGCCTGTGCGGCTGGGTGCCAGACTGGAACGCGACCTTCACCGTCGCGGTGCGCAATCCCGGCCCCGCGACGGTTTCCTACTGGCTGGTCACCGATTAGCCCAGCACTTCCGACATCAGGACCGTGCGCTTCTCGGCCGCCGACTTCACCGCAGCGTCGGCGAGTGCCAGCGCGATCAGCCCATCCTCGCCCGATGGCGTGGCCTCGCCCTTGCCGCCGATGGCCGCGATGAAGCTCGCGATCTCGGCCGCATAGGCATCGGTGTAGCGGGTCATGAAGAAGTCATGCAGCGGCGGGCGGGTATAGCCGAGGCCCGTGGCCACCTCGATCGACACCGGGCGCTGGTTCTCGGCCGAAGCGAGGCCCTTGGAGCCATGCACCTCGATCCGCTGGTCGTAGCCATAGGTCGCGCGGCGCGAGTTCGAGATCACGGCCATCTTGCCGCTCTTGGTCTTCAGCATGACCTGGACCGAGTCGAAGTCGCCTGCCTTGCCGATCTCCGGATCGACCAAAACGGCGGCCATGGCGGAGACCTCGGTGATCTCCTCGCCCAAGAGAAACCGGGCCATGTCGAAGTCGTGGATCGTCATGTCGCGGAAGATGCCGCCCGAGCGCTTGATGTACTCGACCGGCGGCGCGCCGGGGTCGCGGCTGGTGATGACGACCATCTCGACCTCTCCGAGCGTTCCCTTGTCGATCTCTGCGCGGACGGCGCGGAAATGCGGGTCGAAGCGGCGGTTGAAGCCGACCATCAACGTGGCCTTGGTGGCGCGCACCACGTCGAGGCATGCCTTGACGCGATCGAGGCTCAGATCGATGGGCTTTTCGCAGAAGATGGCCTTGCCGGCACGGGCGAAGCGCTCGATCAGGTCGGCGTGGGTGTCGGTCGGCGTGCAGATCACCACTGCGTCGATGTCCTTGGCCGCCTCGATCTCGTTGATGGTGCGGATGGCGCAACCGTATTGGTCGGCGATGGCCTGAGCCGCCTTCGGGAAGGCGTCGGCCACCGCGACGAGTTTGGCATTGGCGTCACCGGTGATCGCCTTGGCATGGACCTTGCCGATGCGCCCCGCGCCGAGAAGTCCGAACCTGATGGTCATGTCTTTCCTCTTGTCTTACTCCGGGTAGGCCCCGGCGATATTCTGGTCGAAATCGATCACGGCGCCGGTCATCACGCCGGAACCGTCAGAGAGCAGGTAGCTGACCAGCCCGGCCACATGGGCGGGCTTGACCAGCATGCCGAAGGGTTGCTTCGCCTCGGCCTCGGCAAGCCAGCCGTCGTCGGCGCCGTGGTATTTCTTCTGCACTTCGTCCTCGCCCGGCGTGTCCATCCAGCCGCAGTTCACGGCATTGACGCGGATGCGGTTCTTCCGAAGGGCGTTCGCGGCGTTCTTGGTGATGTTGGCAAGCGCCGCCTTGCTGGCGGAATAGGGGGCAAGGAAGCTTTGCCCTGCATGAACCACCATGGACAGGATGTTCACGGCCGAAGCGGGATGTCCCTGTTCGACGGCGAGTTGCGCGAACCGCTGGATCGCGAAGAACGGCCCGCGGGCATTCACGTTCATCAGGTTGTCCCACTCGGCGGGCGTCGCGGTCAGGATCGAGCCGCGATCGGTCGCCGCCGCCGCGTTGACCAGCGCGTTGACGCGGCCGAAGCGGCTGGCCGCCCGGTCGATCAGGGCGATCGCATCCTCGGGGCTGGACATGTCGGCAGGCAGGAAGCGGACATCGGCACCGGTCCGGTCGCGCAGGGTTTTCGCTGCCTCTTCGCCCTTGGTCACACCGCGCCCGGCTATCACCATCTGGCGGCAGCCCTCGGCCAAAAGGCGCTCGGCGATGGCCAGACCCAGGCCCTGCGTGCCGCCAGTGATGACGGCGACGGTATCGGAATGGGCATCAGACATAGGAGGCTTCACCGCCCTTTACCCCGGTGATGTAGCTGACGATGTCGTTGCCGTCGGTTTCGTCGCGGTTGAGCGAGGCGACGATCCGGCCGCGGCGGAAGACCACGATCCGGTCGACCAAATCGAAGACCTGCCGCAGGTTGTGGCTGATGAGGATCATCGGCACGCCGCGTTCCTTCAGCCCGCGGATGATGTTCTCGACCTGCGCCGTCTCCTGCACGCCGAGGGCTGCCGTCGGCTCGTCCATGATGATGAGCTTGGAGGCGAAGGCTGCGGCGCGGGCGATGGCCACGCATTGCCGCTGCCCGCCCGACATGTTGCGGATCGGGTTGTCGACGTTTGGAATCTTGACCGCGGTGGTCTTCAGCGCCTCGAGCGTCCGTTCGCGCATCGTGCGGCGGTCGAGCCAGGAGAATGGCCCGAGCCGGAACTTGAACAACTCTCGTCCAAGATAAAGGTTCGACGGCACGTCGAGGTCATCGGCAAGCGCAAGCGTCTGAAAGACCGTCTCGATTCCGGCTTCCCGTGCCTCCAGCGGGCCGGAATGGCTGACCTCCTGCCCGTCGAAGAAGATCTGGCCCGAGGTGCGCTGCTCCACGCCGGTCACCTGGCGCACGAAGGTCGACTTGCCTGCGCCGTTGTCCCCGACGACCGCCACATGCTCGCCCTTGCGCAGGATGAAGTTCGCGTCTTCCAGCGCATGCACGCCACCGTAGCGTTTGGTCAGGCCGCGCGTTTCAAGGATGATGTCGTTCATCTGCGTTACCCCCTCGTCCGCCGCTGCTGGCGCCATTGATCAAGCACCACGGCGGCCACGATGATCACGCCCTTCACCATCTCCTGATAGTAGGCGTCGAGCTTGAGGAAGGTGAAGCCCGAGATGATGACGCCGAAGATCAGCGCGCCCAGCACGGTGCCGATGATCGATCCGCGACCACCTGAAAGGCTCACTCCACCGATGACCGCCATGGCGATGGCATCGAGTTCGTACATCACCCCCATGCCGGCCTGCGCGGTCAGGTTCTTCGAACTGAGGACCACCGCGGCCAGCGAGGCGAGGATGCCGGCGATCGAATAGACCAGGATTTTGTGGTGGTTGACGTTGATCCCCGACATCCGGGCCGCCGCCTCGTTCGAGCCGATGGCATAGCAATGCTTGCCGTATTTCGTGTAGGTCATGATGACGTGGAACAGGATGGCCAGCGCCACGAAGATCACGACCGGCATCATGCCCTTACCGATGGCGGCGAAGGATTCAGTCGGGAAGGAAATCGGGTTGCCATTCGACCACCAGCGCGAGAGGCCGCGCGCGGTCACCATCATGCCGAGCGTGGCGATGAAGGGCGGGATGCGGGTATAGGCGATCAGGCTGCCGTTGATGAGGCCCGCGACCAGGCCACAGCCAAGGCCGACCAGCACCGGCACGATCACGGGCAGATCCATGGCCCAGTCACCGAAAATCGCCTTGGGGTTCGGCTGGCCGTTGACCAGCGCGGTCTGGGCAAAGCTCATGGCGATCATGGCTGTGGCACCGACGATCGAGCCACCCGACAGGTCGATCCCGCCCGAAATGATGACCTGCGTCACGCCGATCGCCAGAACGCCGACGATCGAGACCTGCAGAATGATGATGGACAGGCGCTGCTGGTTGAACAGCGTGTCGATGTTGTCCCGCGTGTTGAACAGGAAGCTGTCGCCCATGAGCAGCCTGCCGAGAATCTCGAAGGCAGCCACGATCACGATCAGGGCAACCAGGACGTTGAGCTCCTGCGGCCGCGCCTTCTTGCCGGGATCATACTTGAGACCACCCAGGCCATGCGTCACCTGCGCCACGGCTTGCCCTCCTCTTCCACCCATGTCGATTGTTGCACATCCATCCGCTCGCGTCTTGCGCGCGCGAACGGAAGATGGAGGGGCGGCCAGGAGGCCGCCCCTGATGCGTGTCAGTTCTTGGCGAGGTAGTCGCCGATATTGGCCGGCGTCACGAGTTCGAAGGGGATGTAGACCTTCTGGTCCACCGCTTCGCCCTTGCTGAGCTTCACGGCAGCGTCGAGCGATCCCTGCCCCTGACCGGCGGCGTTCTGGAAGACCGTCACGTCGAGATCGCCCGCCTGCATCGCGGCAAGTGCGTCCTGCGTCGCGTCCACGCCACCGACGACGATCGTCTTCATGTCAAGGCCGGCGGCCTTCATCGCCTGGATCGCGCCGATCGCCATCTCGTCGTTGTTGGCAATCACGCCGTCAAAGGCGGTGCCGGTCGACAGCCAGTTGGTCATCAGGCTTTGCGCTTCGTCTCGGCTCCAGTTGGCGGTCTGCTCGTCGATGATGTTGAGCTTCACCTCGCACTTGCCGGCGGCCATCACGTCGTGGATGTCCTTGGTGCGCTGGACGGCGGCCTGGTTCGAAAGCTCGCCCATCATCACATAGACATTGGCCTCGGTCTTGCCCTGCTCTTTCAGCAGACGGCAGACTTCGATCGTTTCGAGAGTGCCGGATTCCTCTTCGTTCGACGCGACGAAGGCCTGGTTGTCCGGCAGGCTGTCGACGTTGATCGGCTGGCGGTTCACATAGACGAGCGGCACTTTGGCAGCTGCGGCAGCGTCCGACATCGCCTGAGTTGCCGAGGTGTCCACCGGGTTCACGACGATCGCATCCACGCCCGAGGCGATGAAGTTGTTGATCTGGTCAAGCTGCTTGGCCACGTCGTTGCCCGCATCCTCGATCTGGACGCTGATGCCCGAGGCATCGGCATGGGCCTGGATGCCGTTGCGAAGCACGGTAAGGAAGTTGTCGTCGAACTTGGCCATGGACACGCCGACGTTCTGCGCCATCGCGGTGGTGCCCATCAGGGCGACAAGGCCCGCGGCCAGAAGGGTCTTCTTCATGTTCTTTCCTCCACTGTCAGTGTCCGGCCCCACCATGCTCTCCCTGCCGGACGCCCTGTCGGGCGGGTAATCCTGTCAGACTGTCGCGCTGGCGACCGATCTGTCGATGAACTCCATCGAACGTCGAAGAGCCTCCGCCGGATCGCGAAGCTCGTGCACCGATGCGGCGAAGGGTTCGTAGCTGATCGGCCCCGAATAGCCGGCAGCCTGAAGCGCGCGGATCTGGGCGACATTGCCAAGCCGGTCGTCTGCATCGACCAGCACCCGGTGCCCGTCGCGCATCTCGCTGACGCTCAGCACCTGATCGACGACGCCCGACACATGGACGATGCCGGTATGCTGCGGGAATATCGGCCCCCCGCCCGCAAGGTGATGGTGGAACGTGTCATGCACCAGTTTGTATGTGTCGGTTGCTCCAAGCGCTTCAATCACATCAACCACGTCGGCCTTGAACCGAAGGGAACAGACCTCGAAGCCCAGGGGTTCGACCATGGCCCTCAGGCCGTTCGCCCGTAGCAGAGGGAGCAACTCGGTTAGCGCCAGACGCAAGGCTGACATACGCTCTGTCTTGCCGGTTGCGATCCCGTCATTTCGGGGGATCAGGCTCACCGCCTCGGCTCCGGCGGCGACGGCGACGTGCATTAGCGCCTGAGCCTCGGCACGCTTGGCATCGGACCAGTCGTTGAACATCTTGACTTCAGCGAGGGCAAGAAACCGCAAGCCGCGCTGCCGCAGCGCCGCGCCGACTGCGGCCGGATCGTCTCCTTCGAACAGCGGCCGACCAAGATCGTTGCGGTACTCCACCCCCACGCATCCCAGTCCAGCTGCCAGATCGGCAAAAGCCTGCCAGCCCTGGCGCGGCGTGGCCATATGGTTCAGCGCAAACGGCTGCATGCGAATCTCGTCCCCCCGCAACGTGTTCGACGTCATGGAATTGATATTCCAAATCTGGCACAAAGCAAATGAAAAATTCCAATTTGCCAGATTGCCGGTTTCACAGTCAGATCGACTCAGGGACGTGCAGTTCGGGGGGCAGGAAGATCTCGCCGATCCGCGTTTCTGCCTGCCCATTCAGCACGACATCGCCCATCATCTGGAACAGTGCGCGACAAAGCCGGTCGAGCGGTGTGTCGATGACCATGTCCACCACCCCTTCTGCCAACCCTGCGCGCGACTCGGGCGTCAGGGCGCTGACAATCAGCGAGACGCGCCCCGACGCGCGCAGCTCCCGCAGGGCTGCGATGGCCCCTTCCATCCCTCCGCCTGCAACATAGACACCGCGCAGATCATCATGGCGGGCTGCCAAAGCGAGAGTTGCCTCGTAGGTCAGCTGCCGAGTCTCGAGGTTCACCATCGTATCGGTGACCGTCAGATGTGGCGCGCATTCGCGCAAGTAGCTGCGAAATCCCGACTCGCGTAGCTCGTGCCCGTGCCAGCGATGCCCACCGACGAACAGCGCCACCTTTCCTGGTTGGCGGACGGTCAGCCCCATGAGCCAACCCGCGGTCCGTCCAACCTTCAGATTGTCGAGGCCAAGATAGCCCGCCCGGACCGCCGGAGCGAACTCGGAAAGCAGCGAGAACACCTTCAGCCCCCGCGCGGTCAGGTCTTCGACCGCGGCCGTTACCTCGGGGTGGTTCACTGCCGTCGCGGCCAGGACATCGCAGCGTCCCTCCATCGACCGCAGCAGGGCGGCCATCTCGGACGGGGCCTGCGAGGACGAGAATTCCAGAACCAACTGCGGTCGCGCCCAGTCAATCTCGGCCAAGGAGCGATGCAGTTCCTGCGCGAAGGCTTTGTAGAAGTCCTGTCCCTGCTTGTGCAGCACCACCCCGAAACGGACTTCGGGCAGTTGCGTGACGCCCGCCGCCCCCAGGCGTAAGGCTGCGGGATGTCCGATCCGATGCGCCACTTCGACGACATGGGCGCGGGTCGTAGCAGCGACGGATTCCCGGCCGTTCAGGAGCCGGTCGATGGTCGCGACCGAAACTCCCGCAGCTTGGGCAAGCTCACTCATTCCGGGGCGACGAGGCATATCACTCCTGACGAGAAATCGTCATCGACTCTCAGATCATGCCGTAATTTGACGAAAAACAGAACAGCCACATTTGGCGTCCCTGGAATTTTCATTCTATCATTGCCTAGGGATCGCGCCATGTCAGAGCGCGACTGGGAGGAATGAGATGGCGAGACGCGACTACAGCCTGCTGGGGCCGGATGCAAAGTGCGCGGTCGAGACAGGACTCGCCGCCGCCGAATGGTATCACACCGATGTCCCGCGCAAGGAGATGAAGGCGCTGATGCAACGCTCGGATGCGCCGGCGATCCGCGACACGATACTTTGGCTGGGCGGCATGGTGCTGTTCGCCGGCATCGGCATCGCGCTCTGGCCCTCTTGGTGGTCGGCGCCATTCTGGCTGGCTTATGCGGTGCTTTACGGTTCGGCCTCCGACTCGCGCTGGCACGAATGCAGCCATGGGACCGCGTTCAAGACGCCGTGGATGAACGACTGGGTCTACAACATCGCCTCGTTCATGATCCTGCGGAACCCGGTCACCTGGCGCTGGAGCCATGCCCGCCACCACACCGATACCTATATCGTCGGTCGAGACCCTGAAATCGCCGTGATGCGGCCGCCGGTCTTTGCCAAGTTGGTCCTCAATTTCTTCGGCATCCTCGACGCCTGGAACGGTTGGGGGCGGATGCTCTTGAATGCGATCGGGCGGCTCGATCCGGAAGAGGCGACCTTCGTTCCCGACAGCGAGAAGCCGAAGGTGGTCCGGGTGGCGCGGATCTGGGTGGCGATCTACTCCGTGACGATCGCGCTCGCGCTGTGGATGGGATCCATCCTGCCGCTGATGGTGATCGGCCTGCCCCGACTCTACGGTGCCTGGCACCATGTGATGACCGGGCTTCTGCAACATGGCGGGTTGGCGGACAATGTGATCGACCATCGCCTGAACAGCCGCACCGTCTACATGAACCCGATCAGCCGCTTCATCTACTGGAACATGAACTATCATGTCGAACACCACATGTTCCCGATGGTGCCCTATCACGCGCTGCCGAAGCTCCACGCGATGATCAAGCACGACCTGCCGGCCCCGAACCGATCGATCGGATCTGGCTACGCCGAAATGTGGCCGGCCCTGCGGCGCCAGCTGCGCTACGAGGACTACTTCATCAAGCGTGAGCTGCCTTCGACAGCACGACCCTACCGCGAGGATTTCCACCGCGCGACGCTAGGCGAAACCGTTGCAGCTGCGGCAGAGTGACGACAGACCGGAAAAGGGAGAGAGCCGGATGAGCCAGTGGATTGACGCCTGCGCGACCGACGAAATCGACGAAGAGGATCTGATCCGCTTCGACCACGGGGGCAGGACATACGCCATCTACCATTCACCTGAGGGCAAGTTCTACTGCACCGACGGTCTGTGCAGCCACGAGCAAGTGCATCTGGCCGACGGGTTGGTGATGGGTCACCTGATCGAATGCCCCAAGCACAACGGGCAGTTCGACTACCGCACGGGCGAGGCGAAGCGCGCGCCGGTCTGCGTGAACCTGCGCACCTACCCGGTCAAGGTCGAAGGCGGCCGCATTCTGATCGAGGTCGCATGATGGCACGTCCGACCGTCCACGACCTGCTCGCAAGGCGCGGCAAGCACCAATACGCGATGCTGCGGGTCGAGACCATTGAAGAGGCCGAGGCCGCGTCAAAAGCCGGGATCGAGCTTTTTTCAGTGCCGCCGGCAATGATCTTCGACCGACGGTTCCGCGAGGTGTCCCCTGATGCCTTTGCCTTCCCCGGCGAGAATTTCTTCGAGATCGGCGACACCGCCGATTTCCTGAGATGGGCTTTCCCGCTCTACAAGCATGGGGCGGACGCTGTCTATTGCTCGGGCTCGCTTCGTACGGTCCAGGCACTGGCCGAAAATGCGATTCCAGTCTGCGGCCATGTCGGCCTGATCCCGTCGAAGCGGACCTGGACCGGTGGGTTCAGGGCGGTCGGCAAGACGCTGGAGACCGCACAACTGGTCTGGAGCCAGGTTCGCGCGCTGGAAGAAGCCGGAGCCTTCGCCGCCGAGATCGAGGTCGTGCCGCATTCCATCACCGCCGCCATCGCCGAGAAGACGAGCCTGTTCCTGATCTCGATGGGGGCAGGACGGGGCGGGCATGCCCAGTATCTGTTTTCCGAGGATGTGCTGGGTCAGAACACTGGCCACGTCCCGCGCCATGCCAAGGTCTATCGCGACTTCGCCGGCGAATACGCCCGGCTCCAGCAGGAGCGGATCGCCGCCTATGGCGAATTCGCGGCCGACGTGCATCACGGCAGCTATCCTGCGCCGCAACATCTGGTGGATTGCGACCCCGAGGTGGTGGACGCCTTCCGGGACTGGCTGGACGATCAGGCCTGACGTGCTACAGCCGGAACCGCAGGTTCAGCATCTGACCCTGGCGCAACAGGCTGATCTGCCATCGGCCGGTCTGCGCTGCCGCCGCCTCCACGACGTCGCCAGTGGCCGTGATGTCCTGATCGTTTACGCTTTTCAGGATGTCGCCCGGCTGCAGCCCGACCTGGGCGGCGAAGTCATCAACCGAAACGACCACGACGCCTTCGGCATCCAGCGGCAGATCAAGCTCTTCGGCAACGGCCGGATTGATCTGCTCGACCGTCAGTCCGCGGAGCGGGCTGTCGGTCGTGATCGTTCTGGCATCACGGGCGGGACTGTCGGGCGGAGCGATCAGGGTGACCGAGACCGTCTGCTGCTTCCCTCCATGCAAGTAGGTCAGCGGCACCGTCGTGCCGACACCCGCCGTGGTCAGACGAAACAGCATCTCTTCAGGTGAATTCACGGCAACACCACCGACTGACAGCACCACGTCGCCCGCTGCGAGCCCTGCGCCGGTCAGCGGACTGTCGGGATGCACCGAGTTCAGGGCAACGCCTTCCGGCCGGTCTAGGCCCATCGCATCGGCCATGCCCGCGTCGATCGCCTGGCCAGAGACACCGGCCCAGGGTCTCTGGAACCGGGTTTCGCCCGCCTTGGTCTGATCGATGAAGCGTTGCACAAGGTTCGACGGAATGGCGAAGCCGATGCCAAGCGATCCGCCTGTTCGGGACAGGATTGCCGTGTTGATCCCGACCAGCCGCCCTTGAAGATCGACCAGCGCCCCGCCCGAGTTACCGGGGTTGATCGCCGCATCTGTTTGGATGAACAGGCCATGCCCCCCGCCGACACGCGGCATCGGTCGGGCCAGGCCGGACACGATGCCGGAGGAGACGGTCTGCCCGACACCGAAGGGATCGCCGATGGCAAGGACAAGGTCGCCTACCTCCAGTTCGTCACTGTTGCGGATAGGCAGCGCAGGCAGATCGGTCGCGCCCTTGAGCTTCATCACCGCGAGATCGCTGTCGCGATCGGCCAGAACCACATCGGCATCGAACTCGCGCCGGTCGTTCAGGACGACCCGAATCTCGCTGGCATCACCGACGACATGGAAGTTCGAGATCACCAGCCCGTCCGGCGAGACGATGACGCCCGATCCGAGCGCATGCTGGACGCGGGGAGTAGATGGGCCAAGATCGCCGAACAGCTGGGAAAACAGCGGGTCGCCCGCAAATGGGCTTTGCTGCTGTTCTACCACACGCGTCGTGTAGATGTTGACGACAGCTGGCGCGGTCGCCTTCACCGCCGGTGCGAAACTCAGGTCGATCTGTGTCTGGCTCTGCGGCAGGACGGACTCAGCCAGGCCCGGTGAGGCGAGCAGCAGCAAGGCAAGGCAGGCGGGGATCAGGCGCAGCATGGCAAGCTCCTAGGCGGATTGCGCCAAAGGTATGTTCCGCTGCCGAACTGGCCGCAAGGAGGCCACGCAGATGTGAAAAGGCCCGCCACTGGGGCGGGCCGTAGTCTGCCGGTTAGAGCCTTGGCTTACGCCTCGGCAGCTTCCTCGGCGGCGGTGCGGGCCTTGTCTGCGGCCCCCTTCGCATTCGGGTCGCGGTCGACGAATTCGATGATCGCCATCGGCGCCATGTCGCCATAGCGGAAGCCGGCCTTCAGAACGCGGACATAGCCGCCCTGACGGTTCTTGTAGCGCGGGCCGAGGATGGCGAACAGCCGCTCGACATGCTTGTCTTCCTTGAGTTGCGCGTCGGCCTGGCGGCGGGCGTGCAGATCACCGCGCTTGGCCAGCGTGATGAGCTTTTCCACGATCGGGCGCAGTTCCTTCGCCTTCGGCAAGGTGGTCTTGATCTGCTCGTGCTCGATCAGGGCACCGGCCATGTTGGCGAACAGCGCCTTGCGGTGTTCGTGGGTACGGTTCAGACGGCGATAGCCGCGGGCGTGACGCATGATGGTCTCCTAACGTCTCGTTTTGCTTTGTGTTGCCGGCCTGCGTTGGACCGACGTCGTTGGGGCGGGATTGCCCAGGTGTTCCCCGGAAAGCCGGGCATTTGTTGGGGCGCAGGAACACTGCGCCCCGAAGTCTTAGAACTGGTCTTCGAAGCGCTTGGCGAGGTCTTCGATGTTCTCCGGCGGCCAGTCCTCGACATCCATGCCGAGGTGCAGGCCCATGCCCGAGAGCACTTCCTTGATCTCGTTCAGCGACTTCCGGCCGAAGTTCGGGGTCCGCAGCATCTCGGCCTCGGTCTTCTGGATCAGGTCGCCGATATAGACGATGTTGTCGTTCTTCAGGCAGTTCGCCGAGCGGACCGACAGTTCGAGCTCGTCGACCTTCTTCAGCAGCAGCGGGTTGAATTCGAGGCCGTCGTCCTCGAGCTCGCTGCGGGCGGGTTCGGGTTCGTCGAAGTTGACGAAGATCTGCAGCTGGTCCTGCAGGATCCGCGCGGCATAGGCGACCGCGTCGTCGGGGCGGACCGAGCCGTCGGTTTCCAGCTTCAGGGTCAGCTTGTCATAGTCCAGCACCTGGCCCTCGCGGGTGGGCTGCACGTCGTAGCTGACCTTGCGCACCGGGGAATAGATCGCGTCGATCGGGATCAGGCCGATCGGGGCATCCTCGGGGCGGTTCTTGTCCGCGGCGACATAGCCCTTGCCGGTGTTCACGGTGAGTTCCATGAACAGGTCGGCGCCGTCGTCGAGGTGGCAGATGACGTGGTCGCGGTTCAGCACCTCGACGCCCATGGTTTCCGAGATGTCGCCGGCGGTGACGACGCCCGGGCCCTTGGCCGAGACGGTGACGCGCTTCGGACCGTCGGTGTCCATGCGGAGCGCGACGCCCTTGAGGTTCAGCACGATGTCGGTGACGTCCTCGCGGACGCCGGCGACCGACGAGAATTCGTGCAGCACGTTGTCGATCTGCACGCTGGTGATGGCGGCGCCCTGCAGCGACGACAGCAGCACCCGGCGCAGCGCGTTGCCCATGGTCAGGCCGAAGCCGCGCTCCAGCGGTTCGGCAATCACCGTCGCCATCCGTTCCGGGTCCGGCCCCGGACGGATCTCAAGCTGGGTCGGCTTGATGAGTTCCTGCCAATTCTTCTGGATCATGCCTGTCGCCTCCATGCTCGTTCCCGGCCCATGTCCCAAGTCGGAAACTCCCGAGGGTAAAACGCAAGGCAGGGCCGCGCCCCGAAGGCACGGCCCCACCCCTATCGGAAAGGATTCAGACGCGGCGGCGCTTCGGCGGGCGGCAGCCGTTATGCGCGATCGGCGTCACGTCGCGGATCGAGGTGATGTTGAACCCGACGGCCGCCAGCGCGCGGAGCGCGCTTTCGCGGCCCGAACCGGGGCCCTGCACCTCGACCTCGATGGTCTTGACGCCGTGTTCCTGCGCCTTGCGGCCGGCATCCTCGGCGGCCAGCTGGGCGGCGTAGGGGGTCGACTTCCGCGAGCCCTTGAAGCCCATGGTGCCGGCCGACGACCAGGCAATCGCATTGCCCTGAACGTCCGAGATCAGCACCTTGGTGTTGTTGAAGGTCGAGTTCACATGCGCCACGCCGGCGGCGATGTTCTTGCGCTCCTTGCGCTTGGGCGCGGTGCGGGTGGTCTGACGTGCCATGGTCTCTGCCCTTCCTTACTTCTTCTTGCCGGCGATCGGCTTGGCCGGGCCCTTGCGGGTACGGGCGTTGGTATGGGTGCGCTGACCGCGCACGGGCAGGTTGCGACGGTGGCGCAGGCCACGATAGCAGCCGAGGTCCATCAGACGCTTGATGTTCATCTGGACTTCGCGGCGCAGGTCGCCTTCGACGGTGAAGTTGGCGTCGATGTGTTCGCGGATCGCCAGCACTTCGGCGTCGCTGAGTTCGTTCAGGCGGCGCGAGGGCTGGATGCCGACGGCTTCGCAGATCGAATCCGCGGTGGCCGGGCCGATGCCGTGAATATAGGTGAGGGCGATGGGCACCCGCTTGTTGGTGGGCAGGTTAACGCCGGCAATACGTGCCAAGTGGTCTATCCTTTTCGTTGCGGTTCCGTAGTGCCAGAACCTTTTTTCACAACTTTGGCCGGATCGGTCCGGCCGCCGCCAGTCTTGCCAAACGGCGACGGGGCGGAATCCCCGCCCGACGCGCTTGATTCTCAACAGAGAGGCGATCGGATATGGGGAAATCCGGCCATCGTCAACCCCGATTCACATCGGGGTCGGACGGCGTCTCAGACCGCGTCCAGGATGGTGTCGA
>JAYRKT010000025.1:0-68864 GCA_041905595.1 Rhodobacter sp.
GCCGCCGGACCGGAGGGCGCGGGGTTCATTCCGCAAGTTCTTCCCGGCGAAGTGGGTGAGGGAGAGCTTTCGGGCGACCGGCTGACCGAGGTGCGGATCGTGACACCCTCGGCGGATCGGGTGCGTCCCCCTTGTCCTCATGCCAGGACCTGCGGCGGCTGCATGTTGCAACATGCCTCTGACGGATTCGTCGCCGGCTGGAAACAGGAGATCGTGAGGGCCGCGCTGGCCGGTCAGGGGCTGTCTGCGCCCTTCCGGCCGATCCAGGTTTCGCCGCCCCGGTCGCGGCGGCGGGCAACCCTTGCCGGACGCAAGACCAAGGCAGGCGTGCTCTTGGGGTTCCACGCGCGGGCTTCCGAAATGATTGTCTCGGTCCCGGGTTGTCAGTTGTTGCATCCGGACGTTGTTGCGGCGTTCCCGGCGCTAGAGGTGCTGGTCAGGGCCGGGGGATCGCGCACCACCGAGGTGGCGCTGACCGTTACCCGATCCGCCGCCGGGTCCGATGTCGTGGTAAGGGGCGGCAAGGATCTGGATGCGAACCAGCGGCTCGATCTGGCGAGGATTGCCGAAAACCACGCCATTGCCAGGCTTTCGTGGAATGGCGAGGTGATCGCCCTGAGGGCCGCGCCGGTGCAGCGGTTCGGAGGCGCCTCTGTCACGCCGCCCCCAGGCGCCTTTCTTCAGGCGACCGCAGAAGGGGAAGCCGCGCTTCTGGAGGCTGTGGTCGACGCCGTGTCGGGTGCAGCTCGGATCGCCGACCTCTTCGCCGGCTGTGGGACCTTCAGCCTGCCGCTTGCGCGCAAGGCCGAGGTTCATGCCGTCGAAGGCGAACGCGAGATGGTGGCCGTGCTGGAGAAGGGGTGGCGGCAAGCCGAGGGGCTGAAGCTGGTGACGGCCGAGGCGCGCGACCTGTTCCGGCGCCCTCTGGAGCCCGACGAATTGAAGCGCTTCGATGCGGTCGTGATCGATCCCCCTCGCGCCGGGGCCGAGGCGCAGACCGAACGGCTGGCGCAATCGAAGGTTCCAGTAATCGCTGCCGTGTCCTGCAACCCGGTGACCTTTGCTCGAGATGCGCGGCTTTTGGTGGCGGCAGGCTATCGGATCGATTGGATCCAAGTCGTCGACCAGTTCCGCTGGTCGCCGCATGTCGAGCTTGCCGCACGATTCAGCAAATCGTCGTCCTGACACCTCGTTTCACGCGGGCGTGAGCGGCAACTCTTTGCGCTTGGAGAAAAGTTGCGCTAAGGCCTTCAAAAAAATGAACCTGAGGGCTGTCGAGCGATGAACCGGGTATTGCGCATTGCGTTGATTACATTGCTGGCGCTGGGCCTTGCCGCCTGCGGCGGGTCCAAGTTCAAGCGTTACAACGGGCCTGAGGTTACGCGGATCGAAGTGCACAAGGCCGATCGCAAGATGTACCTGCTGCACAACTCGGAGGTCCTTGAATCCTACGACATTTCGCTCGGGTTCCAACCGGTTGGCCGCAAGCAGTTCGAGGGTGACGGAAAGACGCCCGAGGGCAGCTATCGCATCAGCTACAAGAACCCGCGCAGCCGCTATCACCTGTCGCTCGGCGTTTCTTACCCGGACGAGAACGACTTCTCCTTTGCCAAGGCTCAGGGCAAAGAGCCGGGCGGTGACATCATGATCCACGGCTATACTGGCTACAAAGGCAAGTATCACGGGGACTGGACGGCGGGTTGCATCGCCGTGACTAACAAGGAAGTCGAACAGATCTACTCGATGGTACGGCCGGGGACACCGATCCTCATTATCCCCTGACCGGGCGCTGCCAGGTCTGGCCGGCGCCCATCAGCCCATCTGCGCGATTGGCGTCCCGATGCTGGCCGAGGTGCCGGACACCAGCGTCCACCACATCTTGCCGCTGGGCTCCTGGAACCAGGCAAATCCGATTTCGGTCGCGGTCGGATCGAGAATGACTGCGCGCGTATCAGCCTGACCCATCCAGTCTGACAGGGTCTCGAGAGCGGTCTGATAGGTTTCCGAGATGTTTTCTCCCAGGAGCGTTCCGGTGTAGCCCACCCGGCGGACGCGATCGAGCGGCGAAGAGCCATCGGACCCGAAATGCCAGGGGCGGTTCTGAACGGCCATGTCACGTGAATGCGTCGCGGCCGCGGCATTCAGTTGGGCGTTCAGCTGCACCGGCTGCAACCCCTTGGCTGTGCGCAGGGAGTTGATCGAATCCAGCACCTCATATTGCATTTGGGCTGCTTCCTCGGCCGTGATCGGCTTGACACCGCCGCCTTGGGTCGCGGGCGAAACACAGCCGCTCAGCGTGATCGCGGTGCAAAGCATGAGGACGGGAAGCAGTTTCATCGGGTCACTCCGGGGACGGATCGGCTGGAAAGTCGTTTAGCCAAAGCCGCCGCCGGGTTCAAACCCCTCAATCCAGTCCGGCAGGCAAATGCCGATGCCATGTGTTTGAATTGTTTCGCCCCCGCTTGGAGTGTATCTTGCGCGCAATCGAGGCGAATGCCTGATCCCGACAAGACGAAACTGGAGCAGTATCAATGCAATACGACAGTCCCGACCGGATGCGCCGCCGGGCGTTCCTGGGTGGCGGCGTTGCCGCTTTGGCCGCAGTTGCGGCCATGCCCGCCCTGGCCCAAGACGCAACGATGCAGAATACGACCGAAGCCGATACCTCGGTCACCCCGAGCCGGTCGAATATTTCAAGCTTCCGCATGCCGAAATGGCAGGACTACTTCGAGAACACGAAGAACGGCGTCATCCTTTGCGACCTGACCTCGCGTGCGGTGCATTTCTGGTCCGAGGATCTGACGGTCTACAAGCTGTACCCGTCGTCGGTCCCCCTGAACGAAGAGCTGACTCGGCGGGGAAAAACCTCCGTGATTCAGAAAGTTGAGAATCCGACCTGGATCCCGACCGCCGACGAGAAGCGCCGGCATCCCGACTGGCCGGATGTCGTTCCCGGTGGTTCGCCCGAGAACCCGCTTGGTGTACGTGCGCTCTACCTTTCGTGGCCCGCCTACCGCATTCACGGCACCCACGATACGCGCAAGATCGGCCGGCGTTCGTCGAACGGCTGTGTCGGCCTGTACAACGAGCATATCCTGGAGCTGTTCGGACTGGCCAAGGTAGGCACACAGGTGTTGCTAATTTGACGACACGGGCAGCGTCCAAGCGCTATCTCAGCGAAGTCACGTTGCAATCTTCCCTTCAAGCTGCTTATGAAAAGCATACGAGGTACAGCTTGGGTGCGCGTCGTCGTCCTCTGAAATATTCGGCGGCGTGCAATATCTGGAGGTTAACATGAAGAAACTCGTTCTCGCTGCTGCTCTGTCGGCCGCTGCTACGTCGGCTTTCGCCGGTGGCGTCGCTGAGCCGGTCATGGAGCCGGTGGTTGTCGAGCAGAAAACCAGCTCGTCGTCCGCAGGCATCGTGATCCCGCTGCTCCTGCTCCTGCTGGTTGCTGCTGCGGTCGCCGCGAACTGATCCTGATCTCAGATCATGGAAAAGACGGCGAGGATTACTCGCCGTCTTTTTCATTTCCGGATCATAATCTGGCCTGATGGCCAGTCAGGGACTGGTCGGCTTCAGCCGATCCAGCCTGACAGGTTTTCCTCGATGATCGCGATGAGCGCGGCAATGTGCCCGTCCTCGGCGTTCAGGCAGGGGATATAGGTGAACTGCTTGCCGCCGGCTTCTTCAAAAGCATGGCGGATTTCACCGTTGATCTCTTCCAGCGTCTCGATGCAGTCGGCCGAAAATGCCGGCGCGACCACTGCGATGTGGGTCTTTCCCTGTTTCGCCAGCTCGGCGACATGCTGCACCGTATAGGGACGCAGCCACTCTTCGCGGCCAAAGACCGATTGGAATGACATGTCGATGTCATTCTTGCCCCAGCCCAGCCGCTCGCGCAGCAGGCGGGTCGTCTTGGCGCATTGGCAATGGTAAGGATCGCCCTCCATCAGATAGCGCTTCGGCATCCCGTGATAGCTGGCCACCAGCACGTCGGGGCGGCGGTCCAGCGCCGCATAGGCCCGCTCGACTGACCGTGCGAGGGCATCGACATACCGGGGGTGATCGAAATATTCCGTAACCGTCCGCACTGCCGGCTGACGCTTTTCCTTCATCAACGCCCGGAAGAATTCGTCATTCGCGGTTGCTGAGGTCGCGCCGGCATATTGTGGGTAGAGGGGCAGGAACAGGATCTTCTCGCAGCCCGCGGCGACCATGGCCCGGACCTTGCTTTCGGTCGAGGGATTGCCATAGCGCATGCAGAAATCGACCATCACGTCCGAGCCATACCGTCCGGCAGCCGCGTGTGCGATCTTCGCGGTCTGGTCCCTGGTGATCGTCATGAGGGGACTTTCGTCCTTTTCCTCGTTCCAGATCAGCTTGTAGTTCGCGCCCGAGGTGAAGGGGCGCTTCGTCAGGATGATCAGTTGCAGAAGCGGCTGCCACTTCCAGGCCGGATAGTCGATGACCCGGCGATCCGACAGGAATTCATTCAGATAGCGCCGCATCGACCAGTAGTCGTAGTGATCCGGGGTGCCGAGATTCGCCAGAAGGATGCCGATCCGCGCCTTCGCGACCGGAGGGTGATCGGCAGGGGCATGGGCCAGCCGACCTTCACCCGGCCGCACAAGGGTCGGGGAAATCGGGGCGGCTCTGTCGTCCGGCATCTGTCTCTTCCTTCCTTTTCCGCGATATCCCCGAGATAACGCGCCCATTCCTACGGTCAACGCCGGATCAGAGAGCCGGGTCCTGTGGTAACGGTCGCTCTGGCACGCGCAGCGCGTCTGCAAGCCGCATCTTCGCCGAACCGGGCCGCAGCGGCTTCTGCTGGCTGTCGTCCGGTGCCCAGCCGGTCAGGTAGATCATCTCGAAACTGGCCGAGATACGGTTCCCTTCTGCAGGGAAATGCTGGGCATAGCGGCGAGCCGCTTCGACAAATAGGCTGCGGCGTGTCGGGTGACGCAACCTTCCCGCAAGCGCATTTCCTTCCCCCATGGATCGGAGGTCAGCCATCAGCTGAAAGGCGTCGGCATAGGTAACCTTCGTTACCGCCGCATCGGCGACAGGCAGAGCGAATCCGGCGCGTTGGAGCAGGGCCCCCAGATCGCGGATCTCGCCCATCGGCAGGACCCGCGGAGAAAGACCTCCTGCGACGGCGACTTCCGCCTCGGTCAGGCAGGCCCTCAGCTCGGACAAAGTCGAGCCGCCAAACAGGACTGACAGGAACAGCCCGTCAGGGCGCAGCGCGCGACAGCATTGCACCAATTGGCCGACCGGATCATTGGCCCAGTGAAGGCAGAGCGCGTGGATCACAAGGTCATGCGCTCCGGGTTCCAGAGCCAGCACCTCATCGTCCGCGACGATACGAGCCCCGGGCAGCCGGTCGCGCCAGACCTGCGGAAAGGCCGTCACGATCGCGGGTGTCGTAAAGGTTCTGTTAACCTCGGCGAGCCTTTCTTCAATCTCGGCGGCGGCACGCTCCTGCAGAAACAGGGCGGGATCGCGGTCGGCCCGGCGGCGGTTCCGCAGCAGAGCGGTACGGTCGGTCAATGGCGGTGGCGATGACATGAGGCGCAGCTAGAATGAAGCCTTGGGGATTTCAAGCCGCGCTGCGCTTTCTTTACCCACCGCATTGCATGACCTGCGATGCGCCGGTCCAGGGCGATTTCGCGCTATGCGGACCGTGCTGGCGCGAGACACGGTTCATTCATGGACTGGTTTGCGACCTGTGCGGCACACCGCTTCCAGGTGAGGAGCCGGGCCATCCTGTACACTGCGACGACTGCCTGGCAATCGCCCGCCCTTGGCAGCAAGGTCGCGCAGCCCTTCTGTACGAGGCGAATGGACGCAAGCTGGTGCTGGCGCTCAAGCACGGGGATCGGCTCGACCTGGCTCGTCCGGCGGCGGCGTGGATGTATCGGGCGGCGAAGGACCTGTTGCGGCCAGATAGCGTATTCGCGCCTGTTCCTCTCCACTGGATGCGGCTCCTCGACAGGCGGTACAATCAGGCCGCGCTTCTATCGGCGGCGATGGCGCGGATGGCCGGTCGCCCTCATGTCCCCGACCTCCTGCAGCGTCATCGGGCGACCCCGTCGCAGGACGGTCGCGACAGGGAGGGTCGATTTCGCAACGTTGAGCAGGCCTTGCGCATCGCCCCCCGCCACCGCGAACGGATCTCCGGTCAGCATGTAGTGCTGGTCGATGATGTGATGACGTCTGGTGCGACGCTGGCTGCAGGAACGGATGCCTGCCTTGCAGCGGGCGCAACAGCGGTATCCGTGGTGGTTCTGGCACGCGTTGCGAAAGGGGCCTAAATACCTATAGTCCGTTGGACTGAAGGGAAATGCCCATGACGAAAGTGGAAATCTACACGACCCCGACCTGCGGTTATTGCCAGGCCGCGAAGCGGCTGCTGACGAAGAAGGGCGTCGAGTACAACGAGATCGACGTCAGCCGCAGCCCGGATCTTCGCGCGGCGATGGTCACGCGCGCGGGCGGTCGACGGACGGTTCCGCAGATCTTCATCGGTGAGGCACATGTCGGTGGCTGTGACGATCTGTATGCCTTGGACAGTTCGGGCAAGCTCGATCCGCTGCTGGCGGCCTAACGATGCGCGCAGGTCTGGTGCAGTTGAACGTCTGCGACGATCCGGCGGTCAACCTGCCGGTCACGGTTGATTTTGTGCGCCGGGCCGCCGCCGGTGGCGCGGAATTCGTGCTGACGCCGGAATGCACCAACGGGCTGTCTTCGAACCGCGAGCGGCAGCGACAGGCCTTCCATCATGAGAAAGACGATCCGACGCTGTCCGCGCTTCGGGACGAGGCGGCGAGGCAAGGTATCTGGCTTCTGATCGGATCGCTTGGCCTGCTGACCGGGGATGCCGATGGCCGTTTCGCCAATCGCAGCTTGCTTGTCGGGCCGGACGGCCAAATCGCGGCACGCTACGACAAGATTCACATGTTCGACGTGAACGTCTCGGCGACGGAGGTGTATCGCGAATCATCGGGTTACCGCCCAGGTGGCGAGGCGGTTCTGGCCGAAACGCCATTCGGCAAGATCGGGATGACCGTCTGCTATGATCTGCGCTTTCCTCACCTTTTCCGCGGTCTTGCTCAGGCCGGAGCGCAGATCCTGACCGTTCCCGCCGCCTTCAACCACATCACGGGCGCAGCCCATTGGGAGGTGCTGCTGCGAGCTCGCGCGATCGAGACCGGCTGTTTCGTCCTGGCACCGGCTCAGACCGGATTTCACCCAGAGACCGGCGGCAAGGGGCGCAACACCCATGGCCACAGTCTGGCCATCGCGCCTTGGGGTGAGGTTCTGGCCGATGGGGGAACTGACCCGGGCATCACCTTCGCCGAAATTGATCTGACCGAGGTCGACCGCGCCCGCGCGCGTGTCCCCTCGCTTTCCCACGACCGGCCCTTCGAGGGGCCCTGATGGCGGAAAAGATAGAAGACATCGCGATCGCCCTGTTCAGCGAACTGCTGATCGCCGACCAGCTTGCGCGCAGCCGGTTGGCCAGAGCCTTGCCCAAGGGAATGGAACTGTCGCAGTTCAGCGTGCTGAACCACCTCGCCGGTGTAGGCGAGGAACGGACTCCGGCCCAGTTGGCCAAGGCCTTCCACGTCACTCGTGGGGCGATGACCAATACGCTTGGCAAGCTCGAATGGGCGGGACATGTGCATATCCGGCCAGACTGGGACGATGCGCGGCGGAAGTTTGTCGCGATCAGCCCTGCCGGTCGGGCCGCCCGTGATGCAGCGGTTCAGGCGATCACGCCCGTCATCGCCGATGTCGCACAGACGATTGGTCCCGACCGGCTTCGCACCGTGCTGCCCGTCTTGCGGGAGTTGCGGACGAGGCTTGATCGCGAAGACTGAAGCACAGTTAAGCCTTCGGTAAATCGAAGCGCTGATGCTGGCCCAAGGAGCGGAGGGCCAGAATGGCGCAATCAGAACTTAAAGCCGTCCTGATTACGGGTGCGACAGGGCGCGTGGGCAGCCTGCTGCGCAAGGCCTGGTCAATCAGCCCGCCCTCTGCGTTTCGCCCCATCTGGTCTGCCCGCAACGCAACGGATCGGTCGGACTGGGTTTCCTGGGACATGGGCGGAGACATCCTTCCCCAGCTTGATCCGCCGCCTCGGGCGATCCTCCATCTGGCACGATGTGCCGGTACGGATCCGGACGGCGGTCAGGACATCCATATGGCCCGGCAGGCCCTGCGGCTGGCCCGGCTTCATGCCGTTCCGCTTCTGATTGCTTCGTCGGTGGCCGTCTACGGATCGTCCGCAGGGATCGTCTCGGAACAGGCCCCGCTTCGGCCGCTGACCCGGAATGGCAAGACGAAGCTCCAGCTGGAACTGTCCCTTTCGAGTGCAGACAGGGTCGGATTTCTGAGACTCGGCAACGTGGTGGGCGCCGATGCCCTGATCGGAACGCGCCGTGAAGGGCTGGTTCTGGATCGCGCACAGGGATCCGACCGCGGTCCGATGCGCAGCTGGATCGGGCCACAGAGCCTCGCGGCGGTGTTGGGCGATCTGCTTGCGCTGGCCGTATCGGGCAGTCCCTTTCCCCGACAGCTGAATATTGCACAAGAGCCGGCATTGGCCATGGCCGACCTGGCGGATGCAGATGGGAGGCACTGGCGCTTTTCGGGGCAGATGGCCGAAGTGGGAAGCGTTCGGGTCGATTGCCGGCTGCTTCAGGCAATCCTTGGCAAGGCGGTTGCGCCGGCCGAGGCTGCTGCCCTGGTCGGCGAATGGCGTTCGCTGGCGATGGTTCGTGCATGACTCCGGCCAAGCGATTGATGGATATCGGCGTGGCAACGGTCCTCTTGCTGATGCTGGCAGGGCCGCTCGTACTGCTCCTGTGCCTTGTCCTGATCTGCGACGGGCGACCGGTCTTCCATGTGAGCGAACGCATGAAGACTCCGGATACCGCGTTCCGGCTATGGAAATTTCGCACCATGACGCTGACTGCGGAGGAGGCGGTGATCTGCGGCGGCGATCAGGCGCGCAGGATCACGCGGTTTGGCCGAATTCTGCGGCGGACGCGGCTGGATGAAGTGCCGCAACTTTGGAACGTGCTGCGCGGGGACATGAGCCTTGTTGGCCCGCGACCGCCGCTGCGGACCTATGTCGAACGTTTTCCTCAACTCTATGCGCAGGTTCTGCGCAGCCGGCCCGGGATGACCGGCCTCGCATCGCTTGGGTTCCATCGGCACGAAGAGCGATTGCTTGCCGCCTGCAGCACCCGGCAGGAAACGGATGGCGTCTATGCGCGCCGCTGCATTCCGCGCAAGGCGCGGCTGGACCTGATCTATCAGCGGCAACGAACGATCCTTCTGGACCTGCGCCTGCTTCTTGCGACGGCGTGGCTGCCGGCCCGCCGACTGGTGGGTGTGAAATGAAGATCGTGCACCTCATCGAATACCTGACCGGCATGAGCCGCGGCTCGAAACAGGCTGTGCGCCTGTCGCTGGACCTTTTCGCCTCGCAGATCAGCCTGGCATGCGTCTCGGGGTCGCTTCATTCCGGACGGGGCGAGTTCATTGTGGAGGCGGGCCTGCTTGCCGTTACGGTTCCGGCGATTTCCGCCGCACTTGGCCTGCAGAACGTCAAGCTTGCGGCCTATGAACAGGATTCGCTGCCGCTCAGCGCGGTCCTGGTGCTGGTCGCAGGCGCGCCTGTCTGGCTTCCCGGCGGAAGGCAGCCGGCCGCGCTCGTGGCGTTCATGCTGGGCTTCCTGCTGCTTTCGGTCGGTTTGCGACTGCTTGCGCTCAGGGTCTTGCTGATGCTCCAGCGGTGGGGAAAGCCCCGGTGCCCGGTCATCATCTATGGGGCCGGAGAAACGGGAGTTCAATTGGCACTTGCGCTCAAGCGCGACCGAGCGGTGCGGCCCGTGGCCCTGATCGATGACAAGGCCACCCGCATCGGTCAACGGCTGGCAGGTCTTAGCGTCCGGCCCTCGAACGAGCTTGAGGGCCTGCGCCAGAGATGGGATGCCCGGCACATCATCCTCGCCCTGCCGTCAGAGCCGCCCGCCCGGGTGGAGGCGCTGACCCACCGGCTGCGGTCGTCGGGTTTCACGGTGCGGCAGCTTCCCTCCTTTGCCCAGTTTGTCGGTAGCGAGCCTCAACCCGAAGGGCCGTTGGCGATGCCGCCAGAGTCATACCTGTCGCGCACACCCGTGCATCCGGACCTGGCCGCGGTGGCGCGGCTGGTCGCCGGCAAGACCGTTCTGGTGACGGGGGCAGGCGGCAGCATTGGGTCGGAGTTGTGCCGTCACCTGATCGGCTGCGACCCTGCGGCCCTGGTGTTGCTCGACCATAGCGAAGCTGCGCTTTACGCGGTGGAGGCCGAATTGCGCGAGGCGATGCCTGCCTGCCGGGTGGTTCCCGTATTGGGGTCGATTGCCGATGCGACCCTGATCAAAGACGTCCTCGTCCGCCAGTCCGTGCACTCGGTGATCCACGCGGCGGCCTACAAGCATGTCCCGATCGCCGAAGCCAATCCTGCGGCGACGGTTGCCAACAATGTGATTGGCACCCGTATCCTGGCTGAATGCAGTGCAAAGGCTGGTGTGCGGCGCTTCGTGCTGATTTCGACCGACAAGGCGGTGCGACCCGTAGGGGTGATGGGCGCAAGCAAACGCCTTGCCGAGATAGTCGTTCAGGATATGGCCATCCGCCATCCGCCAACGAAGTTCTCGATCGTCCGCTTCGGCAATGTTCTCGGGTCGTCCGGCTCTGTCGTTCCGCTTTTCCGCCAGCAGATCGAACGCGGCGGGCCTGTAACCATCACGCATCCGGAAGTGACACGCTTCTTCATGACCGCGGCCGCGGCCCCCCGACTGGTTCTCGCCGTTCTGGGCTTTCCCCCAACGGCGCGCGCGGGGGTCTATGTCCTCGATATGGGTAAACCTGTGCGGATTGCCGAGCTTGCGCGGCGGATGATCGAAGAGGCCGGGCTGACCGTGCGCAACGATACCCACCCGGACGGTGACATCCAAATCCGGGTGACGGGGCTAAGGCCAGGCGAAAAGCTGCATGAGGAACTCCTGATCGATCTCGAGACCAGACCAACGCAGCACCCGCGAATTCTGCGCGCCAACGAAGTCAGCCCTTCGTCGCGCGAGACGTCGGAGGTTCTTCAGCAATTGCGGCTGGCGATTGCCGAGAACGACGCGGTTGCCCTGCGTCGGGTCCTGTTCGACCAGATGGAAGCCCGCTCGGCGCAGCCCCTTCTGCCAACCCAAGCACTTGGGGTACCCGCCGAGCCGCACACGTTTCGTTTTGGCACCGTCGGATGACCAAAGAACTGCCCGGCAATTGACGCGGCGATGCAGCATCGCATTTACTAGGGTGGTATTGCCATCAGGGGGTTACGCGGACGCTGTGGCGTCGGCAGCGGAAACATGCGGATCGTCCATGTCCTTCTGGGTGTTGTCTGGCGGCTCTGGCTCCGTAACGCCGAGGCGAAACTGGGGCTGACTTCTGCCGGCGTGGCATTCTTCGGCTTCCTGGCGATCTTCCCCGCGATTGCAGCGCTGATCGCTGTTTGGGGCTTCGCATCTGATCCGCAAGTCATCTACAACCAGATGGCGGCGCTGAAGGAATTGCTTCCGCTCGAGTCCTATGACCTGTTCGAGTCGCAGGTCCGCGCCCTTGTTGCCGCGAATGGCCGTGAACTTGGCTGGACGACGGTTCTTTCTACGCTGTTCGCCATGTGGTCGGCGCGGGCGGGGGCCGGGGCGCTGATCCAGGGTCTGGACGAAGCCTATGGCCATATCCACCGTGACGGTATCTGGCATGTCCTTCAGGCGGTCATGCTGACGATGGTGTTGATGGCGGTGGCACTCGCCTCGATCCTGGCCGGGGTCATCGTGCCATTGGCGCTGGCCATTCTGCCCCTTGGGGAAACCGCCACAACTTGGCTGGAGCGCGCCAACGAGGCGCTTGGCCTGTCGGTGGTGATCATCGGTATCTGGTTCGCCTATCGCTTCGGACCGAACCATCCCGAGAATGTCCGTCCGCTGATCTGGCCGGGACTGCTGCTCGCCGGGGTGTTGTGGATCGTGACCTCACGCGCGTTCATGTTCTATCTGGCCCGCTTCTCCAGCTACAACCACATCTACGGCGGGATCGGCGCGGTGGTCGTTCTGCTGATGTGGTTCTGGCTGAGCGTCTATTCGGTCCTGCTCGGCGCCGCGCTGAATGCGGTACTGAGGCCAGAGAACGACCCATCGGCGCCGGGCGGGGCTGCTCAGTAGTTGCGGTCGACGAAGACGCCAAGCGAAGTGTCGCCCTCCGAATCCGCCGACCCGCGAACGGTCACGCCGCGGCCCAGATCGAGGTTCAGGTTCAACTCGGTCGTGCCCTGCGAACCGACCGAGACGTCGGTGTAGATCTTTTCCGACAGATACCGGCCGATCTTCAGCGATGTCCCACCGGTGCTGTCAGAGCCCAGATCAAGATCATCCAGGCCAAATCCGCGTCGCAAAGAGCCGATGATCCCCTCGCCACCACGTCCTGCCAGTGTGGCCACCGCGCTTGCCAGCTTGGCCGCCTGGAACGGCGACAACGCGGTAAGATCCCGGCCGAACAGGAGGTGCGCCAGAACCTCTTCCTGCGGCAGTTCCGGGGATGAGGTGAAGGTGACAGTCGGCTCGCTGATCTGACCCTCAAGCACGACCGAACTGGTGATTCCGTCGCCAGAGGTCGAGGCTACGACCCGCAGCTGCGGGTTAAAGTTGCCTTGCAGGGTCAGTTCCGCCTCGCTCAGGTCAAGCCGGCGCCCGAGAATGTCGAACCTGCCGCGGATCAGTCCGATATTGCCGCTTGGAACCAGGTTCGCCGTGGTCCCGCCCAGCCGGATCGACCCGCCAAGTTCGGCGTCCAGTCCGCGGCCGCGCACGAAGACACGGTTGGGGGCATCAATCGTGACGTCCATGGCGAAGGGCCGGGTACTGCCTGTCTTGGCCCGGTCATTCGGGCCGGCGACCAGGCCCGCACGCTCGCGGGTTGCCCGCACGGCTGCAGGCTCGTTCACATGGTGCAGGTCCGGGATTGCTGCCGTTCCGCCGATGCTGCCATTGGGCACCCGGATCTCGGTCTGGGGAAGGAACAGGCGCCCCGAAATCGACCCGCCACCCGTCAGCGGGCCACTGACGCGAATGTCGCCGTTGACATGGACCTCATACAATTCTGGGTCGCGCAGCACTGCATCGCGAAGGGCGATTGCGAGGTCGGACTGAAACGGAGGTTGCAGTCCGACAGTCCCTTTGGCGTTTACCTGCCCACCGGCGTTGAAGCGGCCCGAGGCTGTGATCTTGGCGCTACCATCAGCCAGGTCGGCCTGCGCATTGATGCCTTCCAGAATGATCCGCAGAAGCGGGGCCGAGACCCGACCATTCACGAGATTGATGCGGCCTGAGAGCGAGCGAAGAGCAAGCGGGCCTTGCAGCCTCAGATCGAAGGTCAGCGGGCCAGCCACGGTTCTAGGCGTGATGAATGGGTTCGCCAATGCGGACTGCGCCGTGCCGCGTAATGCAAGATCGGCGCGATCGAAGCCCGAAGCGATTGTTCCGGTCACCTTCGCATCAATCTGGCCGGGGCCTTGCGCGCCCAAGTTGACTGTATAGCCGCCGGGTTTTTCGGTGATCGTCCCGCTGATAGTCGCCGTTCCCGGGAAGTCGGCAAGAAGAAGGCCCAGATTGTTGAGCCGTCCGTCGACATTCAGCCGTCGCGGGCCGGTGCCGTCGGCCTGCGCGACCTTCACAGTGACTTGCGGATTGGAAAGCGCCAGCGCATCGAGCCGTGGCGCGCCATTCACGGACCTAAGGTCAAGGTTCAATGACGTCGCCCCCGCGAGCAGGCGATCGGCGGTCGGCTCGCCGATACCGAGGTCGCGCCCCTGGGCAGTCAGGACTGCGCGGCCATTGTTCAGCGTCCCAGTCCAGCGCGCCTGTCCTTTGAGTGAGCCGCGATAGGTGGTGCCGAGGGTGCGAAGATCGTCAAAAACCAGGTCTGCCGTCAGATCGCTCCCGGAGCTTTTCAGTGCGCCGGAAGACCGGATGGAAAGGTTGGCCGCAGCAAGGTCAAGCTGGCGGACGACGGTTCCGGTCACACCGCGCGCGACCGAGAAATCGATGGTCGAGTTGCCGGCGAGAAGGTTGTCGATCTCGGGGATGCCAATGCGCAGGGCGGTTCCTGAAAGCGCGCCGGTAACATCGAAATCACCGCCCAGAAGGCTACCGTTGCCTTCGGCCTGCAGCAATGCCGCCCCGCCGAGCGGGCGACCGGCCAGACCGGAAAAACGGGTCAGATCGCGCAAATCAGCCTTGAGCGTCCCGTCAAGCCTGATCCCTTGTCCAAGGCCACCAATCTTGCCACGGGTCTGCAGGGTGTAGTCCGAACCCGCCAACGTCAGGTTCGACAGCCGCAGCGGCTGACCCTCTTGCCAGGCAAGCTTTACCTGGCCGGTCGTCGCGCCACCAAGCGCCTGGTCCAGCCCCGGATCATCCGCCTTCAGCCCCGAAGCGATCAGGTTCAAGGTCGCACCCACGGCATTTCCTGCGGGGCCGCGGCCGATCCGCCCAGACCCGGTCAGCAACAACTGGTCGATGGCAATGCCCGGCTGGGCGAATCCCGTTACCGCCGCCTGCCCGCGCCACCCCTCGTCGACGGCCGGATCAAAGCGGAGCGTCAGGTCGGCCTTTCGCAGGGTGGGCGGAGTGCCGCTCCCAACCGGCAAGACCACGATCGACCCGTTGTCATGGGCGATCTGACCCTGAAGCGAGAACCGCTCGGGCAGTCCGTCGGAGCCAAGCGTCAGATTGCCGTCGATCGTCATTGCCTTGGTGCGCAGGGAAAGCTGCGACAAATCCAGCGCACCGCCTGCTGTTCGGGTACCAGCAAGGTTCAGGCCGACCTCATGGCCGAAGAACTCGGCATAGTCCGGCAGGAACAGCGGCACCGGGTCGCCACCCAGGCTGGCAGTGAAGGCGGAATCGCCGCCTGGGGCGCTTTGCAACGTGACCTTGCCGGTCAGGCGGTCGACATTGTCGGTGGCCAGGCGGATGTCAGCGGCAAAATTGTCGATCCGCCCATCGCCCTTGACCACGAATTGCGTCGCAGGTGCACCCGGCAGGCCGAGCCGCGTCGCCACAAGCCCGCCAGCGGCCTCTTGCGCATTCAGGTCCAGCGACAGGAGCCGGGTCGTATTCGCATAGCTGGCTTTCAGTCGGATGATGGTCTTGGGACCTGCATCGGTTCGCATCAGCGAAAGGTCGGTTTGACCCTCGCCCCCGGAGAGTTTCATCGAGGCGTCCAGCGTCGCCTCCAGCGCCGTGCCGAGCACCGGCTCATCAAGTTCCAGCCGGCTCACGCCAAGTTTGGCGATGTCGATCGAAACCGGCAGCTCGGGCAGGGAAAAGCCTGACGACTCGGGCGACGGACGACTGGGTTCGCTCACCGGCGGGCGGGCAACGATGATTTCCTGCGCAGTCAGCTCGTTGACCGAGATGTTGCCCCGCAGGACAGCGGCACGGTTCCAGTCAAGCGTCACGCCGTTGAGAGTCAGCCAGACGCCTTCGGAGTCGGCGATGGTGAGCTGCTGCATCGTCGCGCGCGACGACAGCGCCCCCTGAAAGCCCGTGATCCGCACCTCGCGTCCGGCGCTGGACAGCTGGTTCTGCAGGAAGCGGGTCAGAAAGTTCTGGTCGTCCTCGGACTGGGCAAGAACGGGCGACGCCACAAGGCAAAGGGCGAGGGCAAGCGCGCGCCGCATCAGAAGGCCTGTCCTATGCCAAGGTAGAACTGCACGCCGTCTCCGGTGTCGCCCGAGACCGGATAACCGACATCAAATCGGATCGGCCCGATGCTGGTCGCATAGCGGAGCCCGATTCCGGCGCCTGACTGTTCGCCGCCTTCGGGATCGTTCAGCAACTGGGTCACGCCGACGCTGCCGAAATCGTAGAAGCCGACAATGCCGATCTTTTCGGTGATCATGGTGCGCAGTTCGATCGACGCACCAAGGAACTGGCTGCCGCCCGTCTGTAGGTCCGGTGCGATGGCATAAACACCGAGCGACTGATAGGGCTGGCCGCGCACCGTGCCGGCACCGCCTGAGTAGAACAGGTAATCGCGGGGCGTGTTCTCGATGGCCGCGTCAAGGATGGACCCGATCTGCACCCTCCCGGCAAGGACCACCCGGTTCTCGGGCCCAAATCCCTTGTAGGCACGGGCATCGACGGTCAGCCGGCCACCGGAATCCGTCTCTCCGAAGCCGACAAAGGGGCTGATCACACCGTTGACGAAATAGCCGTTGGTCGGATCGAACTTGCTGTTGCGCCGATCGTAGGTCGCACCCAGGGGCGCCGCGAGGACGTCGAAGTCGTAGTCCCCGGTAATGTCGCTGACGCGTTCCGCCCGATACTCCAGCCCGGCGCGCAGGGTCAGGTCGTCACTCCAGAACTGCGTTGCGCCAAAACCGGCCACGAAGAGATCGATCGTCTGATCCTCGTCGTTGATCCGCGAGGCGTTGGCATAAAGGCTGGCGAGCGTGTCGGGCGTGAACGTCGCCGGACGCTCCAGCGTCACGCCGATCATGTAGTCTTCGCCGGTTTCCTGCGCGCCGACATTGTCGACCTGGAAGTCAAAGCGCAGCCGCTCGGCGCCGCCGAAAAGGTTGCGCTGCAGCCAGTAGCCGGTCAGATCGAGCCCGCTGGAATTGGAAACCTCGGCACCAAAGCCGAAACGGCGCAGCTTGTCCTCGACCAGCACCGTGTCAACGTCGAGCGTGTTGCCGGGCCCGACCGTGTCGGATTCCGTCAAAGAGACAGAGCGGAACACCCCGGCGCGGCGCAGGCGATCAGCGCTCTTGTTCAGGGCCTCGGGGCTGAAGATCTGGCCTTCCGGGAACCCGGCGATGGCGCGGATGCGCTCTTCGCGCATGCGTTGCTGACCCGAGACGCTGAATTTTCCGAAGCGCAACTGCGGGCCCGGCGCCATGCGGATGTCGGCCGAAAGGGTTTCGTTCCGGTGATCAACGGTCAGCGACTGGTCGCCCACCTTGGCCTTTGCATAGCCGACATCTCGCCAGCCGGTGACCGCCGCATCCGCTGCATCGACAATCACGCCGGTCTCGGCGGGCTTGCCCGGAGCGAACCCCTTTGGAATCGCAGTGTCCGGTGCCAGAGGCGCGATGCGGGCCTGGCTGAAGTCGAACTTCGGGCCGGCGGTGACGGTGATGGCGATCCGGTTGACGCGGGCCGGGGCATCGAGCGGTGCGATTGAAGCCGCCTCACGCCCGTCGATCCGGACGGTGATGATCGGCGAGTAATAGGCGTTGGCGTAGAGCGTCCCGATCAGACGAGCGTATTCCGCGCGGGCCGCAGCAAAAAGATCCTGTGCGGTCGTTGCTCCATCCCGCTGCGATTGCAGGACGACCGATGCCGCACGCAGATCCTTGGCAAGTTCCGGAGGGGCGCCGGGGGTTTCGAAGGTGACGGTTTCAAGAGCCATGGCCGAGCTAGCCACCGACAGCGCAATGACGGCTGCGCCGCCATATGCCAAGGCCAAATCCAATGCCCGCCGCTCACTCAAATCGACCCCCATCCACTCGTCCGACAATTGCATGTCGCCCGGTTGCGGGCAATCGGGCGACGCCAAGATGTGGTGGGTCTGGGCGGAAATCGCCCGTCTATTGTGCCGCCATTTCCGGGGCGGCTGACAGCAGGCGCTCGGTCACCGTAGAAAGGGCCAGGGCCGCCGCCCCATGGGCCCACAGCATGTCGCCCCAGGCATGGACCTCGATCCTGGGCAGCGGTCGCCCGGTGTCGATGACCATCGCCTCCATCTCGGCAAGCGTATCGGCGGCATAGAGGTAGTCAAATCTCAGCCGTGCCCCCGCAAGGATGATCAGGGGCGGGTCGAACAGGTTCACGACATTCGCCAGACCGACAGCCAGATAACGACCTGCCCGCCGGAAGATCGACCTTGCCGCGTGATTTCCGGCCTTTGCGTGGTCATACAGGCTTTCCAGAAGGACGATCATCGACTGACCATCCTTGTAGACCCAGTTGAGCGCAGTCGTGGCCTCGCGCGCCAAGGCATAGTCGGCGACATAGGCCTCGAGGCATCCGCGCTGGCCGCAGCGGCAGAGCGCACCGTCAAGCTGCGCCTTGGTGTGGCCAAGCTCCATCCCCAGGCCGAGGGCGCCGCGGTAGAGCCTGTGGTTCAACACCAGGCCCATGCCCAGACCCTGTTCGATGGTGACGACCGCAAAGTCCGAGAGCATTCGTCCAGCCCCGAACCAAAGCTCGGCCATGGCGCAGAGATTGGCATCGTTGTCGATCGTCACCGGCAGACCCAGCCGGGCAGAGGCCAGCGAGGCCAGCGGCACTCCCCGTTCGGTCAGGACGGATGACCAGATCACCCGGCCGGCCGGACTGTCGATGTAACCCGGCATCCCGATTCCCACGGCTGACAGGTCGCCCCGGGCCATACCCGCCTTCTGCGCCGCGGAATCGACCAGTGCTTCAATCGCATCCAGTACCTCGGCGACGGTCAGGGCCACCGGTCTGCGGTCGGCGCGGTGATCGGCCAGGCGGTTTCCGGCGAAATCGACGATGACTGCCGACAGGTCCTGATCCGAGATCTTGAGCCCCACGACATAATGAGCGGTCGGCCGCACCCCGAGCGCGACCGCCGGCCGCCCGCGACCTTCGCCGCCTTCGCGCGGGGCAGAGACTTCTTCGATCAGTCCGCCGGCGATGAGTTCCGAGGTGATCGTCGTTACCGATGCCGGACTGACATCCAGGTCCTTCGCCAGCTGGACACGGGCAATCGTGCCCGCAGCGCGAATGCGTTCGAAGACCTGCTGGCGCAGAGGACGCAGACCTTCCGAGAGTGGCGGTATGACCGGACCGCAGCCGAAACGACCCTCTGCAGCCACGGGCGTGCGCGCCTTCATTTATTCGGCCTCCAAAGTAAAGACAGCAGCTTTGACCCAATCTTAGGTCACGGCATGCCGCAAAGCAGCAATCAAGCGCACGATTTACCAGCAGTTCGAGAATTGCTGGCAATTTTTATTTTGACAACTGAAATTATTCGAGCGATTTTCCCCGCGTGCCGACGAATCCGTCGGACCGGCCTTTCGCAGGCCACATCCACAGGGAGGATATAAATGCGTAAATCCGTTCTTGCTGCCGTGGTCGCCGTTGTCGGCTTCTCGGCTGCAAATGCCGCCATGGCGCTGACGGTTGGCGTGTCGTGGTCGAACTTCCAGGAAGAGCGCTGGAAGACCGACGAAGCCGCCATCAAGGCCGCGCTTGATGCCGCTGGCGCAACCTATGTGTCGACCGACGCCCAGTCGTCCTCGTCCAAGCAGCTGGCCGACGTTGAGTCGCTGATCTCGCAGGGCGTGAACGCTCTCATCATCCTTGGCCAGGACACCACCGCCATCGGGCCCGCCGTTCAGGAAGCCATCGATGCCGGCATCCCGGTGATCTCGTATGACCGGCTAATCGAGGATCCGCGCGCCTTCTACATCACCTTCGACAACGTCGAAGTGGGCCGGATGCAGGCCCGGGCCGTTCTCGCCGCCGCGCCGAAGGGCAACTACGTGATGATCAAGGGCTCGAACACCGACCCGAACGCCGACTTCCTTCGCGGCGGTCAGCAGGAAGTGCTGCAGAAGGCCCTTGATGCCGGTGACATCAAGATCGTGGGCGAAGCCTATACCGACGGCTGGCTGCCTGCGAACGCCCAGAAGAACATGGAACAGATCCTGACGCAGAACGACAACAAGGTTGACGCCGTCGTCGCTTCGAACGACGGGACCGCCGGCGGTGTGGTGGCTGCGCTGACGGCTCAGGGCATGCAGGGGATCCCGGTTTCGGGCCAGGACGGCGACAAGGCCGCTCTGAACCGCGTTGCCGCGGGCACGCAGACCGTCTCGGTCTGGAAGGATGCGCGCGAACTCGGCAAGGAAGCCGCGACCGTTGCGGTGGCGCTGGCCAACAAGACCGATCCGAAAGCCATCCCGAACGTCCAGACCTTCAAGACGCCGGGCGGCAACGAAGTGAACGCGGTGTTCCTGACCCCGATTCCGATCACCAAAGACAACCTCAACGTCGTGGTGGATGCCGGCTGGATCACCAAGGACGAGCTGTGCCAGGGCGTTTCGAACGGCCCTGCGCCCTGCAACTGATCCTCGCAATCTGAGCTGACGGAACGCCCCGGCCCCTGTTGGTCGGGGCGTTCTTCAACCGCCGTCGCGCGGCCCACGCGAGGCTCCGGTCTTTCGAAAGGCATGGACATGTCCGAAGTGGCAACCCACCCAAACGCATCCCAATCCAGACGTAAACTGTTCGAGACGCTGGGCATCGACACCCGGCTGCTTGGCATGGTGATCGCGTTCCTTCTCATCTGTACGGTGTTCTATTTCGTCACTGACGGTCGTTTCCTGTCGCCCCGGAACATCTTCAACCTGTCGATCCAGACGGTCAGCGTGGCCATCATGGCGACGGGGATGGTGTTCATCATCGTGATGCGACACATCGACCTGAGCGTCGGCGCGCTTCTAGCGCTGTGTTCGGCGGTGATGGGGCTGATGCAGGTGTGGATCCTGCCGCAGATCGTGGGTCTTCCCCTGGGAAGCGTGGGGATCATGCCTCTGGCCATCATCGCGGGCCTGGTGACCGGCACGGTGATCGGGGCATTCAATGGCTGGCTTATCGGCTATCAGCAGATTCCGGCCTTCATCGTGACGCTTGGCGGTCTTTTGATCTGGCGGAACGTCGGCTGGTACATGACATCGGGCCAGACGCTTGGTCCGCTTGACCCGACCTTCCTCAAGCTTGGCGGTTCGGAGGGAACGCTTGGCGCCACCCTGTCCTGGATCGTCGGGGTCGTCGGTGCCGTGGCAGCGATCCTGGCCCAATTCCAGGCTCGCAAGAGCAAGGCGCGCCATGGCTTTGCGGTGAAACCGATCTGGGCCGAAATCACCATGTCGGCGATCTTTGCAGGGGCCATCCTTGGTTTCGTCGCCATCCTGAACAGCTACGACATTCCGACGGCTCGGCTTCAGCGCATGTTCGAGGCCCGGGGCGAGGTCATGCCCGAAGGTTACACCGAAGGTTTCGGTATGCCGATCTCGGTGCTGATGCTGATCTTGCTGACCATCGTCATGACCGTGGTCGCGCGGAAGACCCGCTTTGGCCGCTACATATTCGCCGCAGGCGGCAACCCCGACGCGGCAGAGCTTTCCGGCATCAATACCCGGCTTCTGACAGTCAAGGTCTTTGCCCTCATGGGCTTCCTTTGCGCGCTGTCGGCAATCGTCGCGCAGGCACGCCTGCAGAACCACACCAATGACATCGGGACACTGGACGAACTTCGCGTCATCGCCGCTGCGGTGATCGGGGGCACGGCTCTGTCCGGTGGCATCGGGACGATCTATGGCGCGCTGCTTGGTGCGCTTATTATGCAGTCGCTGCAATCCGGCATGGCGATGGTGGGCGTCGACAGCCCGTTCCAGAACATCGTCGTGGGCCTTGTGCTCGTGGTCGCGGTCTGGATCGACATCCAGTACCGCAAACGCTCCGGCGTCTTGAAATGAGAGGGGATAACGCCATGACAAGCAATCGCGGAACCCCTCTGGTCGAAATGCGCGACATCTCGATCGCGTTCGGCGGGATCAAGGCGGTCGACCATGTTTCGGTCGACCTCTATCCTGGCGAGGTCGTGGGCCTGCTCGGCCATAACGGCGCCGGCAAATCGACCCTGATCAAGTGCCTTTCGGGCGCCTATCACGCAGATGCCGGAGAGATCTTCATCAATGGTCAAAAGGTCAACATCAGCAATCCGCGCGATGCGCGGGCGCTGAACATCGAGACGATCTACCAGACGCTTGCGCTGGCGGATAACCTTGATGCGGCCTCGAACCTGTTCCTCGGGCGAGAATTGGTCACGCCATTGGGTTTCGTCGATGATTCCCAGATGGAGGCCGAGACACGCAAGATAATGGGGCGGCTGAACCCCAATTTCCGCAAGTTCAAGGAACCGGTTTCGGCCCTGTCCGGCGGTCAGCGGCAGTCGGTCGCCATCGCCCGCGCGGTCTATTTCAACGCCAAGATCCTGATCATGGACGAACCCACTGCAGCCCTCGGCCCGCACGAGACGCAGATGGTGTCGGAACTGATCCAGGAGCTGAAGCGCCAGGGTCTGGGCATCTTCCTGATCGAACACGACATCCACAACGTGATGAAACTGTGCGATCGGGCCGTGGTGATGAAGAACGGTCAGAGGGTCGGAACGGTCAACGTCAACGAGGTGACCGACGACGACATCCTCGGCATGATCATCATGGGCAAGAAGCCCCCGCAGGCCGTGTGATGTACATCGGTCTGGATCTGGGAACCTCGGGCATCAAAGGGGTTCTCATCGACGATGCGCAGAAGGTCGTGGCGGAAGCCACGGCCCCTCTGAGCGTATCGCGGCCCCATGAAGGCTGGAGCGAGCAATCGCCTGCCGACTGGATCGCCGCGGCCGAGGCGGTGATGGACCAGCTTGCCGCACATGGCCTGAGCAAGTTGCGCGGTATCGGTCTGTCGGGTCAGATGCATGGCGCAACGCTGCTGGATGCTGCCGATGAGGTTCTGAGACCCTGCATCCTGTGGAACGACACACGCAGTCATGAAGAAGCGGCAGAGCTGGATGGCGATCCTCTGTTCCGCCGCCTGACAGGCAACATCGTCTTTCCCGGCTTCACGGCGCCCAAACTGCTGTGGGTCGAACGGAATGAACCGCAGATCCGCGAGCGGGTCGCCAAGGTATTGCTGCCAAAGGACTATCTGCGGCTTTGGCTGACTGGCGAGCATGTCGCCGAAATGTCGGACGCCGCCGGGACAAGCTGGCTGAACACTGGCCGCCGCGACTGGTCCGACGAGTTGCTTGCCGCGACGGGTCTTGACCGTGCCGCGATGCCGCGGCTGGTCGAAGGGTCGCAGGTTTCGGGTACAGTGCGGGGGCCGCTGGCGGCACGATGGGGGATGCCTGCGGGCGTTGTCGTCGCGGGCGGAGGCGGCGACAATGCTGCCTCCGGCGTTGGTGTCGGCGTGGTCCGGGCCGGAGATGCCTTTGTCTCGCTTGGCACCTCTGGCGTGCTCTTTGCGGCCAATGATGGCTATCAGCCCGATCCCGCCACGGCCGTCCACACCTTCTGCCATGCGCTGCCCGGGACCTGGCACCAGATGGGCGTGATCCTTGCGGCGACGGATGCGCTGAACTGGTTTGCCGGGCTGGTTGGTCAGTCCGCTGCAGGCCTGACGGGGGATCTTGGCCGCCTGAAGGCGCCGGGAAAGACCCTGTTCCTGCCCTATCTGGGGGGTGAGCGCACACCTCTGAATGACTCGGCCATCCGCGGGGCCTTTATCGGGCTGGAGCATGTGACCGATCGTGCCGCCGCAACCCGCGCCGTTCTGGAAGGCGTGACCTTTGCCTTCCGCGACTGCCGCGATGCGCTTGCCGCGACCGGTACCCGCTTTGACCGCCTGCTCGCCGTTGGCGGCGGCTCGCGTTCGGACTACTGGCTGAAGGCGATTGCCACGGCGCTTGGGTGCCCGGTGCAGTTGCCGGTCGCAGGTGACTTCGGCGGCGCCTTTGGCGCCGCTCGGCTCGGCCTCATGGCTGCGACCGGCGCCGGGGCCGAGATCGCGACCCTGCCCGCCATCGCCCGCACGATCGACCCTGATCCTGCACTGACCTCCGCCTTCGACGCGGGGCATGCCCGCTACCGTGCTTCGCAATCTGCCATCAAGGGACTGACATGAGCGACTTCTTCAAAGACATTCCGGCCATCAGCTATGTCGGACCCGATTCCGACGCCGAGTTCGGATTCAAGCACTATAACAAGGACGAAGTCGTTCTGGGCAAGCGTCTGGAAGACCACCTGCGTTTTGCCGCGGCCTGGTGGCACAGCTTCGCCTGGGAAGGGGGCGATCCCTTCGGCGGCCAGACATTCGTTCGTCCCTGGCATCCGCAGGATTCGATGAAGAATGCCCGGATCAAGGCCGACGTGGCCTTCGAGATGTTCCGCATCCTCGACGTGCCCTATTACTGCTGGCACGATGCCGACGTTCGCCCCGAGACCGGCAATTTCGCCGATAACCTCAAGACGCTGAACGAAATCACCGACTACATGCTGGAAAAGCAGGTGCAGACCGGCGTCAAACTGCTCTGGGGCACGGCGAACCTGTTCAGCCATCGTCGCTGGATGGCTGGTGCCTCGACCAACCCCGATCCGGAGGTCTTTGCTTTTGCCGCCGCGACAGTGAAGTCTTGCCTCGATGCCACCCACAAGATGGGCGGCGAGAACTACGTCCTTTGGGGCGGGCGTGAGGGGTACGAAACCCTGCTGAACACCGACATGAAGCAGGAGCTGGACCACATGGGCCGCTTCCTGAACATGGTCGTCGACTACAAGCACAAGATCGGTTTCAAAGGCACGATCCTGGTCGAACCGAAACCGCAGGAGCCGTCGAAGCACCAGTATGACTACGACGCCGCCACCTGCTTCGGCTTCTTGCAGAAATACGGGCTGGAAAAGGAAGTGAAGCTGAACCTCGAACAGGGGCACGCTATCCTGGCCGGCCACAGCTTCGAGCACGAAATCGCCACGGCGGCCGCTCTAGGCGTGTTCGGGTCAATCGACATGAACCGCAACGATTACCAATCGGGCTGGGATACCGACCAGTTCCCCAACAACGTACCCGAAGTGGCCTTGGCCTACTACGAGATCCTCAAGGCCGGCGGGTTCACCACCGGCGGCACCAACTTCGATGCCAAGATCCGTCGTCAGTCGATCGACCCGGCTGATCTGATCCTTGCGCATATGGGCGCCATGGATGTCTGTGCCCGCGGGCTGAAGGCGGCGGCGGCGCTGCTAGACTCCGGAGAAATGGAAGCGGCGAAGAAAGCGCGCTACTCAGGCTGGGATACGCCGGCGGCAAAGGCGATGCTGGGCTCGAGCCTGGATGCCATCGCGGCCGAAGTGCTGGCCAAGGACATCCGCCCCGAGCCGCGCTCTGGTCGGCAGGAGCGGCTGGAGAACCTCTGGAACCGCTACGTCTGACCTCTATAACAGCGTAAAGGGGCGGCGGTCGTCGGGCCGCCGCCCGCACCATTCCGGGAGAGCCGCATGACCTACATCCCCGCCGCCGACCGCTACGAGCGGATGATTTACCGCCGCTGCGGGGCATCCGGGCTGAAGCTGCCCGCGATTTCACTGGGTCTGTGGCACAACTTCGGCCACGATACGCCGCACCAGACAAAGCGGGCGATCTGCCAGGCGGCCTTCGATCACGGGATTACCCATTTCGACCTTGCCAACAACTACGGCCCCCCGCCCGGCAGCGCGGAAGAGGCGTTTGGCGAGATCCTGAAGGCCGATTTCCGCGGACTTAGAGACGAAATCATCATCTCCTCGAAGGCCGGCTACCTGATGTGGGATGGCCCCTATGGCGAATGGGGCAGCCGCAAGTATCTGATCGCGTCCTGCGACCAGTCGCTGAAGCGGATGGGTGTGGATTACGTCGATATCTTCTATTCGCACCGGTTCGACCCTGACACGCCCCTCGAAGAGACGATGATGGCGCTGGACCATATCGTTCGCTCGGGCAGGGCGCTTTATGTGGGGCTGTCGTCCTACAACTCGGAAAAGACCCGCGCGGCTGCGGCGATCCTGAAGGATCTCGGCACCCCGTGCGTGATTCACCAGCCGAGCTACAACATCCTCAATCGTTGGGTCGAAACCGACGGGCTCAAGACCACGCTGAAGGAGCTTGGCATCGGGTCCATTGCCTTTACGCCGCTGGCGCAGGGGATCCTGACCGGCAAGTACCTGAAAGGCGTGCCGGAAGGCAGTCGCGCATCGCAGGGAAAGAGCCTCGACCCGACTATCATCACGCCGCGCGCAATCGAGTCGGTGAAAAAGCTCGATACGATGGCCAAGGCACGTGGCCAGACGCTGGCCCAACTGGCGTTGGCCTGGGTCCTGCGGGAAGGGGGCATCACCTCGGCGCTCATCGGGGCGTCCAGACCGGAACAGGTCGTGGATTGTGCGGGGACGATCGCCAATCTTGACTTCACGGCCGAGGAACTTGCCCGGATCGACCAGATCGCGGAAGAGAAGGACGTGAACCTCTGGGCAAAATCCTCGCAAACGGAATAATGGCGGGATAGACGGAACCTTGGGACCGATCTAGCTATTTCATCTGCGGCGGGACAACCGCCCTCGCGAGGTGATCCCGATTCCTGTCAACAGCACCGACAACGCTCCGGCTTGGTCTGGCGACTTCCGCCGGTTCACCCTGACCCAGCTGGCCGCTATTGTCGGTGTCGCAGCCGTTCTGCATATCGCCCATGAGGTGTTTCTGCCGCTGGCGATTGCCATGCTGATCGCCTTCGCGCTCAGCCCTGCCGTTGCCATGCTGCGACGGGCCGGCATGCCGCAACTGCTGACGGTCCTCTCCGTCGTGGTAGCGGCCTTCGTGGTGATTTCGCTTTTCCTTCTGATCGTGGTGGGTCAGCTGGGAGAGCTTGCCACAAACCTTCCGACCTTTCAGGCGAACATCATCACCAAGGTGGATGCGATCCGGGATGCAGGAAGCGGAAATGGCGCCCTGTCACGCCTCACCGACATGCTGGCCGCCATCAACCAGGAAATCGGCGCGGTCGTCCCTGCGCCAGCCGATTCTTCGATCCCGCCTGCACATCCTCGGCAGCCCCTGCCGGTCGAGATCGTCGAATCCCAGCATCCCCTCGAACTCTTGTCGAGCCTTGTCCTGCCGCTCATCAGCCCGGTCGCGACGATAGGTCTGGTGTTCGTGGTGGTGATCTTCATGCTGCTCGAGCAGGACGAGCTGCGCGACAGGTTCATCCGTCTGGTCGGGTCCAACGACCTGCACAGGACAACTGAGCTTCTGGAAGAGGCGGGCGGCCGGGTCGCCAACTACCTGGTGATGCAGCTTCTGGTGAACACGATCTATGCCCTGCCGATCGGCATCGGGTTGTGGTTCATCGGCGTTCCCAATGCGCTGCTGTGGGGGATGCTGACCCTGGTCCTGCGCTTTGTGCCCTATATCGGGTCGGTCCTGGCGGCGGCCTTTCCGCTGTTTCTGGCTTTCGCAGTGTCTCCGGGATGGGAGGCCGTGCTGTGGACAGCCGCACTTTTCGGTATGGTCGAGCTTGTCACCAGCAACGTGATCGAACCTTGGCTCTACGGCTCGCGCACCGGGGTCAGCCCGCTGGCCATCATCATCGCCGCGATCTTCTGGACGTTCATCTGGGGGACGCCCGGACTTGTTCTGTCCACGCCGCTGACGGTCTGCCTTGTGGTCCTCGGGCGGCATGTTCCGCAGTTCGAACTGTTCGGCATCCTCTTCGGCGATGAGCCGGTGCTTGAGCCCAAGGCGAGACTCTACCAACGCCTCCTGGCCGGCGATGCGGTCGAGGCGACGAGTCGGGCCGAGGAAGAGCTGGAAGAGATGCCGCTGGCCGATTTCTACGAAAAGGTTGGACTGCCGGCGCTGCAACTGGGTCAGCTTGACCTAGATCGCGGATTGCTGACGGCAGAACAGCAAGACCGGCTTGCCAGCGCTGCGATGGCGATGATCGAGGATCTCGAAATCGTGGCGACCGAGGAACTTGCGGCTCGCGTGGGGGCCGTGAATACCGGGGTGAAGGTCGTCTGCATCGGGGGGCGGAGCAGGCTGGACGAAGTCTCTGCAGCCATACTGGCGCAAACCCTTCGGTCCTACGGTATCGACGGCCAAGTTCAGTCGAGGCTGGGCCTGACGACAGGGCGCAGCCACCCGTCGGATTTCGCCGGTGCACATTGCGTCATGCTGTGTTTTCTTGACCCCAATCCGTCGCGGGTTTCGCTGATCCACTTGCGCCGGCTGCGCGCCGCCGCGCCGAACCTGCGTATCGGGGTCGTCCTTTGGCAGTTCGAGCACGGAGCCGGGCCGCAAAGCGCGCCCGCGAAACAGCGTGAGGCAAAGCAGCTGGGCGCCGACTTTGTGGCTACGGATCGCGCGGGGATCGTTGCCCAGGTCGTTCCCGACGAGCCAGAGTCAGTCTGACAGCGGGCTGGCCTGGCGCTTCACGCTTGATGTGACGTAATTCACCGAAAGATCGCGAGACGACAGGCTCCAGCTCCAGCTGAGCGGGTTGAACACCATGCCCTTGCGATCGACCGGATCAAGCCCGGCCTTGCGGATCAGATCGTAAAGCTCGTCCGGGGTGATGAACTTTGCCCAGTCATGCGTGCCCTTTGGCAGCCAGCGCATCACCTGTTCGGCCCCGATGATCGCCATGAGATAGCTTTTCGGGTTGCGGTTCAGGGTAGAGCAGATCATCAGTCCGCCCGGTTTCAGCAGCGTCTGGCAGGCGGTGAGATAGGCCAGTGGGTCGGCGACATGCTCGACCACTTCCATGTTCAGGACAACGTCGAAGCGCTCGCCTGCCGCTGCCAGATCCTCGGCCGCGGTGTGGCGATAGTCAATCGACAGGCCCGACTGCTCGGCGTGGAGTCGGGCAACCGGAATGTTGCGCGCCGCCGCGTCGGCACCAACGACCTCGGCCCCAAGGCGGGCCATCGGTTCGGACAACAGCCCGCCGCCACAGCCGATATCGAGCAGGCGCAGACCGGTAAAGGGATGGGGCGCGGTCAGGTCGCGATCGAACTCCGCTGCGATCTGCGTGGTGATGTAGTCCAGCCTGCAGGGATTCAGCATGTGCAGCGGCTTGAACTTGCCGTTCGGGTCCCACCATTCGGCGGCCATCGCTTCGAATTTAGCGACTTCGCCGGGGTCGATGGTGCTGACGGACATGGCAATTTCCTGCGTTTGGTTTGTAGCGAGACGCACTTTCGGCGTTATATAGTGCGAACATGGACCAGAGATCAGGCCAAAAGCGCGCAGTCGAGTTCCTTTATCCGCCGATCGAGCCCTTCGATCAGCGCGTGATCGACATGGGCGATGGGCACCGGATCTATGTCGAACAATGCGGTCATCCGACCGGAAAGCCGGTGATCGTCCTGCATGGCGGACCCGGCGGCGGCTGCAGCCCGGCGATGCGGCGTTATTTCGATCCCTCGGTCTATCGGATTGTGCTGTTCGACCAGCGCGGCTGCGGAAGGTCGCGTCCGCATGCCAGTGTCGATGACAACACCACCTGGCATCTCGTCTCGGATATCGAGACGATCCGCAGAACGCTTGGCATCGACCGCTGGATGACCTTTGGTGGAAGTTGGGGGGCGACGCTCGCGCTCGTCTACGCCATCACCCATCCCGACCGGGTGGAGCACCTGGTCCTGCGCGGGGTCTTCCTGATGACGCAGGACGAACTTCGCTGGTTCTATGGGGGCGGGGCGGGGGCCTTCTATCCCGATCTCTGGGCGCGTTTCGTCGGACAGATCCCTGAGACCGAACGCGGCGACCTGATCGGCGCCTATCACCGCCGTCTTTTCTCGGGCAACCTGATGGAAGAGACGCGGTTCGGCCGCGCCTGGGCGAACTGGGAGAACGCGCTTGCTTCGGTCCATTTCGAAGCGGGCCTGGGCGAAAGCCCTGCGGAATATGCGCGCGCCTTTGCGCGACTGGAGAACCACTATTTCCAGAATGCCGGCTTCCTGCAGCAGGATGGCTGGATCCTGGCGAACCGCGCGCGGATCGAACATATCCCCGCGCATATCATCCAGGGCCGCTTCGACATGATCTGCCCGCCGCTGGCGGCATGGAGGCTGAGCCAGGGATGGGCCCAAGCCAACCTGCGGCTCGTGCCGCTGGCCGGGCATGCCCTGTCAGAGCCAGGAATAAGCGCGGAGCTTGTCCGCGTGACGGACAGCTTGCGCGGCTGATCCGCCTGTCATCGGCCTGTCACCGTTTCGGGTCTAGACCCCCGGCAGAGCCATGCGGAGACAGCAGATGACCCAAGCCGGCTACGACCTCGAGGAAGCCTATGAGATCAACGGACCCGAGGATGCCCGCCGCATGTACGGCGACTGGGCCGCGACCTATGACGAAAGCTTTGGCGCCGCCTGGGGCTATATCGCCCCTCGTGAGATCGCCGCGATCCTGAAGGCCGAGCTTGCCGGAGACGAGCCAATCGTCGATGCCGGGGCCGGAACCGGGCTTGTTGGCGAATACCTGCGTGACCTGACGGTCGATGCCTTCGACATCACGCCAGAGATGCTGGATCAGGCGCGGGCCAAGGGGATCTACCGTGATTGCATCCTTGGCGATCTGACCAAGCCCATCGCTCTTCCCGATGGCGTATATGGCGCGGTTGTTTCCTGCGGGACGTTCACTCATGGCCATGTCGGCCCGGAGTGTCTGCCGGAACTTCTGCGGATCACCCGCCCCGGAGCGCTATTCGTCTGCGGAACGATCCCGGCCGTGCTGGACGGCGCGCGCTTCGGGTCTGAACTGGCCATTCTGGTGGCTCAGGGGCGGATCGAGCCAGTACGCTTCCGCGATATCCCGATCTACGAAGGGGCGAACCATCCGCACCTGGATGATCGCGGGCTGGTGATGGTGTTTCGCAAACGCTGAGGCGGTCAGGGCGGAAAACCCCTTGTCGATTCGTCGTCAGGGGACTATATCGCCCTCAACAGCTGTTTCGGGGTCCAAACTCGAGACTACCGAAGGACGCGAACGGGCCGCTGCGGCCCGTTTTTCATTTCTGGGACACCGATGACCGATCTCATCGCGAAAACCGCCATCGACCGCCGCCTGGCCGAGATCGTGACCCCCACGATCGAGGATCTGGGTTTTGAACTGGTGCGCATCCGCCTGATGAGCGGCAAGACGCGGACCTTGCAGATCATGGCCGACCGTCCCGAAGGCGGGATCGAGGTCGAGGACTGCGCGAAAATTTCCACTGCCGTTTCGGCCATTCTCGATGTCGAGGACCCGATCGAGGACAACTATATCCTCGAGGTCTCCTCTCCCGGCATCGACCGGCCGCTGACCCGGCTGAAGGACTTCGACATGTGGGCCGATTACGAGGCGCGCGTCGAGACGAGCGAGTTGATCGACGGCCGCCGCCGCTTCAAGGGCGTGCTGCGCGGCACCGAGGGCGACGAGATCCTGATCGAGATCGAGGAAGGCGCCGAGACGCTGACCATCGGGCTGAAATTCGACTGGCTGTCGGATGCAAAGCTGATCCTGACCGACGAGCTGATCGCCGAGATGCTGCGCCAGAGAAAGGCCAGCGGCGTGGTCGACGAGTCGAAGTTTGACGAAATCGAAGAAACCGAAGGGGACGACGCCGAGGAAGACCTCGACGCGCCCGAGACGAAACACTGAGACCTTCCGGGGAGAACCGACATGGCGATCACCTCTGCCAACCAGCTTGAACTTCTCCAGACCGCCGAGGCGGTCGCGCGCGAGAAGATGATCGACCCCGACCTGGTGATCCAGGCGATGGAAGAAAGCCTCGCCCGGGCCGCCAAGTCGCGCTACGGCAGCGAGCTCGACATCCGCGTGAAGATCGACCGCAAGACCGGGCGCGCCACCTTTGCCCGCATCCGGACCGTCGTCGAGGATGAGGCGCTGGAGAATTACCAGGCGCAACTGACCGTCAAGCAGGCCAAGAGCTATCTCGCCGATCCCAAGGTCGGCGACGAGGTGATCGACGAGGTTCCGCCGGTCGATCTGGGTCGGATCGCGGCGCAGTCGGCCAAGCAGGTGATCCTGCAGAAGGTTCGTGAGGCCGAACGCGACCGCCAGTATGACGAGTTCAAGGATCGCAAGGGCACCATCCTGAACGGCACGGTGAAACGCGAGGAATATGGCAACATCATCATCGACCTGAACGGTCGGGGCGAAGCCATCCTGCGTCGCAACGAGAAGATCGGCCGCGAAGCCTATCGCATCGGCGACCGCATCCGCGCCTATATCAAGGACGTGCGCCGCGAAGCCCGTGGACCGCAGATATTCCTGTCGCGGACCGCGCCGGAATTCATGGCGGAACTGTTCAAGATGGAAGTGCCGGAGATCTATGACGGCATCATCGAGATCAAGGCGGTGGCCCGTGATCCCGGTTCGCGCGCGAAGATCGCCGTCATCAGCTATGACAACTCCATCGACCCTGTCGGGGCCTGCGTCGGTATGCGCGGCAGCCGCGTGCAGGCGGTCGTGAACGAGCTTCAGGGCGAGAAGATCGATATCATTCCGTGGAACCAGGACCAGGCGACGTTCCTTGTGAACGCTCTGCAGCCGGCCGAGGTTTCGAAGGTCGTGATCGACGACGATGCCGGCAAGATCGAGGTTGTTGTGCCGGACGAGCAGCTTTCGCTCGCCATCGGGCGTCGCGGTCAGAACGTGCGCCTGGCCAGCCAGCTGACCGGCCTCGACATCGACATCATGACGGAAGCCGACGAATCGGCCCGCCGTCAGGCCGAGTTCACCGAGCGCACCAACCTGTTCATGGAGACACTGGACGTCGACGAGATGATGGCGCAGCTCCTTGTCTCGGAAGGCTTCACCAACCTTGAGGAAGTGGCTTACGTCGATATTGATGAACTTCTGTCGATCGACGGCTTCGACGAAGGCACGGCCGAGGAACTGCAGGCCCGCGCCCGCGACTATCTGGAAGCCGCGAACAAGAAGGCGATGGAGAATGCCGTCGCCCTTGGCGTGGACGAAAGCCTTATCAACTTCGAAGGCCTGACGCCGCAGATGCTGGAAGCTCTGGGCAAGGACGGCATCAAGACGCTGGAAGACTTTGCCACCTGCGCCGACTGGGAATTGGCGGGCGGCTGGACCACGGTCAACGGTCAGCGCGTCAAGGACGAGGGCCTGCTCGAGAAGTTCGACATGAGCCTGGAAGAGGCGCAGAACCTCGTGATGACCGCCCGCGTGATGCTGGGTTGGGTCGACCCGACCGAGGCCGAAGCCGAAGTCGAAGACGGCTCCGAAGAAAACGAGGAGGCCGAGGCCTGATTTCAGGCCTCGGAGGTGCACCCCGTGACGCGCGGTGGTCGGGACAAGGATCGTGAGGATGGGCCGGAACGCCGGTGCATCGTCACGGGCGAAAGCCAGCCGATAACCGGACTGATCCGTTTCGTCACCGGGCCGGAAGGGCAGGTTGTCCCTGATCTGCTGGGTCGGCTGCCCGGCCGGGGATACTATGTCAGCGCCGATCGTGCCGCGCTTGAGAAGGCGGTGAAGAAGGGGCTGTTCAGTCGCGCCGCCAAGGCAAGCGTGACTGTGCCGCCGAATTTGGTGGATGAGATCGAGGCGCAGCTTGCGCGGCGCGTGATCGATCTTATCTCTCTTGCGCGGAAGGCCGGATCAGCTGTGACCGGCTTCGAGAAGGTGAAGGATTGGCTGACCAAGGGTGAGGCCAAGATCCTGATCCAGGCCAGCGACGGGTCGGAGCGGGGCAAATCCAAGCTCCATCCGCCGGAAGGGCCAGAGACATTCATCGGCTGCCTGACATCCCGGGAATTGGGTTTGTCCTTCGGCCGGGATCATGCCATACACGGCGCGCTTGCGGCTGGCGGACTCACCGAGCGTGTTGTAGAGGAAGCGGCAAAACTTGCGGGACTACGCAAGCAGACCGACGGTATGTCCGTCGAAAAGGATACGAAGAACGCATGAGCGATACTGACGGCAAGAAACCTCTTGGCCTTGGCGGCCCCCGTTCCGGTCAGGTGAAGCAAAGCTTCAGCCACGGCCGGACGAAGAGCGTCGTGGTCGAGACCAAGCGCAAGCGCGTGGTTGCCCCGCCCAAGCCCGGCACCCCCGGGGGCGGAGCGGCGACCGGTGCTGCGCATCTGGGCGATCCGTCGAAACGGCCGGCCGGCATCTCGGATGCCGAAATGGAACGCCGCCTCGCGGCGCTGCGAAACGCCAAGGCGCGTGAGGCCGGCGAAGCCGCGCAACGTGCTGCCGAGGAAGCTGCGCGCGAAGAGGAACGTCAGCGCAAGCGGGAAGAAATCGAGGCGAAGGAACGCGAAGAGCGCGAACGCGCTGCCGCTGCCCGCGCCAAGGCCGAAGAGGAAGAGCGCGCCCGCCAGCTGGCCGAGATCCGCGCCAGCCGCGCCGCCGAGGAGCAGAAGCGTCCGGCCAAGACCGAAGCTCGTGCGCCTGCTTCTGCACCGGCCGAAGATGGTCCGGCGCGCGGTGCGGCTGCTGCGCCAGGTTCGGCAAAGCCCGGGCTCAGTCCGCGCAAGACTGATCGGGAGCGTGATGACCGCGGCGGCGACCGGGATGCCCGCGCCAAGGCCAAGGGCGACAATGACCGTCGCGCCGGCAAGCTGACCCTCACTGCCGCGCTGGATGGCGAAGGCGGACGGACCCGCAGCCTTGCCGCGATGAAGCGCAAGCAGGAAAAGGCCCGCCAGAAGGCGATGGGCTTTGGCCAGAAGGCCGAAAAACAGGTGCGCGACGTGCAGCTGCCTGAAACCATCGTCGTTCAGGAACTTGCCAACCGCATGGCCGAACGGGCCGCGGATGTGGTGAAGGCCCTGATGAAGATGGGCATGATGGTCACCATGAACCAGACCATCGACGCCGACACCGCCGAACTTGTGATCGAGGAATTCGGCCACCATGCCGTCCGCGTGACCGATGCAGACGTCGAACAGGCGATCGACAGCGTTGCCGACAAGCCCGAGGACCTGCAGCCGCGACCCCCGATCGTCACGATCATGGGCCATGTCGACCACGGCAAGACGTCGCTGCTGGATGCGCTGCGCAAGACCAATGTCGTGTCGGGCGAAGCCGGCGGCATCACCCAGCATATCGGCGCCTATCAGGTGACGACGGACAAGGGTGCGGTGCTGACTTTCCTCGACACGCCTGGCCACGCTGCCTTTACCTCGATGCGCTCGCGGGGCGCTCAGGTGACGGACATCGTCGTGCTGGTTGTGGCTGCGGATGATGCGGTCATGCCGCAGACGATCGAGGCGATCAACCATGCCAAGGCGGCGAAGGTGCCGATGATCGTGGCGATCAACAAGATCGACAAGCATTCGGCCAACCCGGACAAGGTGCGTACCGATCTTCTGCAGCACGAAGTCATCGTCGAGAAGATGTCGGGCGATGTGCTTGACGTCGAGGTTTCGGCGCTGACGGGCCAGGGACTGGATGAACTGCTGGATGCGATCACCCTGCAGGCCGAGATCCTTGACCTGCGCGCCAACCCGCAGCGGCCTGCGCAGGGCGCGGTGATCGAAGCCAAGCTCGATGTGGGCCGTGGCCCGGTCGCGACGGTTCTGGTGCAGAACGGCACACTGAAACGCGGCGACATCTTTGTCGTCGGCGAACAGTGGGGCAAGGTCCGTGCGCTTATCAACGATCGCGGCGAGACTGTTGGCGAAGCCGGCCCGTCGGTTCCGGTTGAGGTTCTGGGCCTGAACGGCACGCCGCAAGCCGGTGACACGCTGAACGTGGTCGAAACCGAAGCGCAGGCCCGCGAGATCGCGACCTATCGCGAGAAGGCGGCAAAGGACAAGCGCGCGGCGGCCGGTGCGGCCACGACGCTGGAACAGCTGATGGCCAAGGCCAAGGCCGATGCCAATGTCGCCGAACTGCCGTTGGTGGTGAAGGCCGACGTGCAAGGGTCGGCGGAAGCGATCGTGCAGGCGCTTGAAAAGGTCGGCAACGACGAGGTGCGCGTGCGCGTGCTCCATTACGGGGTCGGCGCGATCACCGATACCGATGTGGGTCTGGCGGAAGCCTCGAATTGCCCGATCATCGGCTTCAACGTCCGGGCCAATGCCTCGGCCCGGCAGAGCGCGAACCAGAAAGGTGTCGAGATCCGCTATTACAGCGTGATCTACGACCTCGTCGACGACGTGAAGGCGGCGGCTTCGGGTCTGCTAAAGGCCGAGGTGCGCGAGCACTTTATCGGCTATGCCCAGATCAAGGAGGTCTTCAAGGTCTCTGGCGTGGGCAAGGTCGCAGGTTGCCTTGTCACCGAAGGTGTGGCGCGTCGTTCTGCTGGCGTACGCCTGCTGCGCGACAACGTCGTCATCCACGAAGGCACGCTCAAGACGCTCAAGCGCTTCAAGGACGAGGTCAAGGAAGTCATCTCGGGTCAGGAATGCGGCATGGCCTTCGAGAATTACGAGGACATCCGCGAGGGCGACATCATCGAGATCTTCGAGCGCGAGGAAGTCGAGCGCAAGCTCGCCTGATGTCCGTCAGACAGACAAAGAAAAAGGCCGGGTCCCAACGCCCGGCCTTTTTCATTCCTGCTCGTTTTGCCGCGCGTTCAGGACTTGCGGATCGTCTGAACCGGAAAGCCGACGAATGTCTTCTCGTCGACCTTCACCACAACCTTCCCATCAGCGAGTTGGTTGACCAGAACACCCTGCACAGAAACGCAGCTCCCCAACGAAATCGTCCTCAGCATTCCTCTCCCCCTTTTGCCGTCATTATGGAAACAATCTAGACCGAGAACGTTCAAGAAATCATCACCAAAATTTCATCTATTGGTAGAAAGTGAGCAAAAAAAGAAGGCAAAGGGTCCTCGGACCGATACTTTCGTATTAAAGCCAGTCGCGCAGGATCGGGATTAGCGGCAAATCCGCCGGTGGCATGGGATAGTCCCGCAGTGCTTGCGGACGGACCCAGGCAAGTTCCTGGCCCTCTCTGGGAGAAGCGATTCCCTCCCACCGACGGCAGGCGAAAAGCGGCATCAGCAGGTGGAAATCCTCGTAGGAATGGCTCGCGAAGGTAAGCGGCGCGAGGCAGCTCTTCCAGGTGTCGATGCCAAGTTCTTCCTTGAGCTCGCGGATCAGCGCAACTTCCGGCGTCTCGCCCGCCTCGACTTTGCCGCCAGGAAATTCCCAAAGCCCTGCAAGGGACTTGCCTTTGGGCCGCTGCGCCAGAAGCACGCGACCCTCGCTGTCGATCAGGGCGACGGCAGAGACGAGGATAACCTTCACGCCAGTCCCCCTCAGGACCGGTAGTCGGCGTTGATGTCGATGTAGCGATGCGTCAGGTCGCAGGTCCAGACGGTCTTGGCGCCCTTGCCAAGGCCAAGCTCAACCGAAACGACCAGTTCAGGCTGTTTCATATAGGCGGCGCCGTCTTCTTCGCGGTAATCCGGGGCGCGCCAGCCCTTCTCGGCGACAAGGATGTCGCCAAAGCGGATCGAGAGGCGGTCACGGTCAGCTTTCGCCCCGGATTTCCCCACGGCGGCAACAATCCGGCCCCAGTTCGGGTCCTGTCCAGCGATCGCGGTCTTGACCAGAGGCGAGTTCGCGATGCTCATCGCGACCCTATGCGCATCTTCTGCACTGGCAGCACCCGAGACCCGGACCTCTACGAACTTGGTCGCGCCCTCGCCGTCGCGGATCACCTGTTGCGCCAGATCCAGCATCACGCCGCGCAGGGCAGCCTCGAAGGGTTTTGCCGTGGCGGAACGGGCAGTGATCTCGGCAGCCGGGCTGCGGCCGGTCGCGGCGACAATCAGCGCATCCGATGTTGACGTGTCGCTGTCGACAGTGATCGCGTTGAAGGTGTCGTCAACCTGACGGGACAACATCTTTTGCAGAAGCGGCGCGGCGATCTTTGCGTCGGTAAAAATGTAGACCAGCATGGTCGCCATGTCGGGGGCGATCATGCCCGACCCCTTGGCGATGCCGGCGATACGGATCGGACCGCCATCCCCCGCCACGGTCGCCGATGCGCCCTTGGGGAAGGTGTCGGTCGTCATGATCGCCCGCGCGGCCTTCGAAATGCCACCCGCATCAAGGGCCTCGATCGCCTCACCCAGACTGGCGACGATGCGGTCATGGGGCAAAGGTTCACCGATCACTCCGGTTGACGAGGAAAAGACGCGCGACGCAGGGACGCCCAACGCCTTGGCGACCGCCCCTGTCACCGCCTTAACCGAGGCGACACCGGCCTTTCCAGTAAAGGCATTGGCATTGCCCGAATTGACGACGATCGCAGCGCCCGATCGGGCCGGAACCGGCGATGCCAGTTTGTCCTGGCAGTCGAGCACGCAGGCCGCGCGGGTAGAAGAGCGGGTGAAGGCCCCGGCAATCGAAGTCCCAGGGGCAAGCCGCACCAGCATCACGTCGGTGCGGTTGGCGTAGCGGACTCCTGCCGCGACTGCGGCGAATTCCACCCCGTCGATCACCGGCAGGTTCGGAAACCCGCCGGCGGGAGCAAGCGGAGAAACGGGATTTGGCGCCTTGACCTTGGGCAGATCCTGCACCACTTCGCCGACTTTTTCGCGAAGCTTGGCAACCTTTTTCTTCAGAGCCTTCGCCTCAGCCTTCCAGTCGGTCTTGCCCATTCCCGTTCCTCCGCGCCGTATCAGTTCGCGATGAGGTTCTGATCGCGCAGCAGCTTGGGGTCAATCCCCTCGACCTTTTCGATCTTCGCTGCGTCGGTGATTTCCTTGACCTTCGCCTCGACCGCCTGGTTCTGCAGTTCGTTGGACAGTTCGGCTTTCACCTCGTCCAGCGTCGGGACTGCCGCGGGGCGGGTTTCCTCAAGCTTGATGATGTGCCAACCGAACTGGGTCTGGATCGGGTCCGAGACCTGGCCGGGCTGCATCTTGACCACCGCGTCCTCGAACGGCTTGACCATCATGCCGACGCCAAACCAGCCCAGATCGCCGCCGTTGGCGGCCGATCCGTCCGACGAGTTGGCCTTGGCAAGTTCGGCAAAGTCTGCGCCGCCGTCGATCTGCGCCTTGAGATCCTTGGCCTTGGCTTCATCCGCCACGAGGATATGCGCCGCGTGATATTCGGTGCCCGGCGTGACCGTGGCATATTTGGCATCATAGGCCTTTTGCAGGGCCTCGGGGGTCACGGCGGCGGCGGCGGCGGCTTGGACCACGTTGCTCGCCAGATAGCCTGTGCGGTTGTTCTCGAGGTTGATTTCGTCGGCTTTGGTCAGCTTGCCGTCCAGCGACTGGGCGAGTGCGGTCTGCTGAACCAGCTGGTCGACGATGCCCTTGAACAGCGCGTCGTCAGGCATGCTCTGATACTGCTGGGGCAAGCGCTGGCCCAGGGCGATGACCTGGCCGAGGGTGATGTTGGTGCCGTTGACCGTGGCAACGACCGTATCGGCGGTTTCGCCTTCGGCCATTGCGGGGGCAACCGTGCCCGTGGCAAGTGCCGTGCCCAGGAGCAGAACCGCCCCGTAACCCGCAAGTTTCCGCATATTCACCTTCTCCTGAACAGGCCGCTTCCCTAAGCGACGTTGACACTCTGGCCCATGCCCCTTACATCGCCTTGGTCGCGTGAGACGGGGCGCCTGCGCCTTTGTTGGCTCTTCTATGGAAGCCGGTGAGGGCGGGCAAGGCCCGGGCCTCACACGATCTTGTCAGGAACGGCCAGGCGGAGAAGAAATGCTGGGTCTCGGAACGCTCGCGCGGAAGGTCTTTGGCACCCCGAACGACCGCATGGTCAAGTCGGTGCGCCCTATCGTGGCGAAGATCAACGCGCTCGAGCCGGAGTTCGCCGCGCTGACCGACGAGCAGATCATCGCCAAAACGGCTGAGTTCAAGGAACGTATCGCCAAGGGCGAAAGCCTGGACGATCTCTTGCCCGAAGCCTTCGCCAACTGCCGCGAGGCGGCGAAACGGGCTCTTGGCCTGCGCGCCTTCGACGTGCAACTGATGGGCGGCATCTTCCTGCATCAGGGCAACATCGCCGAGATGAAGACGGGCGAGGGCAAGACCCTTGTCGCGACATTCCCGGCCTACCTGAACGCGCTGCCCGGCAAGGGCGTGCATGTCGTGACGGTGAACGACTATCTCGCCCGCCGCGACGCCGAGTGGATGAGCAAGGTCTATGGCGCGCTTGGCCTGACGACGGGTGTCGTCGTGCCGCAGCAGCCCGATGCGGAAAAGCGTGTCGCCTACCAGGCCGACATCACCTATGCGACCAACAACGAGCTCGGCTTCGACTACCTTCGCGACAACATGAAGGGTTCGATCGAAGAGATGATGCAGCGGGGGCACTTCTTCGCCATCGTCGACGAAGTCGACTCCATCCTGGTCGACGAGGCGCGGACGCCACTGATCATCTCGGGCCCGTCGCAGGACCGGTCGGATCTGTATGTCGCTGTCGACAAGCTGATCCCCAGCCTGAACCCAGAACACTACAAGGTCGACGAAAAGACCCGCGTCGTGACGTACACCGAAGAGGGCAACGAGGAAATCGAGCAGCTGCTGCAGAAGGCCGGCATCCTGCCCGAGAACCAGTCGCTCTACGATCCGGAAAGCACCACGATCGTTCACCATGTCACCCAGGCCCTGCGCGCCCATACGCTGTTCCACAAGGACCAGCAGTATATCGTGCGCAACGGCGAGGTGATGCTGATCGACGAATTCACGGGCCGGATGATGGTCGGCCGCCGCCTGTCGGATGGCCTGCACCAGGCGATCGAGGCCAAGGAAGGCGTCAAGATCCAGCCAGAGAACACGACGCTCGCCAGCATCACCTTCCAGAACTACTTCCGCCTTTATGAAAAGCTGTCCGGCATGACCGGCACTGCCGCGACCGAGGCCGAGGAATTTGCCGAGATCTACAAGCTTGGCGTCGTCGAGGTGCCGACGAACCGCCCCGTCCAGCGCAAGGACGAGCATGACCAGGTCTTCCGCACCGCTCGCGAGAAATACGAGGGCATCGTAAAGGAGATCAAGGAAGCCCATGCCAAGGGCCAGCCGATCCTTGTCGGCACGACCTCAATCGAGAAATCGGAACTGCTGTCGGACCTGCTGAAGAAAGAGGGCATCGCCCACAACGTGCTGAACGCTCGCCAGCACGAGCAGGAAGCGAAGATCGTCGCTGAGGCCGGGCGTCTTGGCTCGGTGACAATTGCAACCAACATGGCAGGCCGCGGCACCGACATCCAGCTTGGCGGCAGCGTCGAGATGAAGGTGCTCGAGGCGATCGCCGCCGATCCGCATCTGCACCCCGACGAGGTGCGCGCCCGGATCGAGGCTGAGCACGCCGAGGAAAAGGAAAAGGTCAAGGAGGCGGGGGGTCTGTTTGTCCTCGCGACCGAACGGCACGAAAGCCGCCGTATCGACAACCAGCTTCGCGGTCGCTCGGGCCGTCAAGGCGACCCGGGACGTTCGGTCTTCTTCCTGTCGCTGGAAGACGACCTGATGCGCATCTTCGGGTCTGACCGGCTGGACAAGGTCCTGTCGACCCTTGGCATGAAGGAAGGCGAATCCATCGTTCACCCTTGGGTCAACAAGTCGCTCGAAAAGGCGCAAGCGAAGGTCGAAGGTCGCAACTTCGACATCCGCAAGCAGCTTCTCAAGTTCGACGACGTGATGAACGACCAGCGCAAGGCGATCTTCGGCCAGCGTCTGGACATCATGCGGGCCGAGGATCTGTCGGATATCGTCGCCGACATGCGCGACCAGGTGATCGAGGATCTGGTCGATCAGTACATGCCGCCAAAATCCTATGCAGATGCCTGGGATGCAGCGGGCCTGACCAACGCTCTGCGTGAACACCTGAACCTTGACCTGCCGATTGCCGCTTGGGCGGCCGAGGAAGGCGTCGACCAGGACGTGATCCGCGATCGCGTGATCGAAGCGGCAGACAAGATGATGGCGGAAAAGCTGGATGCCTTCGGCCCCGAAACCATGCGCAGCATCGAAAAGCAACTGCTTCTGCAGACGATCGACGGGAAGTGGCGCGAACACCTGCTGCGACTGGAGCATCTGCGTTCGGTTGTCGGCTTCCGCGGCTATGCACAGCGCGATCCGCTGAATGAATACAAGACCGAGGCCTTCCAGCTGTTCGAGAGCATGCTCAACTCGCTGCGGAGCGAGGTCAGCCAGAAGCTGGCGCAGGTGCGGCCGCTGACGGCAGAAGAACAGCAGCAAATGATGGCGCAACTGATCGCGCAGCAGCAGGCGATGCAGCGCGCGCAAGCGCCGCAACCCCAGCCGGAACCGGTCATGGCGGGCAGCGAACCGGAAGGGGCGCGGCTTGCCGGTTTCAATGAATCCGATCCTGCGACATGGGGCAATCCGGGCCGGAACGACCCCTGTCCCTGCGGCTCGGGTCAGAAGTTCAAGCACTGCCACGGCAAGATCGCCTGACGGCGCCAGATTTGACGAAAGCGTGACCAGAATCGGGATGCGGCGGGGAAACCTGCCGCATTCTGCGTTTCCAGGCTGGAATCAAACCGCCCTTACGCCATGGATCAGCCGGATTCAGACCCTAGCGTCACATTCTGGGTGGGCCTGGGGTGTCCGATGGAAGACAGGTATAAAAGAATCCTTCGCATTGCCGTCGTGATCGGCATAGCGCTTGGGTCGGGCCATGTGGTGCAAACCTACACGCCGGAATCTCAGCGCGCCGACAAGAATGCAAAGGCGATCCCCAGAGACATCGTTCAACTCTCTGCCGAATTGCCAAGATCAACTTCCATGTCCGGGCCCGGCACAGGGGACGAACTACCTCTGATCGTCCCCGGACAAGCGCGCCAGCCTCAGGCGACCGCGCCGATGGCCCTGCCTCAGCCCGAGGCGCGCGTCGAGATCTCGTCGCCCGACTGTGACACCACGCTTGAAGTCGCGGTCCAGGCCGGTGCGATGATGGGTATCACCCTTACCTCGCCCTGCCGCCCCGAGCAGCGGGTCGTCCTGCGCCACGCTGCCTTGACGGTCACCTACCGCACCAATGCTGCAGGTACACTTGCCGCCTCGGTTCCGGCCATGCGCGAATCCGGTGATGTGTCGGCGTTGTTCCGCGATGGAACCACGGCGACAGCCACGATCGATGTGCCAGAGGCCGACGCCTATCGCAGGTTCGGGGTGCAATGGCTCGGCGGCCAGGCCTTTCAGGTAAACGCGTTCGAGGATGGCGCCGATTTCGGCGATCCCGGTCATGTCTCGGCGGCCAATCCGGGCAAGCCGGACAATCACCTTCTGCCGCGGCACGGATTCCTTTCGGTGCTGGGAGATGGTGATGTTCCTGCACCGCTGCTTGCGGAGATCTACACCTTTCCGACCGGGGCTGCGAATGTTCCCGTCCTGGTCGAGGCCGCAGTTACCAAGGACACCTGCAACCGCGATCTGGTGGGCGAAATGATCGAGGCGCAGAAGGGGCAAATCACCACTTCCGACCTGGCCGTGTCGATGCCCGGCTGCGAGGCGATCGGTCAGTATCTTGAGTTGAAAAATCTTCGGCCGGGAACGAAACTCGCCGCGGCGGACTAGGACCGCTGGCGGGCATTCGAACCGGGGCAGAGGCAGCACTTCTTGAGAGTTTTCCTGATGCGTTGCGCGGCGGTCTTCGCCGCGCTGATCGTTTTTCCCGTTGCAGCTCTAGCCCAGGACATCACGCTGACCTCGCGCGATGGAACTCTGGCTTTGAGCGGTAGTCTGCAAGGATTTGACGGTGAACTTTACCGCATCATGACGCGCTACGGTTTGCTGACCGTCGATGCTCAGGGTGTGATCTGTGATGGGCCGGGGTGCCCGGACCTGACGAACTATGTCGCGGAACTGCGCGTGACCGGCAGCCCGGACAAGGGCGCGCGGTTGCTGCCCGGCCTGCTGGCCGCCTTTGCCCAAGCACGCGGTCTGGTCCTGCGCACCGAGGTGACTGGCACGGGCGCGGTCCATACCGTCTACGATCCGGACGAGGAGATCGTGCTTGCCCGCTTCACCTTTCAGCCTGCCCCCCCCGGGCCCGCGATCGAGGCCTTGCGCAACGGGGCGGCGGATTTTGACTTGTCCGATTTGCCGGAACCCGGACTGATCGCCACGACCCTCGGCGTTCAGGCACTGGTTGCCGTGGTGTCGCCCGAGAACCCCGTCCCGCAATTGGCGACGGCCGATCTTGCCCGGATCCTGTCTGGCAAGATCACAAGCTGGTCCGAACTGGGCGGGCCTGACATGCCGGTGGTCGTCCATGCGCTGGCCCCGCAGTCGGGGTTTCGCGGCGCGCTTGAAACGCGGCTTGGCCAGCCCATCGCCGCCGGCGAGACGCATGACGATGCGGCGGCCCTTGCGGCTGCCATCACGCGCGATCCCTGGGGGATTGCAGTGACGACATCGGCAGATGCCGGCATGGCACGGGTCCTGCCGCTGACCGACAGTTGCGGGTTCCTGCTCGAACCGTCCGCCCTGTCGGTCAAGGCCGAGGATTATCCGTTGGCTCAGCCCTTCTACCTTCTGACCGCAAAGCGCCACCTGCCCCTGGTCGGGCGAGAGTTCGTCGATTTCATCAATTCACCGGCAGCAAACGCCGCCTTGGCCGACGGGGGCCTCCTTGGTCGCGGGATGGAGCAGGTCGATCTTCTCGGCGACGGGCATCGGCTTTCCAACGCGATCCGCGCTGCCGGCGATGTCGGTGTGCCAGAGGCGCAGCGCCTGACGTCGGCAATGCAGGGGGCCGTCCGGCTGTCAGCCACCTTCCGGTTCGAGGACGGCACGAGCCGTCTCGACGTCTCATCGCGTGACCACCTGGTCGACCTGGTCCGACTGATCGAGGCCGGACGCTTCAGTGATCGGGAACTGGTGTTCGTCGGATTTTCCGATGGGTCGGGAGATCCGGCGGCAAACCTTGATCTGTCGCGTGAACGGGCCGAGGTAGTTTTCAACGCGGTGGCAGATGCGGTGCCAGATCTGGGCGACCTTCGGGTCAAGACCTCGATCGACGCCTTTGGCGAGGCGCTGCCAATGGCCTGCGATGAAACTCCCATCGGGCGCCAGATCAACCGCCGAGTCGAGGTGTGGCTGCGCGTGCCTAAAGATAACCCTGCGCCCGAAAACTGACCTCGCGCGAGCGGCCGACGATCAGATGATCGTGCAGCACGATCCCGAGCACCGAAGCCGCCTCTTGCACCTGTGCGGTCATGGCGATGTCGGCCTCGGATGGCGTGGGATCGCCCGAGGGATGATTGTGTACAAGGATCAGCGCGCTTGCGTTCAGTTCCAGCGCCCGCTTGACCACCTCGCGCGGATAGACGGGAACATGATCGACAGTGCCCCGCGCCTGCTCCTCATCCGCGATCAGGACATTCTTGCGGTCGAGGAACAGGATGCGGAACTGCTCCGTCTCCCGGTGCGACATGGCGGTATGGCAGTAGTCAAGCAGCGCGTCCCATGAGGACAGAACCGGACGGTTGATGACGCGCGACCGGGCCATCCGTCGTGCAATTGCTTCGGCCAGCTTTATGCGGACGAGCACCGCATCGCCGACACCCTCCTGCTGACGCAGACGCGCCTCACTGGCTGTTATGACACCGTTCAGGTCGCCGAAGGCTTCGAGCAGGCGATGGGCGAGAGGCTTCATGTCCTTCTTGGCCATCGCGTCGAAAAGCAGAAGTTCGAGCAGCTCGTAATCCGGAACCGCATCGGCGCCACCGGCGAGAAACCGTGTGCGCAGGCGTTCGCGGTGGCCCGCGACATAGGACGGCAGTCGCTGCGGTAAGGGCGCGGCCTCTGCCTCGTCCCCGAGTTCGGAGAAGAGCGGCAAGGGGCGGTCAGAAAAGGCCGGGCTGCGCGTCATGCCGCCACGCTCGCGCGCCATAGTGAAGAAAGTCTTAACCCCGGCTCCGGGGGTCAGGCAGGCTTTTGCGCCTTCAGGTGCGTCGGGCAATGTTCGCCGGCCACGAGCACCGGAACCATCCGCTCCCAGATCTCGACATTGTGGGCGACGAAATCTGCGCCCAATTCCTGGGCAACCTCGGTGCCAAGCGGTCCGCGCAGGCGGGCCAGCTCGGCCTTCGCGACGTCACGATACCAGGCGTTGCGGCTGATCGTCGTCACCTGCTCGAACCCCGCCTTGCGCATGGCGTCGGCGTAGCGCGCGGGCGAGGCCATGCCGAAGTCCAGTCCTTCAGCGGCAATATAGGCTGCCATTGCCGGGCTTGGGGTGCCGTCATGGCAAATCAGCCAGTCAGAAGCGATGAACCAGCCACCCGGCCTGAGCACGCGGAACACCTCGCGCATCAGGGCGTGCTTGTCCGGGATATGGACGATGGAATCCTTGGAAAAGACGATGTCGAAGGTGCCCGGCGGAAACGGAAGGGGGCCCGGCGCAACCTTTACCAGCCCGATGCGGTCGCCCAGCCCGCGCCGTTCGACCAGTTGCCGGGCGTGGCCGATCACCCTATCCTCGACGTCGATCCCGGTGACGTAGCCGGCGCCGTGAGCCTCGACCAGGGCCACGTCGATGCCGCCGGCACCGCAGCCGATATCGAGTACGGATTTGCCCGCGACTTCGCTGCCCGCCACCAACCGCGCAACCTCATCGCGGCCGCCAGGCGACAAGAAACCTTCACCCCAGATCGCCGCAAGGATGCGAACCAGCTTGTCGCCGTAAAGCTCTTCCTCGTGCTCAGCCATCGAATGCCTCGTCCCGCCAGACCTCACGCCCCTTGAACAGCGTGAGCAGGACCTTGGTCGCCGAAATCTCGTCCGGCGCGCAAGCGAAGATATCCTGATCCAGCACGATGAGATCCGCCGAGAAGCCCGGCAACAGCCGCCCGGTGAAATCGCCGCGCCAGCAGGCGGCGGCGGCATGTGCGGTATAGCCCAGCACGGCCTCTTCCACGGTCAGTCTTTCGCCGGGTAGGAACGGCTCCTTCGGCCCCTCGTCGCGGCGGGCCTGACGGGTCACGGCGGTCTCGATGATTTCGAACGGGTTGAGGGTGGAGACGGGCCAGTCAGAGGACAGGCACCAGTCAGCCCCTTCGTCCAGCATCCGGCGATAGGCATAGACCTCGCTCCGGCGGGCAGGGCCGATCATGTCCAGAGCGATGTCCGGGATGTTAGGGCTGAGCTGAGCCCAGAGTGTCTGGATGTTCGCCATGGCTCCAACCTTGGCGATGCGGGCGAAGTCAGCAGGGTCGACGAGTTGCAGATGGGTCAGCTGGTGGCAGGCGGGCCAGCGGCCATTGGTGGCCACCGCGGCCTCCAGTCCCTCGATCGAGGTGCGCGCGGCGGCGTCGCCGATCACATGGACGTGGATCTGGAACCGCGCCGCGTCCAGCGCCACCATCAGAGCCTTGGTCTGCTCTGAGGTGAACATTGTCGGGCAGTTTCCGCCCGGCGGATCGGCATAGGGGGCCAGCAGGGCCGCTGTGCGGTTCTCGAACACGCCATCCATGAAGAACTTGGCGGACTGCACCCAGAAATCCGGCCCCGGATGAGCCGCACGCATCGCGGTTAGACGGGTAACGGCTTCGTCGGGCGTGTCGTGCTCTTTGACCAGCGCTGCGCCCGACACCCGGAGCGTCAGCTCACCACTGGCGGCGGCGGTGCCGTAGATGCGGGTTTCGAGATCTGTCACACGTGGGTCGATCACGCCGGTGATGCCATGGCGGTTGGCATGGGCCTGACCGGCACGCAGACCGTCGAGATAGTTGTCATCAGTCAGTTGCGGCAACCGGTCCAAAACCCAGGCGATTGCATCCTCGTGCAGCATCCCCGTGGGTTCGCCTGACGCATCGGTCACGAAATGACCATTGATCGGATCTGGCGTTCCCTTGACGATTCCGGCGAGTTCGATCGCGCGCGAATTCAGGCAGGCATTGTGAAACGAGCTGTCATAGATCAGCGCAGGTCGATCCGAGACGACGGCGTCGATGACATGGCGCGTCAGGTTGTGGTCGCCGAAATGGCCGGGTTGCCAACCCGCGCCGATGACCAGCGGCAGATTACTGACGTTTTGGGCGTGGGTGGAAATGGCCGACTGCAGGTCGGCAATGCTCGCGGCCTCGTAGAGAGGGGCCGCGGTCGCAAGGTCGGTCCCACCCGAAAGAAGATGGATATGCGGGTCCTGAAAACCTGGCAGCACGAGCCGCCCGCCCGCGTCGAGTCGTTTCGCCCCGGGATTGGCCAGGGCAAGGATCTCGGCTTCGGGGCCGAGCGCTACGATCCGCTCCCCCCGGATCAGCAGGGCCTCGGCTGTCGGTCGCGCGATATCCATCGTCCGGATGCGGGCATTGAGAACAAGAAGGTCAGAGCTCATTCGATGCTTCCCGAAGGTGAAATGCGCAGGGATTCGAGCCTTGACCAGTCATCGGCAGGCAGGACTGCGGCAGGTTCCATGACGTCGCGCGTCCAGCCGAAGATGCAGAGGAAAGGCACCGGGCCAACTTTGGTCAGATGCGGCGCAAAGGGATCGTTCCAGACCGGTTCATGCGCGTGTTTGACGACCAATGGTGCGCCAGGACCGAAGCGCCAGCCATGTGGGCCGGTGAGTGGTGCATAAAGCTCCGGCGCGGCATGATTATGGTCGCGGTACAGCACATGCGGCGCGATCAGGAACAGGCCGATGTCGAAATCCTCGGCCAGAACTGGTGCTTCCTGCCCGACGAGGCTGGCGAAGGCGTGGCCCTTGCGGAAATCCTCGCCGATCTGGTCGGGCGGATAGGAGTCGTAGGTGATCCACTGAAGAAGTGGCGCTGCGGCGGCAATTGCTGCGGCAAGCGCGGGATGGGTCCGGGCCACCTGCGCCAGCGCGGGTTCAAGTTGGGTATTCACGACCGCGTTTGCATGTGGAGGTGAAAGTCTGACGGGGTTGTTGCGCGCCCGGGCCAGCCCCGTGCGCAATTCCCCGACACCGGGGCAGGCAAGCCCGGACAAATAGAGATCCACTTCGCCCAACAGGACCGTAAGCTTTGCCTCGGGTGACGGGGCAGCTGCCAATGGCAGGTCGCCGGCAAGTCCCCGTTCGTTCAGCAGGACCATTGGATCCTCTCCATCCCTGGGTGAGCAGATACGGAAGACCTCCAGCACCTCGGGCGAAAGCCGGCCGGCGCGGTTAAGCTGCATTGCCGCGGCATAGCGCAGGCGGCCGGAGCCCGGCAGGCCCGGCGCCATTGTCAGCTGTGCGAGGAGTGTTTCGGTCATCCGTTACTCGTTGGCGCGGTAAGCCAGTCGGATATCCGCATCGCGGCGCTTCTCGGCGCGTGACATGACGATGCCGGCGACGATGACCCCCAGGCCGACGATACAAACGATGATCGTGGCAAGCGCGTTGATGTCTGGTGTCACGCCGAGTTTGACCTTCGACCAGATCAGCAGCGGCAGGGTGGTGTTACCCGGCCCGGTGGTAAAGTTGGTGATGACCACGTCGTCCAGCGAGATGGTGAAGGCCAGAAGCCAGCCTGACAGGATGGCAGGGCTGATGATCGGCAGGGTGATGTCCTTCATCACCTGCCAGGGCTTGGAGCCAAGATCCATCGCTGCCTCCTCGATCGCCTGATCTGCGGCGATCAGGCGTGAGCTGACAATGGTAGCCACGAAGGTCATCGAGAAGGTGATGTGGGCGATGGTTACGGTAGTGAAGCCGCGGCTTGCCGGCCAGCCAATCCATTGGCCCATCAGGATGAACAGCATCAGCGACGAGATGCCGGTGATCACCTCGGGCATGATGAGCGGGGCGGTGATGAGGCCCGAGAAAAGCACGCGCCCGCGAAACTTCTTGAACCGCGCCAGCGCGATTCCGGCCATCGTACCAAGGATTGTTGCGCAGGTGGCGGACAGAAGCGCGATCTGAAGCGAAAGGATCGCCGCGCTGATCACCTGCTTGTTGCTGAAGAGCGTGACGTACCACTTGGTCGAGAATCCGCCCCAGACCGTTGCCAGACGCGAGGCGTTGAAGGAATAGACGATCATCGACAGGATCGGGATGTAGAAGAACGCGAACCCGAAGCAGAGTACGGTGATGAGGAAGACCGGGCGGCGGTTCATGGCTCGTCCTTCAGCCGTTCTTGGGCCTTGGCGTCGAAATGCGTGTAAAGCATCATCGGCACGACCAGCAGGAGAAGCAGGGCGACCGCGACGGAAGACGCCATCGGCCAGTCGCGCGCACTGGCAAATTCATCCGATATCACCCGTCCGATCATCGGCTGCGAGGAATTGCCCACGAGCGACGGGATGATCAGCTCGCCGGCGGCAGGGATGAAAACCAGCAGCCCCCCCGCGATAATGCCGGGTATCGAGAGCGGCAGCGTCACATCACGGAAAACCTGAAACGGACGCGAGCCAAGATCCATCGCCGCCTCGTCCAGCGTCTGGTCCAGTTTCTCAAGATTGGCGAAGAGCGGCAGGATCATGAAGGGCAAGTAGGAATAGACCATGACGAGCACGACGGCAAAGTTCGTGTTCATCATCGGGATGGACCGAAGCGCCCAGTCGGTCGGCACCACCAAGTTCCAGATCGAGGTCAGACCCCGATTGAACCAGCTGTTATTGCTCATCAAGCCCATCCAAGCGTAGACGCGCAGGAGGAACGACGTCCAGAACGGCAGTATGACGAGCATCAGAAGGATGTTCCGCCATGCGCGCGACACCCGCGTCAGGCCAAGGGCCATTGGATAGCCGATGAGAAGGCACAGCGCCGTGGCGACCAGCGCGTTGACCACCGAGGTCAGGAAGGCGCGGATATAGAGACTGTCCTGGAACAGCCGCTTGTAGCCTTCGAGGTTTATCAGCGGATGCTCGCCCCCGAATGAAAACGGCGGGGCAGTTGGCGTCCGCGTCGCGAAGCTCATGGCCACGACGATGATGAAGGACAGGAAGAAGAACACCAGCAACCAGATGTAGGGCGTGGCGATGATGACATCGGACCAACCCCGGCGATTGAACCAGTTGGCCAGTCCCTTGCGGTGAGGTGGCGCGTCGGCCTGTTCGATCGCTGCCATGGTCTAGTCCCGCAGCAGGATTGCAGAGGTCGGATCGAAGCTTAGCCAGACCTGATCTTCCCAGTCGGCCACGCGCTCATCCTCGCCCACCCGACGCGCGTTGACCGAGTTGACGGTCACGATCTGCCCATCCGGCAGGGCGATCCGATAAAGCGAGTCCTTGCCAAGGTACCCCAGTCCCGACACCACGCCGCTGAAGGCGTTCGGATCATCGGGCCGTTCGCGGCCAAGCAGGATTTTCTCGGGGCGCAGAGCAAGCGTCACCTTTTCGCCCGCGGACAGGCCCGGTACGCTGCGCCCGACCTTTATTCCCCCCATAGCGGGGACATCCAGCAGCGCATTCTGGCCTTCGATCTTGCGGACGGTTGCCTCGAAGGTCGTGATCGACCCGATGAAACCGGCGACGAAGCGGCTGTTCGGGTATTCGTAGACGTCGTTCGGCGTACCAATCTGACGCACCTGTCCCTTGTCCATGACCGCGATCCGGTCCGACAGGGTCATCGCCTCTTCCTGGTCGTGTGTCACCACGACGAAAGTTACCCCAGTTTGCGACTGAATGTTCATTAATTCGAACTGAGTGTGTTCGCGTAGCTTCTTGTCGAGTGCCGCGAGCGGCTCGTCCAGCAGCAGAAGTTTGGGCGCCCTGGCAAGGGCACGTGCCAGCGCCACGCGCTGGCGCTGACCGCCTGAGATCTGGTGCGGCTTGCGATGCGCGAACTGGGTCAGTTGCACGAGGTCCAGCATCTCGCGCACGCGATCCTTGCGCTGCGCGTCGGTCATCTTTTCGTGCTTCAGACCATAGGCCACGTTGCGCTCGACAGTCATGTGCGGGAACAGCGCGTAGGACTGAAACATCATGTTGACCGGGCGGTCATAGGGGGCCACGCCCGTCATGTCCTGCCCGTCAAGCCAGATGCGGCCGGCAGACGGATCTTCGAAGCCCGCCAGCATCCGGAGAAGCGTGGTCTTGCCACAACCGGAACCGCCCAGAAGGCCAAAGATTTCCCCCTTCCGGATCGAGAGGGAAACATTGTCGACGGCAACGAAGCTGCCAAACCGTTTCGTCACGCCCTCGATGCGAACGAAGGGGTCCGCGCCAGCCAAATCAGCTGGCGCGGCCACGGGTGTCGGGCTGTGCATCTGCATGATTCACCCGATCATTCGGTCTTGATGGCCGTCCAGGCCCGCGTGATTGCCCGGTCCTGCTCCTCATTTAGAGGCTTCGGGGCCCAAAGGCGCTTGATCGTCTCTTCGTCGGGATAGACCGCGGGGTCCGACAGGATCGCCGGATCGACGAAGGGTTTCGATGCGAGGTTCGCGTTGGCGTATGCCGTGTAGTTGGTACAGGCCGCGATCACTTCCGGCTGGAGCAGGTAGTCGAGGAAGGCATAGGCGTTGTCGACGTTCGGCGCGTCCGACGGGATGGACATCACGTCGATCCAGGCCGGCGCACCGGTCTTGGGCACAAAATAGGCCAGGTTCATTCCGACCCCGGCTTCCGCGGCGCGTGACTTGGCGACCGCATAGTCTCCGGACCAGTTGTTGATGACGCACAGCTCGCCGTTGGGAATGGCGTTCAGGTAGTTCTGGTTGTCGAAGGTCCGGATGTATTGGCGGATCGGCTTGAAGGCCTCGACCACCTTTTCATAGTCAGCGACATTCGTCGTATCGCCGTCCAGGCCGAGATAGCGCAGGACCATCAGCATGATGTCGGTTGGGCTGTCCAGGATCGAGATTCCGCAATCGGCAAGCTTCGCAGCGTTTTCCGGCTTGAACACAAGATCCATGCTCTGGAGGTCGGCATCGGGAATCCGCTCTTTCACCATGTCGACGTTGTAGGTGAACCCCACCGAACCCCACATATAGGGAATTGAGTGCTCCGAGCCCGGATCCCAACCCTCGACAATGCGCAGGATCTCCGGATCGAGATTCTTCCAGTTGGGCAGTTTCGATTTGTCGAGCTTGGCATAGACGCCGGCCTTGATCATCTGCGGCTGGGTCATGCCGGCGGTAAAGGCCACATCATAACCCGTGCCGCCCGCCAGCATCTTCGCCTGCATCTCTTCGGCGGAGGAGTAGGTGTCGTAGACCACGCCGATTCCGGTGGCTGCTTCGAAGTCGGCCAGGGTGGTTTCGCCGATATAGTCGGCCCAGTTGTAGACATTGACCGTTCCGGCCTGCGCCCAGGAGGGGCGGACGTAGGGCAGCGCAAGTGCGCCGCCAATGGCGGTGATGGCCTGACGTCTAGTGATCTTCATCTTATACCTCCCCGTTGCGCCTTGGCCGGGTATCCCGGTCCGATTTTCTTAACGTTATGTTAAGCGCGGTGTTGCGGCTTCGCCAAGCAATTCCTCGTTAAGTGACGCGACGCGATCTTCCGGAACCTTGTCGCGGCATTCGAGGACGGGCAGCAGCCTGCGCAGATTGTCATGGTGGTTGCGGACGCCGAACTCGAGGTCCGACAGGTGGAAGTCGTCGAACGCTGTCGACATCATCGACTCGTCGGACCAGATCGAAAGCTGCTGATCCTCGACGGACGTTTCGCGGTCGATCCGATAGGCCAGATAGCGCGCGATCCGCTGCTGGCGGGATTCATTGGGCCGACGATAGATGCGGCCGGTCAACCGCGTCTCTCTCGGGCCAATCGGCAGATCGTGGTAGAACTGCACACTCTCTGGCGTGAAGATGAAAACGGCATTGGGGAAGACGCCGTAGTAGTTCCACGCCCTGCGCAACCGCTCGGGTAGCCAGTCTTGAACGGGCGAGATCTTCACGTAGTTCCGTACCGACCACAGACGACCCGGCGTGTCGCCATAGGTCGCATACGAGCTCGCCAGACCATTGGTGTGGACCACGTCGCGATAGGTCCGCCCATACAGATCCTGAAGGCCGGGATGGGCCATGGCGACGTGGTAGCCCTCGTTATCGACGTCACGGACCGACTTCCAGTTGATCGGCAGCACCGTCTCCCAGCCGGCTTGGGCGACGGGCAACAACTCTTCGGCACGGAAATCGGCAAAGTCCTGATCGTAGTCGGCAAGGTATTCGGCCACCGAAGGTTGGGGGCCGGGCAGGAAGCGAAGGAAGATGAAGCCGTGCCAGACTTCCATCTCGATGGGCTTGAGGGCGAACTTCGAGCGGTCCATGTCACCGAAGGTCTCGGGCCGGGCTGGCCCGCGCAGGGTGCCGTCCAGATTGTAGACCCAGCCGTGGAAGGGGCAGACCAGCGCGCCCTTGCAATGGCCCTTCATGCCGTCAACCACGCGCGCGCCCCGGTGGCGGCAGAGGTTGTGGAAGGCGCGCACCATGTTGTCGCGACCGCGCATGATGATGGCCCGCTCGCCCAGCAGGTCGAAGGCGAACCAGTCGCCGGGCGCGGGGATGTCGTTGACATGACCGACCAACTGCCAGTGGTTCAGGAAGACCTTCATCCGCTCAAGCTCGAACAGCGCCGGCGAACTGTAGGCCCAGCCCGGCAAGCCACGACGATCCCAATCGTTGGGGATGCTGCGTATGTTCATCCTATACCTCCACGGCGGCCAGGCGGCCCAGAACCCATTGATGGAACCGGTGAATGTCGAACTCCTGCGGCATCAGCCGCCCCTTCGCATAGCGCGACGATTTCAGGCCGCGCTGGTTCATCTCGCAGGCCGCGCCATCCTCCAGCACCACGGCTGTGGCAAAGTCCGTCACTGCGGCAAGGTCGAAGCCCGACTGGTCAAGCGTCGCCTGCGGGAAGAACCATTCGATCGTCAGTTTCGTCTCTTCCGGCCCGAGAGGGGTCAGACTGACGGCCCGCGCGTAGTCGACATGCGCGACGATGAACATTGTCGGGTAGACCGTCACGAAGTTGAAGGCATTGGCGCGTTGCTGCGGAGTCAGGCCAGGAAACTCGGGCCCACAGGGCTTTCCGCTGACGGTCCAGCTGCGCGCACCCTCCTTCAGGGCCGGTCCTGGCGGCACCTCGGGCGTCCAGTCGGGGGCTTCTGAGGCCGACATGATCCCCTTCTTGTAGATTGGCACCATGTCGCACAGGCTCGGGTGAACCGAGGGGCAGTGCAGGCATTCGTTGTAGTTTTCCCAGAAAATCTTCCAGTTGCAGGCCAGCGTCTTTTCCAGCCGGTGGCCGGTGACCAGGTCTGCCATCGGCCAGTTGTCCAGCGCTTGAAGTCCAAGGTCCGGGCTTAACTCGGGGGCATGATCGGCAAGCGACAGGAACAGGAAGCCGTTCCATTCTTTTACATGCACCGGAAACAAGCCGTGGTCTTGCTTGCGGAAGTCGTCGGTCGGTGTGGCATGGGCGACGGAAACCAGCCGCCCGTCGGTTGCATAGGCCCAGGCGTGGTAGGGGCAGGTGATGAGCTTGCCGAGCGGCTTTTCCGCGTCCGAGCAAAGCTCGGAGCCCCGGTGGCGGCAGGTGTTATGGAAGGATGTCACCTTGCCGGTCAGATCCCGGCAGAGGATCAGGTTTTCGCCAGCCACCGTGACCCTGCGCATCGTGCCCGGTTTCAGGTCGTTCAGGCGGCCGGCATAGACCCAGTCCCTTGCCCAGATCGCGCGCCGCTCTCGTTCGAACCAGTCGGACTCGAAGTAGGCACTTGCCGGAAGGGAGTCGGGGCAATGGCTGAGCAGGGGCGATTGGGAATGAACAGTCATCTTGGCACCTCAGAAAGGATCTGGCGGCGTCGTTCGCCGGCGGGGTGGCGCGAAGAAGGGGCGTTCGCAGATGCGGGCGGGAAGCATCAGCTTGGCATATTGCAACTCGCGCAGGGCATAGACTTCGACGAATAGGTTGCCGCTCTCGTGATAGGGGCGGCGGATCTGGGCAATCGCGATGTTCCGCTTGGCCGAAGGGGACCAACAGGCGGCCGTCACCGTGCCGACCTCGGTCTTGCCGTTCTGGTAGATGATCGACCCTTCGACCGAGACGTTGCCATCTATGTCGAGGCCCACCAGCGCCCATTTAGAACTCTTGCTCGTTCTTTCCTTCAGAAGCGCTCGGCGGCCGGTGAAGTGGCCCTTTTCGAAATCCACCATCCATTCCAGGCCAAGCTCGAATGGCGAGCGGGCGCGATCTTCGCGCACGGCCTGATCGACCGGGATGAAATCCATGTTGGTGATGATGAATCCGGCCTCGATCCGCGCAATGTCGAGGGCATGCGTGCCAATCGGCCGTATTCCCCAGGGGGCACCCGCCTCGAACAGGCGATCCCAGAGCGCGATGGCATGCGACGGCGTCGTCCAAAGTTCGTAGCCCAGGTCCCCAGTGAACCCGGTGCGCGAGATCATCAACTCGCCCCCGTCGAAGGGGAACGTCCGCATCCGGAATGGTTTGAGGTCGGCCACGTCAAAGCCTGCGGCCTTCAGGACCGAGTAGGTGCACGGCCCCTGCAGGGACAGCGCCGCGACATCCTCGGTTTCTTCACGGATATCGACCTCGAAGCCGATCGTGCTGTCGAGCAGCCAGGGCAGGTGTCGCTCCTGGCAGCAGATGCGGTAGTCGGTCGATCCTAGGCGGAACAGCGTTCCGTCATCGATGACCTTGCCGGCATCGTCACACCAGATGGTGTAGTGCACACCGCCGACCGACAGTTTCGAGGCATTCCGTACGGTCAGCCGGTCGAGATAGGCCGCGGCATCGCGGCCAGTCACCCGATACTTCACCATCGGGCACAGGTCATAGACCGAGGCACCGTTGCGGATCGCGCTGTGCTCCATCGCCGTATCGCCGAAGCTCAACGGGGTGGTGTAGCCAGCCCACGGCCCCCAGTCGTTCAGACGATTCTCGGCGGCGGTGCGTGGATGGAAGGGCGTCTGCTTCAGCGGCGTCAGGTAATGCAGCCGGGGATCCGTTGTCTTCATGACGTTCATGCCCGCGCCTCCCGGATGATGCGTTCCGCGGCGTTCCAGCCGGCAGCGCCGGAAATGCCGCCTCCCGGGTGGCAGCCCGCGCCGGCGAGCCACAACCCCTCGATCGGGGTTGCATACTGCGCGATGCCGGCGATGGGGCGCAGGAACAGCATCTGCTCTACTGACAGTTCGCCGTGGTGCCAGTTGCCGCCTATCATGCCGTATTGGGCCTCGATGTCATAGGGCATCAAGAGTTCGGCATGGGTGACGAGCGCCCGTATCCCCGGTGCGTGTTCCTCGAGCATCGCGAGCGCATTCTCCAGCATCTCGGCACGGGCGGCGTCTGCTCCGGCCTTGGGCTTGTGCGGCGCGAATTGCACCACTGCGGACAGGACATGCTGCCCTGCCGGGGCAAAGCCGGATTCATGGGCTGACGGGATCACGATCTCCATCACCGGGCGCTTCGGCACATCGCCGTATTTGACAGCATTGTAGGCCAGTTCCACCTGATCGTCGGACGGGGCGATCACGAGGCGCGATTTCAGGTCTGCCCCGCGGAAATCCGGCGCCGCCTTCAGCGCGAGGTGCAGCTTCGCGGCCGCGCCCCGGGATTTCTGGTCACCCATCCGCTTGACGAAACCGGCGTCGAGATGGCGGGGGCCGACCAGTTTCAGGAAGGTGGTCTTCGGGCTCATAGCCGAGACGACGATCTTCGCCCGTACCTCCTCGCCATTCGCCAGCCTTACGCCGGCTGCCCTGTCGTCCTCGATGAGCAGGCTGTCGACGGTCGCGCCGGTCCGCAGATTGACGCCCGACGCTGTCGCCGACTTCACCATCGCGTCGGCCACGGCACCCATGCCGCCCTTCGGCAACGCCAGCGCAGCACGCTGGCCGGCACCCTCGCCCGCCAGCCGGTTCAGAAGCAGGATCAGGGAGTTCGGGGATCGTGGCCCGAGCCACGAGCCAAGGGTGGCATCAAAGGTCAGCAAGCCCTTCAGACGCTTGTCCGTCAGCTCGTCGTTCACCACGTCATAGACATTGATGAGGATCATCCGCAGGAACTCGCGGAAGTCTGCCTTTCCAAGCATCCGCAGGTTCAGGCCGAACCTGGCGAGCTTGCCGTATTCGTTGCCCGCCCCCTTGGCGATGCGCGGCGCGGTGAGTTGCTTGAACGGTGCCAGAACCTCGGCGAAGGACAGAAGCTGCTTGCGCAGGGCTAGCCAGTTCTTGCGGTCGGCGTCCGAAATCGTGCCGCGGATCGTGGCGCCCGCCGAACCTTCCAGCACGAGGTGGTCGCCGGTCGCGGACAACGCCGTGGAACTCAGTCCCGAGGTTACGAAGCCAAGCCCGTGCCGACCAAGGTCCATGCCCGACATCACCCGGCTGTCGATCTGGTTGGCGATATGGGCAAGGCCCGGCGTGCGAAAGCCGGGCGCGAATTCCCGCGCGACGGCCGCGCCGCCGGCCTGCCCGGCCTGTTCCAGCACCAGAACCTTGCGGCCCGACGTTTGCAGGCGGTGCGCAGCGGCAAGGCCGTTGGTTCCGCCGCCGATCACGATGACATCAAAGGACGGCATAGGCTTCGCTCATGTCTTTGGTGGGCGCACGCAGGTCGCGCAGGATTTCCGAAGCCGCGTTGCGACCCGGTGCGCCCATGACGCCGCCGCCCGGATGGGTGGAAGAGCCGCAGATCCACAGGTCCTTGATCGGGCTGCGATACTGCGCGCAACCTGGCACGGGACGGTTGAACAGCAACTGGTCGAAGGTCAGTTCGCCCTGGAAGATGTTGCCTTCGGTCAGGCCGACTTCCTTTTCAAGCTCGCGCGGTGTGCGGACCTCGACATGCAGGATCGAGTTCTTGAAGCCCGGCGCGTATTTCTCGATCTGGTCGAGGCAGGCCTTGGCGAAACCGTCGCGGTCGGCATCGGTCCAGTCGTTTCCCTCGATCTTCGGCGGGGCATACTGGACGAAGCAGGACATAAAGTGCTTCCCCGGCGGGGTCATCGTCGGGTCGATCATGGTCGGGATCATCATGTCCTGGAACGGATCGGCGCTGTAATGGCCGGCCTTCCAGTCGTCATAGGCGCGCTCCATCTTCTCGATGGAGTCGGTAAAATGCATGTCGCCCTTCATGTGCGGCGAGTTCGGCGGCAGCGCGGTGAAGGTCGGCGCCCGGTCAAGCGCGATGTTCAGCTTGCCGGACGAGCCGCGAATCTTGAACGCCTTGACCCGCTTGACGAAGTCACCAGGCAGTTCGCCTTCGTCGACATGCTTCAGGAAGGTGCGCTTGACGTCCATGTTGGACACCACGCGCTTACCATGGATTTCGTCGCCGTTCTCCATCGCGACGCCGATCGCCCGGCCATTCTTGATAAGGATCTTCTCGATCCCGTTGCCTGCACGCACTTCGCCACCCGCCGCCTCGAGCGATGCTTTCAGCGCCTTGGTGATCGATCCCATGCCGCCCCGGGCAAAGCCCCAGGCGCCGACGTTGCCGTCCACGTCGCCCATGGCGTGGTGCAGCAGGACATAGGCAGTGCCGGGCGACATAGGCCCGAGCGCGGTGCCGATGATCGAGGCGACGGCCTGATAGGCCTTGATCGTCGGATGCTCGAAATACTCATCAAGGAAGTCGCTGATCGACATCGTCCAGAAGCGGATCATGTCGTACATCGCCGCTTCCGACAGGCCGAACATCTGCTTGCCCAGCCAGGCGAGTTCCGACAGGTCGCGCGGACGGAAACTCGACGGATCGGGCGCGGTGCGCAGCAGCATCGGCCGGATGAAGCGGCAATGGCGCAGCACGTCACGCGCGTAACGGTCATAGGCCTCGGCGTCGCGCTTGGAATGTCGGGCGAACTCGCGGCGGTTCGCGTCGTGATCGCGGTGCATACCGAGGTAGTCGCCGTTCTCCATGAACACGGCGCCGCCTTCATAGGGCAGGATTTGCAGGCCGAATTTCGGCAGTTCGAGGTCGCGCATGATCTCGGGGCGGAACAGCGAGGCGACGTAGGAGCAGTTGGAATAGGTGAAGCCGGGATAAAGTTCGCGGCTGACCGCTGCGCCCCCGATCCAGTCGTTCTTTTCCACCACGCAGACCTTCAGGCCCGCACGCGCCAGGTAGCACGCCGCGACGAGGCCGTTGTGCCCGGCCCCGACGATCACAGCATCGTAGATCATGCGCGTTTCGCTTCTTCTTCGAAGTATTCGAGGGTCAGGTCCACGGCCGTCTCGACCGCCTTCAGCGTGTCGGTCAGGCAGCTTTCGTCCAGACCATGCGCTTCGCACATGAACCAGGGCTCACGCGAATCCGGCTCGCAGATCACACCGAGGTCGTGCAGGAAATAGGCCATCTGGTCGTAGAACGAGTAATCCGAAGTCTTCCAGTCGCGGTAATTGTCCGGCGGCGTTTCGGCGAAGAACAGCCCGAACATCGACGGGTGGCCGGTGTAGGAATGGACGATCTTGCGGTCGTCCAGGATGCGCGAGATGCCCGCCTTCAGCCGCTCGCCGTAATTGGCCAGGGTTTCCAGCGCCGGGGTCTCGTCAAGGATGCGCAGGCATTCCTCGGCGGCCGCCAGCGAGACCGAATGTGCAGTATAAGTGCCGCCATGCGAAGCGCCGCCGTACTTGAAGGTGCGCATGACCTCCTCGCGCCCTGCCACGACCGAGATCGGGTAGCCGTTGGCGACCGCCTTTGCGAAGGTGGTGATATCAGGCGTGACGCCCATGATTCCCTGGATGCCGCTCTTGCCGACGCGAAAGCCCGATTTCACCTCGTCGATGATGAGCATCACGCCATGCTTGGTGCAGAGCTCGCGGGCGAGTTTCACATATTCCGGCTGGGCCATGATCGAGCAGCAGTTGCCCTGGATCGGCTCGATCAGCATCGCCGCCAGCCTGTCGCCATGCTTGCGGAACATATCCTCAAGCCGCTCGTAATTGTTCATAGGTGTGATGCGGGCAAGCTTCTTGACCGTTTGGGGGATGCCCTTGCCGTAGGGAACCAGTTCGGGATCCTGGTTCGAGCCAAGGTCCCATTCCTCCATGTTCGACATCCACATCGCAGCGTCGAACAGCCCGTGATAGCCGCCTTCGACCAGTAGATAGCTTTCCCGCCCGGTATGGGCGCGGGCCAGCCGGAGCGCGGCCATCACCGCCTCGGTCCCGGAGTTGGAAAACCGGACAAGCTCTGCCGCTGGCACCATCTTCGCGATGCGATCGGCGACGATCAGCTCCCGCTCGGTCGACAGGGCAAAGACGCCGCCGACCTCCATGCCCTTGCGGGCGGCCGCGTCCACGCGGTCATCAGCATAGCCGAGGATAGCCGGGCCGTAGCCCAAACGGTAGTCGACATAGGCGTTCCCGTCGATATCCCAAGTCCGCCCGCCCTTGCCGTGATCGACATAGATCGTTCGGTCGTCGCCCCAATAGCGGAAGGTCGACGAGACCCCGAGTGGCAGGCGTTTCACGGCCTTCTGGAACTGTGCGTTCGACTTCGCGAGATTTCGCGTTGGCAGGCGGGTCATGAGGTCTGATCCTTGCGACGGGCCGCGTTGAGATCCGGCCCTGTTCTCCCTGATATGATCAAAGCATCCGATTATTTTGACTGGACTGTCAATCAGAATCTATCTTGACCTGCGGGGCAACCTTCCTCTTTCCTGAGCCGGCGAATGCCCTATGAAGAGCCAATGTTCATGTTGGGACACAAGTATGGCCGTTGCCCAATCCGTTTCGTCCTCAGACGCCCCCGGGGAAAAGGGTGAGCCGACCCGGCGCAAACAAAGCCGCGAAGAGCGCCGCAGCCAGCTGATCGAGGCGACGATCGAGACCATCGCCCTGCGCGGCTATGCTCGCACGACCTTGAGCGAGGTTGCGCGGACCGCTGGGCTGTCGCATGGCCTCGTCAATTTCCATTTTGAGACCAAGGAAAAGCTGCTGGAAGAGACCTTGGCTTTCCTGGCCGAGGAATACCGCGAGAACTGGCAATCAGCACTGGCTGCAGCGGCCCGGGAACCTGCATCGCAACTTGACGCGCTGATCCGCGCCGATTTCGAGCCGGCGATCTGCACACCGTCCCGTCTGTCGGCGTGGTGCGCCTTCTGGGGCGAGGCACAGAGCCGGCCCCTGTATCAGGAACGTTATGGCGCGAATGACGAAGCCTACAATCGGAACATGGAGCAGATCTGTGCCCGTCTGATCGCGACGGGCGGCTACGCGGGGTCAGCGGAACGAACCGCACGAGTCGTCCGCGTCACGGTCGAAGGTGTCTGGCTCGACATGATGACGATGCGTGATCCCTATCCGAGGGAGGAGGGGCTGCGCACCGTGCACACCTGTGCAGCGGCTTTCTTCCCGCGCCATTTCAACGAAAACGGACTAATCGCCTGAGAGGGGCTTCACAGGCTCTCCAGGAACGCGATCAATGCTGCGCGGTCCGCGGGCGGCAAGGCAATGACCCTGCTTCGTGCCGTCTCCGCCTCGCCTCCATGCCAGAGGATTGCCTCCAGAAGCGTCCTTGCGCGGCCATCATGCAGAAAGCGCGTCTGACCGCTCACGGCTTCAGTCAGGCCGATCCCCCAAAGGGGGGGGGTGCGCCACTCTTCTCCGCTTGCAAGCCCCTCCGGCATGCCATCGGCGAGCCCTGGCCCCATGTCATGTACCAGAAGGTCGGTGTAAGGTCGGACGGAAGTCGTTTCGCCACGCATCGGAGAGCGGAACCGGAACTCGGGGACGTGACAAATGTTGCAGCCCACCTCGGCAAAGACGATCTCGCCCTTTTGCACCAATGGCGAGTCGAGATCGCGGCGCGGGGGAACCGCCAGGGAAGCGGTATAGAACGTCAGAACCTCAAGACTGTTGCTGTCGACTTCTCGCCGACCTGCATTGTCCGGCTCCTCGCCGGCAGGGGCTGTCAGGCAGGCGACTTCGGCTTCGGTGCAGTCTCCCCACGCAACCGGATGCAGATCGGTCGAAAGGCCGAGGTCGAGCAGAAGTGCCTTTGCCGTCTGTTGTCGCAGATCTGCTGATCCGGCCTTGAGGCCGAACCGGCCAAGCTTCATCTGGCCCGCCGCGCCCCAAACGAAATTGGCCTTTCCCGAAATGCCGTTGCCGTCCCGATCCTCGGGATCGGCATTCGCCAGGATCAATGGGGGCGGGATCTCGGCCAGTAGACCGAGACCGATCAGTTGCGGGGCTATGCGCGCGGAAACCGCGGTCGCCGGGTCGAGTATCCCGTATGCTGGGGATGACACCCGATATTGCGGCTCCGCCAGCAAGACCGCCGGAGCGTCGCGCATGGGAATCCGTAACGCGCGATAGGTAACGCTGATCCGCCCCTCCGGCAAGAAACCCGGGACGGCCATCGTCTGAAGCTGTTGGCCATACGTCGGGTCGGGTTTACCGGCCCGCGACAGACGCAGGACGAGCCCCTGCCCCAAGTCCTCCGCTTTTCCAGACAGACGGCCGCGCCCGTCGCGGAAATGGCAACTCTGGCAACTCCGGGCATTGAACAACGGGCCAAGGCCATCGGAATCCGGAAAGACGGACGGCGCAGCGACCCAGAGTTTTCGGAACAGCAGATTCCCCGCGAAAAAACGGTCCCGTCCCTCGGCATCAAGCGCCGGAAGGGGTTGAGAAAAGGCATTGCGGTTCACAAAACCGTCTTCGGCGCAAAGCGCAGCGGGCAACGAAGCTGCGATCGCTGCCAGAAAGATCACGCTGATGGATCTGGCACGCCAGCCCATCGGGCGCGACGATCAGGACTCGGCCTGGCTCGCCGGCTTCGCGTTCAGAAGGCCATAGCGCTCGGCGCCGAGGCGGTCGAAGAGGCCGAGCTGGGTTTCGAGGAAGTCGATATGACCCTCCTCATCAGCGATCAGGCTTTCGAACAGAGCCTTCGACACATAGTCGCCGACCTTTTCGCAATGCTCGCGCGCCTGGATGTAGAGCGTTCGGGCGTCATGTTCGCCGGCGAGGTCAGCTTCCAGCGTTTCGCGGACGGTCTGCCCAATCCGCAATGCATCCAGCTTTTGCAGGTTCGGATGACCTTCGAGGAAGATGATGCGCGCAATCAACCGATCGGCGTGATGCATTTCTTCGATGCTTTCGGCGCGGGATTTGTCGGCGAGATGACCATACCCCCAATCTTCCTGAAGGCGATAATGCAACCAGTATTGGCTGACCGCCGTCAGTTCAGACCGAAGTGCCGCGTTGAGAAATTCGATGACCTTGGCGTCGCCCTTCACGGTCGTCCCCCTCTTTGACCGAAGCTGCCCGCAGCCCACGCAAGCTCGCAGGTACTTCGAAACTGGCATCGCTTCGCATGGTTTCAAGAAAAATCGGCATGCAGCCGCCGCAATCGGCCCGCTTTCCGAGCGCGCGATAGACCTTGCCCGCGGTGATCACGGTCGAGGCATCGGCGGCGCGCATCCAGCGGACGGCTGCGCGGATGTCGCTATCGGTTATGGCATGGCAGTGGCAGACGATCATCTTGGGCTAACTCTTGCCTGCGGTGCTCACGGACGTGCCCTACTTCGTAAGGATCAGTTTTCCGGCGCGGGTGATGCGCAGAAAATAGACTTGGCCGTTCAGGGCGATGCGCGCCTGCGATCCGCCGCGCGTCAGTTGTTCGGCGTCATGCAGCGGCAATTCATGTGGGACGGACCGCATTTGCGGCAGGGGAAGCTGCGAGGGGTCGATCCGGGCGTTCATCTGCGGAGTCTCCATCCTTTATGGGAGCGGAAAAGGCGCGGCATTGGCTCCGGGCTTACCGAATGGCTGGCTGGGCAGGCTAAACCTGACAAAAAGAATATGGCTTGTAAAGGCTGATTCTTTTTGTCGGCATTAATTCTGCCGTTAGTCGGCTGTTGGCCCCAGGTGACGCCGCCCGCGACTTTCGGCGATTGCCATCTGCCGGTGCCGCTCTCGGAACCGGGTACGATCCTCGTCGGTGTACTCATCCGCGCAGGCAGGGCAGCAGACACCTTCCTCAAACGCGGGATGGCTGCGATCCTGGGCGCTGACCGGGCGGCGGCACGCCCCGCAGGTGGTCAGCCGCCCCGGAACCAGACCGTGACCGACCGAGACGCGCTGGTCGAAGACGAAGCACTCGCCCTGCCAAAGGCTCTGGTCCTGCGGGATCTCCTCAAGGTACTTCAGGATCCCGCCCTTGAGGTGGAATACCTCGGTCTCGCCCTGACCCAGAAGCCAGTTCGTCGATTTTTCGCAGCGGATGCCGCCAGTGCAGAACATGGCAATGCGCTTGCCCTCGAAGCGGGAGCGGTTTTCAGCCCACCAGTCGGGAAACTGGCGGAAGCTGTCGGTGCCGGGATCAATGGCGCCGGCGAAGGTGCCGACTGCGACCTCGTATGCATTGCGGGTGTCAATGACCACCACATCGGGTTGCCGGATCAGATCGTTCCAGTCTTCGGGTCGGACATAGCGACCGACCTTGGCGTTCGGATCAACATCAGGCTGGCCCATGGTGACGATCTCGCGCTTCAGCCGCACCTTCATCCGGCCAAACGGCATGGTCTCGGCGTGGCTTTCCTTCCATTCGATGTCCGCACAGCCGGGCAGGGCGCGGATATGAGCCAGAACCCGGTCGATCCCCTCGCGCGGGCCGGCGATCGTGCCGTTGATCCCCTCCGGCGCAAGAAGAAGCGTGCCGCGAACGCCCTCTGCCTCGCACAACGCAAGAAGCGGGATGCGAAGGGCTGCGGGGGCTTCGAAGCGGGCGAATTGGTAAAGCGCGGCGACGGTCAGCATGGGGGCTGTTTGAACCTGTGCCTGCCGCTTCGCAAGTCCCTGTTCCGGCAGCGCGGCTTGACGCCTAGGCCCCCCGCCCTTACGCAGTTTCGGGTGATCCGAGCGGAGGGCGTCATGAGAGCTGCGAACGAGGCGCTCCTTGTCATCGACATCCAGAACGATTTCTGCCCCGGCGGCGCACTCGCCGTGGCCGAAGGCGACCGGATCATTCCGCAGGTGAACGGGCTTCTCAAAGAGTTTCATGTCCGTGTCCTGACCCAGGACTGGCATCCCGCGAACCATTCCTCCTTCGCCGCCAATCACCCCGGCGCTGCACCGTTCAGCATGGTCGAGATGGATTATGGCCCGCAGGTGCTGTGGCCGGTTCACTGCGTTCAGGGTTCGGCCGGCGCCGAGTTTCATGCCAACCTCGACGTGGATCGTGCGGACCTGATCATCCGCAAGGGCTTCCGCCCGGCGATCGACAGTTATTCGGGATTCTATGAAAATGACCGGGTGACCCCGACCGGGCTTGACGGCTACCTTCGGTCCCGCGGGGTGACGGCGGTCACCATCGTCGGCCTCGCCACCGATTTCTGCGTCGCATATTCGGCGCTGGACGCAGTGGGCCATGGGTTCCGGACCACCGTCATCGAAAGCGCCTGCCGCGCTATCGACTTGAACGGATCGCTGGCAGATGCCCGGCGGCAGATGCAGGCGGCAGGCGTGGTACTGGAGCCCTGAGATGGTCGATATCGCCACCCGCGTCTATAACCACAAATGGAAGATCGACCCGATCGTCCGGTCGCTGATCGACACCGACTTTTACAAACTGCTGATGTGCCAGTCGATCTACCGGAACCACCCCGAGACGAATGTCGAATTCTCGCTTATCAACCGGTCGACGAAGATCCGGCTGGCCGACCTGATCGACGAAGGCGAGTTGCGCGAACAGTTGGACCATGTCCGGACACTGCGCCTGTCCCGCGGGGAAAGCACCTGGCTGCGGGGCAACACTTTCTACGGCAAGCGCCAGATGTTCCGCCCCGACTTCATGGAATGGTTCGAGCACTTCCAGTTGCCGCCCTATCATCTGGAAAGGCGCGACGGCCAGTACGAGCTGACCTTCGAGGGCCGTTGGCCCGAGGTCATGCTGTGGGAGATTCCGGCCATCGCCATCATCATGGAACTGCGCAGCCGTGCGGTGCTGGAAAAGCTTGGTCGCTTCGAGTTGCAGGTGCTCTATGCCCGCGCGATGACGAAGCTGTGGGAAAAGATCGAGCACCTGCGCCAGATCGAAGATCTTCGCATCGCCGATTTCGGCACGCGCCGGAGGCATTCCTTTTTATGGCAGGACTGGTGCGTGCAGGCGATGATCGAGGGGCTGGAAGGCAAGTTCACCGGGACCTCCAACTGTCTGATCGCCATGCGCCGCGAGGTCGAGGCGATCGGCACCAACGCGCATGAATTGCCGATGGTCTATGCTGCGCTGGCGGAGACCGATGCCGAACTGGCCGAGGCGCCCTATCGCGTTCTTGCAGACTGGCATGAAGAGCATGAAGGCAACCTGAGGATCATCCTGCCCGACACTTATGGCACCGAAGGCTTCCTGCGGAACGCGCCCGACTGGCTGGCCAGCTGGACAGGCATCCGCATCGACTCCGGCGATCCCGCCACGGGGGCCGAGATCGCGATCAAGTGGTGGCAGGAGCGCGGGGAGGACCCGCGGCAGAAGTTGGTCATCTTCTCCGACGGTCTGGATGTCGAGAAGATCGAGGAACTGCACCGCCGCTTCGCCGGCCGGGTCAAGGTCAGCTTCGGCTGGGGTACGATGCTGACCAACGATTTCCGCGGTCTTGTTCCGGGCGATGAACTCGCGCCGTTCAGCCTGGTCTGCAAGGCGGTTTCGGCGAATGGCCGGCCCACGGTGAAGCTGTCGGACAACCCCAACAAGGCGATGGGACCGGCCGACGAGATCGAGCGTTACAAGCGCGTTTTCGGCGTCGGCAAGCAGGTCGCTGCCGAGGTTGTGGTCTAGTCTTCCGCCTTTGGCGCGGCGCGGCCAGCCTTCACTTCCGAACGGACGGCCTTCGCCTCCAGCCGCCGACGCTGGCTGCCAAGCGTGGGTTTCGTGGCGATCCGTCGCTTTGGCGCGACCAGCGCCTGACGGATCATCTCGACCAGCCGTTCGCGGGCCAGTTCGCGATTGCGGATCTGGCTGCGGGTTTCCTCGGCGCGGATCACGATGGCGCCATCGGTTGTCCAGCGCCGCCCCGCCAAGCGCTTCAACCGAGCTTTGACCGGGGTGGTCAAGTGTGGCGACCGTTCCGCCTCGAATCGCAATTCAACAGCCGTCTCGACCTTGTTCACATTCTGCCCACCGGGGCCCGACGAACGAGAGAATGTCTCGGTCAACTCCCAGTCAGCAATGGTGAGGGTGTCGGTGATCCGCAGCATGGCGCAGGTTTCCGGGACGGTAGTCCACAAGAGAAAGGGTCGCCCCGCGAGGCGACCCCTTCCGAGTTCAAGGAGATGGGCCAGTTAGGTTTCAAGCCCAATCGCTGGTCTGTTCACACGGGGGCTGCCCCTAGCAAACACTCCCTCCGACTGTCCCGACACCTCTCTCCAATATCCCTCTAGACACTGGATCACCTCCTTTCAATGGGTTGCCGATATACGAATCGTGCCACAGATTTTGTGTTTGTCAAAATCTTTCACGCAACCCTTGCGAGCTTTCGCCGAATAAACAGGCGGAACGGCATCAGCGCCACAAAAGCGATCAACAGCTTTATCAGATAGTCGGCGCAGGCCAGTGAAACCCACAGCGGCAAGACCGGACCATGGCCCAGAAGCGGGATGGCCTCATTGGCCCAGGACACATCGTTCGCCGGTTCAAGGAAGCTCAGCTGGGCCGCGAAGGCGATAGAGAAGAACAGGCCGGTATCCAGCACAGAACTTATGATCGGCGACACAAGCGGCGGCTTCCACCACGCGTCGCGCCGCATCCGGTCGAAGATCGTGACATCCATGAGCTGCGACGCGAGGAAGGCGGCTCCGGAGCCAAGCGCGACACGGAAGCTGACCAGGGGGCCGAACTCGCCCTGGATTTGCGAGCCGACCAGCGAGCAGGCGATGCCAGTGATGAAGCCGGCGACGACGACCTTGCGCGCAGCCGATGCCCCGTGGAAGCGGTTCGTCAACTCGTTCACGAGGAAGGCGAAGGGATAGGTGAAGGCACCCCAGGTCAGCCATTGGCCGAACAGGAACTGCACGAGGATGTTCGAGGCCACGACGATCGCAGCCATGGCCGCAACGGCCGGCAGAAGTTTCTTGTCCATGTCTGATCCGTTTTGACAAGGTAGCGGAGACTTGACCCCGATCCTCGGGGCGGGCCGCCTTACCGCGCGATGACCGGCAAAGTCAATCGGGAAGCCGGACTTCGACCAGTTCGGTGCCGCGCGGGTCAACAAAGTTGTCGTCGGAGACCATCGTTGCCCTCAGGCCGCCGTCGGCGGCCCGCCACACCGCGACGCTTTCCAGATTGCCGAAGCGGCCGGCATCCGAAGTAAAGATCGTCTCACCCGG
>JAYRKT010000026.1:0-68073 GCA_041905595.1 Rhodobacter sp.
CCCCGCCCAACAACTAACCACACCTTTTCCGTTTTTCCTCCTCCGGCCGGGGGGGGGGGGGGGGGGCCCCCCCCCCCCGCTTCCACGGCATCCACTGGGAGGGACGGATGGTCGCGAAACTCTACTGCTTTGGCGAAAGCGGCAACGCTTACAAGGTGGCGCTGGCGCTGACCTTCACCGGCACGCCCTGGGAGCCGGTCTTTGTCGACTTCTTCCGCGGCGAGGCGCGCAGCCCGGCCTTCAAGGCGATCAACGAGATGGGCGAGGTTCCGGTTCTTATCGACGGCGACCTGAAGATCACCCAGTCCGGCGTGATCCTCGATTACATCGCCCGCAAGACCGGCCAATTCTACGGGAACGGCGAGGACGAGCGGATGGAAGTCCTGCGCTGGCTTTTCTGGGACAACCACAAGCTCTCGGGCCAGATCGGCACCACGCGGTTCCTGTCGAACTTCCTGGCCGAGGAAAAGCGGCCGCAGGGCGTGATCCCCTTCCAGCAGGGCCGGCTCAAGGTGGCCTACGGCATCCTGAACGACCACCTTGCTCGGCGGGACTGGATCGTCGGGGATGGCCCGACGATCGCAGACTTCTCCTGTTGTTCCTATCTCTACTATCCCGAGCCGTTCGGCTTTTCGCGGGCCGACTGGCCGAACATCGACGCCTGGCTGGCCCGCATCGCCGCGCTGCCGGGCTGGAAGCACCCCTACGACATGATGCCCGGCAACCCTTCCGACCGGGCCTGAGGAGACGAGAATGACCGACGCCTATATCTTCGACGCCGTCCGCAGCCCCCGCGGCAAGGGTCGCCCCGACGGCAGCCTGCACGAGGTCACCTCCGTCTCGCTCTCGGCCAAGATGCTGAACGCAGTGAAAGAGCGGAACGGCCTTGAAGGGCATGCGGTCGAGGATGTGATCTGGGGCAACGTGACCCAAGTGGGTGAGCAGGGCGGCTGCCTTGCCCGCTCGGCTGTTCTGCTCTCAGACCTCGACGAGTCGATCCCGGGTCTGTCGATCAACCGCTTCTGCGCCTCCGGGATGGAGGCGGTGAACCTTGCCGCCAACCAGGTTCGTGGCGGTGCCGGGCAAGCCTATATTGCCGGCGGGGTCGAAATGATGGGCCGGGTCGCCATGGGCTCGGACGGGGCGGCTATCGCCGTCGATCCGTCGCTCGCCATGAAGACCTACTTCGTGCCGCAGGGCATCTCGGCCGACATCATCGCCACCGAATATGGCTTCAGCCGCGATGACGTGGACGGCCTCGCTGTCGAAAGTCAGCGCCGGGCGGCTGACGCCTGGAAGGACAACCGCTTTGCCAAGTCCATCGTGCCGGTTAAGGACCAGAACGGCCTGACCATCCTGAGCCATGACGAATACATGCGCCCCGGCACCGACATGCTGACGCTCGGCGCGCTGAAGGCCAGCTTCAAGGACATGGGCGAGAGCATGCCCGGTTTCGACAAGCTCGCGCTGATGAAATACCCGCATCTGGCGAAGATCGAGCATGTCCACCACGCCGGGAACTCCAGTGGCATCGTCGACGGCGCGGCGGCGATCCTGATCGGCAGCAAGGACTTCGGTCAGGCGCATGGCCTGAAACCGCGTGCCCGCATCCGCGCCACGGCCAAGATCGGCACAGATCCGACGATCATGCTGACCGGCCCGGTGCCGGTGACCGAGAAGATCCTCAAGGACAGCGGCATGTCGATCTCGGACATCGACCTGTTCGAGGTGAACGAGGCCTTCGCGAGCGTCGTGCTGCGCTTCATGCAGGCCTTCGACGTGGATGGGAGCCGCGTCAATGTGAACGGTGGTTCGATTGCGATGGGCCATCCGCTTGGCGCGACCGGCGCGATTATCATCGGGACGCTGCTTGACGAGCTGGAGCGGTCCGGAAAGGGCACGGGCCTTGCCACGCTCTGCATCGCCTCGGGCATGGGGGCGGCCACCATCATCGAAAGGGTCTGAGGATGCCGAAGCTCGATTTGACGAAAGTGCCGGTCAAGACCGGCTCGATCTATCCGTCGCCTTACGCCGAGATGATGGCGGGACGGTCGTCGCTGCGCCTCGGCGAGGCGGGCGGCCTGACCCAGTTCGGCGTCAATCTGGTGATGCTGGAACCGGGCGCGGTGTCGAGCTTGCGCCATTGGCACCTGAACGAGGACGAGTTCGTGATGGTCATCGAAGGCGAATGCATCATGGTGCAGGACGAAGGCGAGACGATCATGCGCCCCGGCGACTGCGCTGCCTTCCCGGCGGCCAGCACCAATGGGCACCACTTCCTGAATCGCTCCGACAAAGTGGCAAAGTTCCTCGTCGTCGGAACCAAGGCGCCGTGGGAGGTCGCGACCTATTCCGACGTCGACATGAAAATCGAGATCGAAGGCGGCAAGGCGCGCTTCATCTACAAGGACGGTACCGACTGGACGGGTCCCCGGTGAAGGTCGATCCTGCACAGGCGCCTGTCAGCGGCGAGAATGGCGTCAGCACGCAGCACCTCTCGGTCGCGGGCGGGCTGACCCAGTTCGGCGCCTATGTCGAGACGCTTGCCCCCGGCGCGTGGTCGTCTCATCGCCACTGGCACGACAGCGAGGACGAGTTCCTCTTCGTGCTGGAGGGCATCGTCACGCTGCGCGACGACAACGGCATAACCGACCTGCACCCGGGCGATGCGGTCTGCTGGCCGCATGGCAATCCGAATGCCCATCACCTGACCAACCGCTCGAACGCGCCGGTGCGCTACCTGATCCAGGGCAGCCGGGTTGCAAACGACATCTGCCGCTATCCCGACAATGGCCGGGTGCTGATCAACAGTGAGACGCGCTGGAAGCTGGTCGAGGCGGACGACACGGTGGTCAAGGAAGGCGATCTGCCGTCCGAGCTGCTGGACCTGCCACCGGTCTGGGGAATGCCCTTCGATCCCGCGACCCCGCATCCGCAGGTCTTTCGCACCGCCGAGGCCGCTTGGCAGGACGATTCCGACACGGCCCACCCTATCCTAGGGTCCGGGCCCGGCCCCTACCGCTACCGCCTTATCTCCGACCTTGGCGGGATCAGCCAGTTCGGCGCCTTTGTCGAGGAGTTGCCGCCGGGTTCGCGCTCGGGCCGCCGCCACTGGCACGAGACCGAGGACGAGATGATCTTCTTGCTCGACGGCGAGGCCGTTCTTGTCGAAGACTGCGAAACCATCCTCGTGCCGGGCGACATGGCCTGCTGGCCGGCGGGAGATGCGGTCGGCCACAGGCTCGACAATCGCTCGGGCCAGCCCACCCGCTATCTCGTCATCGGAACGCGGAACCAGCGCGACCGCATCCACTACACCGACCACGATCTCATCACCGAAAAGGACGGCGCCCTGCGGCACTACTTCCGCCGCGACGGCAGCCGCTACGAACAAGGACCCCGATCATGAGCGATTTCACCTCTGTCATCGATGCCGACGGCGTGGCCGTCATCACCTGGGACGTGCCCGGCAAGTCGATGAACGTCATGTCGATGGAGGCCTTCAACCTGCTCGACCGGCTGATCGACGCCGCGCTGGCGGATCCTGCGGTGAAGGGCATCGTCATCACGTCGGCCAAGAAGGATTTCGCAGGGGGCATGGACCTGAACGTCATCGCCCGGATGCGCGAAGGCGGGGCGCAGGCGCTGTTCGACGGGCTGATGGGGATGCACGGCTTCCTGCGCAAGATCGAGCGCGCGGGGATGGACCCCAAGACGCTGAAGGGCGGCAAGCCGATCGTCGCCGCGCTGCCGGGCACCGCGCTCGGCATCGGCCTTGAGCTGCCGCTCGCCTGCCACCGCATCATCGCGGCAGACAACCCCAAGGCCAAGATCGGCCTGCCGGAGATCCTGGTCGGGATCTTCCCCGGTGGCGGCGGCACGACCCGTCTGGTCCGCAAGCTCGGCGCCATGATGGCGGCGCCTTTCCTTCTGGAGGGCAAGCTGTCCGACCCGAAGGCCGCCAAGGCCGCTGGCCTGATCGACGATGTCGTGGCGCCAGAGGATCTTCTTGCTAAGGCGAAGGAGTGGGTGCTGAGCGCCAAGGATGCCGATCTGGTGAAGCCCTGGGATGCCAAGGGCTACAAGATGCCCGGCGGCGCGCCCTATCACCCGGCGGGCTTCATGACCTTCGTCGGCGCGAATGCCATGGTCATGGGCAAGACGATGGGTGTCTATCCGGCTGCGAAGGCGCTTCTGTCGGCGGTCTATGAAGGCGCGCTCGTGCCCTTCGACACTGCGCTGAAGATCGAGGCGCGCTGGTTCACCAACCTGCTTCTGAACCCGTCCTCCAGCGCGATGATCCGCTCGCTCTTCATCAACAAGGAGGCGCTGGAGAAGGGCGCGAACCGGCCGAAGGTGCCGGACCAGTCGGTAAAGAAGCTTGGCGTCATCGGCGCGGGAATGATGGGGGCGGGCATCGCCTATGTCAGCGCCAATGCCGGGATCGAGGTCGTGCTGATCGATGCGGCGCAAGAGGCGGCCGACCGTGGCAAGGCCCATTCGGCCGATCTGCTCGACAAGGGCATGAAGCGCGGCAAGGTCACGGCCGAGAAGAAGGCCGAGGTGCTGGGCCGCATCAACGCGACGACCGATTACGCGGCGCTCGCCGGATGCGATCTGATCGTCGAGGCGGTGTTCGAGGATCCGAAGGTGAAGGCCGAGGTGACGGCGAAGGTTGAGGCCGTCGTGGGGCCGGACTGCATCTTTGCCACCAATACCTCGACGCTGCCAATCACAGGCCTTGCCAAGGCAAGCCAGCGGCCCGCGCAGTTCATTGGCATCCACTTCTTCTCGCCCGTCGACAAGATGAACCTTGTCGAGATCATCAAGGGCAAGGCGACTGGGGAATTGGCGGTGGCGAAATCGCTCGACTTCGTGCGGCAGATCCGCAAGACGCCGATCGTGGTCAACGACGCGCGCTTCTTCTACGCGAACCGCTGCATCATTCCCTATATCAACGAAGGCATCCGCATGGTCGCCGAGGGTGTGGAGCCGGTGTTTGTGGAGAACGCGGCGAAGCTGGTCGGCATGCCGCTCGGCCCGCTGCAGCTGGTGGACGAGACCTCGATTGATCTCGGCGTGAAGATCGCCAAGGCAACCCGTGCAGCGATGGGCGACGCCTATCCCGACGGCGCGGTCGACGAAGTGCTGTTCGCCATGGCGGGCGAGGGGCGTCTTGGCCGCAAATCAAACGCCGGCTTCTACACCTATGACGCGGCAGGCAAGCGCGAAGGACTGTGGGATGGGCTGGCGGCGAAATGGCCGGTCAAAGACGCCCAGCCGCCGCTGACCGAGGTCCAGCACCGGCTGCTGATGATCCAGTCGCTCGAGGCCGTGCGCGCGCTGGAGCAGGGCGTATTGACCGACATTCGCGAAGGCGATGTGGGCGCCATCCTTGGCTGGGGCTTCGCGCCCTGGTCGGGCGGTCCATTCAGCTGGCTCGACATCATCGGCGCAGCCCGGGCGGTCGAGATCTGCGACGCGCTGACGGCCGCGCATGGCGACCGCTTCGCCGCGCCGGACCTGCTGCGCGAAATGGCAGCGAAGGGCGAAAGCTTCTACGGGCGCTTTGCCACGGCAGCCAAGGCTGCCTAAGGGTCGAAGCGGTAGCCGAAACGCCCGATATCCTCGGCGCAAAGGCGGGCCAGAAGCTCTGCCGTTTCTGCATCGTAATACGGCCGCCAGTCCCTCTGGCGGTCGCTTTCGTTCGCGTGGGGGAGGGGGGTCAGCCGGAACCCGAGATGAGCCTCTAGCGGAGCAATGTCTTCATCTAGATGTTCCAGTCGGGCGAAGAGGGAGCAGCGCTCTACCCCGGTCCGGTCACGCATGTAGGCGCCGTAGGGCCAGGCGACGAGGCTCGCCTGTGTTTGGGGATGGGTCAGGAAGCCCATGAAGTCATGCGCCTTGGCCAGGCCGACTGCCGGATGGGCAAAGGCTTGCGCACGCAGCCAATGATAGTAGCTCACCGCACGGTCCCACGGATTCCGCACGAGCGTGAATGTGAAGAAGCCGGCGATTTCCGCTTCGCTGACCAGTCCGGAAATGTCGGCCAGTGTGGAGTGCTTCCACAGCCGTCCTGCAGATTTGACGCCCTTTAGCCGCCCGCGTCGGGCACGGGCCTTGGGCGTATCGCCGATGAGAAGGTCGTCCTTCATCGCCCGCGCCTCCAGCGCCAGCGTCAGCGCCGTGCCTCCGGTCTTGGGGACGTGGACGAAGATGTAGCGGCGGCCACGGGAGATGATCATGGCCGCCCGCGTTTCAGACCGCGTTAGGAAGCGGTCGCCCTTCGGCAAAGGCGATCAGGTTGTCGATCGCCATCAGGCCCATCGATGTCCGCACCTCCAGCGCCGCGGTGCCGAGATGGGGCAGAAGCGTGACGTTGTCCATTGTCAGAAGCTCCGGCGTCACCTTCGGTTCGTATTCGTAGACATCGAGCCCGGCCCCGGCGATGCGTCCTTCGCGCAGCGCCTCGACGAGAGCGTCTTCGTGAACGATGTCACCCCGGGCGATGTTCACAAAGATCGCATGCGGCTTCATCCGCGCAAAGGCATCCGCATTGATGAGCCGCTTTGTCTCTGGCGTCGCCGCCAGGGACACCACGACGACATCCGCCCCGAGTGCCTCGTCAAAGGACACCTGCCGGGAGGAAACCCCCGGATCGGCAATCGGCGAGCGGTTGTAGAAGACGACGTTCATCCCGAGGCCAAGCGCGCAGCGCCGCGCAATTGCCCTGCCGATCCGGCCCATGCCGATGATGCCGACGGTCTTGCCGCCCGGATGCATCCCGAGAAGTTGTGTCGGATGCCAACCATCCCACTTGCCCGCGCGCAGCAGCCGCTCACCCTCGCTTGCGCGCCGCGCCGCCATAAGGATCAGTGTCAGGGCGATATCCGCCGTCGCCTCGGTCACAGCACCGGGCGTATTTGTCACCGCGACCCCCGCTGCCCGTGCGGCGGCAACGTCGATATGGTTGTAACCCACGCCGAAGTTTGCAAGCAGCTTCGCCCGAGGTTGCGGCACGTCGGCAAAGACCTGCGCGCCGAAGGCATCGCGCAGGGTCGGCAGCACGAGGTCGTACTCACGCAATGCCGATCTGAGTTCCGCCTCGGTGAGTGGCAGCGTGTCCTGCCGGACCACCGTGTCAAAACGGGCGGCTGCCGCATTGACGATGGCATCGGGAAGTGGGCGGGTGATCAGCAGCCGCATCAGAAAAGCCTTCCGCCAAGTGGCACTTCATGTCCCGGACCGATCAGCACCACCTCGCCGTCTTCGTCCGGCACGCCAAGGACCAGTACCTCGGACATCACCTTGCCGATCTGGCGCGGCGGGAAGTTGACCACCGCCAGCACTTGCCGACCGATGAGACCGTCGGGTGTGTAGTGCCTGGTGATCTGGGCCGAGGATTTCTTTTCGCCGAGCTCCGGTCCGAAATCGACCCAGAGTTTGATTGCGGGCTTTCGGGCCTCCGGGAAGGGTTCGGCCCGGGTGATGCGACCAACACGGATGTCGACCTTGAGGAAGTCGTCGAAGCTGATCGTCACTTCCCAAGCTCCCGACCGCGGTCCGCCGCGGCCTTCACCGCCTTGCGCAAAAGCGGCGGAAAACCCGTTTCCGGGTCCATCAGTACCTTCAGCGCCGCCGCAGTCGTCCCCCCGGGTGAAGTCACGTTCACCCGCAACTGCTCGGCGCTGTCCGGTGCCCGATGGGCCAGTTCTCCTGCGCCGGTAACGGTGGCCCGCGCGAGTTGCATCGCGAGATCGGCGGGAAGTCCCTCGGCCACGCCGGCGGCCGCCAGCGCCTCGATCAGATGGAACACATAGGCTGGTCCCGAGCCCGATACAGCGGTGACCGCATCCATCTGGTGCTCTCCCTCCAACCGAACGACCTGCCCGACGGCAGAAAGGAATGTCTCGGCCGTCGCGAGATCCTCATCCGTCGCGGCAGCGTTTCCCGTGATGGCGGTGATGCCGCGCCCCACGGCGGCCGGCGTGTTGGGCATGGCCCGGACAACGGGGGTCGCCGCGCCAAGCACCTGCTCGTAGAACCGGATCGGCGTACCCGCCGCAACCGAGACGAACAGAGTCGCCCCGCCGCCGAGCGGCTTCAGCATAGGCAGGGCTTCGGTCATCATCTGCGGCTTGACCGCGACCAGGACGATCGCGGGGCTTTCCGGCAGCCCCTGGTTGAGATGTACCCCCTTTGCGGACAGCCCCTTCAACCAGTCGCTCGGATGGGGGTCAAGCACCCAGACGGCGCTCAGCGCCAGTCCCTGGCGCAGCCAGCCCTCCAGCATGGCCGATCCCATCTTGCCGCAGCCCAGAAGCACCAGCCCGCGGCGGTTCACAGTCTCGAAACTCATCTGTCTTCCCCGATCATCCGGGGCAGAGGTTAGGCGCGGCCGTAGGCCTCGGCAATGGCGACTTTCATGGCTTCCGCCGGGGTCTTCTCGGCCCAGGAAACGAGCTGGAACGCCGGATAGAACCGCTCTGCGGCCACCACCGCGCTGCCGATCAGACGGTCAATCTGTTCCGGAGTCGCGATCTGACCGCCGGACAGCACCAGTCCATAGCGCCACACCATCAGCTTCTGTTCCGCCCAGAAGGTAAAAGCACCTGTCCAGACCATGTCATTGCAGCGGTTCAGCACATCATAGAACTCGCCCATGCGCTGGTCCGGCGGCTCCATTTCGAAGGTACAGATCAGGCGCAGCGTCTCGTCCTGGGCCGACCAGGCGAGGGTCAGAGAATAGGTCCGCCACTGCCCTTCGACCGCCATGGCGATCTGGTCGTCGGTGACGCGGTCGAACTCCCAGTCGTGGTGCTCGGCCAGGGTTTCGACGATGTCGATCGGGTGCAGATCCTCGGTCGACAGGAAGTCTTCGGAAAGCGACATAAGCCCGGCCTCTTTATGAAGCTTCCGGCGGGCCGAGACCCACAAGAAGCTGGGTGTCTGGCAAGCTACGGCGTTTGCCCGACACCGTGCTTACTAGATATGGTGTGACCAAAGAGGAAGCCTGTAAAGCGATTTCTTGATCAATCTCCTGTGGACAAGTGGGCGGGGCGTTGGCTTGCGCGTTCGGCGGCAATTGCCCCGCCGCGTGGTGGAACTGGGACGCCTCGGGTTCCGCGCCGGCAGGTCGAGGCGAAACGGTGCTGCCGATTGTTGTAGTTGGGACGGATGTTGCTGGCTGCACACCCGTTTCCGTAGAGTGGAAAGAGGACAAGCAAAATCGCCTTGTTTTCGCTGGCTCCGGTCCATATACGGGGCGGCGGAGTGGTGGCCGAGTGGTCGAAGGCACACCCCTGCTAAGGGTGCAGGCGGGGAACCGTCTCGAGGGTTCGAATCCCTTCCACTCCGCCAGCCACCCATGCTGATTTCCCTGCATTTCGGTTCTTTCCGTTTGTCGGCGGAGTTTCCGTCGGTTACGTCGGGGGAATCCGATCTGAGACGTAGGTCTTATGCGTCATCGACCCGTACTGACCCCGCCGTCTCTGTTCGGGAAGTTCGATCGTGCGGTTTTCTGGATTTCCCTGTTACTACGGGAATAACAGGGAATTTCGCGCGGAATCCCAGTCGTCGCCAGAATCTGGCTTCAGATTTCCTCAGGATATCATGCCTTTGCAGGAAAATTCCCTACTCAACGGAACAGTGAATTTTGTCACCCGAACAGGGAATTCGATCACGTGATCAGCGAAGCCTATCGCCGGATCAGGGAATAGGGTCTCAGGCGCCGAGTCCCAGCCTTGCTTCCTGCTCGCGCCAGGACGCTGGCAGGTCCATGCGGATGAGCGCGTCGACCGTAAGATGCGGCGCCAGCGTGCCGTCCAGAATGGCTGCCTGAATGCGAGGTGAGAGCAAGGCCAGCGGCAGCCGAGTGCGGATGTAGCTCTCGGAATGTCCGTCGGCCCGGGCGATCTCGGTGAGCGTAGTGCCGGCCTTGAGGTCCCGCAGCCAGGCATGGCTGCGAGCGAGGACGCGCTGGAAAGTTGGATCCGGAGTCGACCGCCGGTCTCCAGCGACCAGTTTCAACTCGATCCCGCGTCGACCGAGCATCAGAGGCGTCGTGAGGGTCAACAGATCAGGCAACACCTCGTCCGGCGTGACGCCGAGACTTTCCGCAATAACTGCGGGGTCGAGCATGAGATCCAGTCGCATCTCCGCGACCAGGACGGATGCGATCACAGAGCCCAGCAGGGCGATGTCCCCCACCCTCAATCTCTCGGCGAGCGAACGGACTGCCTCTTGCTGGCGGGTTGCCGTCGTCACGTCCGGGTGTGCCAGGAGGCTCTGCCGGTCGGCGCAGGCCCCGAGGTGGCCCGCAACCGTCTCGGCGATCACCTTGTGCAACTCGCGCGCTGGAAGCCGCCATCCCGCGCGACCGGGGCCTTCCGGCTGGCCTTTTGCCCGCAACAGCCGCGCCGAGACGTAATAGCTGATCCGTCTTCCATTTTTCGTTGTATGGCTCGGCGTCAAGCGATCTCCGCACTCGTCGATGATCTTGCCGACCAGCGGCGCAGGAAGTGCCGAGGACGTCGCGAGCCGCCGTCCCCTTGGCCGAGCACTTTGTTCGACAAGCCGGGACTGAACCCGGTCCCAGAGGTCTACTGGCACGATCGCCGGATGTTGACCGGGCCAAATCCGGTCGTGGTGGCGGATCTGGCCGCGATAGACCGGGTTGGTCAGCAGGTGATGAATCATGCCCCGGGTGAGGACAGCGCCACCGCGGGTCCGTCCGGTCGTGAAGTGATGGAGCTTCGAGCGCAGACCGGCCTCGCGCGCCTCGGCCTCGACGGCGGCAAGCGTGCCGATCCGATCATAGCATTCGAACAGCCAAAGCACCTGACCCGCCTCCTGCAGGTTGACCACGAGACCCCGGACCTGTGGATTCGGATCGCGGTCGTAGCCGAGCGGCACGATGCTGCCCATCCAGAGCCCTTTCTTCTTCGAGGCGGCGATCTTGTCGCGGATCCGCTCGGCGGTGACCTCGCGTTCGAACTGGGCGAAGGAGAGGAGCACGTTGAGCGTCAGTCGTCCCATCGAGGAGGAGGTGTTGAAGGCCTGGGTCACCGAGACGAAGGAGCAGCCGGCGGCCTCGAAGCGCTCGACCAGCTTGGCGAAGTCGGCGAGCGAGCGGGTCAGCCGGTCGATCTTGTAGACGACCACCATGCCGACGCGCCCGGCGTCGATATCGGCAAGCAGGCGCAGCAGCGCCGGCCGCTCCAGCGTTCCGCCAGAGATCCCGCCATCGTCATAGCGCTCGGTGACCTGTTTCCAGCCCTCGTGGCGCTGGCTGGCGATATAGGCGGCACAGGCCTCGTACTGGGCATCGAGCGAGTTGAAGCGCTGGTCCAGCCCGTCCTCGGAGGATTTCCGGGTGTAGATCGCGCAGCGGATCGTGGGTTTAGCGGTCATTTCGCGGGTCTAGCTTTGGGAGGAGCCGCGCCGTCCAATCCGAAGAAGCGCGGGCCCGACCAATGCGCCCCGGTGATCTCGCGCGCGATGGCCGAGAGCGAGCGATACGACTTGCCCTTCCAGCGGTAGCCGTCCCCCGTCACGTCGACGACATGGCTTACGCCGGCCCATTCCCGGATCAGCCGACCACCATGGGACAGGGTGGATGCTCTGGACCGTCGACGGCCCTCGGCGACGGCGCTGATCTGGCGTTGCCGCGCCTTCGTCAGCCCGCCAGCCTGCCGCGCCTGGCATTCATAGGCGAGGATCCGGCGCAAGACCGGGCGGCTGATGCTTTTTGGCGCCACGCCCCCGATGAGGTCGGTCCAAAGCGCGAGGAGATCCTCGCGCCCGGCCTGGTCGATTACCGCGAGCCGGGCCGCCACCGCTTCGGTCGCGTTGGGACCGCGCATCATGGCCGTTCCCTCTTGGCCATGGCCGTGGAGACCGGCGTGGGAGACTCGATCCGCCAGGTGGTTGGCGCGTCTCCCGTACCCGGTTGGCGGGTGAGGACGAGCCCGGCCTTGCGCAAGCCGGTCAGCGCGGCTCGGGCGGAATGGGGCTGCCAGCCGGTCGCGGCGCAGATCTCGTCCAGTGAAGCTCCGCCCTCGCGGGCGAGCAGGCCGCGAACGAGGTCCGATTTCGTGGCGCGTTCTGGCTTGGGGGTTTTCGTCATCTGTCTCTCTCTGTGCGCGGGCCAGCAGGATGCAGGCCCTTCGTAGCGAGACAGGCCCGGGATCGGTCCGGGCGTGAGGACAGCAACGCTCGTTCCGAGCGCATAGTCCAGCAGAATGTCGGGGCCGAGATCAGGTACCTCACCCTGGATTGTTGTTCAACGCCAATGAGTTAGATGATATTTTTGATCTGCGCCCCCTTGACGCCCTTCGGCGGAGGCCAGATATTTCCAGCACGACCAGGGCGTGACCCCTGGGGGCCCTGAGCCCACCGTCGCCTTTGTTTGGCACTCATCCGCAGGCTCGACCTGCCATTATGGGACTCAAAGAAGGCACCCGAACCGGATCGGTTTCCGGAGGGTGCAGCTTTGCGCCCTCTTCCCCGATCCAGACCGCAAACCGGCCTCGGCCCGAGGCCAACCCGAACTGGAGACGGACATGGTACGCGCCAATCCTGCAAAGACTGCCCAGAGGACTGCCCCGAGCCCGACGCCGATCCTGGCCCGGGCGGACGACCGTGCCATCGGGCGCGTCACGCCCTACGCCCGGAATGCCCGGCGCCATTCCGACCGGCAGATCGATCTCATCGTCCGGTCGATCCGGACCTTCGGCTTCGTGAACCCGATCCTCGTCGATCGCGGCGGGGTGATCGTCGGCGGGCATGGCCGCTACGAGGCAGCGCTGCGGCTTGGCCTCGAGTCGGTGCCGGTGGTCGAGATCGACCATCTCTCCCCAGACGAGATCCGCGCCTACCGGATTGCCGACAACCGCATCGCGGAACTGTCCGATTGGGACGAGGACACGCTCAGGCTGGAGATCACCGCACTCGTCGACCTGGAACTGGCCGGGTCGATCGATTTCGAGGTGAGCCTCACCGGCTTCGCGACGCCGGAGATCGACCTGATCCTCGAGCCTGCCGCCGCAAAGCCCAAGGTGACCGAGAGCGTCGAACTGCCCGACCCGGGAGCCGCGGCCGTCACCCGTGCCGGTGATCTCTGGCATCTCGGGCCGCACCGGCTGATCTGCGGCGACGCGCTCTCGGCCTCCGTCCACTCCACTCTCCTGGGCTGCGACCAGGTCCGCATGGTCTTCACCGATCCGCCCTACAATGTCCCGATCCAGGGCCATGTCCGCATCGGAAGCTCCAGCGGCCACCGCGAGTTCGCCATGGGGGTCGGCGAGATGAGCGAGGGCCAGTTCCGCGGCTTCCTCGCCGAGAGCCTCGGACGCGCCGTGGCACAAACAATGCCTGGTGCCGTCCTGATGGTCTGCATGGACTGGCGCCATGTCGAGGAGCTGGTCGCCGCGGGCAAGTCCCTCGGGCTCGACCTCCTGAACATCTGCGTCTGGAACAAGACCAATGGGGGCATGGGAAGTCTCTACCGCTCCAAGCATGAACTCATCTGCGTCTTCCGCTCGGGCAAGGCGCCGCATGTCAACAATGTCGAACTCGGTCGCCATGGCCGCTACCGTACCAACGTCTGGGATTATGCCGGCGTGAACACCTTCCGGCGGGGCCGGGCCGCCGACCTCGCCGACCATCCGACCGTCAAGCCGACCGCGCTGGTCGCGGATGCGATCCGCGATGTCACCCATCGTGGCGATATCGTGCTCGACCCGTTCGGCGGCTCCGGCACCACCTTGCTCGCGGCGGAGAAGACCGCCCGCGTGGCACGGCTCGTCGAGCTTGATCCGCTGTACGTCGATACCGCGATCCGGCGCTGGCAGGCCCTGACCGGGCGCGCCGCCGTGTTGGCCGGAACGGGAGAGACCTTCGCCGAACGGGAACAGGCGTTGCAGCGGGAGATGACCTTGGCCGCAGAGCCGCAGAAACGGGAGACCGACCGTGGCGAAGCGTAAGGACAAGGGGACCGGGCCGGAAGATGCGGGGGACTACGAGGTCGGCTATGGCCGGCCGCCGGTGGCAAGTCGGTTCAAGCCCGGCACGTCTGGCAATTCGAAGGGGCGGCCGCGCGCCCCGAAGAGCTTTGCCGAGGCCCTCGAGAAGCAGCTCTCGACCAAGGTGGCGGTCAGCGAGAACGGCAGGCGCAAGCTGATGCAGATCCGCGAGATCATCGCCGGCAAGCTGGTACGGAAGGCGGCTGAAGGCGATCACCAGGCGAGCGCGCTGTTGCTCAAGGCGATGCCCGGCGGATCGGGTTCATCGCCGCCCGGCGATCTTGATCCGGTCGGTGATCCCGGTGCGCAGGAACGCCTGCTGCGGAAGATCGCGGCCAGCATGGGCGGTTCGGTCGACGCGCTGCTGAACTTGCCCGCGGAGGTTGACGATGACGAAGCATGACCCTTCCCGGGCAGGCCTGGTGTCACTCTCGCTCCAGCACCTTTGTCAGACCAACCTCTATGCCTTCCTGCAGGCAGCCTTCCCGATCCTCTGCCCTGGAGTCACCTTCCAGCCGGCCGCCTATCTCGAAGCCATGTGCCATGCACTGCAGGAAGTGGCGGAGGGTCGCGAGACCCGCCTCATCATTTCCGTGGCGCCACGGCATCTCAAGAGCATTTGCGCCTCGGTGCTCCTGCCCGCCTTCGTCCTCGGGCGGGATCCCGCGGCCAAGGTGATGGTGGTGAGCTACGGTGGAGAACTTGCCCGCGACCTGGCGTTGACCTTCCGCCGTCTCGTGCAGAGCCCGCTCTACCGGGAGCTCTTTCCGGGGGCGGTGATCGATCCGCGCTCCGACCGGATCGAGGACATGCGCACCACCAAGGGAGGGGGGCGGGCGGCGATCTCGCTCGGAGGCGCCATGACTGGCAAGGGTGCAACCCTAATCGTGCTCGACGACCTGATGAAGGCGGGTGATGCCGCTTCAGCCGCCATGCGCGAAGACGTGCGGACCAAGTTCGACCAGTCGATCCATTCCCGTCTCAACGACAAGCGCACCGGCGCCATCGTCTCGGTCGCCCAGCGTCTGCATGTCGATGACATCACCGCCTATCTCCTCGACAAGGGCACCTTCCGGCACATGCGCCTCGATTCGATCGCGGGCGAAGCGCAGGACTGGCCGCTCTATCGCGGCCGCAGTTACCAGAGGGCGCTCGGCGACATCCTCAATCCCGGTCGTGAACCGCGTGATGCACTTGACCAAATCCGCGAGGAAATCGGCGACTACGCCTTCCACGCACAATATCTCCAGGACCCGCGGCCCTCCGACAGCTGCTATCTGCGCCGCGACCAACTGACGATCGTGCCGACCCTGCCGCCGCTCGACGAGTTCACCAGGCGTACCCAGAGTTGGGACCCGGCTTCGCACGACGGACCGCGCAGCGACTACAGCGTGGGGATCACCTTCGGCTGGCACGAACCCTCGCAGCGCTGGTTCGTCCTCCATGTCGAGCGGGTGCGTCTCGCCTATCCCGAGCTGAAGGACCGGGTCCTCGCGCTCCGCAAGCATTGGTGTGCCGACAGGGTGCTGATCGAGAACTCGGCACTCGGGGTGCCGCTCTGCCAGCAACTCCGCCCCACTGGCTACCGGGTGTTCTTTCCGGTGAAAGCCACGGAAGGCAAGACCGAGCGTTTCATCGCCCAGACCGACTGGATCATCAGCGGCAAGCTCGCAATCCCGGCCGACCAGCCCTGGTCCCAGGAGCTGATGAGCGAACTCCTCGCCTTTCCCAACGACCGCCACGATGACCAGGTAGATGCCCTGGTCCAGTGGGTGGCCTGGGTGCGGCGGGCGCAGGGTGCCTACCTCGACACAAATCCGGATACCGGTCGCCGTAACGGCAAATACCGGCCTCAGATGGTAAGGCCAGAGGATAGAATGAAGTTCAGGTGAGTTGGTTGCGGGGGCAGGATTTGCGCTTCATTTGCCGAGCACGGCCCGCTCAATCCACCTTATGCGGAGCTCAGGTCTGGCGGCTGGTTAGGGAGGAATGCGGCCATTTGCCGTGCACATTCCCCCATGAGGGCGAAGAAGACCCCGACCTCATCAATGCCAGCAAGCAGACGATTACCGAACTGCCGCAGACCGCGTTCTTCGACAGCGCGACCTCCTTCGCCATGATCCGTGGCGGCAAAATCGTCATGGCGATCCTTGGCGCGATGGAAGTGGCCGAGAATGGCGACCTCGCGAACTGGATGATCCCCGGCAAGCTCTTCAAGGGTATGGGCGGGGCGATGGACCTTGTCGCGGGCGTGGGGCGTGTCGTGGTCGTGATGGACAACACGTCGAAACACGGCGAGCGCAGGTGCTGCACCAGTGCACGCTGCCCCTGACCGGCAAGGGCGTGGTCGACCGCATCTTCACCAATCTCGGTGTGCCCGCCGTGGTCTACTTCAACACCATCGAAACCGACCAGCAGGTGCAGGCCGTAGCTTAAATCACCCCGAAATCTGTCCAACAATCGGGGATTAGCTCAGTCCTCAGAAGGTTCGCACAGGGCACTGGCGACACACTGGTTACGGGAGTTGACCTTCGTACTCAGTCTGAAAAGCGCAGGCAGGTCCGTGACTTGCTATCCCCGATGTTCCAAAGGTGAAAAGCCGAAGCGCTGTTTGAATGCCTTTGAAAAGCTTCCTCGGCTGCTGAATCCGGTTTCAATCGCAACCTCCAGCACCGACATTGTGGTGCTGCGGAGCAGGTCGCGCGCCTCTTGAAGCCGAAGGCCAAGATAATAGCTCTTCGGCGTCTCACGCATGCATCTCTTGAAGGACCGCTCGAGCTGGCGCTGGCTGGTGCCAAAAATGTCGGCAAGTTCGCAGATCTCCAGCGGAACCGCGATGTTCATTTTCATCGCATTGACAACTCGAAGGAGATTCGGATTTCGGCGCTCGGTCGCGGAAGGGAAAAGCTGTGTCTGCCGATCAGTCGCGCTGCGGATCGTGGAATGAAGACACATATCGGCCACTGATTTAGCGAGATGACGCCCGTAATCGCGTTCAATCAGGGCCAGCATCATGTCAATCACGGCCTCACCTCCCGCGCAGGAGAAATGCCTGCGACCGATCACATAGAGCTGTTCGAGAGGTTCGATTCCGAACAGCTCGCGAAATGCTGCCAAGTTCTCCCAGTGAACGGTGGTGGAATCGTCACCTATCAGGCCAGCGCGCGCAAGTGTATAGGCTCCTGTGCACACAGCCCCAAGCCTGCCTCCATGTCTGGAATGTTCCCGCAGCCATTGAAGCACATTCCGATCAGCTGCACCTGAAGAGTCGGTGCCAGCGCAGACCACTACCGTTGTTTCCCGGCCCAGACGCTCCAACCCCTGATCGGCATCTATCCTAACTCCAGCCGAACTCTGGGCGGGTTTCCCGTCGATGCTGACCACGCGCCAGCTATAGAGGGGTTGTTGCGTCAACTGATTTGCAATCCTCAACGGATCAATCAGGGCGCTGAAGGCAAGCAGCGTAAAATTTGGCAGTGTCAGGAAAGCAAAATCCCGAGTTCGGACTTCACCGGAATAGCGCAAATGCGCGACGCCAGTTGCGATAACCGGCGCAGCCTCTGCCAGATCTGTCCTAAAGATGTGACTCGTCATGCTGGGGACTCCTGTTCAGATCTGGAGAAACCATCTGTTTGGTTCAGGAGACAACCAGTTCTACTGGCCGCGCTGCCGCCTGAATGGGTTTCTTCCCAGTATCTTGGCTATCCGATGAATAAGGTCGGCAGTGGGGAATGAAACTGCCGCAATCTGCGATTTACTCATTCCCGTTGTCGCAACAGACAGCACAAGGCTATCGATTTTATCTGTCGCATTGTCCATCGCCATAGGAGTCAGACGACCTGCAACCAATGCCGATCCGGTCGAAGAATTAGGATGACGCGATGAGGTGCCCATCTTCTTTCCTCCACCAAGCGAAAAGGGACTGCCCTATTTCAAGGTCCAACTCGGCAAGCTCTTGATGGCCCTTCTGGACCCTCATTTCCTGGCCGTCTGAGGTTTCAAGATAGATCGTCGCTGTTGCGCCGACAAATTCCTCACCGATCATACGAACGGGAACTGCATTGGCACCTGCAGGCCGTGTGTGGCTGAGCTGTGTTTTCGTATCCAAGACTGTCAAAGTCGCAGATTGTCCTAGCGGATTACTGTTGTCCGGGAGATCAAGATCGAAACGTCCAACGCTAGTGGCAATCTCGATCCCGCTTCCCGCCGACCCGCGCTGCAATATTCCGGTGAAAACATTCGACGATCCGAGGAAATCAGCGACGAACCTTGTCTTCGGTGTTCGATAGATTTCCTGCGGAGTACCTATCTGTTCGATATTGCCTCGGCTCATGATTACAACGCGGTCTGCCATCGAGAAGGCCTCGGACTGGCTGTGCGTGACATACACGAAGGTAATGCCCGTCTCGCGCTGGAGGTTCTTCAGGACTGACTGCATCCGCACCTTCAGTGCGGCATCCAGCGCTGACAGCGGTTCGTCGAGCAGCAGAATCTCAGGCTCCACCACAAGCGACCGAGCCAGCGCCACGCGCTGCCGCTGTCCACCGGAAAGCTGCGAGATGTTGCGTTCGGCGAACTCGGTGATCTGCATCCGATCCAGCCATTGTTCAGCCCGGCGGCGACGCTCGGCCTTGCCCACGCCGCGCATCTTCAGCGCGAATTCGACGTTTTCGCGGACGTTCAGGAACGGGAAGAGCGCCAGGCTTTGCCACACCATCGGCGTGTCCCGGCTCCAGGTCGGCAGGTCGTTGATTGGCTTGCCCGACAGCCTGATCACGCCTTCGGTCGGCGCCTCAAGCCCGGCCAGCATACGCAGCGTCGTGGTCTTGCCACAACCCGACGATCCCATGATCGCCAGGAACTCGCCCTTCTTTATCTCGAAGTCCAACCTCTGCACGGCAACGAAGTTGCCAAAGCTTTTGACCACGCCTTCAAAGGAAACCAGGGTATCGCGGCTCATCGTGTTATTCCCTTTCGGCGGACTTGGCGCCGCGGCCGGACAGCAGCAGCTGCGCGAGGATCACAAGCGTCATGGAGAGGATGAAGACGAAAGTGCCGATGGCGTTGATCCGTGGGCTGACCTGACCCTGCAGGAAGCCTAGCACCTTGACGGGCAGCGTCTCGTTCAGGCCAGAGACAAACCAGGCCACGGCGAATTCGTCGAAGGAGACAGCCATTGTGATGAAGAGCGCGCCAAGGATCGCGGGGGCGCAGAACGGCACGATGACATGCCGCATTGCCATCCATTCCGAAGCGCCAAGGTTCCAGGCGGCGGGTTCCAGCGCCGGATCCATCTGCGACAGGCGCAACCGGATAATCGCCATTGCAAAAGGCGCGCAGACGACGACGTGACTGATGATGACCGATAGCGCATTGCCCGACAGGTTGACGCGCGACAGGTAGGCCAGCATGGCAAGGCCCAGGATGATTACCGGAATTGTGGGTGGCAGGAGCGCCAGCGCAAGGTAGACCTGCTTCCCCGCGAACTTGTAGCGATAGTCGGTATAGGCTGCGCCAAAGCCCAAGAGGGTTGAGACGACCCCGACGATCACACCAACCATCAGCGTGTTCCGCGCGCCCTCCCAGACGAGCGGATCGGTGGCGATCGCTCGGTACCAGTCCAGCGAGAATTCACCGAGCGGGATCGAAGGAAAGCGGTCCGAGTTGAAGCTAAAGACGAAACTGGCCGCGATAGGCGCGAAGACAAAGGCGTAGGCCAGCACGATGTAGGCCACCAAAGCCCAGTCCAGCGCCCGGTTGCGGTTCATGTCGGCAGCGCCGCTCATTTCGACTTCCCCTTGTAGGCGAATTTCACTGCCACAAAGGCCACGACCATCAGCGTGCCGATCATGGTCAGTGCGATCACGGCGGCGCGGGGCCACTGCTGGCCAGACTTGGTGGTGTCGGTGATCAGGATCGACAGCGTCGTAGGCTCTCCCCCGCCCAGATAGACGGGGCTGACAAAGTCGCCGAAGGACAAGATGAAGCAGAACAGGGCGGCGATCACGAGGCCGGTGCGAGCCGAGGGAATGACCACCTCGAACACGGTGCGCAGCCGCCCACAGCGCATGTTGTGCGCGGCCTCGATCAGGGTGCGGTCGATAAAGACGAGGCTGAAAAGCTGCAATAGCACGACCAGCGGGAAGCTCAGCGTCAGGTAGCCGATCATCGTAGCGCCGACGGTGTTCAGCATGACAAAAGGACCAAGCCCGATCCAGCTCAGGATCACGTTGATGATGCCGTTGTCGGATAGGAAGGTCTGCCAAGAATAGACACGCACCAAGTAGCTGGTGAAGAAAGGGATCACCATCAGGAAGACCGCCCAGCGTCGGGAAGTGTCGCTCAACTTGAAGGCGATGGCATAGGCCGCCGGAAAGGCCAGAACGCTTGTCAGGACGGAAGCAGCGGCGGCGAGTGCAAGCGTTGTGCCATAGGCCTGCCAGAAGACCGCCCGTCCATACATGGTGGTCCAGTTCACCGTGTCGAAGTCGGGCCGCATGACGAAGTTCTTCACCGTCCAGAAGGACAGCGCGACCAGGAAGACCAGCGGGAAGACGAAGAACAGAACCTGCCAGATCAGAAGCGGCAGCGAGAACGTCAGACCATAAAGTGAAATCGGGCGTCGCATCGGAGGGCGAACTCCATCTGATGGGGCATGGGCCGGCACTGAAGGAGTTGCCGACCCTATGTTTCAGGGCCCTTCCCGGTCAGGCGCCTTTGTATTCCGACCAGAAGTCGTTCCAGGTCTCTAGATCCTGCTGGATCGGCCATTGGCGGTAGTGGATTCGGCCGGACCGGATCAGGTCCATCACATTGGGCTCACCAATCAGCATGCCCTGGCGTTTGGCTTCATCCGGATTGCTGGCATTCAGGACTTCCCAACCCTTCTGGTTCGGGATCAGCGCCGGATAGGCCGCCATTTGAGCCGATTTCGCCTGACCTTTGGCTGACGTGATGTACTGGATCCATTTCTTCGCCAGGTCTGCCTTGGCCGAGCCCTTGCCGATCGAGAAGCACTCGGACCATTGCAGCCCGCCCTCCTCGGGGATCGCGGTGCTGACCTTGGCACCGTTCTTCTGAAGAACGCCGGTGATCCAGTCGCCGATGCCACAGAAGGCCAGCATCTGCCCGTCGTTCAGCGACGAGAACGTCCCGCCGTAGTCGAAGAAGCCGCCCACCTGCGGACGCAGCGACATGGTCTTTTCCTTTACGGCCTCCCAGGCAGCCTCGTCAATGTCGTAAGGGTTGGCGTTGCCGTTCAGCAGACTGATCTGGCCAAGGTTCGGCAGGTGCCAGTCGAAATGGCCAACCTTGCCGGTCAGCTTCGGATCCCAGAAGACGTTATAGCTGGATGCCTGGGCTTCGGTCAGCGCATCGGTGTTGTAGGCGACACCAAGGAAACCGAAACGGGTGATAAGGGAAAACAGTTTTCCGTCCTTCCAGTTGCCTGGGAAGTTCTGAAACTCCGGGAAATAGTCGGCGATGGCGTAGTCGTTCGGGTCCAGCTCTTCAACATAGCCGGCCTCATTCAGCGCCGTTACATATTCGGCATCCGACAGGATCACGTCAAAAGTGCCGGGGGGCGACTGCGAGATCAGGCCCAGCATGTTGTCGCCGCCAGTATAGTATTTCGGAACGAACTTGACGTTGTTCTCGGCCTCGAACTCGGCAACGATATCAGGCTCGGCATGGCCGTACCAGGCAAGCATCGTCAGTTCCGTCGCCTGTGCGAAGGCGCGGCGCGACAGCATGGGAGTAGCCAGCATGGCCGCTCCCGTGGCAAGCAACGAGCGGCGCGTGAGGCCGGTCGCGGAGCCGTTTGTGTTGAGCATTTCGTTTCTCCCCGTATTCAACCGCAACGGCGTTGTCATGGCCGTGACGTTAGGAGATCGGGGCGACCGGACAAAATCGGTTCTTGAAATCCAAATATAAGCAGCCGTTATTCTGCCTGCCAATTCATCAGTTCGGCAACGTGTTCACTCCCGAGCCCACGCTTTCCAGTCCGGCGACAAGGTCACTGACCAACTGCAATCCGGCCGCCGACAAGCGCGGATGCTTATAGAAAAGGCCGATCCGCAGGGGTTCAAGCTTTGGAAACCCCTCGTCCTCGTTCAGTTCACGCATGCCGGGCAGCATGGTCGCATGGGTCAGGGCAGTGATGCACAGCCCGTTCACGACCGCGTTCTGCAAGCCGGAGATCCCCGGGCCGGAATAAACGATCCGCCACCGGCGGGCAGCGGCGTCGAGCGCGTCGATCATCCTAGCCCGGTAGTCACAGCCTTCAAGATGCGCTCCAAGCGGCACTGGCCGGCCCTCAGTCAGGCGGAGGTTTTCGGCTGCCGCCCAGATCGGCTGTTCGACCCAAGCACGCGAAAGATAAGGCATGCGCGCAGTGGGCATCGTCGCGACGATGATATCGAGGTCGTCGGAGCGTAGCAGCTGGTGCAGTTCGCGGCTAAGGTCACAATGGATTTCAAGGTCCACGTCCGGATGGTGGCGCAGGAAGTTGGTCAGCGTGTTCTGCAAGAATGCCACGGCGTAATCGGTCGGCAGCCCGATGCGCAAAACTCCCGTCATGTCCGAGCGATGAAAGTAGTGCACCGCCTCGTCGTTGATTCGCACCATCTCGCGCGCGTAGGACAGCAGCGCCTCGCCCGCCGGGGTGGGGAGGATCGCGCGACCCTCCTGTGACAGAAGGGGCGCACGGACAAGCTCCTCAAGCCGACGGATTTGCAGGGAAATCGCGGGCTGACTGCGACCGAGCACCGCGCCGGCCTTGGAATGACCGCCCAGTTCCACCACCGCGATGAACGTGCGCAACAGATCGGTTGGCAGGTTAGTGAGCAGCGCCATGGATTTGCTCTGTCAATGGAAGGATTGGGACAATCTATTTTCCTTATGCACCCCCTGCAACGTAGTTTTCGCCATCACTCTTGCAGGGTTGGCCTCATGAAACACACCACCGCCTTCGCCTCGGAACTCACCTGGCCCGACTACGCTGCTGCTGTGAGCGGTGGGCAGACACCAATCCTGATCCCCATTGGCTCGATGGAGCAGCACGGCCACCACATGCCGCTGCATGTCGATGTCCTTTTGCCCACCGAATTCGCCCGCCGTGTAGCGCTGGAGATTGGCGCTCTGGTAGCTCCGCCCTTCACCTATGGTTACAAGTCCCACCAGAAGTCGGGCGGCGGGAACCATCTGCCGGGCACGACCAGCCTGGACGGCGCCACTCTGGTGTCGGCGCTTAAGGACGTCGTCAAGGAATTCGCTCGTCACGGCGTGCGCAAGATCTGCCTTGTGAACGGACATTTTGAAAATTCGTGGTTCATCGTCGAAGGCATCGATCTGGCGTTGCGAGAGCTGCGCTGGGACGGGATCACCGATCTGAAGGTTGTCGTGCTGTCCTATTGGGATTTCGTCCACAAGGAGGCCATCGCACGGCTTTACCCCGGCGGCTTTCCCGGCTGGGACGTGGAACATGGCGGGGTCCTGGAAACCTCGCTGATGCTGGCGCTGCACCCTGAACACGTCCACCTCGACCGCGCCGTGGACCATGCGCCCGCCACCTTCCCGCCCTACGACGTCTACCCGGTCAAACCGGAATGGACGCCACCCTCGGGCACATTGTCCTCGCCAAAAGAGGCATCTGTCGAGAAGGGGCAAATCCTGCTGGAGGTCTGCACTGCCGGTATCGTGGGGGCCCTGCGGTCCGAGTTCGACTGAAGGGTCTTCTTCCCGGTGCAACTAGGGGGGCTTCGGCCCCCTTTTCGTTGTCGCGAACTGCGGGCCTTCAAAGAGGAAAGGGGCCGGATCAATCCGGCCCCTTTTGCCCTGATCCTGTCTGGATCAGTTCCTGATTATGTTGTGCTCCGGTCCAAAGGGGAAGCCGGTGATATTCTCGGCGCCCGTCTCGGTCACGATCAGGATGTCATGCTCACGATAGCCGCCTGCACCTGGGGCACCTTCGGGCAGCATGACCATCGGCTCCATCGACACGACCATGCCCGGCTTCAGTTCCGTCTCGATGTCTTCGCGCAGTTCGACGCCCGCCTCGCGGCCGTAGTAGTGCGACAGCACGCCAAAGGAGTGCCCATAGCCGAAGGACCGGTATTTAAGCAGGTCCCACTGGCGGTACATGCCATTCAATTCCAGCGCGATCTCGTTGCATTTCGCACCGGGCTTGATCAGTTCCAGCCCGCGACGGTGGACAGCGACGTTCTTTTCCCAGATGTCGAGGCTCGCATCATCGACATGGTCGCAGAACAGCGTCCGTTCGAGCGCGGTGTAATAGCCGAAGATCATCGGGAAGGTGTTCAACGACAGGATCTCGCCCGACTGAACTTTCTTGTTCGTCACCGGGTTGTGCGCTCCGTCGGTGTTTATGCCTGACTGGAACCATGTCCAGGTGTCCATGAGTTCAACGAAGGGGAAGGAGTTCGCGATCTCGCGGATCATGGCGTTGGTGCCGGCGATGGCGACCTCATGCTCGGGCACGCCTGCTTTGATGGCACCCGCCACGGCCCAGCCCCCTACGTCGCAAATGCGCGCGCCGGTGCGGATCAAGGCATGCTCTTCCGCCGACTTGATCGACCGCATCCACATTGAGGGCTGGGCGATATCGACGAATTCCACACCCGGCAGGGCCGCTTCCAGCGCCTTGCGATAGTCAAGGTTCACGTGGTCGAACTCGATCCCCAGCCGCTTGACGCCCGGGGTCAGCTGGCGCACCGCACGGTAGAAGTTGTCCCGCCGCCAGTCGGTGTAGGTAATGTTGCCACCAAAGCTGCGCCGCCAAGGCTGGCCGCCGTCGATCCCGGCCGAGATCGTGGTGGAAACTTCTTGGGTGATGACCATGCCGTACTTGCGGCCGAAGTAGCAGTAAAGCCAGCCGGAATAGTAGTTGATGCAATGGTAGCTGGTGAACAGCGCCGCATCGACGTTGTTGTCGGCCATCCAGCGGCGCACGTCGTCTTGGCGGCGCTTCATCTCGGCGTCCGAGAAGGGGGAATAGTCCTTGTCCCCATTGTGCCATTCCATGACGTGCAGCATGTCGTCGGTCATTTTCTAAGTCCTTTCAGTAGTGCCGCGATCCGATCGACAGCCTACCGCCCGTCAATGGCCCATAGAAATTTGTTCTGATTATCTCTGGATTTGTGACACGAGGGAGGTGTCCGTCGAAACGCCTCCCGCGCCATCAGGAGGCTCTCTCAAGCACAATCGGCGGCCGTCATACACTTCGATTCTATCGAAATCGACCTGCAGGAGCAGGCAATAGCTTAGATCCGCTGGAAACCCGTCCAAGGATTGGGGTAGTAATCCTTGTGCCGTCTAGATCGGTTCGGCTTCTGCAGGACTGCGTTCGCGGCCAGTCCAATGCCAGGCTGTTATTACTAAGCGACGCGGCTCTCTGTTAGGAAACCGGCTGTTCGCGTCAGTTCCGGCCCACTGAAACTGACAGAGATGCAATCATCTAGTGCTTGGACGGCATCACTTGAGCTTTCCACTGATCTGTGCAGCCTGAGTTGCAGTTGACCCAATTGGCCTGCCCCGATCAGGTGGTCCGGTTTCAGTCTTGGTGGATGACGGGTCTTGGCGCTACGGCCCGGGTGGCCGGCGAAGCGGCTCCGAATGGCGAAGCCGGCTACTGGATGACCTCTGGAGCTGGCGGGCGATACCCCAGCGATGATTGCGGGCGCTTAGTGTTGTAATGGCGGCGCCAGCTCTCGATGAGGATCTTGGCCTCGGCGAGGCTGTAGAAGATTTCCCCATTGAGCAGCTCGTCCCGCAGCTTCGCGTTGAAGCTCTCGCAGTAGCCGTTCCCCCAGGGGCTGCTGGGCTCGATGTAAACGGTTCGCGCCCCCACGGCGGCGATCCAGTCCCGGCATGTTCTATACTCGATGGCGGACGGAAGGGGGCACGGTCAGCATTCGGGCAGGTTGACGGCCAACCCTCCGGTAGAGGTTTCCTTGTACTTCAGGTTCATGTCGATGCCGGTCTGCCGCATCGTCTCGATGCAGTTGTCGAGCGGCATGAAATGCTGGCCGTCGCCGCGCAGCGCAAGGCTGGCCGCCGACACCGCCTTGATTGCGCCCAGGCCGTTGCGTTCGATGCAGGGCACCTGAACCAGCCCCTTGGCCGGGTCGCAGGTCATGCCAAGATGGTGCTCCAGGGCGATTTCGGCTGCGTTCTCGATCTGCTCGTTGGTGCCACCAAGGGCTGCGCAAAGCCCCGCCGCCGCCATGGCCGACGCCGATCCGACCTCGCCCTGGCACCCCACTTCGGCCCCCGAGATCGAGGCGTTGTGCTTGATCAACCCGCCGATGGCGGCGGCCACCAGCAGGAAGTCGCGAATGCCCTCTTGCGTCGCGCCGTGACAGTGGTCGCGATAATACCGGATCACCGCTGGCACCACACCAGCCGCCCCGTTGGTGGGCGAGGTGACAACCCGGCCACCAGCGGCATTCTCTTCGTTCACAGCCATGGCGTAAGTGGCGATCCAGTCGTTGACGACATGCGGTTGGCTGCGGTTGGCGCCGGCCTCCGACAGAAGCTGGCGATGAATGTCGCGGGCGCGCCGGCGCACCGACAGGCCGCCGGGCAGAATGCCTTCCTGCCGCAATCCGCGGTCGACGCAGCCGTCCATCGCGGCCCAGACGGCATCCAGCCGGTCGTCGAGGGCCGCGCCATGCGCCACGCTTTCGTTCGCCCGCTTCATGCTGGCGATGGTCTTACCCGAGGCGGCGCCCATGGCCAGCATCTCGACCGCCGAAGTGAAGGGGAAGGGATAGGCCGGTGTCGCCGGGCCTGCAGCCGAGGTCGTGCCGTCTTGCGCCCGGTCGGCGGCAAGTTCTTCGGCAGTGCGGACAAAGCCGCCGCCGATGGAATAATAGGTGCGCGACAGAAGCGGTTCGCCGTCCGGTAGCAAGGCGGTCAGAACCAGCCCGTTGGCATGGCCCGGCAGTGGTGGGCCGTAGTCGAACACGAGATCATCAGCGGGTCGGAACACCAGAGCAGGCAGGCCGGGCAGCGCAATGGTGCCAGCGGCGCGCAGTGCGGCCTCCTGTGCCTCGGCACGGTCGGGGTCGATGGTGTCGGGCAGAAAGCCCAGCAGGCCCAGGATCACCGCCCTGTCGGTGGCATGGCCCTTGCCGGTGAAGGCCAGGCTGCCGTGCAGGCTGGCGCGCAGCCGCGTACCCTGACCATGGGGCGGGGCGGCGCGACGAAGGTCGTCCAGAAAGCGCGCCGCGGCCACCATGGGCCCCATCGTGTGCGACGAGGACGGGCCAATGCCGATCTTGAAAATGTCGAAGGTTGAAAGGAACATCGGTCGCTTTTCCTGTGGGAAATGGGCGGCACCAATGCGCCGCCCAATCGGGTTATCCGGCCAAGATTACTCGGCGGCTTCCATGTAGCTTTCCAGGGGCGGGCATGAGCAGATCAGGTGCCGGTCGCCATAGACGTTGTCGACGCGGTTGACCGGCGACCAGTACTTGTCCACCCGGAAGGCGCCGGGCGGGAAGCAGGCAGATTCGCGGCTGTAGGACCGGGTCCATTCGCCGACCAGATCCTCCACCGTGTGCGGGGCGTGCTTTAGCGGGTTGTCTTCGGCGTCAAGCTTGCCTTCGACAATCGCTTCCGCTTCGGCAGCAATCCCCAGCATGGCGGTGATGAAGCGGTCAAGTTCCGCCTTCGGCTCGCTTTCGGTCGGTTCCACCATCAGCGTGCCCGCCACGGGCCAGCTCATGGTGGGCGCGTGGAAGCCGCAGTCGACCAGACGCTTGGCCACGTCATCCACCGTCACACCGGCGCGGTCCTTCATCACCCTTGTGTCAAGGATGCACTCATGCGCCACACGACCGCCCGCCGAGTACAGGATTGGATAGGCCGACTTCAGCCGGTTGGCGATGTAGTTGGCGTTCAGGATCGCCACCTTGGTCGCCTGGGTCAGGCCTTCACCACCCATCAGCAGGCAATAGGCCCAGCTGATCAGCAGAACCGAGGCGGAGCCGTAGCGGGCCGAGGAAACCGCGCCACCGTCGGCCAGCAAGGGATTGCCCGGCAGGTGGGGCGCAAGATGCGCCTTGACGCCAATCGGCCCCATGCCTGGGCCGCCGCCGCCATGCGGGATGGCGAAGGTCTTGTGCAGGTTCAGGTGGCTGACGTCCGACCCGATGTCGCCGGGCCGTGACAGCCCTACCATCGCGTTCATGTTGGCGCCGTCCAGATAGACCTGCCCGCCGTGCTTGTGCGTGATCTCGCAGATCTCGCGCGCGGTCGTCTCGAAGACGCCGTGGGTCGAGGGATAGGTGATCATGCAAGCGGCAAGGTTGGCCGAATGCTGTTCTGCCTTGGCGCGGAAGTCGTCCATGTCAATGTCGCCGTTCGGGGCCACACCCACGACCACCACCTTCATCCCCACCATCTGCGCCGAAGCCGGGTTGGTGCCGTGCGCCGAGGTCGGGATCAGGCAGATGTCGCGATGGCCCTGACCATTGGTCCGGTGATAGGCCTGAATGGTCAGAAGACCCGCATATTCCCCCTGCGCGCCCGAGTTGGGCTGCATGGAGAAGGCGTCATAGCCCGTCACCTGGCACAGCTTGGCATCCAGATCGCGCAGCATTTCGGCATAGCCCGCGGTCTGGTTGTTCGGCGCGAACGGGTGAACATCGGCAAACTCTGGCCAGCTGAGCGCCATCATCTCGGCGGTGGCGTTCAGCTTCATGGTGCAAGAGCCCAGCGGGAGGCAATGTCAGAGCAAATTCCTTGAGCAGGGTGGGGCCGTCGCCTAGCCTCGTGTGATGATCCAGCGCTCCCCCTTCCGGTACTTCAAGACGAGCCCCGAAGTGATCCGCCTGACGGTGATGCTCTATGTCCGCTACCCGCTCTCGCTGCGCAACGTCGAGGATCTCCTGCATGAGCGCGGTATCGAGATCAGCCATGAGACCGTGCGGTTCTGGTGGAACAGATTTGGTCCGATGTTCGCCGCCGAGATTCGCCGTAAGCGGGCGGATCGAATGCGGTCCCTTCCTCATTGGCGGTGGCACTTGGACGAGGTTTTCGTGAAGATCAACGGCGTCACCCATTACCTCTGGCGGGCAGTCGATCACGAAGGCGAAGTCCTGGAAGGATTCGTATCCAAGAGGCGAGATCGCAAGGCCGCACTGAAATTCCTCAGGAAAACCATAAGGCGGCATGGTCGCCCGAATGTTTTCGTCACTGACAAGCTCAGGTCCTACGGCGCGGCGCTGAAGGACCTGGGACTGCCAGACGATCGCGAGACCGGTCGCTGGCTCAATAATCGCGCGGAAAATTCACATCAGCCTTTTCGACGACGGGAACGTGCCATGCTCCGCTTTCGCCGGATGCGATCGCTCCAGAAGTTCGTCGCGGTCCATTCCTCAATCCACAACCACTTCAACGGAGAGCGCGCCCTCACCAGCCGGGACAGTTTCAAGGCCAATCGTGCCGCCGCGCTTGCCGAGTGGCGCGGCCTTCTCGTGGCCTGATACCCGCGCTGGGTAGGGCAAATAGAGACTGGTTCGCATTCGTCTGACACCACCCCTGGTGCTGATCTCGGTCGTCGGCGCCTCGATCCAGTATGCGCTGACATTCACCGGCGTGAAGGGGCTGGGCGCCGGGCTTTCCGCACTGGTGGTCCAGCTTGAGGTACCGTTCTTGGTCCTGCTTGGCGCGCTATTGCTGGGGGAGCGGCCCGGCGCCATCAAGTGGATCGGCATCCTTATCGCCTTTGCCGGGGTGGGGTTGATCGCCGCAAGGGAACAGTTCACCGGATCGCTGCTGCCGGTCGTCCTGGTCATGGGCGGCGCCTTCTTCTGGGCACTGGGGCAGGTTCTGGTCCGCGGCCTCAAGGGCATGACCGGCCTTTCGGTCACCGCCTGGACCGCAGTGCTGGCCACGCCGCAGCTGTTCCTGCTGTCTGCCCTGTTCGAGTCCGGGCAGATTGAGGCAATCAGGACCGCCAGCCCCACCGCCTGGGGCGCCGCGCTCTATCTCGGCCTGGTCATGACGACGCTCGGCTATTTTCTCTGGAACAGCCTGATCCTGCGCAAAGAGGTAGGGCAAGTGGCGCCCTTCCTGCTGCTTCTTCCGGTCTTTTCTGTGGTCGGCGGCGTCGTTTTCCTTGGAGAGGCGCTATCAGTTTCGCGCCTTGCCGGTGGCGCTGTCGTGCTGTCGGGAGTGGCGCTGATCACCCTGCCCTGGCCGCAGACAACGCGCTGGCGCCCATGGGGGATCGCGGGCAAGAGCGCCAAGGATAACCGCGAATGTGAAGGCTGACTTAGGCTGGAGAAGGTTGGAAGCCAGACCCATCCCCTCCGCCACTCGCCCTTGATAAGGCGTTCTCCCGATCCGGCTGCGGCCGGATTTTTCCGTTGTTTTCGAGGGTTATGCGGGAGGGGCTGAACACCGGCCCAGGGGCCAGGTGGTCCGTAAGCGGTCTCTCGGGCCGATATTCTCCGAACCTGATGACTGTGCTTATTTGGTGAATGGCTTACAAATTATTGGTTGGCATGGCTTTTCCTAGGCGCCGAACTGAACGCTTCGATGTCGGTCGCGCTCGAAGAGATGGAACACAAATCGAACTTGAAGTCCCGGACCATGCATCATGCACGGCCGACGGGAATTCCCGCCGTCGTCATAGGAGCATGCGATAACTTCGAGCGTCCGCGTCACTGGATTTGATGATCTGATACTCCATGCCGCTGGCCACTGCGATTTGCTCGGCGAAGTCCTTCTTCGCGCGAACCACTGCAGCGTCGATCTGGTGATCTCCCTTCACCTCGACGATCACGTATTTTTCGTTCCCGTCCGGTTCTTCGCGGACGAAAACGAAATCCGGATAATAGCTTCTAACCGTATGCGAATCCGGATCGATGTACTGAATGAAGAAGTCCGACTGGCCGTGCGTAAGCATGCCAGTAAAGTAGATCTTTTTCACCCGCTTCTCTCTTAGGAGATCCCAGAACAGCGTTCGCTCCGAATTGGAATCGAAGCAGTAGGTATCAAGATGGAAGCTCTTGTCGCGCTCATCACCCTTCACCACTGCGTCAGTGCTGCGGACAATCTTGTCCTTGGCAGCCGTGATCTCGTAATAACCGCTCGCTGGGAGCTTGATGAGTTGGACTTCGTGCTCTTCGTTTCTTTCCGACTCATCCAGCTCAAAAATCATCCGGAACAAGCGTGGAATGATCTCGTCGTAGAGCAACTCGTTGAATTCATTGGTTATTGCAACTATTTTTTCGACGCCTTCCGTTGTGGCATCCAGCAGCGACTCAATTTCCAATGGCGATTGATTGAGGTACCGAGCGACTTCTCCCACAATGCTCAGGCGTGAGAACACCTGCTTTTCGCGGCGTTCGGTAAGATCGAATGTCCTGCTGGATGATGCACGGACGGCGTCACTCGGGGTGAGCCCTTCCTGCTGCGTTTCTAAGAGCCGATACTTCTCGACAAGCTCACTCCATTTGTCCCGAGCAGACAGCTCGGGGAACAGCGTCTGTCCAGGCGAGACAGTTTTCTCGCGGACATTATACTCCTTGCGCACCCGCACCAGCTTGATCTTCACGGGAGGCTCGACGACCTTGATCTGGACGCGCTCCTTGTCGCCGGCGACCTTCTGCAGCTCGGCCGCGCTAATCCGGAAGTTCTGCTGCAGCTCGTCGTTGAGAATTTCCATGTTATCGTCGGAGAGAAACACATGCCCGGTGTACTGGGCCTGGCCGATGGCGCGAAGGCAGCGCATGGTCGCCTGAAGCACGAAAACTTTGGATTTGGGTTCGCGGAAGAGGCCGACGCCAAATAGTGACCGGCAATTCCAGCCCTCACGCCCCTTGTTGACAAGCAGAATGAACTGCTTCTCGGAGGTTGGTGTGTCCAGACGGTTGAACTCCCGAATGTCGTCGTTCGAGGTCAACTTCTCGTCGCCGACGTTGAGCTTTTCGACCGGCCGGTTTGGGTGCTCTGCCTGACGGCGTTCCCAAGCCTTGTAGTCAAAGCCAGCGATCAGCTCGTTCAAGTCGGCACGGGTGGCGATGCGGTTCACTGGCATGATTTTGACCATGCGGCCGTCTTTCTCGCCATCGAAAACAGAGCTCAATTCGAGCTTCTGAACCTCTAGAGCGTCTAGCAAGAGTTCTTTTGCCTGGATCGGATTCCGGAAGACATCATAATGATTGACGTTATAGAGCTCGAAGCCTGGAACATCGCTCCTGCCAATGCCCTCGAAGTTCAGGCTTGGCTCTTTATCCGAAATTAACAGTCTCTTTGTCGCGGTTTGAACCGCGCCTAGATTGACGTCAGCGCCGATGAAGCGCCTGCCTAGCTTGAGTGCGGCAGCAAGAGTGGTTCCTGAGCCCATGAAGCAGTCAAAAACAAGGTCGCCAGGATTCGATGAAACCTTGATGATCCGCTCAAGTAGCTCTTCCGGCTTTTGAGTAGGGTAATCTAGGCGCTCGTCTGAAGTATTGCCAACTCTAGAGATGTCGTTCCAATTGCATGTGAGAGGTGTCCCAGTTGCCATTCTCGCGCTGGTAGTAACGCATGACATGCCTGCGCGCGGCCTCAAGGGTGATCGGCGCGAGGAAGACGCGCTCCTTCTTCGACAGCATGGCGTAGTTCGTGGAAAACCAGCCATCGATGGCGTCTGGCGTTACCGTACGTTCTTCGCCCCGAAGCACGGCCTTGTGGATGTCTTCAATGGTCTGGTGGACCAGGGTGCCGAACAGCATCGGGCTGACGCGGATGGCGGCGAACTCCAGCTCCTTGAAGAAGCGGTACTGCTCGGCGCAGTTTTCGAACAGTGTGATGTGCGAGGTGAAGGAATACTCGCGCTTAAGGTTGATTTCCTTCACCTTTTGGAAGGTGAACTGGATCAGGTCCACCGTGCGCCAATCTGGAAGGGCGCGGAAGACATCCTCGAAATACTTTGAAGGCGACCGGCCGTGCCCGTGCCGTTCCTGCGCGGCGAGGACCAGGAGGTTCTGCGCCCGCGAAAACGCGGTGTAGTAGAGACGCCAGAAATCGAAGTGCTTGATGCTGTCCAGGGGCTCGAACCGGGCCTTCGACAGGTACCCACCTTCTTCGAGGAGTTCGTCCAGGTCGGTGTGCTGCTTGCGCGGCACCGCCTCCAGCGATCCGCACACGACCACGGGGAATTCGAGCCCCTTGGACTGGTGGATGGTCAGGAACGATACGCACCCCTTCGGCGCATACTCCGCCTCGTCCTCATACTCCCCGATGCCGCCTTCCTTGAGGAAGCGGAAGAACTGGTTGAACAGGTTCCGCAAGTCCCGTTCGAGGTACTCGGGGTTCAGAACCGTGACGTAGTGCAGGTACTCGAACTTGGTGATCAGCTTCGAGAAGGTCGCGAGGTTGCGGGCGGCGCGACCCTTGTCCACGCCCTGCATCGCGTCCTCGTCCAGGAATCGGGAGAACAGGTGGAACTGGAGGAGCTGGTAGAACAGGCCCGAGAACGCGTAGTCGGCGGTCTGGGTCAAGACAGCATGACGCTTGGCCAGCGGCCGAGCCCATTCGAGCATTCGGCTATTTTCAGGCTTCCGCAGCTCGTCAGTGAATGCCTTGAAGCACTGGTGATCGTAATAGTCCCATATCGCCAGATGCGCACCTTCTGCCCACTGGCGCACCTTGGGGAACTGGGGGAAGAGAAAGATCAGCGCCCCGATCATCAAGCGGATTTCCTCGCGCTCGAAGAACATGTTGGAGCGTGGTGAATAGACCGGCACGCCTTTCGCTTCGAGGAAGCGTGCCAGGTCCAGAACCCGGTCGTTTTTCACCGAGCGGAAAAGGAAGGCGACCTGGTTCCAATCGGTCAGCCGACCGGAGTCCCGAAGTGCAGTCAGAAAGTCGAAAACTTCCGCGTGCCAGTTTTCGGTTTCGTCCTTTTCGTCAGATGCGCTCAGCCTGACGGTTGCTGGCACGGCGGGAAAGCTGTCCTCTCTTGGGACTATCTGCTTGGGGAAGCGAAAAGACCTGCCTTTTTCCTCCCAGTCCTGGCGCTCCATCCAAGCGTTGTAGAAATCGATGATCCCCGGATGCGAGCGGTAGTTCACGGTCAAGCGCACTTGCGTGCAAGCGCCTGGAGGGAAGAGCTGAGGGAACTCGAGGATGTTGCGGATCGTCGCGCCGCGAAAGCGGTAAAGACCTTGGTCATCATCGCCGACGACGCAAAGGTTCCTGCGGTCACCTGCCAAGAGTAGAAGGATTTGCTCCTGGATGGTGTTGGTGTCTTGATACTCGTCGACCATAAGGTGCGAGATCTTTTCCCGAAGTTTGGCCAATACTGCGGGATGTCGCCAAAGCAGTTGCAGTGCTTCATACTGGATGCCCGAGAAATCAAGGCAATTTGCTTCATTCAGAAGCACCTGATACTTTTTGAAACAACGTGCTAGCGCACGCACCGCAGGATCTGGTGCAGCCTCTAGGGCATCGGGATCCAACGCTTCTTCACTAACCTTGTTCAGCCATTTCATGAGCTGCTCAGACTGAGCCCACCGGCCGGTCTGGTCATCCCCCATTACCAGCTGGGCATCTGGAAGCTCCCGAAATTCCTTGATCTTCTGATAAAGGAAGTACTGCTGATCAAACTGATCAAAAAGCGTGAAGCTGCGCCTTAAGCGGGTGAACTCACGAAATTCCTCCAGTACGCGCAGGCAGATGGAGTGGAACGTACCAAGGTACATTTCATTCAGATTGAAGCGGATATCCAATTCAGTGAGTCGATTGGATATCCGAGTGGTCAGCTCCCGAGCCGCCTTGTCGGTGAATGTGACGATAAGGAAGCATTCCGCAGCGACCTTCTTCTCGGTGATCAGGTGAACAATGCGTTCGACGAGCGTGAAGGTCTTACCAGATCCTGGGCCGGCGATAATTAGCACAGGTCCATCTGTATGCGTGATGGCCTGCAGCTGACTGGAATTTGCCAATATTCTTGAGTCGTGCGCGGCGGGAGCGTTGATCATCTATTGCGCTCCCCGATCCCAATCTCCCGTTTCTCATATATCGTCGCGATCTGACGCCCATCCCAAACGTAGCAGAGGTGTCGCTCTTGACGTGCGCTGGAGAGCAGGGGCGGGCGAAACACAGCCACGCACTCGCCCCCGTTACGTCGCACGCTGTCGTAGGCGACGCCGTTCGAGCCGTCTTTGCGCAGCGACTTCGCCAGGTGCTGGGACGCAGCGTAGTTGTCGTTGTGGTACACGAGCGGATAGGCCGCCTTCTGGCCCCGGAGATCATGCAGATCGCCAGCGAGGTCGACGACATAGACCCGCATGTCGAATTCCATGTGCGCCTGTTCGGTGGACCGCATGAAGTGCTCGCGGTGGTACTTCGTCTCGGCGATAGCTGTCTCTAAGTCGTTGGCGGCGTAGAACACGCCGAAGGTCCCGTCGGTGAAGCGACTCCCATCGGGATTGAGGTGGGTGAAAGCCGCCATGATGATGCTTGTGCCGGGGCCGCTGATCCGGTCCTCTGAGGGCACGAGGCCGATTTTGCCCACTTCATCGCGCAGGCGAGGGTTGGTCAGCGATTCCAACTCGAAAACGGCTTCGAGGTCATCCGGCTCGGTCACCCGCTCGAACAGCTGAATCGGCGGAAACCGGCTGGGGATGATCCGCCAGCACGGCTTCCAGTCGATGCGGGCAACCGGCAGCGTCATGCCCAACCGCCTCGCTGAGCGTCCAGGTACTGCCGCACGACGAATAGGTCCGCGACCTGGCCTGACAGCATCCGATCGAGCGCCGACTTCCCGGCGAAGACGGGGGCCTGGTTCGGCCGCTTGACCCAAGCGTCAGCGGCCGTCTCGTCAGGTAGCAGGATCTGAAGCGCCTTGTAGACGCCCAGAATGTAGGAAATGCGCTCCAGTGTGTCCTTCGGCAGCGCGGTGTTCGGGTCCTTCTTCCACTTGAAGAACGTTGAGCGCGCAGTCACTCCGAGAAGCGTCATTTGCTCGTCGACCGACAGGTCCCATAGCTCGGCAATGCGAAAAAACGTACGCAGCGCGGGTCCGGAAAGGCCCCTGCGATCAATCGCTGGTGCTGGTTGTCCGTGCGAAGCCATGGCATTGCTCCATATTCGCATAATAATGTCAGCATAGTCCATATTTGGACTATGGCAAGGCGAACATTTGGGAGAGAGAGAAAATCCGCCTCTGGAGGCCTTCAGTCAACGAGCGGGTAGGCAAGCCTGCAAGCTTTCCCTGCTTTTGCATCGGCTCCGTGCTCCAATTTCTCCAGCGTTGGAGCCTCCGGAAAACCCGACGCTGTTCCTTGGCCGAACTGGCTGAGCTGATCAATCCACTCCAACGGGAACGGCTCCAAGAGCCTTGTCAGCGTTACCTCCGGCCCCTGCTTCCCGTCCGGGATCGCCTCGACAAAGCACGGCGCCAGCAGGGTCAAACGCAGGATACGGGTCATGTAGGACGGTGCGATGTCCTCGCTCTCGGCCAGTTCGGCGATAGTAGCGAACGCGCCCGACTCTAGCATGCGCTTCCAACGAAACGCGCGGGCCAGTGCCTTGACCAGCGTGTTGTCGGTCCGCGGCGGGTGCGTGGCGCCTTCGGGCATCTGCATCTCCTTCTTCCCGCCGCGCTTCACGATGCGGAACGGGACATGGAGCGTCACGGTGTCCGGTATCGGCGACCCACGGCTCATGCGGCCTCTCCGATACTGCCGGCCAGCATCTCTCGGGCGAGCCCGCCAAGACCATCCACACGAAGCTGGACATTCAGCCCGTCAATGTTGATCTCCGCGCGCTCGACCAGCAGCGCCACGATGCGCGCCTGCTCGGCGGGGAAGAGTTCGTCCCACAACGGGTCGAGCTGCTGCAGGGCCGCGCGGGCGTCGGTCTCGGTGATGTAGTCGGCTTGGGTGCGTGCCGCCTTCCATGTCCCCGCCACGATCTCCGGCTGCCGGAACACGGCGCGGAGCTGGTCGATGACGGCGGCCTCGATCTCGCCCGCGGGCACGCGGCCGACCAGGCAGGATCCTGCGCCATGCTTCAGCACCGTCTGGCTGACATAGTAGCGGTAGAGCCGCCCGTCCTTGCGGGTGTGGGTAGGCGAGAAGGCCGCGCCGTCCGGCCCGAACAGCAGCCCCTTCAGCAGCGCGGGCGTGTCGGCGCGTGTGCGGGCGGCGCGCTTTCGTGGGCTCTCCTGCAGGATCACGTGAACCCGGTCCCAGATCTCGCGGTCGATGATCGCGTCGTGCTCGCCGGGATAGCTGTCGCCCTTGTGGACCGCCTCGCCGACATAGGCCCGGTTCGACAGCATCCGGTAGAGATACTTCTTGTCGATCGGGTTGCCGTTCGGTGTGCGAATGTCGCGCGCGCCGACCTCGCGGGCCAGCACCGTGCAGGTTCCGATCTCCAAAAACCGAGCGAAGATCCAGCGGACATGTTCGGCACGTTCCTCGTCGATGACCAGCTTGCGGTTCTCGACGCGGTAGCCAAAGGGCGGCACCCCGCCCATCCACATGCCCTTGCGCCGAGAAGCGGCGACCTTGTCGCGGATGCGTTCGGCGGTGACCTCGCGCTCGAACTGGGCGAAGCTCAGCAGGATGTTCAGCGTCAGCCGGCCCATGGAGGTCGTCGTGTTGAACGACTGCGTCACCGAGACGAAGGTCACGCCATTGCGGTCGAACACCTCGACCAGCCTGGCGAAGTCTGCAAGCGAGCGGCTCAGGCGATCGATCTTGTAGACCACCACCACGTCGACCAACCCGTCCTCGATGTCGGCCATCAGCCGCTTCAGGCCGGGGCGCTCCAGCGTACCGCCAGAGATGCCGCCATCGTCATACTGGTCGCGGACCAGCACCCATCCCTCCGAGCGCTGGCTGGCGATATAGGCCTCGCAGGCGTCCCTCTGGGCATGGAGCGAGTTGAACTCCTGATCCAGGCCCTCCTCGGAGGATTTCCTTGTGTAGACCGCGCAGCGGAGCTTGCGGACGATCGTCTCGGTCCTGACCGGAGCATTCATGCGCGGTTCCTGTGGTTCTTGAGACCGAAGAAGGTCCAGCCATTCCAGCGCGTGCCGGTGATGGCGCGGGCGATGGCCGAGAGCGACTTGTAGGGCCGCCCCTGCCAGTCGAAGCCATCGGCCGTAACGGTGACGATCTGCTCAACCCCCTGCCATTCGCGGATCAGCCGCGTGCCGGTGATCGGGCGATCACGGTCAGCGCGAAGCCGGCTCTTCTTCCGGTCCCCGCCGTCCAGCTCCTCGCCGAGCCGCTCAAGCCGCCGGACCGTCTCGGGCTTCAGCCCGCCATAGGCGAGTTCCTGGATGCGGTAGGCCAGGCGGGATTCAAGGTAGCGGCGGTTGAAGGGCGGCGGCTCGCTGTCGAAGAGGTCGCGCCACTGCTTCTTCAGGTCCGGTGTCGGGATCGTCTTCAGCGCGGCCAGGCGCGCGGGGATCGGGTCATGCGTCGTCATGCGGGTCTCCGGTGAGTTGGAGTTGCATGACCGCTCCGGTGCCGGGCGGAGGGAAGCGAACTTTCTCCGACATCCGCGGATAGATCGCTTGACTGGCGGCGGTGGAGACGAACCAGGCCGGCGGCTAGCAGCCGGCAGAGTTCGGCGCGACGCTCGGCGGGCGACATCAGGGCGGCGGGGTAAGGGTTCATGCCGCGCCTTGCTCCCAGGCTCGGGTCTCGTAGTTTCGGATTTCGTCGATGGCATAGACGACGCGGCCACCGAGCTTCAGCCAGGCCGGCCCGGTCCGGAGCTTGCGCCAGCGTTGCAGGGTGCGCTGCGAGAGATGCCAGCGGGTGGCGAGCTGACGTTCGGTGAGAAAGGGGGAAGAAGGATCTGGCATGCGGGCCTCGCTGCAGAGGGTTGCGGTACTGCAGCGAGGATGTCGCAAGGCGGCAGGTGTTGTCGTCGGACGCCCGGATGACCCGTGCGGGTCTCAGGGAGGACAACCGGGCGACCGACAGGTGACGGGATCAGAGGTTCAGGCGGTAGTAACCGCGCTTGTCCGAGACGATGAGATCCCTCCAGGCCGGTAAGCGGCGGAACAAGCCGGAAATCTTCTCGGTATCAAATCCAACTCGGTCCCGGAGGTCGTTCAGATGCACCCAACGATGCTTGGTTTGACTAGCCTCGTGCAGCACCTGCACGATCGAGGCCTGCAGCGGTGTGAGGGAATAGTCCCGGGTTCCCAGGCTCACATGCTCGTAAGTGGCATCGGCTGAGAATTCAGTGGGTGCAGGAGCATTGTTTGTGGCAGGCGGAGTCCCCGGAGTACTCGGCGTGGGATCTGCACCATCGGCTAGCGGCACGTCGGGAAATGCCGCGGCGTCCCTGACAAAGGGTGCGATGTTTCGCGGGGGATCGGCCGGGAGAAAGAACTGGACGGACTCGAAGGTGAAGCCTTCCGCCTCGAGCGTGTCTGAAGTCCAATCGTAGTAAAGCCCCGGCAGGGAATAGGTCTCGGGCGGCAGGATGATCCGCCGGCCGATTGATGCCGGCGACCAATCGATCGACGAGGAAAGGAGATCGCCTCGGCGCAATCTGTCGAACAATGCTTCCTGCAGGGCTTGGGTTTGGTGTGCGAGGCGGCGATGGGCCTCGTAGGGGTCGTGATGGAACTTCAGGATCCGGATCTCGGCCTGGACCATGCGGAAGGCGGCTGGGTCGGACCACAGCTCCAGCGCCGTCTCGAAGTTGCAGCCGGAAGCCTTGGCGTTGCCGAAGAACATCGCTGTCAAATGACACCTTTCATGTTGTTGCGACGAGAGGGAGAACAAAAGAGGACTCAAAGCATCGGCGCACTCGCGCAGCCCGTCAACCGTTTCCGGGAATGTCCGCCGCTTCTTAACCGCCAACTGTCGGCAAATGACGGCATTTGACATATATTGTCAATCTTTTCAGATATTTACGAAATAGGTAAACTTTCCTTGTTCGCCCCTTGTTCTCATCGGCGGACCCATCTGGCGGAGGGTTTTCATGACCGTGGCGCCAGGTCGGACCGGCACACCACGGGGCGGGGACACATGCCAGGCGCAGTCCGAAAGGCCGAAGCGCGTCCCCCGGCGCCAGACCCGGCGTCGCAAGTAGCGGCCGACCTCGAGGCGTGGGTGAATGCGCCCTCGGGGGCCTAAGCGACGGGGCGGCTCCAGCCGACACGGACAGCTGACGGCAGCGGGGACCAACCTCGGCAAAACGCCGGGGCTGGTCGTCCTGTGCCGTCACTCAAGGACTCACCAACCGACATCTGGACTGGTTAAGAGGAATCGCGCGCGAGCCGAAACTCCGACGGGCGCGGCGGCGGCCCCCGGCAGCCAGCCCGCCGCAAGCGTCGGGGCAAAATGGTAGCGCCGCATTCAGATGGGCTCATGGCGGAAGGTGACGCCCCCTGTCGAATAGTGTCATTCTTACAATGGGTTAGGCGATCTGATAGACTTGGGATCAGGCAGAGACACCCGCGAATTTCTGCAGGCGGGGGATGGCAGGAGAGCAGAGGCCATGGGCGCGACGATCAGACAACAGGCAGCGGCCCTCTCAGCTACAACCGGGCTCCTGATCGAATACCGCCCGATCGGGGACCTCATCCCCTATGCCCGCAATGCCCGGACCCATTCCGAAGCCCAGGTCGCGCTGATCGCCGGATCGATCCGGGAATACGGCTGGACGAACCCTGTGCTGGTCGATGGCGCGAACGGCATCATCGCCGGGCACGGACGTGTGATGGCGGCCCGGGTGCTCGGACTCTCCACAGTGCCGGTGATCGAACTCGTCCATCTGACCGAAGCACAGAAGCGCGCCTACATTCTCGCCGACAACCGCCTCGCCGAGCAGGCGGGCTGGGACCGCGACCTCCTGACCCTCGAGGTGGGCGATCTGGCCGATCTTGGCATCGACCTGTCCTCTCTCGGCTTCGAGGCCCGGGACATTGATCAACTGCTCCGCGGCACGGAAGCCGATCCACGCGAGGACGATATCCCGCCAGCGCCGGAGAAGCCCGTGTCCCGTGCCGGTGACCTGTGGCTTCTCGGAAAGCACCGCCTGATCTGCGGAGATGCCACGGACGCCGCGATCGTCGCGCGGCTTCTCGACGGCGTGAAGCCGAACCTGATGGTGACGGATCCGCCCTATGGCGTGATGTACGACCCCGACTGGCGCAATCGTGTCGGTGCCTCAGAGACGAAGCGGATCGGCAAGGTCCGGAACGATGACCGCGCCGACTGGCGCGAGGCCTGGGCGCTCTTTCCCGGCGACATCGCCTATGTCTGGCACGGCGCCCTCCATGCCACCACCGTGGCCGAGAGCCTCGTCTCGCAGGGCTTCGCCATCCGCTCGCAGATCATCTGGGCCAAGGAGCGGCTGGTCCTCAGCCGGGGCGATTATCACTGGCAGCATGAGCCGGCCTGGTATGCCGTGAGAAGCGGCGGCACCGGCAACTGGACCGGGGATCGCAAGCAGACCACGCTCTGGCAAATCCCCTCGCGCGACCAGGACGCCACCACCATTCACGGTACGCAGAAGCCGGTCGACTGCATGCGCCGGCCGATGCTCAACAACTCCTCCCCCGGCCAGGCCGTCTACGAGCCCTTCTCGGGATCGGGAACGACGATCATCGCCGCCGAGACCTGCGGGCGGACTTGCTTCGCCGTGGAATTGGATCCGGCCTACGTCGATGTGGCCGTGCAACGCTGGCAGGCGTTTACCGGACAGGCAGCGGTGCTTGCCGGAGGTGGTGAGACCTTCGCCGCCGTCGCCACAGAGCGCCGTGCGGAGCAGGAGTGATGGGACGGTCCGCCTGCAGCCTGACGGAGGCCCAGATCGCCGAGGTTGAGACCCTGGCGGCGGTGCTGACGACCGAGCAGATTGCCGACTACTTCGGCATCGGCCGGCGGACCTTCTATTCCCTGATGGAGCGCGATCCGGAGATTGCGGCACGCTACAAAAGAGGTCGGGCCCGGGCGGTCGGGTCGATCGCGCAAAGCCTCATCGCCAAGGCGCGGAGCGGCAACACGACAGCGATGATCTTCTTCCTGAAGACCCAAGGCGGCTGGCGGGAGACACTCGCAGTGGAACAGCTATCGGAGCCCCAGGCGCCGCTGCTCGACTTCTCGCAATTGAGCACCTCGACCATTCGGGAACTGGCAGCCGCCATCCGCTCTGAGAAGCCAGCGGTTGGCACCGCGGGAATTGCCCATCACCTCTCGGCGGACATCGACCCTCCGGCGGATGGCGAGCTCGCGGCGTTCGGGGACAGCCTGCAATGAGAGGACGCAAGCCCCAACCGACCGCCCTTCGCCGCGCCAACGGCAATCCCGGCAAGCGTGGCTACAATCATGGCGAGCCTGTTCCGCCCGAAGGCCTGCCGGACTGCCCGCCGCACCTGTCGGAAGAAGCGCGGGCCGAGTGGCACAGGCTGGCGCAGAGCCTCTACGACATGGGGGTGCTCACTACCGTCGATCGTGGCGCGCTGGCCGCCTATTGCCAGTCCTGGGCCCGGTGGGTCGAGGCGGAAGAGAAGCTTCGCGAGACGCCGGCCCTGATCAAGACACCCTCCGGCTACGTCCAGCAGAACCCCTGGCTCTCGGTCTCGAACAAGCAGCTGGAACTGATGGGGCGCTACATGGCGGAACTCGGACTGACGCCGGCCTCGCGCTCCCGCGTGACTCTCGCCCGCATGCCAGAGGCCGAGGAGCCAACCATGATCAAGGTCGTACTGGTCGGTGTCGATCCGGATGGCACCGAGACGGAACATCCGATTGACATGGGCGCATCCCGGGCCATGGAAGGCATGGCGGTCGAGGGCCGGACAACGACACTGAAGCTGGATTCCAGATTGTAATCAATCAATTGGCTACGACCTTTTGCGGAAGTGGTGTACACACCTGCGCAACGAACGTTACGCAGTTTTGTACACTCCGGCCATGTCTCCCACCCCGCCCCGATATGTCGCCTATGAACGGGTCTCGACCGCCCGGCAGGGTCAATCGGGCCTGGGACTGGAGGCTCAGCGCAAGACCATCGAGGACTTCGCTGCCGGCCGGAACGCAATGGTCATCGCACGCTTCACCGAGATCGAGAGCGGCCGGAAGAACGACCGGCCCGAACTGGCGAAGTCCCTGCACCACGCCAAGGTCACCGGCGGGACGCTCGTCATCGCCAAGCTGGACCGGCTCTCGCGCAATGCCGCCTTCCTGCTGGCACTCAGGGACAGTGGCGTCCGCTTCCTGGCCTGCGACATGCCCGAGGCCAACGACCTCACCGTCGGGATAATGGCGCTCGTCGCCCAGGTCGAGCGCGAGGCGATCTCCAAGCGCACCACGGAGGCGCTGGCGGCCGCCAAGGCGCGCGGAGTCAGGCTCGGGAACCCGAATGGGGCGGCGGCGCTCCGACGGGCTAGCAAGGGCGGTGCGGCTCTGAGGGCGGCCGTCAGCACCAATGCGCAGGCCTTCGCCGACGACCTGGCACCGGTGATCGCCGCGATCCGTACCGACGGCCATGTCACGCTCCGCGCGATTGCCTCGGAGCTTAATCGCAGAGGCATGATGACACGCCGAGGAGGACTGTGGCATGTCTCTAGCGTCAAGAACTTGCTGGAGCAGCTATCCAGACTTTCCTCCCTGACACCTGCTCTCCGCGCTGGAGAGGTCTTCCAACCAGCGTCGGCGGGCCAATAACACGCCAAGAAATCAATGGGGTTCTTACATGACCGGCCTACTACTGCGCGGCGTCTTCTTGCTTCTCCTGCTCGGCGGCTGCGCCGGCCCGTTCGGCGAGCGGGTCGTCGTCAAAGGTGCAGGTCCTGCCGAGTTGCTCAAGCTGCGGGCCGGCCCGGGGCTTGGCTACAAGGTGCTTCTCGGGATTCCGGATGGAACCCAACTGACGCGCCGGGATTGTGTGACCAAGGAGGGCCAGCTGTGGTGCCGGGTCTCCTTGGCCTCGGCGCCAAGAGTGTCGGGATACGTGTCGGCCGATTATCTCTCGGACAGGTAAAGTGGCGAGACCCAAAACAGATCCGCAAAAGGCCCCCACTCCATGGAAGAGCATCCTCCGGCCGTGGCCCTGATCCGCGCCATTGCCGCAACACGGACCGTGGTCAGCGTCGCAGTCCCGCCAAGTAGGGCAAATGACAAGGTCGACGGCACAGCGCGGCTCACAGACTAGACCGTGGAACCGACGCGTTCAGCTGACGAAGCTTCGCAACGATCCCATCTGGTCTGCGCTGCCTCTGGGATATTCCCGTGAGCCTGTTCTTGCGAACTCAAGTGCAGCCAGCTGCCGGCTGTGTCGCGTGAGATGTCATGATGCGAAACTAAAGGGCGATCACTTGAGCCGGGATCGTCGGGAGTTGGATGCGATCCGCCCTCCAAGCCCCATCAGTTCACGGGTGTATTCCTGCTGGGGGGCATTCACCACCTGATCGACAGGCCCGACTTCAATCACGTCGCCGCGCCGCATCACTAGTAGGCTGTCGGCCACATGAGCCACGACTTTGAGGTTGTGTGTCACGAACAGCATCGACAGGCCCATCCGTTCCCGCAACTCGGCAAGAAGATTGAGAATCTGTGCCTGCACGGAGACGTCCAGCGCCGAGGTCGGCTCGTCGAGGATCAGCAACTTCGGATCCAGCGCCAGCGCCCGGGCAATGGCAACGCGCTGCGCTTGGCCGCCCGAAAGCTCGCGGGCGCGTCGGGTCATGAAGTCTGCAGGAAGGCCGCACCGTCCCAACAACTCCTCAGTCTTGTCGCGCAAGGCCGATCCCGGCTTGTCTCCACGCGCGAGAAGCGGCTCGGCCAGGATCTCGGCAATCGAAAGGCGGGGACTAAGCGACAGGAACGGGTTCTGTGAAACAACACCGATCACCCGACGGGCGCGCCGAAGATCTTCCCCCTCGAGGTCAAGCCAATCACGGCCTCCTAGCCGGACGCTGCCACTGGTTACAGGAATGAGTCGGAGGATCGCGCGCAAGAGCGTGCTCTTGCCGGAGCCGGACTCGCCGACAATCCCAAGCGTTTCACCACCAGCCAGCACGAGGCTCGCTTTGTTCACGGCGGGCTTCAGGGCGGCGGGGAAAAGCCCGCGCGCGTGGTAGCAGACCACCAAGTCCGTTACTTCAAGAATGGGATCCGCCATTCGGCACCTCCCCGAGATGGCAGGACCAGAGTTGCCCTCGATCATTGTGAACCGGCGGCGCAGAAACCGAACAGACGGTCATGGCAAAAGGGCATCGAGGTGCGAATGGGCAGCCCGTGATCTGGAGTTGCGGCTGAGGAATCGTGCCCTCGATCGCCGCAAGACGCGCCCCCCTTGGCGCAGCATCGGGCAACGCCGCCAGCAGTGCCTGAGTATAGGGGTGCTTGGGCCTCAGAAGCAGGTCTGACGTGAGGCCTTCTTCGACCGAAACCCCGGCGTACAATACTGTCGCACGGTCACAGACGCTTGCAACCACATCCATGTCATGAGTGATCATCATGACCGTCAGTCCGCGCTCGGTCGCAAGGCGGCGCAGCAGCGCCAGCACTTGAGCCCCAATGGTGATGTCGAGGGCAGTTGTCGGTTCGTCTGCTATCAGGAACTCCGCGCCCGTTGCCAGAGCCTGCGCAATGACGACGCGTTGCTGCATCCCGCCGGAAAGCTGATGCGGATAGCTCTTCAGGACGCCGGCAGGATCAGGCAGGCCCGTCGCAGCCAAGAGTTCAATCGCTTCTGCCCGCCGTTCGTGTCGTGGGCGGCTGTGATGGGCGCGCAGGACATCGTCGATTTGGCGGCCAATCGTCAGCACCGGGTTCAGCGCCGCTGCAGGGTCCTGAGAGATCATTGCGATCCGGCGCCCGCGCAGGCTTTCTGCCACATCGGAAAGCACCATCCCGTCATAGCTGAAACGCTTCGCCCTGACCGTTGCACCGTCCGGTATCAAGTCCAACAAGGCCATCCCCAACATGGTCTTGCCACAGCCGGACTCCCCGATCACTCCGTGGATTGCCCCGCGCTCGATCACTAGATCGACATGCCTGACGGCATGAACGGGCCCGGCAGCAGTTGGAATGGTCACGGAAAGATCACCGACCTCAAGCAGAGGCATCGCGGCGCCCTCCCTCACGGTCGCGCAGCGCATCGCCCAGAATCGAGAAGGCCAGTGCAACGACAAAGATCGAAATTCCTGGCGCGGCGGAATACCACCAGCGGTCGGGGAAGAACTTGCGCCCTGCATCCACCATCTGCCCCCAATCGGCCGTCGGCGGCAGGACGCCCAGGCCCAGGAAGGACAGGGCGGATGCCGTCAGCAAGGCAGGGCCGACATCCAGCGCCGCCTGCACGCCAATCGGGCGGACTGCCGCCGGCAGGATATGGCGCAAGATGATCCGGGTATGAGACACACCCATCAAGCGGGCAGCCTCGACGTAGGGCTGGCCGCGCAGCACAAGGACCTCGGCCCGGACCATCCTGGCGTACCAAGGCCACCACGTGACCGCGACCGCGACAATGCTGTTCAGCAGGCCAGGCCCAAGGGCCGCGGCCATCAGCACCGCCAGCAGAAGAGCAGGGAAGGCAAGAAAGACATCGGTCACCCGCATCAGGACCTCGTCCATCCATCCCCCAAAATAGCCGGCGACCAACCCAACAGGCAGACCGACAAGCAAGGCAAAGCCGACAATCAGGAAGCCGGAGGTCAGCGAAACCTGGGCACCGTACATGACGCGGCTGAGCATATCCCGCCCGAGGTGATCGGTGCCGAACCAGTAGCTCAGCGAAGGCGGCTGAAACTTGGCGCTGATGTTCGGGCCCCCCGCGCCCTGCGCCGGATAGGGGGAAATGACGGGCGCAAGGACCGCCAGAGCGACAAAGACGAGGATGATTGCAAGAGCCACGAATCCCGGCCAGCCGAGACGGTTCACTAGCCGGTTCATCCCAGTGCCACCCGAGGATCAACGAGGGCCTGCACGAGGTCCAGCACCAAGTTCATGGCGACGTAGCAGATCGTGACGACCAGGGTCGCCGCCGCGATCACCGGAAAGTCCTTGGAAAGGATCGCCTCCGACACATAGCGGCCAAGCCCTGGCCAGGCGAAGATGATCTCGACCAGAACCGCGCCGGTCAACGAATAGGCGAAGCTCAGGCCAAGCACCGTCAAGGCAGGACCGACCGCATTGGGCAGGGCGTGACCGAACAGGATCCGCAACCGAGACAAGCCAAGGGCGCGGGCAGCAACGATGTGGCGCCGTTCGAGTATATCGATCATCGCCGACCGGGTAAGGCGCATGGCGATCCCCGCCGGATAGGCCGCAAGCGTCAGCGAGGGCAGGATCAGGTGCACGAAGGCATCGCCAAACGCATCCGGACGGGCTGCAAGCAGGGCGTCGATCAGGTTGAACCCGGTGATGGTCGGCAGCGGGTCCATGATCGAGAATTCCTTCGACATCCGGCCCGACAGGGGCAGCACCCCCAGCCACTGAGCGAAGACAAGCTGAAGGATCATCGCAAGGAAGAATGTCGGCATGGCCACAGCCAGGATCGAGCCAAGGCTGCCCAGCCTGTCAAGCGCGCTGCCCCGGCGGGCAGCCGCAAGGACACCGGCCGGTATTCCGATTAGCAGGGCAAGCACAGTCGAGAAGATCGCCAGTTCCAGTGTCGACGGCAGATACACCTGCAGGTCCTGCGCGATGAGACGCCGCGACTTGTATGACACGCCGAAGTCACCCGTCGCCATCGCGGCGGCAAAGCGGCCAAAGCGCTCGGGCAATGGCGCGTCCAGATGCAGTTCCTCGCGCGCCCTGGCGATCTGTTCGGCAGTAGGGCGCGGTCCGGCATAAAGCGCGGCAGGATCGGAGGGCACCACCTGGGCCACGATGAACACCAGGAAGGTTACCCCCAGCACCACCATCGCCGACAGCGCAGCACGACGGAGGATGTATAGGCCGAGCCCCATCGCCACGACACCCCTGATCTAGCGGCTCAGCGCGCTGGCAAACACAACATGGCCGTAGGCTGGATTGTCTGTATAGCCCTTCAGATCGGACCGGATGATGTGGATGTTCGGCTTGTCGAGGATGAACACCGCCGCCGCGTCGTCGATGATCATGCGCTGCGCCTGCTTGAACATTTCCTCCGCCTTGGCGCGATCCGTTCCCGAAAGCGCCGCGGCCTCGTCGATCATCCTGTCGAACTCGGGATTTGAATAGTAACCTAGGTTATAGGTCGGTGTTTCTTCGCTATGGAACAAGTTCACCAAGTAGTCATAGGGCGTGACGTAGGTCGGCCACCAATACATGACGAAGATGTCCTGCGCCTGCGCCGGGTCCGACTTTGCCAGCTCCCACTGGGCCTCCCACGCCATCGGCTGAAGGCTCAGGTTGATGCCGAGCGTTTCGAGATTGGCCTTCCACAACTCACCGGCCGTCGATTCCAGCGGGTCCGAGGTGGCGAAGGTCATCGTCAGTTCCAGACCGCTGTCCGCCAGGCCTTCCTCGGCTAGCAGGGCTCGCGCCGCTTCAAGGTCGGTCTGCGGGATCGGCGCATCAGGATCATGGCCCCAGATACCGGCAGGGATGACCCCATAGGCCCGGGACCCGAACCCGGCCGTCCCGCCAGCAATCACATCTTCATAGGGGAACGCGAGCGACAGCGCCTGGCGGACCTTCGGACGGTCCAGCGGCGCCTTTCTCGTGTTGTACATGCCAAACAGCGTCTCGAAGGACGGATTGGTCACGACCGCGAGTTCGGGATTGGCCTTCAGTGCCTCAAGGTTCTCGTAGGGCAGGCCATAGGTCCAGTCGGCCTCGCCGCTCTCGACCATGTTCTGGTCAAGGACGGCATCTTCGACGACCTCGAAGACGACCGTATCGAACCCGTTCTCTGGCCGCTTGCCCCAATAGTCGGCAAACCGGCTGGCGACCACGCGCTGACCCGGCTCATAGCGGTCGATCTTGAACGGCCCGCTGCCGGCATCGTTGCCCGCATTGAACCACGCATTGTCCCTGTCCAGGGCCGAAGGGCTGATGATCCAGGCAGCGAAACCAGCAGATGCGATCACATCCAGCGGCTGCGGATCCGACAGTGTGAACACGACCGTCATCGGATCGCGTGCCTCGATTTCCTTCACCGATCCCCAGATGAAGGCCGCTCCGCCCCCGATCTTCATCGTGCGCTCGATCGAGCCCTTGACTGCGTCGGCGGTCAGGTCGGACCCGTCGTGGAACTTGACACCCTCACGCAGCTTGAAGGTCCAGGTCAGTCCATCGGCCGATGTCTCCCAGCTATCCGCCAGAAGGGGTTCCACCCTCGCGGGCTGATCGCCCGATGCCGGGATGTAGCGGGTGAGGGATTCATAGACATTGGCGAGGACCAGACCGTCATTTGAAAAGGACGTTGCGGGATCAAGGTCGGGAAAACCCGCCGGGTTTGCCAGCGTCAGGATTCGCGCCCCATCCTGGGCCCAGGCAGCGCTCCCCTTACTGGCAGCCAAATATCCCGCCGTGGCGATGGCGGTCAGAACGGCGGATTTCAGAAGATCGCGACGGTTCATAGCAGTTCTCCCGAATTGACGAGGTTGTGTTGGCCTGCCGCAAGGCCCGTCTCATAGGCGGCGACCGGAGCCGCCTCGACGGATTGTCCAAGCGGCACAAAGTCAAAGTCATAACCAAAGGCACGTGGTCCCATGGAACGAAGCGATTCCTGCGTCCGCAGCAGGGCTGGGGCGGGGATCGACAGGACTGCGACGCGAAGACCGTAGCGCTGTTCCTCGGTCCCGATCGGCCGCCCTGTCTCTGCATCGACGATGCAGATCAGGTCGGGCACCATGGCCAACCGTTGGCTGCCCTCGCTCGCCACGAGATACTCGTTCTGTATGTCGATCACCAACTGGCGGCCGGCATCCGCGTCGAGGCCAGCCACCGTCAGGCTTCCGCGCACAAACCCCCCGGAGATGCGCCGCCCGATGTCAGTGACCTTGCCCCGCATCAGAAGCGTGCCACCCGCCTGGCGCAGGATCGCGGCCACTGGATCGACCTTAGCCTCGCGTGCCGTCATCACGGCGTCGCCAAGCGTCCAGGCCTGACTCGTTGTATGGGCAATTCCGTAGCGTCGTACGAAGGCACCCGTCATAGGCGCTGTCGTCATGCAGGCGGTGCAGCCCATGGCCACGGTCGCCGCCCGCATTATCCTTTCGAGCATCTCCGGGGTTTTGGCCTCGGTTATGACCAGCGTGTTGCCATCCGCGTCGGACAGTGCTGCAGGCTGTGTGGCCTGGCCGTAGACGAAGAAGCTTGTCATCTGCACTTCCGGGAATGCTCGCCCCATGCCATCCGCATCGACAACCGGAAGGTCGAGCTTCGCAGCGGTCACCATCGGATAGATGCCGTTGCCGCCGCCGACTTCATCGCCAAGAACAGCATCTACCTTGCGGCCAGTATGCGCCTCGATGGCGCGCAGGACGCGCACGCCCTCGTTGCCTTCCTCCATCTTCTCGATGCCGACAGTCGGCGCACCGATGCCGCCGAGGCCGATGATCTGCGCGTCATCTGGCAGATCGCGCGGACGTATCATGCGGATTCGCTTGCCTTCGCGCAGAAGTTGCTTGGTGATCAGCGTCTGAAGATAGGGGCTGCCTCCGCCACCCGTCCCCAAGATCCCGACTCCGATAGCGATGCGATCAATGTCGCATTCGGTAAGCGTCCAATAGGTCATGCCGCAAGATCTCCAACCACCTTCGCCGCGATCCGGATGGCGTTGCCGGGAAGATAAGACAGCGGTGTCTCTTCCACTTCGGCAAGAGTCACGCTCGCCTCGACTGCACCTGCCTCAACGGCCCGCTGGCGCGCCTCGTTAACGATCTGCTCCAGCGCTTTCTCTCGGGTCGTGCCCTCCAACGAAACCACACTGTCGACCTCCCCCGATACCTGAGCTATGGCCGCTCCAATCGCGTTGGCAGAGCCAAAATGATCGGGACGTAGCGATACGCTCGTCCCGTCGAGAAGCCCTTCGATCAAGACAGATCCGCCTCCGACCAGAACCGCCGGGATCGGATCAGCTGTCGGTTTCATACGGTCGAGCACACTTTCGACATCCGCCTTCATTCGCTCGAGCGAGGACCGGACCAGATCGGCGCCTAGATGCTTCAGCCTCGAGGTATCCCCAATCGTCAGCAGCCCGGCGGCAACCGCTATGTCTGTCGCGGTCAGCGTGTCTCCCCCCATGCACAACGCTTTCTCCGGTAGCCGGAAGCCGACCGAGTCAGGCCCGATGGTCAATTGAGGCAGCGGCCGTACGATGCTCCCGCCGCCCAGTCCGAACGAATACACGTCGGGTACGCGGAAGTTCGTTGGCACGCCGCCGATTACCGCGCCTTCGCTTCGGCTGCGCGGAAAGCCAGCCACGAGCATGCCGATGTCGGTCGTCGTTCCTCCGACATCGATCACGGCCGCGTCCTTGAGGCCTGTAAGGAATGCGGCTCCCCGCATCGAGTTGGTGGGCCCCGAGGCGATTGTGAACACCGGGTGGCGTTCGGCAAAATCGGCCGCCATCAGGGTGCCGTCGTTCTGGGTCAGATATAACGGACAGTTCAGCCCCAGCCCGGCGAAGGCCGAGCGGAAGGCAGAGACAGTGTCCGCGCCAAGCCGATGCAGGCTGGCATTGAGGATCGTCGCGCTTTCGCGCGCCAGAAGCCCCGTTCGCCCGATACGATGCGACAGGCTGATCGCAGCATCAGGCATCTCTTCGGCAACGATGGCCGCCGCCTCCGTCTCCATCCTTGCATCGACGAGCGCAAAGACGGAGCAGATCGCAACCGCCCGCACCCCCTTCGCACGCCACTTGCGGCAGGCCATCCGGATTGCCGATGCATCCAGCGGCGCTAGAGGCGAGCCGTCGAAGTTCACCCCGCCATCAACCAGCGCCGCACCTCCATCGACCAGTTCACGCAGCCGGTCCGGCCAGTCGATCATCGGCGGCAGCGCACGTGTGGAGGCCCCGCACAGCCGGAGAATGCCGACTTTCTCCAGCTGCTTTCCTTCGACAACGGCATTCAGGAAATGCGTCGTCCCGATCATCAAGGCACCAATCTGCGAGGCCAGAACCCCGCCAGCCTCCAGCATCGCACGGATCGCATTGGCAACGCCGCCGGTTACATCCGCCGTGGTCGAGGTCTTGATGGTAGCAACCACGTCCGCCCCTCGCAGCAGAGCGGCATCCGTGTTGGTGCCGCCGACGTCCACGCCGATCCTGAGCATTCCTGTCATATCGATTTCTTTCCGGCCCGTTCATTGGCTTCGGTCAGCGCGGTGGTTCGCGTGCCGAAGGCTTTGTACATCCGCAGGATCACCCATGGTTCGACGCGCAATACTCCTGGAATTCGGCCTATCGTGTTCTCGCAGAAATCCAACAGATCGCCGTGGGTGCGCAGAAAAACCGAAGCGCTCAGGGCGAAACGCCCGGTTGTCGCCGCGAGATATCCGATCTCGTCATACTCGCCGAGCGCGATGGCAACAGACTCGACCATGCCTGGCTGAATCGCGATCATCACATCGGCCTGCACCTCGTGGCCCATCGCCGTCGGATCGGGGATCGCGCCGATGACGATCATCTTGCTTTGCAGAAGCGCCGTAATCCGGTTTCGGATGGTCCTCTCTGAAACCCCACCGATGCGGGCGGCGATTTCCGAAGCGGAAAGCCGACCGTCCTCGGTCAGGAACGCGATGATCGTGCGGTCAAGATCGTCGAGGTCGGAACGTTGCAAGCCCATGCCTTTCCGAATCTGGAAGTCTATGGGGTGCAGGCTGACATGATCGGAAGTCAAGTCAAGCCAAATATGCCGATTGGGCATTCGATATAGGTTCTAGCTTCGCTTTCGGCAGAAAATTCACTTCCATCCTGCCGATATGGCTACAAGCCCAAGCCCGCCGGTCACACCAACGCCATCGACGCCACCGGCTTGGGACCTACTCTTTCGCCACCCACACCCTGCACCTCTCCTGCTCGGCGATCGCGCGGACGAGGCCGCGTGAAGAGAAGAGGTCGAGGTTTTGCAGCACAGTGGCGCGGGAGGCGCCGGTCTCGGCCTCGGCGAGCGGCGCGCTGACGGCGGGCCGGGCGACCCGCGTGCCAATCGGGACAGCGGAGGTGCGGCCGGACGGTGGTGTCAGACGAATGTGAACTCGTCTCGACAAGGGCAGGATGGAGTGCAGGTTGGCGACGGCCTCGGCGACATCTCCTTGCAATCCCGGAGATGCAGCCCGGGCAGCGGTCAGCCAAGCCTCCTTAGCGGCCCGGAACCCGTCGACCGTCTCCATTCGGACCTGAAAGTCCTCGGTTTGGTACTTTTCGGCCGCTTCCTGCCTGCGCGTACTAGCGGGAAGGTAGATGCCGAAGCTCTCGACCCCGGACAGCCAGCGTCCGGCGAAGGGACCCTCGCCCTTGCCAAAATCATTCCCGAATGCGTCGATGATATTGGTGACGGCCTGGTTGTTGGACGAGGCTGCCACAATGATGGGGGGAGCGCCGCCTTTCAGCGCTGCCGAGACCCAGAGTCCTGCAACCGCCGACAGCAGCATCGTCGTCTTGCCCGTCCCCGGAGGCCCGTTGACCGCGATCACCTCTCCCGGCCCCGCTGCGTCGAGGCAGGCGAGGACCTGGCGTTGCTCCATCGCCAACGGGAAATGAGGGTTTGAATGACCAAGCCTTCGCGCCAGGTCCTGCTCGCCCCCTTGATCGCGCAGTCTGCCCGTGGATGGCGAGATCATTTGGGACAAGAGGGGCGACTTGTGCTTGTCCGCGATCAGCTTGTCGTAGAGGTCGAAGATATTGCGGATCGTAGCTGCCCCGTCCTGAGCCGCCTCGATCAGCCCATATTTCGCGTGCCGATAGTTCGCGTCGCCCTCGGGCCATCCTCTTGAGACCGCGTCCAGCATCTTCCGGCAATGCGCTAGGTAGGCCTGCCAATCACCCGGTTTTGGCAACCGAAGCGGCTCGACCGTCAGGAAATCGTCGAGGTCCGCAACGGCTCCGATCGAGAAGTCGTCAGACGGCAGAGGGGTTAAGAGATCACGAGCGACCGTGTTGCGCTGGGGTTGGATCTGCCCCTCCCGGTCGACATACGCCTCCGTGACGACCGGCGCGACGATGTCAGGCAACCCATCCCCTTGCCCCGTGGCGTGGGACACCCGCCGCGCAGTGACCAAAGGCCAGAAGCGAACTATGACTGTCTTCGCCCGAGGCTCGTCCTTGAAGAGCCTCTCGACGGTCTCCGCAGGCAACTTGCCGGTTCGCAGCGTCTCGGAGGCAACTTCGATGAACCGGGTCCGATCGCGCTGCTTGAACTTGCCCTCACCGAGGGCCCCATCAGCGAGAGAGGTGCGCCAGTAGCGAAGGACGGATAAGAAGTCTTTGCTCAGAACACAGATCCAAATTCAACCCAGGGGAAGGGCAAGCCGAGACCAACACAATCTCACCTAGGTGACGAAACAAGGCAAGTGAAGGGTTTTTTCAGAGCAACTTGGCCTGAGGCGGACTGGATAGGCTGGCCTCGCCGCGGCCCGCGACACGAGCTGCACCGTCTTCGCAGACTGTTAGATCAATTACCCGGCAAGACTGACGCGGATTCAAGTTTCGCTGACGCCGCCGCTGTAGGCCAACGGCCTGCCGCCAGTAGCCGACGCACACGTGCGCGATAAGCTTCGGCGGGCAATGGCCGTTTGAAACGATGCCGCGAGATGTTGCAGTACCAGCAAGCAGCAACGATGTTGTCTGCGCCATTCGCCCCACCCTCGGAACGTGGGTGTAGATGCTCGGCCGTGCATCGGAGAATTCTCGGCAATCCACCCGATCTGCAGCTTGCTTCCTTACTGGTTTCGTGGGCAACGTCCCACATGGGCAGACCACAATAATAGCAGCGACCACCCTGTTCGATCATCTTTTTCTTGCGGATACTCTTGAGTGTTCCCATTGCTCGGGTGCTCCATTCAACTTCGTGAGAAGCGAATGCGCAGCGTCTCGAAAGACGCTCCCCGGCGGGAAGCTCTTGCTTGCGCGAGACCCGATTTTTCGTGGTTCCGCATACCGGATCGCGAAATCCGTAGGATCGTCAGTCAGATCAGAGTGGTCTTTTGCCCACCCAAGACGATCGAAGCCGTCTCCGCTTCCTACGCAATAATGGTTGGCTCAGTTCGCGTCAACGAAGCCTTCGAAGACTTCGCATGAGAATTCTCACCTGCCATTCCGCCGACGAGAGCGAGCAATGCTGCGCTTCCGCAAGATGCTAAGTCTGCAGAAATTCGTCCCCGTCCACGCGTCCGTCTGCAACCACTTCAACCGGCAGCGATCGCTCTCCAGCCGCGCAAACTACAAGGCCGCTCTCGCCGCCGCTCTCATCGAGTGGCGCGGCTTGTTTGCAGCCTGACGTCTAGGTCAGTCAGCCAAACTGAGACGAGTTCGCATTAGTCTACCAGCACCAACAGCAATCAACTCTCATAGCAAAGGGCCTCATCGTCTGGATGAATGGACGCGAAGCGGTCCCGCTCCGACCAATAGTCCTGCGTGTGCTGCCAATCGGGCCGGTCCAGGCGTCTCGGCATCAGGTCGATGTCGCGCAACAGGTAGTTGGGATTGAAGTTCTCGGGGTCGACCCAAGGCAGGGCTGGCTCGCCGGCCAGTCTGGCGGGCACTTCGGCCACCACCTTGTGCAGGTCTCCGGCTTCCATGTGCTTCAGCAGACGGCAGACGACCTCGGCGATCATTTCGACGCGCAGGGTCCAGCTTGCACGGAAATAGCCGAAGACCCAGACCATGTTGGGCACCCCGGTGAACATCATCCCCTGCCATGTGATGGTCCGGGCGAAATCGACCGGTCTGCCGTCCAGCGAAAAGGCGATGTCACCCAGGACGCAGAGGTTGAAGCCGGTCGCGGTCACGATGATGTCCGCCTCGATCTCGGAGCCGTCCGTCATGCGCAGGCCGGATTCCGTGAAGCGGTCGATGGCGCCCGTCACGACATCGGCCTTGCCCTCGCGGAACGGCGAGAAGAAATCTCCGTCAGGAATGAAGGCCACCCGCTGCTGCCAGGGGCGGTAGCGCGGGGTGAAATGTGTCTTGACGTCAACGCCCGGTCCAAGGTGCTCGACCACCTTGCCGATGAGTTCGGCGGCGACGGCCTCGGGTTCTTCAGCGGCGCGGTGGACGCGGGCCTTCTGTTCGGCCAGCAGCTTCTTGCGGACGATGGCGTGGATCCAGGTCTCGTCGATCTCCAGCGCGCGCAGCTGGTCGGCCAGATCGTCGGCATTCGTCCCGGGATTGAAGAAGGTGGGCGAGCGCTGGATCAGGGTGAGATGCGCCGCGTCGGGCGCCATGGCCGGCAGGATCGTCGCCGCGGTCGCGCCCGAGCCGATGATCGCCACCCGCTTGCCGGCATAGTCCAGATCTTCCGGCCAGGTCTGCGGATGGACGATCTGGCCGCGGAATTGCTCCATTCCCTCCCAATGCGGGGTATGCCCTTCGGCATGTCGGTAATAGCCCTGGCACATCCACAGGAAATTGGCCCGGAAAGTCAGCATCTCGCCTGTGTCCTCGCGCCGAACCGACAGCGTCCAGAGCCTGTCGGCCTCGGACCAGTCCGCGGAAAGGATGCGGTGGCGATAGCGGATGTGGCGCGCCAAATCGTTCTCGTCAATCACGGCGCCCATGTAGGTCAGGATGCGCTCGGCCGTGGCCACCGGCTCTTCCGTCCAGGGCTTGAAGCTGTAGCCGAAGGTGTAGAGGTCGCTGTCGGACCGGACACCGGGATAGCGGTGCGTGTGCCAGGTGCCGCCGAAGGTTTCCATCGTCTCGAGGATGACGAAGCTCTTCTGCGGGCATTCGCGCTGCAGGTGCCAGGCGCTACCGATGCCGGAGATGCCGGCGCCGACGATGATGACGTCGAAGGTTTCGGTCATGATCCCCTCACACCGTTTCCAGGTAGCGGCGACGCTCCAGGTCGGTCACCGTTCCCTGGAAGACGCCCATTTCGAACCGGGCGATCCGCAGCGTGTTCTCGACCAGCGCCGGCGGCAGGATCTCGCGGATCGCCTTGCCGGCCGCGGTCGCGCCCACGGCCTCGGCCAGCGAGGCGGGCACGCTTTCGGCCTGCTGTTCGTAGTTGTTGCCGGTGGCGGGGGGCGGCGGAACCATGCGGTTGCGGATGCCGCGCAGGCCGGCGCCAAGGCCGGTGGCTATGGCGAGATAGGGGTTCAGGTCCGCCCCGCCGACGCGAATTTCCAGCCGTGCCTTGCCGGGGCTGTCGTTGATGGCGCGGAAGCCCGCGGTGCGGTTGTCCACGCCCCAGCTGCGGGTGGTACCGGCAAAGCTATTCGACTGCATCCGCTTGTAAGAGTTGACGTTCGGGGCATAGAACAGCGCCGCCTCGTGGAAGACGTCGAGGTTTCCGGCGACGAACTGCTCGAAGGTCTCGCTCAGATGCAGCGGCCGGCTTTCGTCGTAAAAGGCGGGCTTGCCGGTCCCGGCATGGGCAAGGCTCAGGTGGATGTGGCCGGAACTGCCGGACAGGTCCTCGCGGAACTTCGCCATGAAGGTTGCGGTCACCCCCGACTCGGCGGCGATCTGCTTGACGGCAAGTTTCATCAGCGTCGCCGAGTCGGCCATCTGCACGGCGCCCGAGCGGTAGAGGTTGACCTCGTACTGGCCCTGACCCCATTCGGGCAGGCAGGCCTCGATCTCGTCCGGGAAGCTGTCGCGCAGGCGGCCGATGATGCCTTCCGAGAAATGCCCCTCGAAGATCGAGTAGCAATGGATGTCCTTCGAGGCGAGCGGCAGGTCGCTCCACCGGCCCTGTCGCACCTCCTGCACCGCGATCGGCAGCAAGTAGAATTCCAGCTCGAGACTGGCCTTCTCGGTAAATCCCATCGCGGCAGCCTGGGCGACCTGCTGCTTCAGCGCCGTGCGGGGGCACAGGGGATGAGGTTCGCCCTTGTCGGTGAACCAGTCCATCAGGACGATGGCCGTGTCCTTTTCCCAGGGTGCCAGCCGGAAGCTCGACAGATCCACCCGGCCCCGGACGTCGGGAATGCCGGTATCGAACAGGCCGGGCAGGACCTCGTCCATGGTGGTGGTGCCCATCACATAGGAGGCGAAGCTGACCCCGCCTTCGACCGCATGGCGGAAATAGGGGACGGTCAGCCGCTTGCCGCGGAACACGCCGGCTGGGTCGGTCCCGGCGACGATCACGGTCCGGACCCCGCTTTCCGCGATCAGGTCCTCGATCTCTTTCATGTCCATTTCAGTGCGCTCCGTTCCCGGCGGCGCCCTTGCCGCGCGAGGCATACATTCCGATCACGATCAGGATGACCGAGACGGCGATGATCAGGGTCGAGGCGGCGTTGACCTCGGGCGTGACCTCGCGGCGCAGAAGCGACCACAGGGTCATCGGCAGGGTGTTCTCGCGCCCGGTTAGAAGGAAGGTCACGGCGATTTCGTCGAACGAGATCGAGAAGGCGATCAGCATTGCTCCGAACAGCGACGACTTAATCCCCGGTAGGGTGACGTGCCGGAACACTTCCCATTCGTTGGCGCCAAGGTTCACCGCCGCTTCGGACTGGCTCTTGCCCATCTGTTGCAGGCGGGCAAAGACCTCGGTGATCGTGATGCACATCAGCGCCGTGCCTTGGCCCAGCATGATCGTGTGCAGCGACAGCCGCAGATGCAGGGTCAGGTAGAAACTCAGCAGAGCCACGCCGGTGATGATGCCCGGCAGCACGATCGGCAGCATCACGATGCGACGGAACAGGCCCTTGCCGGGAAAGTCATAGCGCTCAAGCGCGATCGCCGCCGGCAGGCCGAAGGCCACGCTCAGCACCACGACGCCAAGCCCGACGTAGACGCTGTTCCAGATCGAACCGAGGATCTTGCTGTCCGAGAGAAGCGCGCCATACCAGCGCAGCGTGACGCCGTTGAAGGGAAGCCCGGTATAGTCGCTGTCGTTGAAGGAAAAGATCACGATCACGATTAGCGGCGCATAAAGGAACAGCAGCACCGCCGAGGCGAGCGAGATCACGAAGGTACGATTGCCGAAGGCGCGCATCGATCAGAGCCTCACCTGAGTCTTTTCTTCCAGCCAGCCCGTCAGCGAGATCAGGCCAAGGCCGAGCGTGATGATGACAAGGCCGATCGCGGCCGCCATCGGCCAGTCGAAGGCCACGCCCAGAAGGTTGATGACGATGTTCGAGATCATCAGCGAGTCCGACCCGCCCACCAGCACCGGCGCGACGAAGTCGCCGAAGGCGAGAGAGAATGTGATGACCCCGCCCGCGATCACGCCGGGGATCGAGATCGGCAGCACGATCCGCCGGAAGATTTCCCACCCGCCGGCGCCGAGGTTCTTCGCTGCCTCGATCATCGAGGTGGGCACCCGCTCGAGCTGGGCATAGATCGACAGCACGGCGAAGGGGGTGAAGATGTAGGTGAGCGTCAGCACCACGCTGAACTCGTTGTACAGAAACAGCCGCACTGGCTCGTGCACCAGTCCGAGGCCCTGCAGTGTCGCGTTCAGGATGCCGTTGGTGCCGAGGATGGTCTTCCAGGCATAGGCCTTCACCAGGTAGCTCGCCCACCAGGGCACGATCACCATCAGGTAGATCGCGAATTTCGTCGCGGCCGACCGGGTGTGGAAGGCCAGCGCAAAGGCCAGCGGCCAGGCGACGATCGCCGAGAAGACCGCCGTCATCAGGCCGATGCGCGCCGATTTCAGGATCACGCCGAGATAGGGCTCGGCCGTGAAGACCTTGACGAAATTCGCCATCGACAGGCCGGGGACAAAGCGCATGTCTTCGGCATGTCCGAGGCTGTAGTAGAACAGCAGCCCATAGGGCACGAGCATGAAGACGGTGAACCAGACGATCGGCGGGAGGAGCCACATGAGCATCCGCCGCCGCTCGATCCGCCTGGCGCTGCGCAGGGCGGGACCGGGCGTCGCGCCGGCTCCGGTCAGGGTGGCCTGCATCATGCCGCCCCCCCGACGACATGCGCCTTCTGCGGGTTGACCTTCAGCGCGACCGCAGCGCCATGGGCGAAGGGTTCCAGATCGGTTGGCTCGTGCACATGCACTGTGCCGGCCCCGCCCTTCAGCTCGACGACATATTCAACATATTCCCCGCGGTAGAGGCTGTCGGCGACCTCGCCATGCAGTTCTCCCTCGCCTGGCCGGGCAAGGCTCAGGTCCTCGGCCCGCAGCATCAGGCCCACTGAGGCACCCTTGGCGACATTGGCCGGGTCCGCCAGTCGCACCGTCTCGCCATTCGCGAGCTTGACCACCATCCCTGAGGCACCGGCTTCGGCGACCGTCGCCTCCACGATATGGGCATGGCCGATGAACCCTGCGACGTAGCGCGATGTGGGACGGTCGTAGATCTCACGCGGGGTCCCGAACTGCTGCACCTTGCCGCCGTTCATCACGGCGATGGCGTCGCTCATCGCCATGGCTTCGTCCTGGTCATGGGTGACGTAGATGAAGGTCTTGCCCAGTTCGCGGTGCAGCCGGATCAACTCTATCTGCATCACCTTGCGCAGATGCGCGTCGAGCGAGCCGAGCGGTTCGTCGAACAGCACCACTTCGGGATCGGTGATAAGCGCCCGGGCCAGCGCGACCCGCTGCTTCTGCCCGCCGGAAAGTTGGTGCGGGCGCTTGTCGGCATGGCTGCCGAGCCGCACGAGCTCAAGGTATTCGCCGACCTTCTGCCGGATCTGGGCCGCGTCGAACCGGCCTTTCATCCGCCGGGTCTTGAGCCCGAAGGCCACATTCTCTGCCACGCTCATGTTCGGAAACAGGGCGAAGTCCTGAAAGACCATCCGCATCTCGCGGTCGGTCACCGGCTGGTCGGTGATGTCCACCCCGTCACGCAGGATCTGGCCCGAGGTCGGGGTCTCGAAGCCCGCGATCATCCGCAGCGTCGTGGTCTTGCCGCAACCGGACGGCCCGAGCAGCGTCACGAACTGGCCGCGTCCGATCTGCATGTCCACGCCGTCCACCGCCCAGGCCCCAGCGCTGCCGCCGTGTCCGCCATAACTTTTGCGCAGCTCGCGCAACTCTAACCCTGTCGTCATGTCCGCCGCCGTTTCCTGCGTGTCGTTCCAAAATCCCGGCACCTGACGCGCCGGGAGCCGTTGCCTGCAAGGACCGGCTCGCGCCTATTCGCTGGCGGCCTTCACCTGGTTCCAGATCTCGAGATATTTCGAGCGCCGCTCGACCGGCTGCCACCAGTCGATGTTCTTCAGCGTATCGGAGTTCGACATGCCGAGCGCCTCGTAGGTCTGCTTAGCCTCCGGGTCGAGCATCCCCGCCATCTTGACGTTGGGATAGCCAAAGCCGGTCACCTTGTGGGCCAGCGCCTGCGCCTCGGGCGAGGACACCCAGTCGAGCCAGGGATAGACGCAGGGGTTTTCCTCGGCACCCTTGACGATCATCCAGCTGTCCGACCATCCGCCCCGGCCTTCTTTCGGATCGATGTCGATTACCTCGTGGCCCGCCTTGCGCAGCTCGACCAGCGTCGATTCCCAGGAATTGCCTCCAATAACCTCGCCGCCGGCCATGAGCGTGCCCATCTCGCCGGTCGTGAACCAGTATTTGCGGATGTTCGGCTTCATCTCGATCAGCTTTGCCTTCACCTGCTCAAGCTGGTCGTCGGTCAGGGAATAGGTGTTCTTGAAGCCAAGGTAGCGGGCGGCCATGTAGACCGTCTCGATGTCGTCCCAGACCGAGATCTGGCCCTTGTATTTCGGGTCCCACAGGAAGCTCAGGCTGTCAGTGCCGGCCGGAACCGCCTTCGGGTCGGCGATGATGCGCACCACGCCCCAGCCATAGGGCACGCCATAGACCTGCCCGTCCTTCTCAAGCCAGGCCGGCTTCTGGAACTGCGGCATGAAATCCGCCATGCTTGACACCTTCGAGGTGTCGACCGGCGAAACCGCACCCGCGTTCACCAGACGCATGGTCGTGTCGTTCGAGGGCGAGATCAGGTCGGCCGCGCCGCCGCCGCTCATCACCTTCGAGACGATCTCGTCGTTCGAGCCGACATAGACGGCATCGACCTTGCAACCGGTCTTGTCCTCGAAGGGCTTGACGAAGCTTTCGTCGGCATAGCCTTCCCAGACCAGCAGGGTCAGATTCCCCCCGGCCATCGCCGGGGCGGCGGCCAGCACGGCCACGGAAGCCAGCAAACCGGGCCGCAACCGGCCCAGACGCAGGCGGGAGGAAAACTCGTCAGCGCGTTTCATCTTGGCCTTCCTTCTTGTGGAACAGGTGGAGGGGCAGATCACCGATGCGGCCGACGGTGTTGTGGATGAACCGCTGCATGATCTGGTCGTAGGCACGGCTGATATGACTGTCGATCTCGCGATCGAGCCGTGCCGCGTCGCGGGCATAGACCGCGTCGATGATCGGCTGGTGCGACCGCGCGGTCTCGGCCTGAGCCTGAACGTCGCGCGTCGACGTGATGTGCCACATCCGGTAGGTGACGCCCGACAGGTTGTAGAGCGACTGCGTCAGGAACGGGTTGCCGCATTCGCGATAGACCTGCGAATGGAACACGAAGTCGAGATGCAGCAGCCCCTCGGCATCGCCGGCGCGTACAAGGCGCGGCACGTCGTCGAAGACGGCGGCCAGCCGTTCGATCTGCTTGTCCCCCGCCTCTTCCAGCCAGAGCCGCCAGGCCAGCCGCTCCAGATGCAGGCGCAGGGTGTAGATGTCGTTGATCTCGTCCAGCCCCACCGGGGCGACGATGATGCTCTGGTTGTGCTGGAACAGCACCAGCCGCTCATTCGACAGGCGCAACAACGCCTCGCGGATCGGTGTCCGGCCGAAGTCGAGCCGGGCGCCAAGCGTCTTGTCGTTGATCACCGATCCGGGCAGCAGCTCGCAGCGCAGGATCATGGCGCGGATCGCATGGTAGGCCTGCGTCGCCTGGGTTTCGCGCACGTCCTCGTCAAGCTGCGGAAGGCGGAAAGGTTCCTGCTGGTCGGTTGACATCCTGCGCCTCTGCCTGGGGACCTGTCGGGTGATGCAGTCGGGCATCGCCGTCGGGCAAGTAAGGATTCGATCAGATATATTGTCAATATTCATTTGCGATATAGAGACGCGGTAACATGGGTAATTTTCCCCTAACAGCCTGATCAAAAATGAAGTTATCGGGTCGAAACTTTTTGTATATTGACAATATATCCATGCCGATCAGATGATCCCGACAAATCGGTCCGCCTGGAATCCCCCTGCGGCAGGCCAGAACGCCGAGTGAGGGTGACGTGGGCGGCAGCTTCATTTCCGACGATTTCAGCGCGGCCCGGGCAGATGCGCCGGAACGCTCCGCCCCGGTCTGACGGCCGTGACGGTCACCTCGGGGTCCGAAACGGAAACGCCCCCGCAGCCAGGGGGCCATGCGCTTCCCGGCAGGCTGTTCCGACTGGCCTTCCGGGCCGCGCTGCATCTGCCGGGGCCGGTGCTTGACCGCATCGCCGGCCAAGGGCCCGACGCGGCGTCGCGGCCCGGCGCTGATCCACGCTCGCGGTTCCATGCCTGGATAGTTCGCCGCTATGGAGGGCCGCCGGCCGTGACCCTGGCCGAGGCGCGCGCCCCCCGGCTCCTGTCTCTGTCCCTGCTCGAAGGGCGGCCCCTGCCGATGCGGGAGACGCGCGAACTGATCCTGCCGGGACCGGGCGGGCCGCTGCGGGCCCGATTCTACCATCCGGCCAGTGCGCCCAGGCCTTCGCCCGCGCTGATTTTCCTGCATTTCGGCGGCTGCGTGCTGGGCGATCTGGAAACCTGCCACACCGCCTGCACCATCCTTGCCCAGCATGGGGGCTTCCGGGTCTTGTCGGTCGAGTATCGGCTGGCCCCGGAGCACCGCCATCCGGCCGCGCTCGAGGATGCTGTCGCGGCGCTGCGCTGGTTGCGGAGTGAGGCGGCGACGCTCGGCATCGACCCGACCGCCATCGGCATCGGGGGAGATTCGGCTGGCGGCTACCTCGCCGCAGCGTCGTCACTCTGGCTGGCCGCGAAGGGCGAACCTCCGCCGAAATGCCAGTTGCTGATCTACCCGGTTCTGGAAATGGATCGCCTCGCGCTTCCTCCCACGCCATGGGACGACTGCTACCCCCTGACCCGCTCCGAGATCGATTGGTTCGCCCGGCAATACCTGCGCAATCCTTCCGATGCGGATGACCCGCTCTGCTCGGTCGCGCGGGCGCCGTCGCTTGTGGCCATGCCGCCTACGATCCTGGTCCAGGCCGGCCACGACCTGCTGTTCGACGAGGGCGCGCTCCTGGCCGTCCGGCTGCGGCAGGACGGCGTGCCCCTGGTCCACCGCGTCTATCCCACGCTGCCCCATGCCTTCTCGGCCATGTCGGGCGGCGTGCCGGCCGCGCGGGCCGCCCTGATCGAGACCGCCATTGCCACTGGCGCGACACTGCGCGCGCCAGACCCCTCTCCTGCATCACCCGACGAGGACACAAGATGACCGACACGCTCCGCGCCAACTGGAACTATCCGACCACCGTCTGGTTCGGCCCCGGCCGCATTGCCGACCTGCCCGCTGCCTGTGCCGAGGTGCCGATGCGGCGGCCGCTGATCGTGACAGATCCGTTCTTCTCTGGCCTGCCGGTCATGGCCGAGATTCGCGCGGCGCTAGCAGGCGCCGGAATAGAAGCCGGCATCTTTGACAGGCTGCAGGGCAATCCGACCTCAAGGAACCTCGACGACGGTATCGCCGCCTTTCGCGCCGGCAATCATGACGGCGTCATCGCGCTCGGGGGCGGCAGCGCGCTCGATGTGGGCAAGACGATCGCCTTCATGGTGGCGCAGACCCGTCCCGTCTGGGACTTCGAGGATATCGGCAGCCTCTGGCGCGCCGCCAATTCCGAGGGCATTGCCCCGGTCATCGCGGTTCCCACCACCTCGGGGACCGGCTCGGAGGTCGGGCGGGCGACGGTCATCACCAATGACGCGACGCATGAGAAGAAGATCATCTTCCATCCGCGGATGATGCCCCGGATCGTCATTGCCGACCCCGCCCTGACCCTTGGCCTGCCGCCGGCGATGACCGCAGGCACCGGCATGGACGCGTTGGCCCACAACCTCGAGGCCCTTTGCGCCCCGATGTACCACCCGATGGCCGACGCGATCGCCATCGAGGGGATCAGGCTGCTGAAGCTCTGGCTGCCCGTCGCCGTGGCGGACGGCAGCAACCTCGAGGCCCGGGCGCAGGTCATGACCGCGGCCAGCATGGGCGGCACCTCGTTCCAGAAGGGGCTCGGCGCCATCCATTCGCTCAGCCATCCGATCGGCTCGATCTATGGCTGCCACCACGGCATGACCAATGCCGTGCTGATGCCCTACGTCCTCGACTGGAACCGCGGGGCCATCGGCGCAAAGATGGACCACCTTGCCCGTTGCCTTGATCTGCCCTACCCGGGGCGCGAGGGGACGGGACGGGTTCTCGATTGGCTCCTGAACCTTCGCAGAGAAATCAGTGTGCCCCATACCCTCGCCGAGTTCGGCATCCGGCCCGAAGACTTCCCGCATATTGCCGCGGCGGCCGTCAAAGACCCGACGGCGGGAACAAACCCGCGTCCAGTCACGGTTGCCGAGATGCTGTCCGTCTTGCAGGCTGCTTACCATGGCACGCTGGATTGATCGAACCCGCACGGCGCCGATCTTCAAATGATCCGGCATCCCTTGGTCTGGCGCGATGGGGCAATCCCGTTTGAGGGTCCGTGACTCATGTGACTTACCGGAACTAGGTCAGGACTTAAAACCAGTACATCACGCTTGAGGCATGCAGAGAACGCAGGGTCAATGGTTTCTGACCCGAGTTCTGTTGTTGGCTGGCAAACGGGTTCCAAGATTGATTGCCAAGGTAGCAAGGGGTGGTAGAGGCTTGTTGCTTTCACAAGTCCGGAGAACATTTCCCGGCCTCATGCCCGGGACTCGGATTTCACGCCCAGATGGGTGGCACGAGCACGAACAAGCCCCTGCGGGCGTGCGTCTTTGTCGTACTCTTGTCGACAACTTCATTGTGGGCCGCTGACGCATTTGCCCCGGCGCTTCATCAAACCTTTGGCACCATGTTTGCCGCCGAGATTTGGCACGTATGTTCGATCGGACTCGATCTTTTCTGGACGGGTGCCGGCACCTGTAGGATTCTATTTTAAATTCAACAGGTTGCAAGGTGGAGAAGGTTCGATATCAGACCCATCCCCTCCGCCACCTGCCCTCGCGAACGCGTTCTCCTGATCCAGTTGCGGCCGGATTTTTCCGTTGTTTTCGAGGGTTATGCGGGAGGGGCTGAACACCCCTCCTGCGCCAAGAGGCTAGGATGCGGTCTCTCGGGACCAATATTCTCCGGACCTCATGACTGCCTGATTTCGGTGCTCAGCTTGCAAACCAATGAAACGAAGGGCTTTTTCTTCGGTGTATCTGAACACTTCGAGGTCAGGGGCATGTCAACCGACGGAACAGAAATCGAACTTTTGCCACGATGGGGTGGCCCTCCATCTAGGTCTCAAATGTCGGCAAAGGGCGGAAAGCGGACGGTCGGGTGAGCGGTCACAACATCTTTCAGATGTGCCTACCGCCCCAGAATGTTAGGCCGCCGTCCACGTTCCACCCGCCTCATTCGAACGGACACACGCGCGGATGAAACGCATTCCTGCAAGTCCGTCCTCGGCGGTAGCCAGCGCTCGCGTCGACGCCAAACCCTTTCCTTCGATCAGATCCGCCGCATCGGCGTATAGAGTTGCGAACGCCTCCAGATAGCCTTCGGGATGGCCGGAAGGTATGCGGCTTGGTGTTTGGGTCAAGCCGTCACCGCGGCGCAGCAGGCGGGTCGTGTCGCCAAGCAGGGTGAATTCTAGCAGATCGGGGTCTTCCTGATCCCATGCCAGCCCTCCCCTTTCGCCGGCGATGCGGAACCGCAGCGCGTTCTTGGTGCCAGAGGTGATCTGGCTTGCCCAGATCATCCCCTTCGCGCCGCCGTCGAAACGCAAGAGGACTGCCGCGTTGTCATCCAGTCGCCGTCCCGGCTCGAAGGCGGTGAGGTCGGCAAGAACGGCCTGAACTGCAAGCCCCGATACAAATGTGGCGAGATTTACGGCATGTGTCCCGATATCGGCGATGCAGCCGCCCTCGCCCGACATGCGGGGATCTGTGCGCCAGACGGCCTGTTTCTGCCCGCTCTGTTCCACGGGTCCGGCCAGCCAATCCTGCAGGTATTCGACCTGCACGTGACGCACCGCCCCGATCGCGCCTTCGGCGATCATGCGGCGCGCCTCGCGCACCATCGGATAGCCGGTATAGGTCTGGGTCAGCACGAAGGGCGCGGATGTTTCGGCTGCCAGCGCAGCCAGTTCCTCGGCCTCGGGAAGCGTCGCGGTCATCGGCTTGTCGCAGATCACTGCAATGCCTGCCCGCAGGAAGGCCGTCGCCACCTTAGCATGAAGGTGGTTCGGCGTGACGATGGCCACCGCAGCGATCCCGTCAGGACGGGCTGCCTCGGCCAAAGCCATCTGCGCGAAATCGGAATAGCTGCGGTCGGGCGCAATGCCGAGATCCGCCGCCGAAGCCGCGGCCCGTGCCGGGTCGGAGGACAGCGCCCCCGCAACCAACTCCCACCGCCCATCCAGCCTTGCGGCCATGCGGTGGACCCCGCCGATGAAGGCCCCTTGTCCTCCGCCGACCATGCCCAGTTTCAGTGTCATGACCGGATCCCCAGCATTGCGTCCAGCACCGCCTGATCGGCCCTCCCGCCTGCGAAATCGTCGAAGGCCTGCCCCGTCACCTCGATCAGATGACGGGCGATAAAGGGCGCACCCTCGGCGGCACCCTGCGCCGGGGATTTCAGGAAGCACTCCCATTCCATCACCGCCCAGCCGCGATAGCCGTGCTGGGTCAGCCGCGTGAAGACGGCCGGAAAATCCACCTGCCCGTCGCCAAGGCTGCGGAAACGCCCCGCCCGTTCCGCCCAAGGCGAATAGCCGGAATAGACGCCCTGCCGACCATCGGGGCGGAACTCGGCGTCCTTGACGTGGAACGCCGAGA
>JAYRKT010000027.1:0-28975 GCA_041905595.1 Rhodobacter sp.
GCCCCGGCCGCCGCTCCTCGCTCAAAAGCACGTTGGCCTCGACCTGCCCCACCCCCGGCAGGGTCATGATCCGCCGCCGGAGGACCCGCTCGAAATCGGCAATGTCGCGGGCAACCACCCGAAGGCGGTAGTCGAACAGGCCCAGCACATGCTGGACGACCTGCACCTCCGGGATCGCCGTCACTGCCCGCTCGAAATCCTCGAGCGCGACCCGCCCCCGCGTGGCGAGCTTGATGCCGAGGAACACCGTCACGCCGAACCCGATCGCCTCGCGGTTCACGACCACGCGGGTTCCGGCCAGCACGCCCGCCTCCTCCAGTCGTTTCACCCGGCGCCAGGCGGCGGGCTGGCTGAGGCCCAACCGCCGGCCGATCTCGCCGGCGCTGATGGTGGCGTCGGCGGTCAGGATGCGCAGGATCGCCCGGTCGTGATCGTCAAGCTCGATCATACCGGCAGTCCCCCGTCATCCTTGAGGGTCGAGATCAGCATCAGCGCATCAAGCTCGGCGATATGCGGCAGGGTCAGGATTCGGCTGCGATACAGTTCCTGGTAATGCCCCATGTCGCGGGCGATCACGTTCAGACGCACATCGACACGGCCAAGGAAGGTCTCGATCGCCACAACCTCGGGAACCTCGCGCGCGGCGGAGATGAAATCGTCGAAGGCGCGCGGATCGGTCTTGTCGAGCGTAAAGCGCAAGCTGACCTCGACCGTATAGCCGAGCGTCCGCCAGTCGATCACAGCCTCCCGGCCACGGATGACACCTGCCGCTTCGAGCTTTTCCAGACGACGCCAACAGGTCGCGGTGGTCAATCCTGCCCGCTCGGCCAGCTCTCCGGTTCCAAGCGATGGTTCGGCCAGCAGGTGGCGAAGCAGGCGGCGGTCCGTGTCGTCAAGCATGGATCATTCAGATTCTTTATCATTCGCGAATGATCTTTTGCACGTTGCGGCCATTTCGTCAAACTTTGCACGAGGATTTGCGCAGCAATGCCTATGATGCCCGCCAGAACGGCATCATCAGGAGAGAGACCATGCGCGTCTATTACGATCGCGACTGCGACATCAACCTCATCAAGGACAAGAAGGTCGCCATCCTCGGCTATGGCAGCCAGGGCCATGCCCATGCGCTGAACCTGCGCGACTCGGGCGCGAAGAACCTTGTCGTTGCGCTGCGCGAAGGCTCGCCCTCGGCCAAGAAAGCCGAAGCCGAAGGCCTGAAAGTCATGGGCATCGCCGAGGCCGCAGCGTGGTGTGACCTCATCATGTTCACCATGCCCGACGAGCTGCAGGCCGCGACCTACAAGAAATACGTGCATGACAACCTGCGCGAAGGCTCGGCGATTGCCTTCGCCCACGGTCTGAACGTGCATTTCGGCCTGATCGAGCCGAAGAAGGGCGTCGATGTCATCATGATGGCGCCGAAAGGCCCGGGCCATACCGTGCGCGGCGAATACACCAAAGGCGGCGGCGTGCCCTGCCTCGTGGCCGTCCATCAGGATGCGACCGGCAAGGCAATGGAAATCGGCCTCAGCTACTGCTCGGCGATCGGCGGGGGCCGCTCGGGCATCATCGAGACCAACTTCCGCCAGGAATGCGAAACCGACCTGTTCGGCGAGCAGGCCGTGCTCTGCGGCGGGCTGGTCGAGCTGATCCGCATGGGCTTCGAGACGCTGGTCGAAGCGGGCTACGAGCCCGAGATGGCCTATTTCGAATGCCTGCACGAGGTGAAGCTGATCGTGGACCTGATCTACGAAGGCGGCATCGCCAACATGAACTACTCGATCTCGAACACCGCCGAGTATGGCGAGTATGTCTCGGGCCCGCGCATCCTGCCCTATGACGAGACCAAGAAGCGCATGAAGGACGTCCTGACCGACATCCAGACCGGCAAGTTCGTGCGCGACTTCATGCAGGAAAACGCCGTCGGCCAGCCGTTCTTCAAGGCCACCCGCCGCATCAATGACGAGCACCAGATCGAGAAGGTCGGGGAAAAGCTGCGCGCCATGATGCCCTGGATCGCCAAGGGCAAGATGGTCGACAAGGCGCGGAACTGATCGCGACGCACCAGCGTATCAGGGCCGGGGGAAACCTCCGGCCCTTTGCGTTTCAGCCCTCTCGCGATAGCCTTTGCGGGCCAAGTGCGACGATGGGAGGTGAAGCGTCATGATGGACAGCGAAACCTGGACCGGCGGTTGCCAATGCGGTGCGGTCCGCTATGCGGTCCTTGACCGGCCCACCAACGCCTGCATCTGCCATTGCCGGATGTGCCAGAAGCAGTTCGGCAGCTTCTTCGGTGCCTTCGCCTCGGTTGAGCCAGACAGGTTTCGCATCACCCGTGGCACACCGGGCTGGTTTCAAAGCTCGGACGAGGCCGAACGCGGCTTCTGCCGGGAGTGCGGAACACCGCTGTTCTACCGATACCTCTCAAGCGACCAACTGGCCATCACGCTTGGCTCGCTCGACCGCCATTCCGAGATCAGGCCCGAAGCGCAATACGGGATCGAGGGACGCGAGCCATGGTTCCACGAATTGCTCCTCTTGCCGCAGACCAAGAGTGGCGACGGCGATAATGGCGTCGGGGACACGCCCGAGCGGTTCGAGAAGATCCAGCTCTCCAACCGCCAGCATCCCGACCACGACACCGCGGAATGGCCGACGCGCCATCGGACGGCTTCCCCACCACATTCCTGAAACTCATTCGCGCAATTGTTCCGTACCGCGCCCCCGTTTTCCGCCTATCCTGATGCCCCGCACGGTGGGAGGACAGCATGAGCGAATTTGCCAGCCGCGCCGATCAACTCGCATGGCTCAAGGCGTTGCCGAAGGCCGAGGTGCATCTGCATGTCGAAGGCTGTTTCGAGGCGGATACCCTCGAAATCTGGGCACGCGAGGCCGGCGTCCCGATGCCGAGGGCGAAGGAAAAGCTCTTCGAGTTCAGGGCGCTGACCGACTTTCTTGAATTCCTCGATTGGGCATCGAGCCTTGCGGCAACGCCGGCCCGGGTGGCCGAGCTTGCCTACCAACTCGCGCAGCGGCTGGATCGTGACGGCACACTCTATGCCGACGTCATCATCAATCCGACCCACTGGCACGCATGGAAGGGACGAACCCGCGCGCTGATCGATGCCCTCGACGCCGGCCTCCGCGAGGCCGAGCAGGACGGCCTACCCCCGGTCGGCCTGTGCATCAGCCTCCTGCGCACCCAGGGTGCAGATGAAGCCATCGGTCTGGTCGAGGCGCTGGCGGACTGGCGGCACCCGCGGGTCGTCGCGCTGTCGATCGACGGGAACGAGGCCGCCGCCGGGCGCACCGGGCCGCGCTTCGCAGATGCCTTCGCCCGGGCGGCTAAGGCCGGGCTGAAGCGGACGGTCCATGCCGGGGAATCGAGCGGCCCCGAGGGCGTTCGCGATGCCGTGGAACTGCTCGGCGCCGACCGTATCGATCACGGCGTCCGGGCGATCGAGGATCCCCGGGTCGTCGAACTTCTCGTCAAACGCGCAATCCCGCTTGGGGTTTGCCCAACCTCGAACCTGTCGCTGAGGGTGTTTCCTTCGGCCGCAGAGCATCCGGTCGACCGCCTGCGCCGCGCCGGTGTTCCGGTCTCGCTGAATACCGACGATCCGAGCCTGCTCAGGACCCGCCTGCCTGCCGAATACGACCTGATCGGCGAGACATTCGGCTGGAGCAAGGCCGTGTTCAAGGACGTTGCCCGGACCTCGATCGAGGCGAGTTTCGCCGACGACTCCCTGAAAGCCGAAATGAAATCCCGCCTCGCACAGTTCGACGCGTGACAGTGGCCGGCGTTTCGCCCTACGGCGGACCCCGACCCAAGGATCGGTTCAGACCGCAGCCTTCACCGCCTCGACGATCTCGTCCACGACGGCAAGAAGCGTGGTTTCATCCTCGCATTCGGCCATGACCCGGATCAGCGGCTCGGTGCCCGACTTGCGGATCAGCAGGCGGCCGCGACCGTTCAGACGCGCCTCGGCCCCGGCGATCACGGCCTGGACCGAGGCCGATTTCAGCGGCTCGGCCCCAACCCCGTAGCGGACGTTCTTCAGAAGCTGCGGCACGGTCTCGAAGTTGCGGACCAGCTCGCTCGCCTTCCGCCCCGTCCGCGCCATCTCGGCCAGGAACTGCAGCGCGGCAATCAGGCCGTCGCCGGTCGTGGCGTAGTCGGTCATCACGATATGGCCCGACTGCTCGCCGCCAAGGTTGTAGCCGCCCTTGCGCATCGCCTCGACGACGTAGCGGTCACCGACAGGCGCGCGCTCCAGCCGCAGGCCGCGTCCCGCCAGAAACCGCTCGAGCCCGAGGTTCGACATCACGCTTGCGACCAGCGCCCCGTGGTTCAGCCGCCCCTCCTCGGCCCACCGCGCTGCGAACAGGGCCATGATCTGGTCGCCGTCGGCCACCTGCCCGGCCTCGTCGATCAGGATCACCCGGTCGGCATCGCCATCGAGGCAGATGCCCACGTCAGCGCCATGGGCGACAACCGCCTCGGCCGCCGTGTCGGGATGGGTGGAGCCGCATTTGAGGTTGATGTTGGTGCCGTTCGGGCTGACGCCGACCGGAACCACATCGGCCCCGAGTTCCCACAGCACCTCGGGCGCGGTGCGGTAGGCCGCGCCATTGGCGCAGTCGATCACCACCTTCAGCCCGTCAAGCCGCAAACCCGCCGGAAAGGTGGTCTTGGCGTATTCCTGGTAGCGACCGCGCGCGTCCTCGATGCGCTTGGCCCGTCCGATCTCACCCGCAGGAACCAGTTCGATGTCCGAGGCGACCATCGCCTCGATCTCCATCTCCGCCTCGTCGGACAGCTTGAAGCCGTCGGGGCCGAAGAACTTGATGCCATTGTCTTCGTGCGGGTTGTGGCTGGCCGAGATCATCACGCCCAGATCAGCGCGCATCGACCGGGTCAGGAAACCCACGGCGGGGGTCGGAACCGGGCCCAGCAGCAGGACGCTCATCCCGGTCGAGGTCAGCCCGGCGGTCAGCGCGTTCTCCAGCATGTAGCCGGACAGGCGCGTGTCCTTGCCAATCACCACCCGGTGGGTCGCCTGACCGTCGCGGCGGAAATAGCGGCCGGCAGCGGCGCCAAGCTTCAGCGCCATCTCGGCGGTCATCGGATGGATGTTCGCGGTGCCCCGAACGCCGTCGGTGCCGAAGAGCCTGCGGCTCATGCCGTGCCTCCCGAATAGATTGCCTGCCAGAGCGCCAGCGCCTGGCGCGTCTCGCCCACGTCATGCACGCGCAGCACCTGGATGCCCTGCGCCAGCCCAGCCAGCGCCACCGCGAGCGAGCCCGGCACCCGCCGGTCCACCTGCGTCTCGCCCCCGATCGAGCCGATGAAGCGCTTGCGCGACGCACCGAGCAGAACCGGGCAGCCCAGCCCGTGGAACAGCGACAGGTTGCGCAAAAGCGTCAGGTTGTGCTCGGCCGTCTTGCCGAAGCCGATGCCGGGATCGACCATGATCTTTGCGCGCGGGATGCCGGCGGCCTCGGCCTCCATCACCTTTTCGGACAGGAAATCATAGACATCCAGCAGCACGTCGTCATAGGTCGGGTCGTCCTGCATCGTCTGCGGCGTGCCCTTGGCATGCATCAGGATCACCGGCGCGCCAGATTTCGCCACCACTCCCGCCAATGCTGGGTCGAAGGTAAAGGCCGAGACATCGTTGACGATCGCCGCCCCCGCCGCCAGCGCCGCCGCGGCGACCGCGCCCTTGCGGGTGTCGATCGAGATCGGTGCGCGCAGGCCGCCCGCGATCAGCGCCTCGATCACCGGGGCAGTCCGCAGGATCTCGTCCTCCTCCGGCACCTCCGCAGCGCCGGGGCGGGTGCTTTCGCCGCCAATGTCGATGATATCTGCCCCGGCGCCGGCCATCGTCCGCGCCTGCATCTGCGCGGCCTCGGGCGCAAGGAACAACCCGCCGTCCGAGAAGCTGTCGGGCGTCACGTTGAGAATACCCATCAGGCGTGGGCGATCCATCTTCAGCCCGGCAAAATCGGGGCGCGGGTCCGAGAGACGCTCCCGCACCTCGCGTGGGGCCTCGCTGGCCGGGATAACTTGGGGTGGACGGTGCCGCTCCAGCACTTCGATCCGGTCGAACCAGCACCAGCCGCCAGCGAGGTAGAATCCGCCCTTCGGACGGGCGGGATCGGTCATCGGGATCGGGCGAAAATAGGTCATGGCAAGTCTGTGCCTTGCGGCGCCGTCCTTGGCAAGCGCCTTGCCTCAGGCCCGCTCGACGGGCACGCGGCTTCCTGCCGGAACTGTTGCAGTCCCGTGAAGCACCAGCCGTTCCGCCGCCAGCGTCTCGGCCAACCACAGGGCAAGCGCCACCGGCTCGCGCGATTGCGGGCCGTCCACGGCATCGAGAACAAGCTTGGAGGGGGCCCAGACGATCATCCGGCCGTGCTTCATCGCCCAGTCGATCTCGGTCCTTGTCGCCACGACCACGCAGCGCGGATCGCGCGAGGCCAGCACCCAGGCGTTCTGCTCGATGGCCAGAAGGTCGATCCGCCGCTGCGTCGGGCGATGGCCGGTCTCGGGCCGCGGCAGATCCGGAAGGCCCACCGTCAGGATGACCGGCTGGCCCGTCGCCTGGAGCGAGTCCAGCCGAGTGGCTAGATCCGGCGCGGTGATGCCATCATTGTCCAGGAAGACGACAATCGGATGCAGGGCAGTCTCGGCCCCCTCGGCATCCACTGACCGGGTCGGCAGTTCCGCTCGCGAGCGGACGATTTCGACACCAAGGGCGCCCGGGCCGCGGTCCAGCTTCTCGATCCGCACGAAGACGCGCATGGCTTGCGGCTCGGACAGGATGCGCTCGGCAACCCGCTCCGCCAGCGTTTCCAGAAGGTTGAGCCGCTCCGAGGCCAGTTCGGCTGCGATCGCCTCGGTGATCCGGTCATAGGACAGGATGCGGTCGACATCGTCCTCGATCGGTGCGGGATGCGGCCGCACCTCGACCACAACATCAAAGCGCACGCGCTGGCGGGTCCCGCGCTCCTGCTGGAAGGCGCCGATTTCAACCTCGACGACATGGTCTCGCAGGGAAATCCGGTCACGCGGATCGGCCCCGGCCGAGGCTTCGGCGCGCTCCTCGGGATGCGCAAAGGCAAGACGGATATCGCTGATCATGACCCGGTCCCCGCCCGGAAGTTCCCTTGCGCCAGAACATAGACTGGCGGCGCGCTGGCATTACCCCAAGGGCGGCAGGGAAAGCAAGAAAGGTGACATTCCGTGTCGCCTCTCCGTTACTGCCGCACCGAGGCGCGGTAGAACCTGTGGGCCCCGATCTCGGCCGTTTCGGCATAACGGCGGGCCCAGCCCGGCCGGACGCTTCCGGCATGAAAATGCGTTGCGCCATGGGTCAGGGCTCGCGGCATCCCGTCAAGCATCAGACGGGCGATCTTGCCTGCCGTCTCGTAGGCCGCCTTTTCGCGGATCGCATCCGACTGGCCATCGCACACGAAAGAGAACTGGCAACCGCCCTGCCCGCCTTGTTTAACAACGCGGCATATCGACTTGGGATACAAGGGCGAATCCACGCGATTAAGGATCACTTCCGCGATCGCGAACTGTCCGTTGATCGACTCGCCTCGGGCCTCGAAATAGATCGCCTTGGCAAGGCATTCCCATTCCTTGTCGCCGGTGGCGGCGGGCAGGCCCGCGAGCCAAAGCGCCGAATACTCCGGCTCGGCCGGCTTCGCCAGCGCCGGAGTCCCCGGCTCCGCCAAGCGCGCCATCGTCTCGAATGGCACGGGAAGCGGACCCGTCTGATTGTAGATGCCCTGCCCGTAAGGGCCGGCGGGGCTCTGACCGAAGGCGTCGGTCGGGTCGTTGATCTGACGGTCAGTCACATCGGCCCAAGCCGCGCCGTTCAGGACGAGCAGCCCGGCAAGGCCGCCAATCCAATGCTTTCGCACGCGCATTTTGCTTTGTTCCCGGTTGTACTTCCTGGCAGCGCCTGACCCGGGCATCCCCCACCCGCAGGCAACAGCCGGTGGACTTACGTGATCAATCCGACCGCGTAAACCCACCGTTGCCTAAATACAACAATTGAATCAGAGACTTGCGCCAAGTTCCGCCGAACTCGCTTTAAGATTGCAGAGTTTCCGCGCGGAAAATCGCCAACTTGACGCAGGGAAAGCTCAGGCCTGCGGTCTTCTGTTGCGATCCTGCAACGCCAGATGCGCCGCAGCGAGACGGGCCATCGGCACGCGGAAGGGCGAGCAGGAAACATAATCGAACCCCGCTTGCCGGCAGAAGGCGATTGATTCGGGGTCGCCGCCATGTTCGCCGCAGATCGACAGAGTCAAGTCCGTGCGCGTCCGCCTACCCCTTTGCGCCCCCATCAAAAGCAGTTCGCCCACGCCTTCGACATCCAGCCGATGGAACGGATCCTCGGCGAAAACGCCCTGCTGGACATAGGTGTTCATGAAGCGCCCGGCGTCGTCACGCGACAGGCCGTAAGTCATCTGCGTCAGGTCGTTCGTCCCGAAGGAGAGGAAGGCCGCATGCTGGGCAATCTCGCCCGCCCGGAGCGCCGCCCGCGGGGTTTCGACCATGACGCCGAGCTTATAGGCGAAATCGGTGCCGGTCCGGGTCCGGACCGCCGCGGCCACGGCATCGACACGGGCCTTGACCATCTCGACCTCGCGCTTGGCCGAGACGAGAGGGATCATGATCTCGGGCACAACCGGAGCGCCACGCTTGGCCACCTCGACCGTCGCCTCGAAGATCGCCTGGGCCTGCATGTCGTAGATCTCGGGCAGGACGACGCCAAGGCGGACGCCGCGCATCCCCAGCATCGGGTTGACCTCGGACAAGGCGTCGGCCCGCCGGGTGACTTCCGACAGCGGCCGGTCCAGCGCCTCTGCCAATTCGCGCAGCCCCTCGCGGGTATGGGGCAGGAATTCGTGCAGCGGCGGATCGAACAGGCGGATGCAGACCGGCAGACCCTGCATGATATCGAAAAGCTGAATGAAATCCTCGCGCTGCATCGGCAGAAGCCGGGCCAGCGCCGCCGCCCGGTCCTTGGCGGTGTCGGCAAAGATCATCTCGCGCATCACCACGAGCCGGTCGTCGTCGAAGAACATGTGCTCGGTCCGGCAGAGGCCAATTCCCTGTGCCTGGAAGGCGCGTGCGGTTTCGGCATCGGCGGGCGTGTCGGCATTGGCGCGCACGCCGATGTCGCGGAACTCATCGGCCCAGGACAGAAGCGTGCGGAAACTGTCGTCGAGCGCGGGCGGCAACATCTCGGCCTGGCCGGCCAGCGCCTCGCCCTTGGTGCCGTCGATCGTGACGATGTCGCCTTCGCGGAAGACCCGTCCATCAGGGGCGACCAGTTTCTTGTCTCGGCTGTCCAGACGCAAGTCCGAGGCGCCAACCACGCAGGGCAGACCGATCCCTCGGGCGATCACGGCAGCATGGCTGGTCATGCCGCCACGTTCAGTCAGGACGGCGGCGGCGGAATGCATCCCGCGGATGTCCTCGGGCGCCGTTTCGCGGCGGACAAGGATGCAGGGCTCGCCGCGCGCGGCGCTGGCCTGGGCGGCATCGGCGGAAAAGACCAGCCAGCCGGTCGCAGCCCCCGGCGAGGCGGCGATGCCACGCACGAAAACGTCGCGTGCCCCACGCGGGTCGACCTGGGGGTGCAAGAGTTCCGACAGCGCCCGGGGTTCGACCCGCAGCACCGCCTCTTCCTCGGTGATGATGCCGTCCTCGGCGAGCGCTACCGCGATATGCAGCCCGGCGCGGCTGCTGCGCGCCACCTTCACCGCGTCGAGCACGGCCAGATTGCCGTTGTCGATGGTGAACTCGATCTGCATTTCCTCACGCAGTCGCTGGCGACAGATCGCGCCATAGCGCAGGAGTTCGGCGAAGATATCGGGTGCGATATCCTCCAGCGAGGCGCCGCGCTTGTCGCGGGTCAGGTAGATCGCGCCATCCTGTCGCAAAGCGTCACGGCCCTGGCTCTGGCCAAGATAGCGCCCCGTCACCTGCGGCACGCCAGTCACCGGATCGACGAACTGGATCACACCGGACCCCGAGATCCCTTGCCCGATTCCCTGCGCCATTTCCTGCACGACAAGGCCAAGCCCGCCATCTTCGGGCGCGCCCTTGGCCATGCGCAGGAGCCGCGCCGATGTCCCTTCCCACGCCCGCGCCATCGAACGCAGCGCCTCGGCCAGTTGCCGGGCCGGATCCTCGGGAAAAGGCTCGTCCATCTCGGATTCGTAGACCTTCAGCGCCGCTGCGATTGCGGCTTCGGACGGCTTCGCAGTGTCGAACATGTCAGGATCAAGCCGGGCGACATGGGTCGAGAAGGACTGGATAAAGCGCAAGTAGAGCGCGTCCGCCGCCGCCTGCCCATGGGTCTGCACAAGCTGGGCATGGCGATCCGCGTTCAGCCCCAGATTCAGCACCGTGGCTGGCCCGCCCCAGTCGGGGTTCTCCGGGCTGGGCCGGACCGAAATCAGCGGGTTCGGGCCGAAAAGCCGCAGGATGCCGCCGCCATCGACCGGCACACCTGCCGCGATAGCCCGGACGGCGGTGGCCGAAAGGGCGACCGATTTCGGCACAGGCAGGTCAAGGCGCACCAGCCGCTGCAGGCATTTCGCCCGCCAGCCATGCGTGACGGTCGCGATCCGCGCCGCAGCGGTGATCTCGCTGAAATCGAGGATAGGGTCGTGTTTCTGCACCGCGGCGCTCCTGTTCGAGCGCAGCATACGCCTGTTCCGGCGTCACGCAAGCGGCGCGGACAGGGCGGGGCCTGTCTGCCCCCAGTCCCGGCCCGGCCACGGGCCCGGCGTTCTTCGCGGATACGCTCCGATGGAGCGTCTCCATTCGCTCATCACCCCCGAGGATATTTGGGCAGAAAAGACGGGAAAGGAGGATCTGAAACCGCTTCCATGTCTCTTTTGCGCAAATATCCTGCGGGGGGAGGCCCGGACAAGGTCCGGGACGGGGGGCGCAAAGCCCCCCTCCCACTGCGTCACCCCTCGATCCTGGTCAAATCGGCGACCTGCCCGCAGATCGCGCGGATGCGGTGCAGCAGGTTGAGGCGGTTCCGGCGGATGACCGGGTTGTCGCTGTTGATCTGGACGGCCGTGAAAAAGGCGTCGATGGGCGCGCGCAGGGCGGCCATCGCGGCCATCGCGGCGGGGAAATCCTCTGCCTTCATCGCCGGGGCGATGGCGGCCTCGGCACGGTCGAGGGCGGCGAAGAGCGCCGTTTCCTCGGGGCCTTCGGCGAATTTCTCGTCAGCCCCGAAGGAGTATTCGACGCCGTCCTTCTCTTCAGCCTGGGTCAGGATGTTGTTCGCCCGCTTGAAGCCTTGGATCAGGTTCGCACCGTCCTCGGTCTTGAGCGTGGCCGACAGCGCCTCCGCGCGCTTGACGAGCAGTGTCAGGTCATCGTTCCCCGGCATGGCAAGCACGGCGTCGATGATGTCATGGCGGATGCCCTGATCGCGGAGGAACACCTTCAGGCGATCGTGGAAGAAGGAGAGAAGGTCGCCAGCCAAGACCAGCGCACATTCCTTCTCGATGCGGTCATTCGACAGGTCGGGGATCGCGGCCGCGGGGAATGCCCCGGCGTGGACCATTGAGGCCCGGCAGCGCCGGATCGGATCAAGCATGAACTGGAGGAGTGTCAGGCGCGATGCGTTCGTCAGCAGGAGTCGGGTCACCCCCAACGCCGCCCTTCTCAGCGCGAAGGGATCCTTGCTCCCCGTCGGCTTCTCATCGATCGCCCAGAACCCTGTCAGCGTGTCGATCTTGTCGGCCAGCGCCACGGCAACCGAGACCGGCTCAGTCGGGACCTCATCAGACGGCCCGAGCGGCGAGTAATGGGCCTTGCAGGCGGCGGCGACCGCCTCGGGCAGGCCGGCGGCGCGGGCGTAGTAGCCGCCCATGGTGCCTTGAAGTTCGGGGAATTCGTCGACCATCGCCGATTGCAGGTCGGCCTTGACCACGCGGGCGGCCTCGGCGGCAAGGTCGGGGGCCGCGCCGACCAGCGGGGCGATCTCGCGCGCCAAAGCCTCGATCCGGGCGATGCGGTCGGCCTGCGAGCCGAGCTTGTTGTGGAAGGTGACGTTGGCGAGGCCGGCGGCCATCCCCTCCATCCCCACGGTCTTCACCGTGCGCAGGTCATTCTCCCAGAAGAACTTGGCGTCCGACAGGCGGGCCGACAGCACCTTGAGGTTGCCCTTCAGCACGGTCTCGCCGTGGTCGGCGGTCTCGCGGTTGGCCACCGTGACGAATTTCTCTATGCGCCCCGTGCGCGGGTTCTTCACCGAGAAGAACTTCTGATGCTCCTTCATCGAGGTCTGCAGCACCTCGGGCGGCAGGTCGAGGAAGCGTTCGGGGATCGCGCCCATCAGCATGACCGGCCATTCGACCAGACCCGCGACCTCGGCCAGCAGGCCCTTGTCCTCGGCCACTTCAAGCCCTTGAGCGAAGGCGGCGGTGGTGGCGTCGTGCCAGATCCGCGCCTCGCGCTCGGCGCTGTCGAGGACGACATGGGCCTTGAGGAGCTTTGCGCGGTAGTCGTCGAAGGAAGAGACCGGGAAGCGGCCCTTCGACATGAAGCGGTGGCCCTCGGTGGTGTTGCCGGCAGCGATCCCGTCGACGGTGAGCGGCACGACAGAGGCACCGCTATCGTCGGTCAGCAGGCAGAGGATCGAATGGAGCGGGCGCACCCACCGGAGCGACCCTGCCCCCCACCGCATCGACTTCGGCCAGGGGAAGCTGCGGATGACCTGCTCCACCACCTCGGCCACGATCTGAGGTGCGGCGCGGCCGGGTTTCTCGACCACGGCGAACCAGACCTGGCCCTTTTTCTCATCGCGCAGTTCAAGCTGGTCACGGGTCAGGCCGGTCGAGCGCAGGAAGCCCTCAAGCGCCGCATCGGGTGCGTCCGAGCGGGGGCCTTTCCGTTCTTCTTTCAGCGTCGGCGACTGGCCCGACAGCCCTTCGACCGACAGGACCAGCCGGCGCGGGGTCGAAAACGCCCCGGCCGAAGTGTAAGTGAGACCCGCCTCGACCAGACCGTTGGTCACGAGTGATTTCAGCTCCTCGCGCGCCTTGGCCTGCATACGGGCGGGGATTTCCTCGGAGAAAAGCTCAAGCAGAAGATCGGGCATCGGACGGACCTACAGGGCAAGGAAAAGCTGGATCACGGCGGCGTTCGCGATGTCGACGAAGAAGGCCGAGACCAGCGGCAGGATGACGAAGGCGAGCGGCGACGGGCCATATCGCTTGGTCACCGCGTTCATGTTGGCAATGGCGGTCGGGGTGGCGCCAAGGCCGAAGCCGAGGAATCCGGCTGCAAGCACCGCCGCCCGGTACTGCCCCCCCATCACGCGGAACAGCAGGAACAGCACGAAGGCGACCGCCATCACCGTTTGAAGCGTGACCGATACGGCCATCAGGAGGCCGAGGCCCTTTAGCGTCCAGAGCTGCATCGCCATCAGCGACATGGCGAGGAAGGCGCCGAGCGCGAAATCGGTGACTAGCGACAGGGCCGGTGTGCCAGCGACGCGCGGCAGCCGTGGAAGGACCAGCGGCACGAGGTTGGCATAGGCGATCGCGACCAGCATGCAGGGCACGAAGCTCGGCAGTTTCAGGCCGGTCAGCGCGATGGTATCGGAAAGGGCAAGGCCGACGATCATCACCAGATGCAGCGTCATCATCGCCCGCATCAGGTCGGTCGGGGTTAGGGCGGTGCGTGCCTCGTCGGCAAACTCGATGCCGACCGCCGGCGTGGCGTCAGGCTGGGCCGGCTCAAGCTTGTTGCGCTCGATCAGGAAGCGCGCGACCGGGCCGCCAAGCAGTGCCGCAACGATCAGGCCGAGCGTTGCGCTGGCGATGCCGAGCTCCATCGTGCCGGGAAATCCGGTTTCCTCGGCCACGGCCGGCGCCCAGGCGATGGTCGTGCCGTGGCCGCCGATGAGGCTGGCCGATCCCAGGAGCACACCGAGATTGGCCGGCAGGCCGAAGGCCAAGGCGGTGAGCAGCCCAAGCACGTTCTGCAGGAAGATCAGGCCGACCGTCAGCCCGAGCAGGATCAGCAATGGCTTGCCGCCGCTGGCCAGATCGGTGAGCCGGGCATTCAGCCCGATTCCCGAGAAGAACAGGATCAGAAGGTAGTCGCGGACCGAAAGGTCGAATACGACCGGGCGGCCAAGCAGCAGGTAGATGCCGAGCGTCACGAGCGCCGCCATCAGGCCGCCGCTGACCGGCTCGGGGATGTTGAAGTCGCGCAGGAAGCGGACGTGGTGAGTGATTTGCACGCCGATCAGGTAGACCAGAAAGCCCAGTGTCGCCGCTTCGAAGGGCGGAACCGAAATCGGCGCGCCCGTCATTGGCTTTGCTCCTGCGCGGCGGGGTTCAGCTGGTGCCAGGCATAGGCGCGCCCGTCGGGAAAGACCGCCACGACCCGATCCACGCCCGAGGGGCGGACCTTGCCGGTTTGCGGGTCTGTCCGGGACTCGACATCCGGGATCGACAGGAAGGCCAGCGCCTCGCCCCGCTCCAGCGCCTCGCCAATCGCATTGGCGTCGAAACAGTCGAACCAGGATGGCGCATTCAGAGGCTCAGGCTTTTCGTAAAGCCGGTAGGTCTCGGTCAGCGTCGCCAGCGACAGGGGCGTGGTGAAACAGGCGCGGAAACGCAGCGGCGATGAGGTCGCGTCGATCCCCTGCAGGTTCGCCACGGCAATCGCCTCGGGCGCGTCGCCCTGGATCGGCATCAGGGTGATTTCCTCACCCGGTGCGAAGACGGCCGGCTCGTAATAGGCATAGACCTGCAGCCACCACATCGCGATGCCGGCGATCAACCCTGTCAGCACGATGGCCCCCGCCACAAGTTTCCCGGCCGTCACGCGGCCTCCGCCGGATTGCCGCCGCCCGCCTCGGTCATGACGAAAGCGTCAGCGCATTTCTTGGCCAGTGCCCGGACGCGGCCGATATAGGCCTGCCGCTCGGTAACCGAGATCACCCCGCGCGCGTCGAGCAGGTTGAAGAGATGGCTGGCCTTGATGCACTGGTCATAGGCTGGATGCGCCATGATGATGGCGCGGCCCGCCTTGTCACGCACCGGGGCGGCCAGGATGCGCTCGCACTCGGTTTCGGCGTCGCGGAAATGCTGGAACAGCATCTCGGTATCGGCCTGGTCGAAGTTCCAGCGCGAATATTCCTGTTCGGTCTGGCGGAAGATGTCGCCATAGGTCAGCGGGATCGGCGATTGCGGGTCGTTGAAGGGCATGTCCATCACGTGGTCGATGCCCAGCACATACATCGCCAGACGTTCGAGCCCATAGGTCAGCTCGCCCGAGACCGGCTTGCAATCATGACCGCCGACCTGCTGGAAATAGGTAAACTGGCTGACTTCCATGCCGTCGCACCACACCTCCCAGCCAAGGCCCCAGGCCCCAAGGGTCGGGCTTTCCCAGTCATCCTCGACGAAACGAATATCGTGCAGGTCCATGTCGATGCCGATCGCGGCAAGCGAGCCGAGATACAGCGCCTGCAGGTCCGGCGGCGAGGGTTTGATGAGGACCTGGTACTGGTAGTAGTGCTGCAGGCGGTTCGGGTTCTCGCCATAGCGCCCGTCGGTCGGGCGGCGCGAGGGCTGGACATAGGCCGCGGCCCAGGGGCGCGAGCCGAGCGAACGGAGTGTCGTGCCCGGGTGGAAGGTGCCCGCCCCCACTTCCATGTCGTAGGGCTGGAGAACGGCGCAGCCTTGGACGGCCCAATAGGCCTGAAGCCGCATCAGGATTTCCTGAAAGCTCTTGGGCGTGCTGGGGCTGCCGGTCATCGCAAGTCTCCTGAGGAAGGCGCCCCTTCCATAGGCAAGGCGGGTCAAAGGGTCAATGTGTGCCCCCGGGCAAGGACGCGGTATTTCCTCTGTCGGATTTGACGTGCATCCGCCAAAGGCTCTGCTAGATACGCCTCGATTTCACAAGCGCGACGCAGGATGAGGTTGGCGTGAGACTTAAGGCATTTGCGGTTCGTTTGGCCCTTTTCTTCACCCTTTTCCTCGGCTCCCCCGCCCTGGCGTCGCAGGTCTGGATCCAGATCGAGGCCCAGCCGAGCCTCGAAGAAGGCAGCACGCGGGCCCGTGCCTATGCCGGGGCCTTTCCGGATGTCAGCGGCTACGGGCTGTCTTCCGGCTGGTACGCGATCCTGCTCGGGCCTTATGACGCGGCTGATGCCGACGCCAAACTGCGCGACCTGAAGCGCGAGCGCCTGATCCCGGGCGACAGCTTCATCAATGACGGGCGGAAATTCCGCAAACAATTCTGGCCTGCCTCGGGCGAAACCGCCCCGCCTGCCGTCACCGCCCTACCCGATCCCGCGATCCAGACCGATCCGACGGCGACCCCTGATGCGACCGCAGTCATCCCGGTCGATCCGGCGCCGCAGCCGGCAGCCCAGGATGAGACCCCCGAACAGGCCAAGGCCTCGGAAGCCGCGCTGACGCTGGACGAGCGGAAAGAGTTGCAGGCGGCGCTCGGCTGGTTCGGCCATTACGACGCGGCGATCGATGGCGCTTTCGGTTCAGGCACGAGGGCGGCGATGCAGGCCTGGCAAGAGGCCAATGCGGCCGAAGCGACAGGCATCTTGACCTCGGCGCAGCGCGGCACGCTGCTTGCCGCTTATCGCGGCGCGATGGCGAAGCTGGGCCTGACCCCGGTCAGCGAGCCCGAGGCCGGCATCGACATCACCCTGCCGCTGGCAATGGTGGAATTCGACAGTTACGCCCCGCCCTTTGTTCAATACCGCGAAAAGAACGGCAGCGGCGCGCGCGCCCTTCTCATCAGCGAACCGGGCGACCTGACCACGCTCTACGGCCTTTACGACATGATGCAGTCGCTTGAGATCGTGCCGCTGGACGGCCCGCGCGAACGGTCGGAACGCGGCTTCGAGATCTCTGGCCGGAACGGCGAGATCGAAAGCTTCACCCATGTCGAACTCGCCGGAGGCCTGGTCAAGGGATACACGCTGGTCTGGCCGGTGGCGAAGTCGGACGAGGTTGCCCCGGCGCTGGCCGCAATGAAGTCGAGCTTCAAGCCGACGGGCGACCGCGCGCTGGACCCTGGTCTTGCACCGATGGACGATGCGCAGAAGCAGGGCATGGTCGCGGGGCTGGACCTGCGCCGTCCCGACTATTCGCGCTCGGGCTTCTTCATCGACGCGTCGGGCCATGTGCTGACGACCACGGACGCTCTGCGCGCCTGCACCCGCATCACCATCGACGGCGGCACCGAGATGGAGGTCAGCCTGACCGACGAGGCCTCCGGGCTTGCCGTGCTGACGCCCAAGACAAAGCTCGCCCCGCGCGGCTACGCCCGCTTCCAGCCGCTGGCGGAACGGATCGGCGCCCAGGTTGCGCTGGCGAGCTACCCATATGAAGACGCCCTGCCCGCCCCGACGCTGACCTTCGGCACGGTCGAAGCGCAAACCGGCCTCAACGGCGAACCCGGCCTCAAGCGGCTGGACCTCGCAACGCGCGCCGGAGACGCCGGTGGCCCGATCCTTGACGGAACCGGCGCGGTGGTGGGGATGCTCTTGCCGCGTCCCAACGATGGCAAGCAGGTGCTGCCGGCCGAAGTGGCCTTCGCTGCCGCCTCGGGCGCGATTGCCCAAAGGCTGACGGCAGCCGGAATCGAGACGACCGCTTCGACCGAGGTCGGCGCGCTGCCGCCCGAAGATCTGACCCGGCAGGCGCTGGCAATGACGGTTCTCGTCTCCTGCTGGAAATGAGGGGAGCGGTCGCATCAGGCCGCCCTACCGCCGCTTGACCCGCCCCGTTCGCGCCCGCAAGGTCGTGCCATGAACCTGCCCGAGGACCTTGCCCGTTGTCTGGTGCTGAACACTGTTTCGGCGGCGCGTACGCTGCTGCGCCGCTATGACGCCAAACTGAAACCCTACGGGGTCACCGTGCAGCAATTCTCGCTGCTGGCCACGATCCGCTATCATCCAGGCGAACCTGTCGCGAGCCTGGCCCACAAGGTCTCGCTCGACCGCACCAGCCTGACGCGCAACCTTGACCTCCTCGAATCGAAAGGGTTGATCCGCCGGGCCCAAGCCAGCGGGCCGGCCCGCATCTGCGAATTGACAGAAACCGGCGAAACCCTTCTGGATCAATTGCTTGTCGAGTGGCAGCAGGCACAGGCGGGATTGCTGTCGCGCCTGACTGACACTGACGCGGAGACCTATCTTCGGGTCGCGAAGCTGCTCTCCAAGGACTGATCCTTACGGCCTTGGCTTGCCTTTGCCTGTCGTGATGTATATGCACAGTGCAGATACACGGAGGCACATCAATGCAGGATCCCATCGTTGTCACCGGTCTTGGCGCGGTCACGCCGCTTGGGGCCGGGATGAATACCACATGGTCCAGGCTTCTGGCAGGGGACAGCGGGATCGTCAGGAACACCCGGTTCGACACAGAAGGCTGGAAATGCCGCATCGCGGGCCTCGTCCCGTCGGCCAGCGAGGGCCCGTTCGGCTTCGATCCCGAAGCGGCGATGACCCCGCAGGAGCTGCGCAAGACCGACCTTTTCATCCACTATGCCGTCGCCGCCGCGCAGGAGGCGCTGGATCAGGCAGGCTGGCATCCGGACACGGCCGGGCCGGGCCGGCGCACGGCGACCATCATCGGGACCGGCGTTGGCGGGGTTCCGGCGATCACTGCCACCGCCGAAACGATCCGGACCGCCGGTGTGCGGCGCCTGTCGCCCTTTGTCGTCCCCTCGTTCCTGCCGAACCTTGCGGCCGGACAAATCTCGATCCGCTTCGGCTTTCACGGTCCCTCGGGGGCCCCCGTCACCGCCTGCGCGGCATCGGCGCAGGCGATCGGTGACGCGATGCGACTGATCCGCTCCGGCGAGGCCGACATTGCGCTCTGTGGTGGAACCGAGGCTTGCGTCGATCCGGTCGCCATTGGCGGCTTCACCGCCGCGCGGGCGCTCGCCTTTGGCTTCAACGAGGAACCCGGGCGCGCCTCGCGTCCCTTCGACGCGGCGCATGAAGGCTTCGTCCTGTCCGAAGGAGCTGCCATGCTGGTCATCGAGCGGTTGAGCCATGCCAAAGCGCGGGGCGCACGCCCGCTTGCCGCCGTGACGGGATATGGAACGACCACAGACGCCCATCACGTCACGGCGGGCTGGGCGGATGGCCGCGAGGCGGCACGGGCGATGGAAATGGCGCTGCAAATGGCTGGGACCGCGCCGGGCGACGTGGGCTATGTCAACGCCCACGCGACATCGACACCGGTCGGCGACGCGGCCGAGCTTGCGGCGTTGACGCAGGTCTTCGGCCCGGGTGGTGGTGGCGTGCCGGTGAGTTCGACCAAATCGGCGACAGGTCACATGCTGGGCGCGGCCGGCGCGATGGAGGCGGCGTTTTCGGTTCTGGCCCTTCGCGACCAGGTGCTTCCGGCCGGACTGAACATCGAGACGCCGATGGAGAATGCGCAGGGCTTCGACCTTCTGGCGGGCGAACCGCGGCGCACCGCCGTCAGGCACGTCCTGTCCAACGCCTTCGGCTTCGGTGGCGTCAACGCGGCTCTTGTCTTCAGCCGGCTGGATTGACGCGCCAAACCAACGGAAAAGTTGCGCCGCCACCCTGCCCCATCTGGCAAAGTGCGGCGTCGGCTTCAGCGCATCCAGAACCTTGGCATGACAATGACAAAGATCGACAGCAACGCGAGCCGCCCCATCAGCATGGTCACGATCAGAAGCACCTTCGCCGGGTCAGGAAAATCGACAAAGGTGCCGGTCGGCGCGACAAGCGGGCCATAGCCGTAGCCGATGTTTCCGATCGAGGTCCACACCGCCATCAGGGCCGACTCCGTATCGACGCCCACAAGCGTCACCGCGACGCTCATCACGCCGATCGTCAGGATATAGGCGCAGACATACATCACGATGCCGTTCATCGTCTCGTCATCGACGGTTCTGCCATCGTATTTGACCGGTATGATCTGGCTGGGCGACGCGATGAGACGCATCTGCGCCATGATCGCGGAAAGCGAGACCTTCACCCGGAAGACGGTCAGCGCGCCGGAACTGGACGAGGAACAGCCGCCAATCAGCCCGACCGCGAAGGCCACCACCATCGAGAAACTTCCCCATCCCCCGAAGGAGCCCGAAAAGAACCCGGTGCCACTCATGATCGAGGTCAGGTTGAACAGCGCCTCGCGGAACACCGGCTCGACCGCGCCGCCATGGGCGGTCAGCCGCCAGGCCGTGACCATGACCACGGCGATCAGCAACCACGTCACATAGGACCGGGCCTGCCGGTCGCGCCACATTACCACCGGGCTGCCGGTAATCATCTGGACGTAGCGGATATAGGGCAGGCTGCCGAGGATCATGAACAGTGCCCCGGCATATTCGCCGGCGCCCTGGTACTTGGTGAAGGACATGTCGGTGGGCGAGAATCCCCCGGTGGCGATCGAGGCCATGGCGTTGACCACAGCATCCAGCGGCGTCATTCCGACCGCAAGGTAAGTCAGCGCGCAGGCCACGGTCAGCCCGGCATAGACCCAAAGCAGCGACAGGGCGATGTCGGTGGCCCGGGGCGCGATCTTGCCGAAGGTGTCAAAGCCTTCGGTCCGGAAGAATTGCATCCCGCCGACGCGCATGACCGGCAGGAAGATCATCGCGACGAAAGCAATCCCCAGGCCGCCCAGCCAGTTCAGCATCCCGCGCCACAGGTTCATCCCCGCCGGAAGCTTGTCCAGACCGACGATCACCGTCGATCCGGTCGTGGTGATGCCGGAAACCGCCTCGAAATAGGCGTCCACGAAGCGCGCGTTGGGCGCGCCGAGCATGAAGGGCAGCGACCCCACCAGCGGGACGATGATCCAGATCGCCGCCGTCAGCAGGAAAGCCTGCCGCACCGAGATGGCCTGACCAAGCGAGTTGCGCGTCGCCAGGGCGAGACATAGCCCGAAGGAAACGGAAACGACCGCGCAGGTCAGGAATGCCCGCTGGTTTCCCGATTCCGCCACCCAGTCCACTACCGCGGGAACGAGCATGAGCACGCCGAGAACGACGATCATCACCGCGACGATGTAGCCCACAGGGCGCAGGTCAATCATGCGTGAAGCCATGGACAGCGCCGCGCAGCCTGTCAAGGCGCGTCGGGCGGTCTAGCCTGCGTGGATAAGCGAGGCGAACAGCCGAGGGTCGAGGCTCTCTGCAGCGAAGGTCTCGCCCTGGGTCAGGAGGCTCACCGCGTCATGGCTGTGCAGGCTTTCCTGATGGCTTGCCACCACGCGGAAATCGCCAACCCGCGGGTCACGCTCCAGCGCCTCGCAGAAGCTGCGCGCGGCATCCTCGACGAAGATCGGGTTCGCAGCGTTCAACTCGGCAAAGGCCTGTTCATCTTCTCGCTTCACCATGACCTGTGTCTCGGTCGGAACGGCCTGGCGAGCGATCTCGATCAGGTCCTCGAACCAGAGGCACTGCTTGCCCACCACCTCGACAGAGATGCGCGCGACCGAGCGCTGCGAATGCGGCGTCGCCAGCTGCCCACGCTCGCGCCGGGCATGTTCCGACAGCTCCAGCGAGCAGGGGCAGGTCGAGGAATAGACGTAGTCGAGGTGCATGATCTTCTTACGGACCCCGGCCCGATCCACCAGTTCCAGCGCGATGTCGTAATACTGCCAGCCCGACAGGCCCGAGCGCAGCGACTTCACCTTCACCGGGAAGGAAAACCGCATCTGGATGCGGGCATCAAAGCTTTCGAGGTCGCGTTTGTAGTCGTCCAGCGCGTGCTCGATCACCTCGAAGCTGAAGTCGCGCTCGGCATGGCCGTAGAAGGACCGCATGATGCGGCTCATGTTTATGCCCTTCTTCTCGGCCTCGAGGCTGACCGTGCCGGTCACGCTCGTTTCCAGCAGAAGATCCCCGTTGTCGCGGGTGCGGTAGCGGATCGGCAGCCGGAAGTTCGAGATGCCGACATGCTGGATCTGGGTACGCGAGCCCTTGATGAGGCTTGCCGGACCGTTCTGGAGGTCGGGAAGTGTCGCCTTGTAGGCCTCGTCAGCCACGAATCCCTCCGGATAGTCGCGGCTCAGCGCCGGATACCCATTGCCCGGCATGAGAAGCGCGACCGACGAATCGAGCGTCGCGATCTCGGCATCCGAGGAACGCCCTGCCCACTGGCGCAGCACGGCCAATGCGGCCTCGGCCTCTTCCCGGCTCGGCTTGCGATCGGTGAATGGCGTCAGGATGTTCATGGCAGCGCCCCCTTTTCGGTCACGTGGTGGCAAGGCTGCATTATGTGGGGTTCCACGAGCCTTACGTCCACCCTTACCGAACGAATACGACCCGGAGGCGACATCGGATCACCCGCGCGCCCCCGGTTTGTCCGCAATCAGGCCTTGTCGAGCGCCTGCATCAGGTCGGCGATCAGGTCATCGGCATCCTCGAGTCCGACCGAAAGCCGGATCAGGCCGGGGGTGATCCCGAGCTTTTCCTTCTGGTCGGCCGGCAGCCGCTGGTGAGTCGTTGTGGCCGGATGCGTCGCGATCGTCTTGGCATCGCCGAGGTTGTTCGAGATCTTGGCGATCTCGAGCGCGTTCAAGAAGCGGAACGCCGCGTCTTTCCCCGCCGCGATGTCAAAGGTGACGAGCGTGCCGCCCGACCCCATCTGCCGTTCGGCCAAAGCGGCCTGCGGATGGTTGGCAAGGCCGGGATAGATGACCTTCGACAGTTTGGGATGCCCTTCCAGCGCTGCCGCGATCTTTGCCGCGCCCTCGGCCATCGCCCGGCAGCGCAGATCGAGCGTGACCATGCCGTTCAGCATGATCCAGGCGGTGAAGGGACTCATCGAGCCGCCGGTGTGCTTCATGTAGGGCTCGACGGTCTTGCGGATAAACTCGGTCGTGCCACAGATCACCCCGCCAAGCGCACGGCCCTGGCCGTCGATATGCTTGGTGGTCGAGTAGACAATGACATCCGCCCCCTGCTCTACCGCGCGGCTGAACACGGGCGTAGCAAAGACGTTGTCGACGATCACCAACGCCCCCTGCGCATGGGCGATCTTCGACACGGCCTCGATGTCGATGATCTCGAGCGTCGGATTCGACATCGATTCGAAGAACACGGCCTTCGTGCCCGGCGTGACCGCCGCGCGCCATTGGTCGAGGTCGGTGCCGTCGACGAAGGTCACCTTCACGCCATAACGAGTCAACACCTCTTCAAGGATGTAGAGACAGGAGCCGAAGAGCGCCCGGCTCGACACGACATGGTCGCCGGCGCGCAAGAGAGAGGTCAGCGCGCCATTGACCGCCGCCATGCCGCTTGCCGTGGCGAAGGCGTCCTCGGTGCCCTCGATCGCGGCAACCCGCTCTTCGAACATGCGGGTCGTGGGGTTGCCATAGCGGGCATAGATGAACTCGTCCTCGCCCGCCTTGATGAAGCGGGCCTCGGCCTGCTCGGCGCTGTCATAGGCGAACCCTTGCGTCAGGAAGATCGCCTCGGCCATCTCGCCATACTGGCTGCGGCGGCTGCCCTGATGCACCAGCTTCGTGCGGCGATTCCAGTCCTTCGTCATCGTCTTCCCCTTCCGGCTGCGAGCCCGCCCGGTGGCAGAAACGCAAGAAAAAACCCCCGAACCTGAAGAGGTATCGGGGGTCGCGGTTCGCGTCCCTCACCTCTTTAGCGGCTTGTTTAACGTGGCCCGCAATCCGGTAACAAATCGCCACGCCGGTTGGCATACGCCGCTGCCAGCCGCAGGTCAACGGCCCTTTGCGGCGCGACGGACCAACTGTCGTGGCGCAACCGTCATGCTGCTGCAATGCGGCAGTCACGCAGCTGTTGCAGCCCTTGGGTAGCCTTGCGGGGCAATCCACCAGATTTTGTCGACAGAACAGAACTCGGCGTCGCATGGCAGTCATCAGGGTAAATGCGGATAGCAAGGGACTTCACCTGGACGAGGCCGCCTTGCGGGCGGCGCTCGACCGGCTTCCGCGGCGCGCGCCCGTCGTCGCGATGGTCCACGGCTTTCGCTTTCAGCCCGATCTGCCCGGTCAATGCCCGCATGAACATATCCTGGCTCTGCGCCCCGACCATCCGGACCGGAAGGCCATAAGCTGGCCGCGCCATCTGGGTTTCGGGCGTCCCGACGGCGGGCTTGGCCTCGCCTTCGGCTGGCCGTCCCGTGGAACGCTCTGGACAGCCCATGCCCGGGCGCCGAGGGCGGGCCAGGCCCTGGCAGAACTGGTTACGCTTGTCCGCCGCATTGACCCCGGGCGACAGGTCGACATGATTGCCCATTCCCTTGGCGCGCGGGTGGCGCTGTCTGCCCTGCCACAGATCGAACCAGGTGCGTTGGGCCTCGTGATCCTCATGTCCGCGGCCGAATTTCGCGGTCCGGCAGATGCGGCAATGGCCACGGAAGCCGGCCGGACCGTCCAGGTCCTTAATGTGACCACGCGGGCCAACCGGATGTTCGATTTCATGCTGGAAGCCCTGCTTTCCGGCGGAACTCATGCCTCGGTTTCGTGCGGTTTGTCCAAGCCGCATGCGGGCTGGACCGACCTGCGCGCCGACGATCCCGGGGCGGCGGCGGCGCTGCGCGGGCTCGGATTCCGCCTTGGCGGCACACAGGCCCAGATCTGCCACTGGTCGCCCTTTCTGAGGCCGGGCTTGTTCCGCCTGTACCGCGCGCTGCTTGACCGGCGCCTGCCGATGCCTCTGTTGCGCGCGGCCCTGGCGGAAAGGCGGCCGGGCACCGGCTCGCGCCTGATGCCGCCACCGAATGGCGCCGGACTGTCCTTTCCCGGGGCCCCCGCCTGAACGCCCAAAGCGAATTCAAGGCCTCGAACGAGGTGGAGGTCGATGGGCGGCAAGTGCCAAAAGGGGGCGACTCCGGCCTCATGGTCCGCGAGCGCGACATGGAAGTGGTGATTGGTTTGTCGACATGCGCTGCAGAACGCCCTGCGGGAGGGCGGACGGCGCCACGAGCCGGGGACAAGCGGCATCTGCAAGGGCGGTTTTTGCGGCAAGGCCAGCCCACGATTTTTCTACGAAAAATCAACGGCGTCAGGATTTTTCGCAGAAAGAATCGAAAGTTGCTCGGGTCGGGCCTATTCTTCGGGTTTGTCGATCCCGTAGGTCTCGAACAGCTTGCCCTGCGTCATGAAGAAGGCGAAAAGTGCGCCGGTCAGGACGAAGGTCTTGAAGGTCACCCAGGTCTCGGTGCTCATCGTGCGCCAGACGACCTCGTTGGCGATGGCGAGGCCGGCGAAGAACAGGGCGACCCGCTTGGTCAGGATCATCCATCCCTCGGGCCGCATCGGCAGCGCCTCGTCCATGACGAGCTGCATGTAGGACTGGCCGCGCATCAAACCCCAGCCGAGGATCGCTGCGAACAGCGCATAGATCATCGTCGGCTTCATCTTGAAGAAGCGCTCGTCGTTCAGCCAGACTGACAGCCCGCCGAACAGGATGACGAGCACCAGCGTCACGACCTGCATCTTCGACAGCTTGCCCGTAAGCTTCCACAGGAGGCCGGTCGACAGGATCATCAGCGGGATGAACAGCGCCGTCATCAGGATGAAGCCGTGATAGGCCTGCCCGCCGAACATGACGGTGCTGTCCTTGAACCGGCTGAAACCGACGAAGAAGAGAAGAACCGGCCCGAGTTCGAGCCCCAGCTTCAGCCAGGGATTTATCTTCTTGGCAGCCACGTCCTATCCTCCGAGCAGCGTCAGGGCTCCAACTAGGATAGTGGCAAGGACAAATCCAGCGACCTTCTGGAAATGGAAGAAATTCTGCAGGAACGGATGGTCATGGATGACCTTCTGGTGCTCACTCGACGGCTGCAGCAGGGGAAAGGCGTTTTCCAGCGAGTACCAGAAGCAATCGGTCCAACCCTTGTCACGGAGTATGGGGCTCCACCGGCTCACGAGCACGCCGAGTCCGACCAGCGCCGCAAACCACCACAACACGCGGAACGGATAGGCGCCAAAGCCAACGAGCGCCCACCAGATCACGCCCGCAAGGGTCTTGAGCCAACCAGAAAGATCGGCGGAATAGGCCTTTATCTGGTGGACATGCCCCGCGACCTGAACTTCGTCAGCCTCGGAGTCCGCCCCCATGGAGCGCAAGGTCTCCTCCAACTGCCGAAACGGTTGGGGGATGAAACCGGCCGCTTGGCCCTGATCGCTTTTCGGCAGCGAGTCCGAGACCCATTGGATCAGGTTATCGATGTCGAGTTCGGGCGGAAGCGATGACTGGGGCGGGGTGGCGGAGCCCAAGCGGTCATAGCGAAGGTTCTCGAGTTCGACGGGCAGGCGCAACGGCACGCCTTGCTGGTCATGCAGCCCGGTGAGTTCCCAGTTCTGAGGAAACCGAGCCTGGAGCACTCCGATATCGGCATTGCGCAGATCGAGAGAGGCATGCGGTCCCCAGGAGACATCCTGGCCATTATCCCAAAGCTCCAGCGCGCCGAGATGCGCGTTGCGCAGATCGAAAGGGCCGTCAAACCTGGATGCGGACAGTTGCACCGCCCCTTCCACGAACGCCCCACGAAAGCTGACGGCCGTCATGTCAGCGTTCCACCCCATGGAAATCGGACCTTCGACATGGAGCCCATTCGCCGAGAGCTGATCGACTATCCGCGAGCCCCCAAGATAGAGCGGCCCGGAAATCGAGGCTTCGTCGAGCATGAGCTTGCCTTCGACCTGGAGCCCATTGAAGAAGGCGCTGTCGTTCACCACCAGTCGCGCGGCCCAGATCGAGCCAGTCTGTGCCCACATGCCGGAGTCGACAGTCCCTGCATTCACGGAGATCGTCGAAAAGTCCGCAGGCTTCAGAACCCGCAGGCCAGTGAGTTCGAGTCCCTTCTCCATCCGGGCCGAGATCAGGTCGACTTCGCGTGCCTCGGCGCCAAAGCGCATGAACAATGCGCCGCCGATATCGGCGCCGTTGAGGTTCATCTTCGTCCGGACCCTGGCAGAGTCGGCGCTCAGATCGCCGCCGATCCGGACCGAGCGCAGATCGACCTTCTGAAGGTCGGCCTGGATATTGTCAGACGGATCAAGCATGAGGTTCTGTCCGACCTGAAGCCCGGTTGCGATAAGGCCACCCCTTTCATCAGGGGTTTTCGGATCGGGGAGCATGCCGATCAACGTGCCGCTCAGGGCAACCTTGCCACGGATATTCGCCGAGGTGAGCTCGACAACACCCGCCCGGCCAGAGCGAAAAATCAGGTTCTCCGCTTCCAGTCCATCGCCATAGAAGTAGGACCCTCCCAGATCGCTACCATCCAGCACCAGATCAGAGTCAAACCGCGCGCCCTGAACGTTCATTCCGCCCATGATCCTGCTGTCCTGAAGGACGAGCTGCCGAGGAAGGTCCTCGTGGTAAAGATAGATCTGGTCGTCTATTCGCGCGCAGCGAATGACGATGGTCGGAACGGCAGGCACCTCGACATAGGGCTTGCGGGTGGCGACCAGCTTGATGAATCGCGCAGAAAGCCGTCGACTGTCCGGCCAGATCTGTGCCTGCTCATTTGCCTTGGGAAGCGCCTTGCAACCAGATCCGTCGGCCGAGGTATCGGCCGTGGAGGATGGGCCAAGGGCAAGTGGCTGGTCGAGGGACATCTGGACGGCCGGCGTGAACTGGCCCATGTCCGCAACGCGTCCGGCACATATCATCCGCCATGCGAACCGCTCGCTTTCGGTCGCCCAATCCGGCAGGCCGACCGGGCATTTTTCGGAATAATCGAGCAATCGCGTGTAGTCCCGCGCTGCGGGCTCAGGACTTGCCGTTTCCGCCGGGGCCTGCACCACCTGTGGCGCCGGAGCAACCAAAGAGGCGTCCTTCGTGGCGGTCTCTGACACAGCAGGACCGGACCCGAGAAGGCCGCAAAGAAAAATCGCAAAGACCCAATGCGCGGCGCGAGGCGACATCATCCCACGACTCCAGGCATTCGTTCACATGTTACGGAGCACAGGCTAGCGCCGATCCGGGTCTTCGGCCAAGCTCGGAGTGCGACAGAGCCGTCAGGCGTCCAGCCCCACCAGCGCGCGGGCGAAATCGTCGGGGTCGAAGGGCGACAGGTCGTCGATCTGCTCGCCTACACCGATTGCGTGGATCGGCAGGCCGAACTTGTCTGCCAAGGCCACAAGGACGCCCCCCTTGGCCGTGCCGTCGAGCTTGGTCATGACGAGGCCAGAGACATCGGCGATCTTGCGGAAGATATCGACCTGAAGGACGGCGTTCTGCCCCGTGGTCGCATCCAGCACCAGAAGCGTGTTGTGGGGGGCGGACGGGTCCTTCTTGCGGATCACACGGACGATCTTGGCCAGCTCTTCCATCAGGTCGGCTCGGTTCTGGAGCCGGCCGGCTGTGTCGATCAGGAGGAGGTCAGCGCCCTCGGCCTCGGCCCGCGTCATCGCGTCGAAGGCGAGGCTCGCGGGATCGGAGCCCTCGGGCGCGGTCATCACCGGTACGCCGGCGCGCTGCCCCCAGATCTGAAGCTGTTCAACCGCGGCGGCGCGGAAAGTGTCGCCGGCGGCGATCACCACGGTCTTGCCCGCGGCGCGAAACTGGCTTGCAAGCTTGCCGATCGTCGTGGTCTTGCCCGAGCCGTTCACGCCCACCACCAGCACCACCTGCGGTTTTTTCGGATAAAGCGGCATCGGGCGGGCAACCGGTTCCATGATCCGGGCGATCTCGCTCGCCAGCGCCTGCTTGATCTCCGTCGCCGAAACGCGGCGGCCCATGCGGCCCTCGGCGAGGTTCGCGGTAACACGCAGGGCCGTATCCACGCCCATATCGGCCTGGATCAGCAGTTCCTCGAGGCTTTCGAGCATCGCGTCGTCAAGCACCCGGCGCGGCTCGTCTTCGCGCCCGCCGCCCAGAAGCCTGCCGAGCAGGCCGGGCTTGGCCGCGGATTGCAGAGCCGGAGTGGCCTCAGGGGCGCTCGGTGCGGCG
>JAYRKT010000027.1:28985-64010 GCA_041905595.1 Rhodobacter sp.
GCCAGCGCCAGCCACCCCCCGGGTTCCGTTCGCGGCGCCGCAGACGGGGCCATATCCTCGGACGGGGCCTCGGCGACGATGTCATCCAGGCCCTGGCCGATCTTGTCGGAGGACTTGAACATCCGGTCGCGGAGTTTCTTGAAGAAGGACATGCGCGGCCACCCCTTTGTCTGCCCATTTCACCTAGTCGTTTCGGCGCGAAAGCGGAAGTCCCTGCGGGTTTCGCCCTGTCCCAGCGGGCGGTGGACAGCTATCCTGCCACCGATGATGCCCCGCCCTGCCCGTTTCTTGATGGCCGCGTTTGCCGCGGCGAGCCTTGCGCCGATGGCTTTCCTTGCTGCCGGGCCGTCCGGCGGCTGGGGCTGGTTCGCGGTCGCGCTGCTTTATGTCGGGGCGTTCGCGGGGCTTCTGGACCGGATGCTGCCTCGGCTTCTGCTCGAGGCGCCGGAGGGGGCGGAGTTCCCCGGATCGAATGCGTTGCTGGTGCTCCTCGCGCTTTGCCATCTGGCGCTCTGGCCGGTCGCAGTCGCGGTGATCGCAGGGCGGACCGGGTTCGGACCGGCGGGCAGCCTCCTTGCCTTCTTCGCCTTTGGGCTGACCTTCGGCCAGATCTCTAACCCCGTCGCGCATGAGCTGATACATCGGGGCGACAAGCGGCTGTTCTGGCTGGGGGTGGCGGTCTATGCGACGATGCTCTTCGCCCATCACGCCTCGGCGCACCGGCTGGTGCATCATGTCCATGTCGGCAGCGACGGCGACCCCAATTCGGCCCGGCGGGGCGAGACCGTGTGGCATTTCCTGCCGCGTGCCTGGATCGGGTCGTTCCGGGCCGGATTTGTGGCCGAGACCCTGCTGCGGCAGGGGCGCGGGCTGCATCCCTATGTGCCGTATCTGGGCCTTTCGGCGCTGAGTCTCCTCCTATCGGCGGCCATCGCCGGTTGGATCGGGATCGCGGTGCATCTGGCCCTGGCACTGCACGCCACGTCGCAGCTCCTGATTTCCGACTATGTCCAGCACTATGGTCTGCACCGGGCTTCACGCAGCGACGGACGGCTCGAGCCGGTTGCCGACCGTCATTCCTGGAACGCTCCCCAATGGTTCAGCGGCAAGATGATGCTGCATGCGCCACGACATTCCGACCACCATGCCCATCCCTCGCGCCCCTATCCCGGCCTGCGGCTGCCCGAAGCCGCGCCGATGCTGCCGCGCGGTCTGCCGATGATGGGGGCGCTTGCGCTGGTCCCGCCCCTGTGGTTCCGCGTGATGGACCGACGGCTCGACCGGCTTGCCTCACGGGAAAGCGATGGGGCGGGGCTGGCGCCGTGATCCGACCTCTGGCAGGGTTCACCCATGTTCCGACCGCTGGTTTTGCTGTTCATTGTCCTGCCGGCTCTGGCCCATGCCGAACCCACGCTCAGCGGGGCGGAGTTCGAAGCGCGGATGACCGGCAAGACCATGACCTATGCCGAGGGCGGGCAGATCTACGGCACCGAACAGTATCTGCCGGGCCGCAAGGTTATCTGGGCCTTCAACGGCAAGGAATGCCAGAAGGGCACCTGGTACGAGAATGAATCGGCTATCTGCTTCGTCTACGAGAACGACCTCGAGCCGCAATGCTGGTTGTTCTTCCAGCGCGCCGACGGCCTGAAAGCCCATTTCACCGGCGACCCCGAAGGAACGGAACTGTCCGCCGTGGATGAAAGCACGCGGCCGCTGTCCTGTGCAGGGCCGGATCTCGGCGCCTAACTCCATCCACAGCGGTTCGTCGCCCGTTCTTTCCCTTTGACGCGGACCGCCTGCGCTTGCCAAACTCTTGGCCGGGCCAGGAGATCGGGGGTTAGCTCATGCATGTCGTCGTCAACCGCATCACCTTCAAGCCAGGGGTAGACTGGCAGGACATGGCAGCGCGCGTGACAGAAGTGAGCGACAGGTTGCGGCAGGAGCCCGAGTTCATCGCCTGTGACTTTGTCCGCGTGGACGAGCTCGAAGGTTTCCTCATTGTCCGTTTCACCGATCTGGAAAGCCTGACCCGTCTGTCCAGCTCGATTGCCGGGCCATGGTTTGCCGCCCATCTTCGTCCGCATCTTGACGGACCCGTCGACCGGCGGGTCGGCGAACGGCTGTCGGGCAGCTGACGGTCAGAAGAGCGAGCCCTGCCCGTCCGGCGTCTTGCCACCCTTGCGCGGAGCTTTTCCCGAGAGCGACAGGCGGCCATCCCGGAACTCGATCTCCAGCGCCTGCGCCGCTTCCGCCTGAGAGCGGGTTGTCACGATCTGGCCATCCCCGCGCACGACGGCAAAACCCCGGGCCAGGGTCTCGCGATATCCGAGCGTCTGGCGGGTGCGGTCCAGCGCCTCGAGACGGTCGCCAAGCGCCTTCAGCTGCAGCTTCGGGGCCCCGTCCAGGCGGGCGGCCAGCCCGTCAAGCCGCGTCCTGCCTTCGCGGGCGCCACGCTCGGCATCCCCAATCAGGCGGCCGAGCGCCGGGGCCAGCCGCAGCGAAAGCGCGTCGAAGGCTCGTCGCTCCTGTGCGATGCGGCGATCGCGGGCGGCGGCGAGAATGCGCGCCTCCTGGTCCAGCGCCCGTCGCCTTTGCGTGATGAGTCCGATCAGCGTCTCGGTGCGCAGACGCGAGGCGATGCGTTCGAACAGATTGCGCTTGGCCGCCGCCGCCAACCCGAGTGCACCACCGAGCCGCCCCGTCCACAGATCCAGCCGCTGCGAGGCGGCGCTGGTCAGGGTGTCGAGCCGCGGCAGGGCGCGGGACAGGTCGCGCAGGCGCTGGCCGCGAAGCGTCACCCCTTGCGCCACCGCCCGCGACAGCCGCGCGGCCTGCGCATCGACGGTAGCCTGCAATTCAAGCCGCACGGGCACCGCCATCTCGGCGGCGGCGGTGGGCGTCGGCGCACGGCGGTCGGCGGCATAGTCGATCAGCGTCGTATCGGTCTCGTGCCCCACGGCCGAAATCAGCGGGATGCGGCTTTCGGCGGCCGCCCGCACCACGATTTCCTCGTTGAAGCCCCAGAGATCCTCAAGGCTCCCGCCGCCGCGCGCCACGATCAGCAGGTCCGGCCGCGGGATCGGCCCGCCGGGCGCGATCGCGTTGAAGCCGCGGATCGCCGCCGCCACCTCGGGCGCGCATTTCTCGCCCTGCACGGCAACCGGCCAGATCAGCACATGACGCGGGAAACGGTCGCGCAGGCGATGGAGGATGTCGCGGATCACCGCGCCCGAAGGCGAGGTCACGACGCCGATCACCTCTGGCAGCCAGGGGATCGGCTTCTTGCGGCGTTCGTCGAACAGCCCCTCGGCCGCCAACGCCTGCCGCCGCTTCTCCAGCATCGCCATCAGCGCGCCGGCGCCCGCCGGGGCCATGTCCTCGACGATCATCTGGTACTTGGACTGTCCGGGAAACGTCGTCAGCCGCCCGGTTGCAACGACCTCGAGCCCCTCCTCGGGCCTGACCGACAGCCGCCCCGCCTGCCCCTTCCAGCAGATCGCGGCAAGCACGGCGCGGTCATCCTTGAGGTCGAAGTAGAGATGCCCCGAGGCGGGCCGTGACACCCGGCCGATCTCGCCGCGCACGCGGACAAGGCCGAACTCGCCCTCGATCACCCGCTTCACCGCGCCGGACAGTTCCGAGACGGTGAATTCGGGGGCATTCCCTTGGGGGCTCGGGTCTTCGAACAGGTCCATGGCGGGCAGGCTAACCGGTTGCCGCGCCCGCGCCAAGCATCAGCCGCAGTGCGAAACGATGTCGGGCTGGGGGGTCGCAATAAAGAAGTAAGCAACCAAACAGGATACTAGCCAGGCAGAACTATGCCATTCAGAAATCTCTCCGCCCCATGCCGTAGGCAGGAAGAGGACGATGGTGCCGCCCACGAACACCCCGATCCCGGCGTAAAGCCTCCATCGCGCCGGACGTGGCGGCCAAATATGCAAGGGCGGTTCCGCGTCGAACTCAGCCGCCCAGAGGACCCGCCCGCGATCCCAGGCCGCATTCCTTTTCTTGCCCGTAAGCCGCTGATTGTGGGCGATCTTGCGTCCCGTTCTGGCCTCAAGCGCGGAATAGTTGGTTGGAAAAGACAAGTGATGGTGCCACGCCGTATCGATCCATGCTGGCGGGGTCAGCGTTTCTCCACTCAGTGCCTTCAGGTAGAGGAACCGGCGATAGGCGAATGTGATCTCTTCCGACGCGGTATCCGTCCAGTCGCCGGCCTTCCGCAGGCTGTCTTCAAACCTGCGGCTGCGGCGCGGCGGGCTGACGCCATGATCTACCTCGTCCCAGTACGGGAGGATCCAGCCTTCAATCAGCTTCCATAGGATCGGGTCGGTCAGCGGCATGGATAAAGTCGCTTCCAAACAGGAAACGGTAGTTGGTCACCCTATCACGAAACCGGAGCCCTTGCCACGTTGCCACGCGCTGCCTATGAGGCCCGAAGGACAACACCAGGAGCGGCGCATGAACATCCTCATCCTCGGCTCGGGCGGGCGGGAACATGCGCTGGCCTGGGCGGTCAGCCAAAACCCCAAGACCGACAAGCTGATCGTCGCGCCCGGAAATGCGGGGATCGCGCAGGTGGCTGAATGCGCGGCGCTCGACATCCTTGACGGCGCGGCGGTGGTCGCCTTCTGCGAGGAACAGGCGATCGACTTCGTCATTGTCGGGCCCGAGGCGCCGCTGGCGGCCGGGGTGGCAGACGCGACGCGGGCCGCGGGCATCCTGACCTTCGGGCCCTCGGCAGCGGCGGCGCGGCTTGAGGCATCGAAGGGCTTTACCAAGGAAATCTGCGATGCCTGCGGCGCCCCCACGGCCGCCTGGGCGCGCTTCACCGAGGCCGGGCCGGCGAAGGCCTATATCCGCGAAAAGGGTGCGCCGATCGTGGTCAAGGCCGACGGTCTTGCCGCGGGCAAGGGCGTGATCGTCGCGATGACCGAGGCCGAAGCGCTTGACGCCATCGACGAAATGTTCGGCGGCGGGTTCGGCGCGGCGGGGGCGGAGGTGGTGATCGAGGAGTTCATGGCGGGCGAGGAGGCGAGCTTCTTTGTCATGACCGATGGCGAGACCTGCCTGCCCGTCGGATCGGCGCAAGACCACAAGCGCGTCGGCGATGGTGATACAGGGCCGAATACCGGCGGCATGGGCGCCTATTCCCCGGCGCCGGTCCTGACCGAAATCCTCGCGAAACAGGCGCTGGACGAGATCGTCCTGCCGACCGTGCGCGAGATGGCGCGGCGCGGCACGCCCTATCAGGGGGTGCTCTATGCTGGCCTGATGATCGAAAACGGCCGCGCCCGCCTCGTGGAATACAACGTCCGCTTCGGCGATCCGGAATGCCAGGTGCTGATGATGCGGCTTGGCGCGCAGGCGCTGGACCTGATGCTTGCCTGCGCAGAGGGAAGGCTGGCCGAGGCCAAGGTCAACTGGGCCGACGACCATGCCCTGACCGTCGTGATGGCGGCACAGGGCTATCCGGGCGACTACGCCAAGGGCAGCCAGATCCGTGGGCTGGAGGAACTGCCAGAGGACAGCCGCCACATGGTGTTCCACGCCGGCACCTCCGCGCGCGACGGGCAGATCGTGGCGAGTGGCGGGCGCGTTCTGAACGTGACCGCGCGCGGGGCGACGTTGAAGGAAGCGCAGGTTGAAGCCTATGGCATGGTCGACCGCATCGACTGGCCGGGCGGGTTCTGCCGCCGCGACATCGGCTGGCGGGCGCTGGCGTGATCGTCCGGGAAAAACCCGGCCCGCTTGAACTGATTTCGGCGATGCGCGGCTCGGTGCTGCCGCATATCGCCGCCGAACTTTGTGTCGTCATCGGGTTTTCTGCCGCTCTCGTGGCCTTTGACACGCTGGTGCATCCGCTGCCGCACCTGTCGGCCACCCCTTTCGCGACCTTCGGCATCGCCCTGTCGCTATTCCTCGGGTTTCGCAACAACGCGGCCTATGACCGCTGGTGGGAGGCGCGCAAGCTCTGGGGCGGGCTGGTGGCCGACCTGCGCAGCCTCGCCCGCGAGGTGGACCTGTTCCTGCCAGCCGCCGCGCCGCGCCAGCGTATGCTGACCCTGGCGGTGGCCTTCCTGCATCTGCACCGACTGAATCTGCGCAAGGCCCCCGCCGACGATGCGACAAGGGCTGCGCTGGTCGAAGCCGGACCCGAACTGGCCGATGCATCCCATCCGCCCTGCGCCGCACTCGACCAGATGGGCCATCTTCTTGCCGCCGCGCGTCAGGACGGGCTGACCGATGGGTTCGGCGCCCGCGCGCTCTCGGCCCGGCTTGGCAGCATCGCGCTGAACCAGGCCGGCTGCGAACGTATCGCCGTAACGCCGCTGCCCTATGTCTATTCGCTGCTGATCTACCGGACGATCTGGCTTTACTGCCTACTCGTCCCCTTCGCGATGATCGCCCCCGCCGGTTGGCTCGCCCCGGTCTTTGTCGGCATTGTCGCCTATGTATTCTTCGGTCTGGCGGAAGTGACCGAAGAGTTGGCCCATCCCTTCCAGGCCTCGCCGAACGGGCTTCCGCTCGACGCGATCTGCCGCACGGTCGAAATCAGCCTTGCGCCGCATCTGGGGCGGACGCCGCCGCCGCCCCTGTTGCCCGTCGACTTCCGGCTGGACTGACCCGGCCTCCCTCGGCCCCTCGCGAGGATCGGGAGCGGGCCGAGGGGTGGCATCAGCCGCCCCAGGCCTTGAGCTGCACCAGCCGCGCCGACTTCTTCATCTGGTGGCGGTCCATACGGCCGAGGATACCGCGCAGGAAGCGCACCGCTTCGACCGCATGTGGCCCCTTGTTCAGCATCACGCATTCGGCGCGCTGGCCCATGGCGGCGTCGGTGACTTCGGCGCGGGTGGCCTGCCCATCCTTGACCATCCCTTCCAGCACCTGGGTCGCCCAGATCACCGGCACCTGCGCCGCCTCGCACAGCCACAGGATTTCCTCCTGGACCTCTGACAGCCGCTCGAATCCGATCTCGACGGCCAGGTCTCCGCGCGCGATCATCACGCCGACCGGCAGGCGCCCTCCGGCCGCGATGATCAGATCCGGCAGGTTGCGCAGGCCAAGGGGCGTCTCGATCTTCAGGATGATAGCCGGCATCCGCCCGTCTTCGGCGCGCTTTTCCATCTCGTCGATCAGCATGTGGACGTCGTCGACCGTCTGGACGAAGGAAAACGAAACCATGTCAGCCTGCGCGACCACCACGTCCAGAGCGGCAATGTCGTCTTCGGTCAGCGCGGAAACCCGCAGGTCTGCCCCCGGCAGGTTGACGCCCTTCTCCGGCTTCAGACGCATTCCTTTTTCCGGAGCGCGGGTCACCTCGAGCAGCGCATGGCTGTCCGGCCGGTGCACAACCTTGGCCCAGAGCTTGCCGTCATCCACCGAGATTTCCGCGCCAACCTCAAGCGCCTCGAACAAGGCCGGATGGCTGAGGGTGGCGCAGACCACCTTGTGCGGTCCGCCCAGCAAAGAACCGGCAATTGCAAAGCGATCGCCGGGCAGGAACCGGTGCTTGTGATCCTTCGAGACGGACTCGATGCGGAATTTTGGTCCGCCCAGGTCCATCGAAATGGGGACCCGGCGACCGGCACCGCTGGCCGCCTGACGAACCCTGGCGATCATGGCCAGCCAGATCTCGGGTCGATCATGAGCACAATTGATGCGCACGCAGTCCATCCCCGCCTGCACCAGGTCGCGGATCAGGTCAGGGTCGTCGGCCGCCTCGGAGGGCAGAGTCACCATGACCCGGGTCTGCGGCCCGTCGGTGCCGGCCCCGAACAGCTCGTCCCGCCGCGCGTCCAGCAGGCCACGCTCGCCGCTGATCGCCTCGGGCGGTGGGAAGACCGGGCCTTCCTCACCCGCGATGGCGGCAAGCGCGGCGATCACCGCGTCGACCGAGGGGCGCACATGGCCGTCGAGCCGCCCGAGCGTCGACAGCCCGAACTCGGTCAGGCGCGGCTGCAGCGCTGTCAGGTCCATCCGCCGCAGCGCCAGCCAGTCGGCGAGGTTGACGGCCGATGCCCGGAATTCCTCGCGGCGGATGCCTGGCCCCCACTGGTCCATGCGACGATCGGACACCCGGACCAACGCCTCGCGCATCGAGCGCAGATCCGACAGGAGCTGACGCGCCTCTTCCAGCCGAAGGGTGTGGCTGGGCGTGGTCGGGAATGTCATGTGGGTCACGGTCGGATCTCTCTGATGGGCGGCTGCCACAACCCTATTATCGCCCATCATGAAGGTCGGGTGACAGTCAGATTGACGCGACGGGAAATGTCGCCGCACTTCCCCTTGCGCCCCCTGCCCCGCCCGCATAAGAAGCGGTCGATTTTTCGGGCTTTTCCGAAACGGGAACTGGCACGGAGGGCGTTCATGCCGCTTCTGGTGATGAAATTCGGGGGAACCTCGGTGGCCGATCTCGGCCGCATCAAGAATGCCGCCCTGAAAGTCAAACGGGAAGTCGAGCGCGGCTATGACGTCATCGTCATCGTCTCGGCCATGTCGGGCAAGACCAACGAGTTGGTCGGCTGGGTCGAGCAGACCTCGCCCCTGTTCGACGCCCGTGAATATGACGCGGTCGTCTCCTCGGGCGAGAACGTCACCGCCGGCCTGATGGCGCTGACGCTGCAGGAGATGGACGTGCCGGCGCGCAGCTGGCAGGGCTGGCAGGTGCCGATCCAGACGACAAGCGCCCATTCCGCGGCCCGCTTCGTCGACATCCCGCGCGACAACATCGACGCCAAGTTCGCCGAGGGCTTCAAGGTCGCGGTCGTGGCCGGCTTCCAGGGCGTCAGCCCCGAGGGCCGGATCACCACGCTTGGGCGCGGTGGTTCCGACACGACCGCCGTCGCCTTCGCCGCCGCCTTCGGCGCGGAACGCTGCGACATCTACACCGACGTTGACGGCGTCTATACCACCGACCCGCGCATCACCTCAAAGGCCCGCAAGCTCGAGAAGATCGCCTTCGAGGAAATGCTCGAACTCGCAAGCCTTGGCGCCAAGGTGCTGCAGACCCGCTCGGTCGAGCTGGCGATGCGCTACAAGGTGCGGCTGCGCGTCCTGTCCTCGTTCGAGGACACTGACGAGAACTCTGGAACCCTGGTCTGCGACGAGGAGGATATCATGGAATCGAAAGCCGTCTCGGGCGTCGCCTATTCGCGCGACGAAGCAAAGATGACCCTCGTCAAGGTGCAGGACCGCCCCGGCATCGCCGCTGCGATCTTCGGTCCACTGGCCGAGGCGGGCGTGAACGTCGACATGATCGTCCAGAACATCTCGGAACTGGCCGATGGCGGCGCCTATACCGACATGACCTTCTCCTGCCCCACCAACCAGGTGATGCGCGCCCAGAAGGCGATGGAGGATGCCCGGGCATCCGGTGCGGTGAACTATTCGGATCTGGTCGTGGATACCGATGTTGCCAAGATCTCGGTCGTCGGCATCGGCATGCGCAGCCATGCGGGCGTAGCTGCGACGATGTTCAAGGCGCTGGCCGCCGAGAACATCAACATCAAGGTCATCACCACGTCCGAGATCAAGATTTCCGTGCTGGTCGACCGGAAATACATGGAACTCGCCGTGCAGGCGCTGCACGACGCGTTCCAGCTCGAAAAGGTCTGACGCGGCGCGGGCCCCAGATTTCTCCGAAGAAGTTTGCCAAGAGCCTTCGAGAGCTTTGGGGCCGCCGCTTCATGCAACCGGCGCGCGAAGTTCTGCCGGTTCGGCCGCGATTGCCGTTTCCACTTTCGAGACGATGTGCTCTAACCTGCCCGTAACGCCCCGGAAATTGTGCCGGGCCGAGGGACCGAAGGACCGATGGCCGACCGCAGCGATACCGAGAGCCGCAAGCTGCTGCGCCGACTGCGCGATTCCCTCGCCGAGCCCGGCCAGGGGCAGGAACGGCTCGACCGGATCACCCACCTGATCGCGGACTCCATGGGCACTGAAGTGTGCTCGATCTACCTCTTCCGCGACGAGGAAACGCTGGAACTTTGCGCCACCGAAGGGCTGAAGCGCGAGGCCGTCCATAAGACGCGGATGAAGCTGGGCGAGGGCCTTGTCGGCCGCGTGGCCCGCACCGCCTCGCCGGTGAACACCGGCAACGCCCCGGGCGAAAAAGGCTTCCGCTTCATGCCGGAGACGGGGGAAGAGATCTATTCCTCGTTCCTTGGCGTGCCGATCCAGCGGGTGGGTGAACGGCTGGGCGTCCTTGTCGTGCAGTCCAAGACCGCACGCGAGTTCTCAGAAGACGAAGTCTATGCGCTTGAGGTCGTGGCCATGGTGCTGGCCGAGATGACCGAGCTTGGCGCTTTCACCGGCGACGGCGACGGAATGACTGCGCTGCACCGCCGCCCGGTCATCTATCGCGGCGCGACTGGCCAGGAAGGCGCCGCCGAAGGGCGGGTCTGGCTGCACGAGCCACGAGTGGTCGTCACCAACCCCGTCGCCGACGACCCGGTGGCCGAGATCGAGCGCCTGCGCGCCGCTGTCCAGCACCTGCGCGTCTCGATCGACGACCTTCTGTCGGTCGAGCATCTCGACAAGGACCAGAAGGCGGTGCTCGAGGCCTACCGCATGTTCGCCAATTCGCGCGGCTGGTCCAAGCGGATGGAAGAGGACATCGAGGCCGGCCTGTCCGCCGAAGCAGCCGTCGAAAAGGAACAGTCGCTGACCCGCTCGCGGATGGAGCAGGTCGCCGACGCCTATCTGCGGGAACGCCTGTCTGACCTTGACGACATTTCGAACCGGCTGCTGCGCATCCTGACCGGCCAAGGCAAGGATACCGGCGCCGAGATGCCGGACAACCCGATCCTCGTCGCGCGCAACATCGGGCCCGGCGAGCTTCTGGAATATGGGCGCAAGTTGCGCGGCGTCGTACTTGAGGAAGGTTCCGTCGGCAGCCACGCCGCCGTCGTCGCGCGGGCCCTGGCAATCCCTCTGGTCATCCATGCCGAACGCATCAAGTCCGAGGCGCTGAACGGCGACCCGATTCTGGTCGATGGCGATCAGGGCGTCGTTCACCTGCGCCCGGAAGAGACGATCACCCGGGCCTTCCGAGACAAGATCGCCATGCAGGCCGAGGCGCAGAAGCGCTACGCCTCGCTCAAGGGCCTGCCGGCGCAGTCGAAATGCGGCACGATCATCCAGCTGCACATGAATGCGGGGCTGATGGCCGACCTGCCCAGCCTCGAAGGCTCGGGCGCCGAGGGCGTCGGCCTGTTCCGGACCGAGCTGCAGTTCCTGATCCGCAGCCAGATGCCGCGCCGGGCCGAACTGGTGGCGATCTATTCGCGGGTCATGGACGCCGCGAAGGGCCGCCGCGTCGCCTTCCGGACGCTCGACATCGGCTCGGACAAGGTGCTGCCCTACATGAAGCCGCAGGACGAGCCGAACCCGGCGATGGGCTGGCGGGCGATCCGTGTGGGTCTCGACAAGCCCGGCGTTTTGCGGATGCAGTTGCAGGCTCTGGTCCGGGCGGCCAATGGACGTCCGTTGGCGGTGATGTTCCCGTTCATCGCCCAGATGGACGAATTCGCGACGGCCCGCAGCCACCTCCTGCGAGAGATCCATCGCGAGCGCTCGCTTGGCCATCCGGTGCCGGAAAAGATCGAGATCGGCGCGATGCTCGAAACGCCGTCGCTGGCCTATGCGCCGCGCGCCTTCTTCGAGCTGGTCGATTTCGTCTCGATCGGCGGCAATGACCTGAAGCAGTTCTTTTTCGCCGCAGACCGCGAGAACGAACTGGTGCGCCGCCGCTACGACACGCTCGACACGGCCTTTCTCCAGTTCCTCTCCCATGTCGTCGGCCGCTGCGCCGAAACCGGCACGCCGCTCTCCTTCTGCGGCGAGGATGCCGGCCGGCCGATCGAGGCGCTCGCCTTCGCGGCGATGGGGTTCCGGATGCTGTCGATGCGGCCCGCCTCGATCGGCCCGGTCAAGGCGCTCTTGCGCCGGGTCGACCTGCGCGAGGTGCGGGCTGTGATCGACAAGGCGTTGGCGGAAGGTGCGGTCTCGGCCCGGCCGGCGCTGATGGAGTGGCTGTCCACCCAGCCGGAGTGACAGTGGTATCTGCGGACGGGGGGCTGTCTGCCCCCCGCGGCCTTCGGCCTCCCCCCGAGGATATTTGCGAACAGAAGAAGCTCAGGACCGCGTGATCTGCGGGGCCTCGACAGCCTTGCCGAACGCCGCAAGCACGGGTTCGACTCCGTGCCGCTCCGCTAGCTTCAGCAGGCCGAAGCGGACATGGGCGATCTCGCGGTAATAGCCGATGAAGGCGGCGTTGAGCGCTGCGCCTGAGACGGCGCCCAGAACCGGGACCGATTGCGCCATGAGCTTCGGACCGAGGGCGGCGACCAGGCGAGGCACGGTCGAGGCGAGAACCTTTTGCAGGGCCGGGCCGGTGACCGCGAGCCGGGCGCCTAGGAAACCGGTATTTACCCCGTCATCGCTGGACAACGGGCTGCCGGCAGCGAAGACCTGAATTGCCTCGAGCCGCGTCGCGGCATCGTCCGGATCGAAGCCCTCCTCGGCGGCGGCGCGACGGATCGCATGGAGCATCACCGTGATGGTCACCGGCAGTTCCGCAATCGAGGTGGCAAGTCCGCCCGCACCGCCCGCCGCGCCGGTGAGAACAGCCAGGGCCATCGGCCCGCGCGGGCCGAGATCCGGGGCAAGACGACCGGTTGCCGCGACACGGTAGCCGCGATCGAGGGCGGTGCGCGTCACTGTCTCGATCCGGCTCCGCACCTCGGCGGGCAGGGCTGCAAAGGCATCCTCGGCGCGGCCGCCTAGCCGGTTCATCAGCTTCATGACCGGCCCATTGGCCCGACGGAACCGCAGGGCCAGCCGCGCGATGTCCGGCGCGGGATCGTCAAGAACGGCAGGGAGTGCGGGATGAGTGCGATCCATGGGCAAGAAGGTAGGGCCTGACCAGCCTTGCCGCAATGGCGCTGCGCTCAGTCGGCTTTTTCGACCTGCCCGCCAACGCCGTGCCAGGCGCCGGGCGACAACTCCAGCCCCAGAACCCGGTCGGGGTTGGTGGGCGGCGGCATGAACACGCCTTCGAGCTTGCGGAAGCCAAAGCGCGAATAGTAGGGCGCGTCGCCGACCAGCATGACCCGGCTCCAGCCAAGGCGGCGCGCCTCGGCCAGCGTTTCGTGGATGAGCAGGCCGCCAAGCCCCTCCCCCTGGCGCGTCGGGTGAACGGCGACGGGACCGAGAAGAAGCACATCCCGCCCCCCGACCCTGACCGGCCAATAACGGATCGCGGCGGCTAGCACGCCATCGTCGTCGCGCAGGACATGGCAGAGCGAACGCACGGTCGGCACTCCGTCGCGCAGGCGGTAGGAGGACAGGGCGGTGCGCCCCGGCGCGAAGCAGAGGTCGAGCAGCGCCTCTACCTCCCACCAGTCCTCTGCCGTTTCCTCTTCCAGCCGGTACACCGGAATCTCCCGCCTTTTCCGCTGGATGCGCCCCTAGCACGCGCTAAGGTCACTTTCAAACCGAACCCGACCGGACCGCATCATGTTTTACCGCCCCGCCGAAGGCCATGGCCTGCCGCACAATCCCTTCAACGCCATCGTCACGCCACGCCCGATCGCATGGATTTCAACGACCGGCGCGCTTGGCGACAACATCGCACCCCATTCGTTCTTCAACGCCGTCGCCTATGTGCCGCCGCAGGTCGTCTTCGCCTCGACCGGGATCAAGGACACGCTCACCAATACCCGCGAAACCGGCGTCTTTGCGGTGAACATCGTCGAGGAGGCCATGCTGAATGCGATGAGCGAGACCTCGGCGCTCCTGCCTCGTGGCCAGGACGAATTCCTGCTCAACCACCTGCCTAAGGCCCCCTGCGAGACGATTGGCTGCCCCCGCCTTGCCGGGGCGCCTGCGACACTGGAATGCCGCGTGGTCCAGGAGGTGCAGCTGCTTGGACGCAACAACGTGCTGGTGATCGGCGAGGTGACGGGCATCCACCTGCGCGACGATTGCGTGGTCGATGGACGCTTCGATGCGACCCGCTATCACCCGGTGGCCCGCATGGGCTACCGCGACTACGCGATCGTACGCGAGGTGATCGAACTCGCGCGGCCGAACGAGCGCCAAGGCTGACATCGACAAACGCCTGCGCTATCAGAGCGGCAGCGCGGCAGCGGACGATCTCGCACCATGAAGTTAACCGATTTCGACGAACGACGGCTCGCCGTCTACCTCGGCGGGCTGGCGGCCTGCGACGCGGGCACGCTTGCGCGGGGGCCTGAACCGGGCGTTCTTGTCTGCGGCGCCTCTGAAACGCGGGGCAGCCTGAAACGCCGCTACGCCGCCCGCTATCCGGGAACTTCTCTCGATCTGCCCTACAAATCGTATGTCCGTCAGGCGCAGGTGCTGTTTCGCGCGATCGATCCCCGATCAGCTTTCGCGATCTATCCCGAGGACAGCCGAAGCCGTTTCCTGTTCCCCACCGTAGTGAAATCGCGCATGGTCGCCGACCGCGCCACCGGCTGCGTGCTGCTTCCACTCGACCAGCGGCGGCATTGGGGCGACCTGCCCCAGATCAAGGCAATGGACACACCATTCGCAGAAAAGAACAACCGCCTGGTCTGGCGCGGCGCCACGACGGGCGTGTTCAGGCCCTGGTATCCGGGCATGCCCTATGCGAGCCGCTATTACGTCGCCAAGCTGAAGGAAGATCCAGACCTCGACGTCGGGTACAGCGAGATCGTCCAGATCAGCCCGGAAACTTCGGATATACCCGAAGACGTGCTCCGCGCTAGACTGCGTCCGGCCCTGTCAATCGAACAGCAGTTACAATCGAAATTCCTTCTGTCGCTGGAAGGCAACGACGTCGCCAGCGGGCTGAAATGGATGCTCTATTCCAATTCGACTGTCGTGATGCCGCATCCGACCTGCGAAAGCTGGGCCTGCGAGGGAGAGCTTGTTCCCTTTGAACACTATGTGCCGGTAAAGGATGATCTTTCCGACCTGCGCGATGTCCATGAATGGTGCATGTCCAACCTCCCGGCCTGCGAGGAGATCGCGCAGAATGGCAAGCGCTTCATTGCGCAGTTCCTCGACCGCAAGAAGGAAGACGACCTGTGCCGCAGGATCGTCTCGGCCTATCTGGACAAGGTGCAGCTGCATCTCGACTTCGGGCTGCTCGAACATCTCGCCCAAAGCAGCATCGTGCCGCTTCACGCCGCTATCCGGCGCGCGCGGGGCAAGGTCTGACACGGAAGCCTGTCGCTGCCCTCTTGGCCCGGCCGCGGGGCGTCCCTAGGTATGGGGGAACGGAGCATCAGCCATGCATCAATTCTCCCTCCTCGACCTTTCACCCGTGCCCGAAGGCCAGAGCGCCGCGGATGCGTTGCGCAATACGGTAGACCTTGCCCGCCATGCCGAGCGTTGGGGCTATCACCGCTACTGGCTGGCCGAGCATCATAACATGCCGGGCATTGCCAGCGCGGCAACGGCCGTGGTGATCGGACAGGTCGCGCAGGCAACCTCGACACTGCGGGTCGGAGCGGGCGGGATCATGCTGCCGAACCACGCGCCGCTTGTGGTGGCCGAACAGTTTGGAACGCTCGCGACCCTGTTTCCGGGCCGTATCGATCTTGGCCTCGGCCGGGCGCCGGGAACGGACATGGCAACTGCGCGGGCGCTTAGGCGCTACATGACGGGTGAAGCGGAATTTCCAAACGATGTCGTGGAGTTGCTGCAATATCTTGATGATCCGGCCGAAGGCGCCGCCGTGCGCGCCTTTCCCGGCGAAGGTACGCATGTTCCGGTCTGGATCCTCGGCTCCAGCCTTTATGGCGCACAGCTTGCTGCCTGGCTTGGTCTGCCCTACGCCTTTGCCAGCCATTTCGCCCCCGCGATGCTGGCCGAGGCGCTTGCGACCTACCGGCAGACCTTCCGCCCGTCACAATGGTTGGCAAAGCCCTATGCGATGATGGCGGCCGGGGTCTTCGCCGCCGAAACGGATGACGAGGCGCGCTTCCTGCGCTCGTCGCAGATGCTCGCCTTCGCCCGCCTGCGCTCCGGTCGCCCCGGTAAGCTGCCGGCCCCGGTTCGTGACCTCTCGGCAGAAATTCCGCCCCCGCTGATGGCACAGGTGTCCGAGGCGCTCTCGGTCTCGGCCACCGGCTCGGCCGACACGGTTCGGCGCGAGCTTTCGGCGCTGATCGACCGCTACCAGCCGGACGAGTTGATGATCACCGCGATGATCCATGACCACGCTGCGCGGCTGCGCAGTTTCGAGATCGCGGCCGGGGTCTTGAGCGACCTCCGGCTGCAACCTGCCGCCTGATCAGCCGCCCGCCGTCGCGATCCAGAGGTACAAGGGCAGGCCAAGGGCGACGTTGAACGGGAAGGTGATGCCGAGCGACAGGGTCAGGTAGATGCCCGGTTCGGCTTTCGGCAGGGCGATCCGCATCGCCGCCGGCACAGCGATGTAAGAGGCAGAAGCCGCCAGGACCATGAGCAGGAACAGGCTTCCCGGCTCGATCTCCAGCAGCAGTCCCGCCCCGAGAGCGGCAGCGGCCCCGACCAGCGGCATGACGATGCCGAAGGCGAAAAGCCCAGGCGACAGGAGATGGCGGTTCTGGATCACGCTGCGCCCGGCCGTCAGGCCCATGTCGAGCAGGAATAGGCACAGAAGACCGGTGAAGGGCGTCACGATGAAGGGCGCGACCATCTCCATTCCCTTTTGCCCGGTCAGCGCGCCGATGACGAAGGAACCGAGCAGCAGCACGACCGAGCCGTTCGCCAGCAGGTCGCGCCACAGATGCCCGCCTTCCGACGAACGGATCCCTGCCCGATGCACCAGCCACAGCGCCGACAGGATCGCCGGGATCTCCATCGCCGCCGCGACCGCCACCATGTAGCCGTCATAGCCGAGCCCGACCTGATCAGCGAGGCTTGCCGCCGTCACGAAGGTCACGATCGAGATTGATCCGTAATGCCCGGCCACCGCCGCCGCATTCAGGCTGTCGAGCCGGGTCATGACCTTGAGCAGCAGGAAGGCAACCAGCGGCAGAAGGAAGGACAGTGCTACCCCGGCCGAGATCGTCAGGAAGAGGTCGGTCGTGATCCCGTGGGCGGCAAGGTTGCTGCCACCCTTGAAGCCGATTGCCAGCAGCAGGTAGAGCGACAGGAACTTCGCCGCCCCCGCCGGGATCGACAGGTCGCTGCGGATCGTGGCGGCGATCAAGCCCAGGACGAAGAACAGGATAGTCGGCACCAGAAGGTTGCCGGCAAGGGCGTCAAGGATCGAAGGCATCTCGGATCTCCGCACTGTAGGTCGCGGCGGAATGCCTTTCCTGAACAATTTATGGAAATACTATCTTTCTACGACTTCCATAGCTAGAAGCTATCGTTATGCGCCCCACCCTTCGCCAGCTCGACTATATCGTCACGGTTCACCGGCTTGGCCGCTTTGGTCTGGCCGCCGAGGCGCTTAATGTCAGCCAGCCAAGCCTATCGGCCCAGATCGCCCAAGTGGAAGAGGAACTCGGCATCCGCATCTTCGAGCGCGGCCGTGCCGGGGTAGAGCTGACGCCGAAGGGGGCAGAATTGGTCCGCCGAGCGGAACGCATCTTACGCGAAATGCAAGACCTGCGCCGCGCCATGACCAGCGACCTGCCCTTTGCAGGGCGGCTGCGGCTGGGCGTGTTGCCTTCGATCGGGCCCTATCTGCTGCCGCAGGTGGTGCGCGAGATCCACCGCCGCCAGCCCGACCTCCGCGTGGTCCTGCGCGAGGAAAGCACGCGCGATCTGGAAGCGGGGTTAAAGTCCGGGCGGTTCGACCTTGTCATCTCGACACCCGAGGATCATCCCAACACGATCCAGCACCGGCTTTTCAACGAAACGCTGTGGGTCGCGGTGGCGACGGACGATCCGCTGGCGGTCGCTACAGGGCCGGTGACCGCGCCCGACCTGACAGGACGGCAGTTCCTGACGCTGGATCCGGGTCACCGCCTTTCGCGCATTGCCTTCGCGCTGGCGGCGGAATGCGGGGGGCTCGTGTCCGACGAATACGCAGGAACCAGCCTTGATTCGATCCTGCTCATGGCGGCCTCGGGGCTTGGCATCGCGATCCTGCCCGACCTCTTCGCCCGCCGACAGGCCGTGTCGCGCAGCGAGGTGGTGGTCCGCCCCCTTGCCATGCCGCAGGCCAACCGCGACATCGCCCTGCTGGCCCGGTCTGGATCGACCGAGACCGCAGGCCTTGCCCTGCTGCTTGACGCAATGCGCCCCGAGGTTGCGCGGCTGGGTCTGGCGCTTGCCAGCCCGCCGGGCGGTCTGCCGCAAATCTGACCGGTCGCGCTGCTGGCCCTGCACTGGGCAGCGTGACGCCTTCCCCTGCCGCGCCCACTAACCTAACTTCGCACCGCAACCTGCGGGAGATTCAGATGCAAACCATGATCGGCGTCATCGGGGGATCGGGGCTTTACCAGATCGACGGGCTTGAAGGGGCGTCCTGGGTCAAGGTCAAGACACCCTGGGGGGCGCCTTCGGACGAGGTGTTGGTCGGACGGCTCGACGGGGTGCCCATGGCCTTTCTGCCACGGCACGGGCGCGGACATGTCCATTCGCCTACCGAGGTCCCCTACCGCGCCAATATCGACGCGATGAAGCGGCTGGGCGTGACAGATCTGATCTCGGTCTCGGCCTGCGGATCGTTCCGCGAGGACTATGCGCCGGGTGACTTCGTTATCGTCGACCAGTTCATCGACCGCACCTTCGCGCGGGATAAGTCATTCTTCGGAACAGGTTGCGTTGCGCATGTAAGTCTGGCGCATCCGACCTGCCCGCGCCTGTCCGGTCATGTCGCGGACGCTGCACGGAGCGAGGGGATCACCGTGCATCAGGGCGGCACCTACCTCTGCATGGAGGGTCCGCAATTCTCGACACTGGCGGAGAGCAGGCTCTACCGGAGCTGGGGTTGCCACGTGATCGGCATGACCAACATGCCCGAGGCCAAGCTCGCCCGCGAAGCCGAGCTTTGCTATGCTTCGGTGGCGATGGTGACGGATTACGACTGCTGGCATGAAAGCCACGGCGCCGTGGACGTGGCGCAGGTGATTGCCGTCCTGACCGGCAACGCGGCAAAGGCGCGTGGCATGGTCGCCCGCCTTCCCGGTCTTCTAGGCCTCGACCGCGCCCCCTGCCCGCATGGCTGCGACCGGGCGCTGGACTTCGCCATCATGACCGCCCCGGACAAGCGCGACCCCGCGCTGTTGTCAAAGCTCGACGCGGTAGCGGGCCGCGTGCTGGGGTGAGGCTGGCCGCCGCCCTGACGCTGCTTCTGACGGCGCCGGCGGCGGCGCAGGACTTCATTCCCGCACGCGGACACCTGTCGGACGAGGAGTTTCACAAGATCGTCTCCTGCGGCGCGCCGATCTATGGCCGCTGCGCCATCGAACCAAGGGCCTGGCCACATGACGTGGCGCTGGATGTCTCGGTCTCGCGGCTTCAGGATGTCGAGCCGGTTTCGCCAGCGGTCTCGGCACAGGTCGATCTGGCCATCGACCAGGCCATCGCCCAGATCAACGGTGTGGGCGCGCGGCTGCAGCTGTACCGCCTGCCAGACAATCGCCCCGCGCGGGTCCATGTATCGGTCCGCAAGCCGCGCAGCCTGACCATCCTGACCGGCGAGAAGAACCATCGTGACCTGCCGGGCGGAATGGTCGTTTTCGGCATGAACGGTTCCGGCGAAATCGAGCGGGTCAACATCTTCATCAATTCCGAGGCCGGGCTGTCGGACATCCGCTCGATCGTGCTCGAGGAACTGACGCAGGGCATGGGCCTGCCCTATGACATCTCGGATCCCGACTATCGCCGCCGTTCGATCTTTTCGCAGGAAACCAATGCGGTTACGGTCCTCACCGGGCAGGATGCCGCGGTGCTGCGGTTGCATTACCCGCCGACCGAATGACCAAGAGGAGCCCATGGCCAAGACCGTCAAGGACTATATCCGCACCATCGTCGACTTCCCGCATGAAGGCATCCTCTTCCGCGACGTGACCACGCTTTTCGCCGACGCGCGCGGATTCCGCATGGCGATCGACCAGTTGCTGAACCCCTATGCGGGGATGCGGATCGACAAAGTCGTGGGGCTCGAGGCGCGGGGATTCATCCTGGGCGGCGCGGTGGCGCATCAACTGTCGACCGGCTTCGTTCCGATCCGCAAGAAGGGCAAGCTTCCGGGCCAGACGATTTCGCAGGCCTATACGCTGGAATACGGCGAGGCGGTGGTCGAGGTGCATGACGACGCGATCCAGCCCGGCGAAAAGGTGCTGCTGGTCGATGACCTTCTCGCGACCGGCGGCACCGCAGAGGCGGGGATCAAGCTGATCGAGCGGCTGGGTGGCGTGATCATCGGCTGCGCCTTTGTCGTCGACCTGCCCGAGCTTGGCGGCCGCCGCAAGCTCGAAGCCATGGGCATGGAGGTCCATGCCCTGTGCGAATTCGAGGGGCTCTGATCCCCCGCCGGCCATCCGGCGATGTATCCTTGTGGGCGCTCTGCCCTGACCCATGTGAGAGGGGCGTCCGGTCCCGGCGCTGGAGTGTGGCATGGCAAGAAATGTTCTGGTTCTGGGGTCCTCCGGCAACTTCGGCCGGCGCGCGGCCGAGGCCTTCGCCGCGGCCGGATGGACAGTGGAACGCTACCGACGCGGCACGGACATGACGGCGGCGGCGCAGGGCGCGCAGGTGATCGTCAACGCGCTGAACCCGCCCCGCTATCACGACTGGGCGCGGCTGATCCCCGAGATCACCGCCTCGGTGCTGGCCGCGGGCCGCGCCTCGGGGGCAACCGTGCTGATCCCCGGCAACGTCTATGTCTATGGCCGCGAGCCCGCACCCTGGGGACCTGACACACCCCACCGCCCCGTGGCACGCAAGGGCGCGATCCGGGCCGAGATGGAGGCCGCCTATCGCGACGCATCGGACCGGGGGCAGCAGACCATCATCCTGCGCGGCGGGGACTTCCTCGACCCCGACAGTCCCGAGACGCTCATGCGCATCGTTATGCTGAAGACGCTCGCGCAGGGCAGGATCACGGCGATGGGCCCGGCCGACATTCCCCATGCCTGGGCCTGGCTGCCCGACATGGCGCGCGCCGCCGTGGCGCTGGCCGACAGGGGCGAGGCGCTGCCCTCCTTCTCCGACATCCCCTTCCCCGGCTCGACCTTCAGCGTCGAGGATCTGCGCGCTGGTTTCGCCCGGCTGATCGGGCGATCGGTTGAGGTTCGGCCGTTTTCCTGGTGGACGCTGCGTCTGGCCGCGCCCTTCTGGGAACTGGCCCGCGAGCTGCTTGAGATGCGCTACCTCTACGAGACGCCGCACTGGCTGGATCCGCAGCCGTTCGCCCGGCTTCTGCCGGATTTTCAGGGCGTGGATTTCGACACTACCCTGAAAGCCCACCTGCCCAAGTCGGCCTAGTCGCGCTCGGGCTGGTTCACGAAGATCAGGACGGCGAGGATGGTCATGTAGAAGCGGAAGGCCGCCTCCTGCCCGTTCCAGGTGGACGACTGCCACATCAGGAACCATTCGCCGCCCACGACCATGAAGCCAACGAACCAGACTAGGAACCCCATCAGAGCGCCGGCGATGGTGAAGGATTTGGCTTGGTCGAACTCGTCAGCCGGGCCATCCCAGGCCCGGATCATCCGCCAGCCGCCCAAAAGGAACAGGACCGCCGTCAGCCCCTCGCCCGCGATGATGGTCCAGTAGCCGATCGTCCAGAGCAAGGGGGAGGTAACGGCCCGGTACATCGCCTTGTTGCCGGGAAAGGTCGTGTCCATGCTCAGGACGTGCTTCACGAATTCGAAGTTCGACTGGTAATCGGTAATGTTGCTGAAGGTGACGATGGCGGCGAACAGCGCCAATCCGAAAACCATCACGATCTTCGCCAGGCGGGACATGGTCATCGGTTGAGCCTCCCTCGACTTTCGCCAATGAAAGCCGAAAACGGACCAGCGGTCGACGGTCTTAACCCTTCATCAACAAGACCTGCTGCATTCTGTCGTTACCGCACCTCAGTTTGCGGCACCACCCCACCCCCAAGGACGCCCCGCCGTTTCAGCCCGGCGGGGCAACCCTTTTCAGCCACGCAGGACCGCACCGGGGTTAAGGATGCCGGCCGGGTCAAGCGCCGCCTTGATCGCCCGCATCGCAGCCAGTTTCGCCGGGTCGCCGTAGCGTTCCAGATCGCCGACCTTGAGCCGACCGATCCCGTGCTCGGCACTGACCGACCCGCCAAGCGCATGGACACGGTCATGGACCAGCGTCTTGATTGCGTCCCGCTGCGCTTCCCAATCCGCGCGGTTGCCGCCCTTTGGCGGGAAGACGTTGTAATGCAGGTTGCCGTCGCCGAGATGGCCGAAGCAGTTGATCCGGAACGGCCCGAGCGCCCCGATTGCCGGGCCGCAGCTGGCGATGAAGCCGGCCACCTCGCCCAGGGGCAGCGAGATGTCGTGGCTCGACACCGCACCGATCCGGCGGTTGGCCTCGGGGATCGTTTCGCGGATGCGCCAGAACTCCTGCCGCTGTGCCTCGGACGCGGCGATGAGCCCGTCCAGGACCAGCCCTGCCGCCGCGCCCGCCTCGAAGAGGTCCTCCAGTGCCGCCTGCGGGTCCAACCCGGCGGGCAGGCCCAGTTCGACCAGCACCATCCAGTCGGGCGGCGTCGAAAACGGTTGCCGGACCTCGGGCAGGGTTTCCGCAAGGAAGTCGAGGCCGGCGCGCCCGATCAGCTCGAAAGCCGAAATCAGGCCGCCAAGCCGCGCCTGCGCCAATGCCAGCAGCTTCAGCGCCGCCTCGGGCCCGTCGACGACCAGCAAGCCCGTGCCCTCGGCGGCGGGGATGGGGAGAAGCTTCAGGCTGGCGGCGGTAATGATGCCGAGCGTGCCTTCGGACCCGATCAGCAGGTTCTTCAGGTCGTAGCCGGTATTGTCCTTCCTCAGCCGCTTCAGTCCATGCAGCACCGAGCCGTCGGCCAGAACTGCCTCCAGCCCCAGGCACAGATCGCGCGCATTGCCATAGCGCAGAACATGCACGCCGCCGGCATTGGTCGACAGGTTCCCGCCGATCCGCGCCGATCCTTCCGAGGCGAGCGTCAGCGGGAAAAGCCGCCCCGCAGCGCTGGCATTGGCATGGACATCCGCCAGCACCATTCCTGCCTCGACCACCATCGCGTTTTCCTCAGGGAAAACCGCGCGCAGCGCCGCCATCCGCTCCAGCGACAGGATCAGCGGCGCGGGACCGCCCTCCATCACCTGCCCGCCGACCAACCCGGTTCCGCCGCCCCAGGGGACGATGCCGACCCGCGCCTCGGCGCAGGCGCGCACGATCGTCGCCACCTCCTCTGTGCAGCGCGGACGCGCCAGCAGGCCGTGGCCGGTCCAGCGACCGCGCGGTTCGGTCAGGTGGGCGGGATCGGCGTCGGACAAGGTGCCTTCGGGCAGACGCGCGGCAAGCGCAGCGCGGAAGGCGGTATCGGCGGGGTTCAGCATCGCGGCTCTCCTTGCCCCTGCTTACCGTCCAAGGGAACGAGAGGAAAGCCGCCCCCTACCTCCGGGCTGCCATCTCGGACAGCGTCTGAAGCGTCCGCAGGTTGCGCGTGGTCATCGGCACCTTCAGGATGCGCCCGATGCGTTCGGCGAGGACCGACCTGCCCATTCCCTCGGGCGCCGAGAGGACAAATGCCTGCCCGGTCAGCACCCATCGCTCGGCGCCGGTGGCCAGGGCAGCGACGCGATCGGTGTCGATTGGCCCAACCAGGCCGCCCAAGAGAAAGACATATACGCGGGACGGGTCATCGCCCGCAAAGGGATGACCGGCGCAGAGAGCCTCGATCTCTTCCGGGCTGCGGACAAAGACCTCGGGTCGAAAGCCGAAGCGAGCGGCAATCCCGTCGCCAATCCTTGCGGCGATATCGTCCGGAGACATATCGGACCCGATCACCGCATTGCCACTCTGGATATAGGTCTCGGCCCGCTCGAACCCCTGTTCATCCAGAAGTGCACGCCAATCGGCCATTGGCAGCTTTCCCGCCCCGCCGACATTCACCCCACGCAGCAGGACGATCCACTCTGCCATAACTCAGGCAAGCCCCACATCGGTGCGCCCGCGCCGATCTGCGCGGAGGCTGGCGTAAAGCACATGGTTGCGCCAGCGTCCGGCGATCTGCAGATAGCTTTGCGCGACGCCCTCATACTTGAAGCCCGACTTCTCCAGCACCCCGCGCGAGGCGGCGTTCTCGGGCAGGCAGGCCGCCTCGATCCGGCTGATGTCCATCACCGTGAAAGCGTGATGCACGACGGCCAGCAACGCCTCGAGCATGTAGCCCTGCCGGGCAAAGGGCGCGCCGATCCAGTAGCCGACGGTTCCCGCCTGCGCCGGGCCCCGGCGGATGTTGTCGAGCGTGATCGCACCCAGCAGCGTCTGGTCGGCGCGGCGGACAAGGAACAGCGGCAGCGCCGTACCCTGCGCGACCGCCCGGTTGGCCCAGTAGACGCGGTTTGTGAAGGCCCGGCGCGCCAGATGGTCGGCGGACCATGTCGGTTCCCACGGGGTCAGGAAAGCCGCGCTCTTTTCGCGCAGGTCGGCCCATTGCCGGAAATCGGCATGCAGCGGCAGGCGCAGGGTCATGCGCTCGGTCTCGATCCGGACGCGCCGCGCACGCCCCAGCATCAGGCGGCGAGCCCCTCGCGGATGGTATCAAGTCCGGGCGCTGCCCCGACCGGACCATAGAGCGCCAGCGCCGACGGCGCGCGCATCATGCCGCCCGCATAGGTGCGGACGCCCTCGGTCGTGACCGCGTCGATCTTCGCCACCGCTTCCTCGATCGGGGGAACCCGTCCCCACATGGCCAGAAGCCTCGCGGCGCGTTCGGCCCGCGAGGACGGGCTTTCCAGCCCCATCAGCAGGCCCGCCTTCAGTTGCGCCCGGGCGCGGGCGACCTCGGCTGCGGTCATGTCCTCGGCCGAGCGTTTCAGTTCGTCCAGCGTCAGGCGCGTCAGTTCGCCGATCTCGTCTTCCGAGGTGCCGGCGTAGAGGGTGATCTGCCCGGTATCCTCGTAGGCGCCCGACTGGGCGAAGATGGAATAGCACAGGCCGCGCTCTTCGCGGATCTTCTGGAACAGGCGCGACGACATGCCGCCGCCAAGCGCCATGGCGTAGACCTGAGCGGTATAGACCTCCGGCACACGATAGCCGGGCGCTTCGAAGGCCATTGCGAAATGGACCTGCTCCAGATCCTTGACCTCGCGGCGTTCGCCCCCGCGGAAGGCTGCGGGCTGGATCACGGTGGCGCCGACCCGGGCAAGCCCGCCGAAAATCGCCGTCGCCTGGGCCACGATCGCGTCGTGGTCCACGCCGCCCGCCGCCGACAGGATCATCTGGTCCGGCCCGTAATGCTCCCCAACGAAGCGCGTCAGGTCATCGCGGGTGAAGGCCGACACGCGTTCGGCCGGGCCGAGGATGGTGCGGCCGAAGGGCTGGTCGGGGTAGCTGACCTCCTGCAACCAGTCGAAGATCACATCGTCGGGCGTATCCAGCGCCTGGCCGATCTCTTGCAGGATGACGTGGCGTTCGACTTCGATCTCGCGTTGGTCGAAAACCGGATTCAGCACGATATCCGACACCACGTCGATCGCCAGCGGCACGTCGCCATCCAGCACCCGGGCGTAATAGGCCGTCATCTCGCGCGAGGTATAGGCGTTGATGTAGCCGCCCACATCCTCGATGGCTTCGGCAATCTGCAGGGCCGAGCGGGTGGTCGTGCCCTTGAAGGCCATGTGCTCGAGGAAATGCGCGATCCCGTTCTGTTCGGCCCGCTCATGCCGCCCGCCAGCGGTGACCCAGATCCCGACCGAGGCGGATTTGAGCCCCGGCATGGTGTCGGTGACGATGCGGAAGCCGTTGGGAAGCGTGGTCGTCTGGATGGTCAATGACCGGTCCTTTCGCGGATCAGGGTTTCAAGCGCGGCCAGATCGTTCGGCACGCGGGTCACGCGCTCGGCCCGGTCGAAGAGGTCTGCCATGCGGGGCGGCAGGCCGGGGCGCAGCCCGGTGGCGCGTTCCACGGCATCCGGGAACTTGGCGGGATGGGCGGTGGCAAGGGTTATCATCGGGGTCGCGCCAAGATGTTCTTCGGCCACCTTCACGCCCACGGCGGAATGCGGACACAGGACCCCGCCCGTCGTGGCGTGAAGGCGGGCGATGGTCGCCAGCGTTTCTTCTTCCGAGCAGCGACCCGAAGCGAAGGTTTCGCGCAGGGTCTTCAGCGCGTTGGGGCTGATGCGGAACCCGCCGGACTTCAGCTCGTCCATCAGCGCCGCCACTGCCGCGCCGTCGCGGCCGTAGGCATCAAACAGGGCCCGCTCGAAGTTCGAGGACACCTGGATATCCATCGACGGGCTGATCGAGGGCTTGACCCCATCGGTGATGTAGCCCCCCGAGGAAAGCGCGCGGTGCAGGATGTCGTTCTGGTTCGTGGCGACGACCAGCTTTTCGATGGGCAGGCCCATGCGCCGCGCGATGTAGCCCGCGAAAATGTCACCGAAATTGCCCGTGGGCACGGTGAAGCTGACCGCCCGGTGCGGCGCGCCAAGCGACACGGCAGAGGAGAAGTAGTAGACAACCTGCGCCAGCACCCGCGCCCAGTTGATGCTGTTCACGCCCGCGAGCCCCACTACGTCGCGGAAGGTGAAATCGTTGAACATGTCCTTCACGCGCGCCTGGCAATCGTCGAAATCGCCGTCGAGCGCGAGGGCATGAACGTTGCCTTCGGACGGCGTCGTCATCTGCCGGCGCTGCACATCCGACACCCGGCCATGCGGGAAGAGGATGAAGACATCGACATTCTTCAATCCGCGAAACGCCTCGATCGCCGCCGATCCTGTATCGCCGCTCGTCGCGCCGACGATGGTGATCCGCTTGCCACCTTTCGCAAGCGCCGCCTGGAACAGCTGGCCGATCAGCTGCATGGCGAAATCCTTGAAGGCCAGCGTCGGCCCGTGGAACAGCTCCAGCAGGAAATGGTTCGGCGCCAGCTGCACCAGCGGCGCTCGGGCAGTGTGGCCGAAGCCGGCATAGGCCGCCTCGATCAGCCCCATGAACTCGGCGTCGGTGAATGTCCCGCCGATATAGGGGCGCATCACACGAAACGCGATGTCCTCGTAGCGCAGACCGGCGAGCGCCGCGATTTCGTCCCGGCTCAAGGTCGGGATCGTGTCGGGCACATAGAGCCCGCCATCCCGCGCGAGACCCGTCATCATCGCCTCGTCGAAGCGCAGGGTCGGCGCGGTGCCACGGGTGGAGATATAGAACATCGGGGCCTCGCTTACTCCAATTGGCGCCTGATACGCCAGAGCCAGAGAACTGTCATCCCCAGCCAGACGAAAGCGAGGGAAAACCATGTGATCGCGTAGTTGCGATGGTCATTTGGTATCCCCGACGTATCCACCGGAACTGGCTTGATCCCGTCACCGGTCGGCTCACGCGCGACAATAAATGTCGGTTCCGTATCAAGCTCTGTCGCCATCGCCGGAACGTCGCGGGCAAACCAGATGTTTGCGGCCCTGTCCGGCGCAGGCGTGAAGCTGTCGGTCTCGTTGGGCCAGAACAACGTCCCGACGATCCGCGCTGTCGTGACGACGCGCGCCGCATCGCGCTGGTCTTCGGGAACGAAGCCACGGTCAATCAGGATCGTGCGGCCGTCGCTGGTGCGGAAGGCCGCGATGATGCGATAGCCCGGCCCCGCTTCCCGGTCGGCCGAAAGAACGTGCAGTTCCGGCCCGGTGAAGCTGCCTTCGACCCAGACGGGCGCATAGCGGTCACGCACAGGGTCTGGCGTGGTGGGCAAGGCCATCGGGGCGTCGTCCAGACGGGCCTCGATCGCTGAAAGCAAAGCCTCTTTCCAGGCCAGGCGCTTGACCTGCCAGACCCCGAGGGAGACGAGGATGGCTGCGCCGACAAGACCAATGACAAGCGGCGCGATCAGGCGTTTCGACATATGGCGGGTTCCTCGAATGCAAGGGCGCGAACCGTGACCGGCCCGCGCCCCATTCGTTTCGTCCTTGTGTCGCGGAGGGTCTTATTGACCCCAGATATAGATCACCGCGAAGAGGAACAGCCAGACCACATCGACGAAGTGCCAGTACCAGGCAGCGGCTTCGAAGCCGACATGCTTTTCCGGGGTAAAGTCGCCACGGAAGGTCCGGATCAGGCAGACGGTCAGGAAGATCGTGCCGATGATCACATGCGCGCCGTGGAAGCCGGTCGCCATGAAGAAGGTCGCGCCATAGACATTGCCGGCGAAACCGAAGGCGGCGTGGGAATATTCGAAGGCCTGCAGGAAGGTGAAGCAGACGCCAAGGAAGATCGCCAGTGCCAGCCCTTTCTTCATGTCCTCGCGGTTGTTCTCGTGCACCAGCGCGTGGTGGGCCCAGGTCGCGGCGGCGCCCGAGCAGAGCAGGATCAGCGTGTTGATGAGAGGGATATGCCAGGGGTCGAAGGTCTCGATCCCGGCCGGCGGCCAGACGCCATCGACCGTCGGGTAGTTGGCCGACATCGGGTAGAGCGCGTTCTTGAAGAAAGCCCAGAACCAGGCGACGAAGAACATCACCTCGGACATGATGAACAGGATGAAGCCGTAGCGCAGGCCGATCTGCACGACCTTGGTGTGGTCGCCCGCCCGGCTTTCGCCGATCACGTCGCTCCACCAGCAGAACATGGTGTAAAGAACGCCGATCAGGCCGATCAGGAACATCCACGGCTGGTGCAGCGGGCTGTCCGTCATCTGCGGCGAAACCATCAGCACGAAGCCGGACAGCATGATGATGGCCGAGACCGCGCCGATAAACGGCCAGATCGACGGTGGCAGAACGTGGTAGTCGTGGTTCTTCGCGTGAGCCATGAGCGGCGTTCCCTCTGTTCTTCTTCCGGTTCCTCGCGGTCCGGTCTTATTGCCTCAGTTGACCGGGGCCGCCGTCGCGGGGGCGAGTGCCGCCTGCGACTCGGGAACCGGCAATTCGTGGAAAGTGTAGGACAGGACGATCTCGTGAACGAACTGGCCCTCATCGTCCTGCACGATGGCGGGATCGACATAGAAGGTCACCGGCATGCTCACCCGTTCGCCCGGACGCAGCACCTGCTCGTTGAAGCAGAAGCAGGCGATCTTGGTGAAGAAGCCGCCGGCGGCGTCGGGGGCGACGTTGTAGCTGGCCTGTCCGGCGACGGTGCGATCGGTCGGGTTGTAGGCCTCGTAGAAGGCCAGGCCGGTCTCGCCGATGCGTACGGTCATTTCACGCTGCAATGCCTTGAACTCCCAAGGCATTCCGCGTTCCTTCGAGGCATCGAACTTGATCTTGATTGTCTGGTCCAGAACCTGACCGGGGGCAGCCGACGCTGTCGCGGTCGTGCCGCCATAGCCCGTCGTGCGGCAAAACCAACTGTAGAAGGGGACGGCCGCGAAGGTCAAGGAAACCATGACCACAGCCACGACGCCCAGCTTTGCGGCGGTGCGGTTCACACCCTGAAGGTTCGGGAAGCGGTGCTTCATTGGCTGGCCTCTTTCGGCACCAGTTCGGGCTGCACGACATGGTCGTAGCCCTGCATCTGTCCACCGTCGCTGATCTTGACCACGGTCAGGCCAAAGACCAGCGCAACGAAGGCCCCAAGCACCAGGCCAAGGCCGACATTGCGGCCGAGCCGCCGGCGGTGAAGCTCATGATCGGGCCGGAACGACATCTTACCAGCCCCCGAAGCCGTTGGCATGCAGCACCGCCTCGACCAGCAGCGCCACGAAATGCAGGAAGAGATAGTAGAGCGAGAAGCGGAAGACCTTCTTCTCGACCGCATAGTTGTCGGCCTGCGCAACCACCTCGTCGCGCCGCCAGATCGCCCAGGCCCCGAACAGGAAGCCCAGGTTCAGGACCGCCGACAGCACGAGGTAGACCGGCCCACCTATCGAGGTAAATCCCGCCGCCAGCGCCACCGGCACAAGCGCAACGGTATAGACCAGGATATGGGCCCGCGTCGCCTTGCGCCCGTGCGTGACGGTCAGCATCGGCACGCCGGCGTTGGAGTAGTCGTCCTTCATGAACAGCGCCAGCGACCAGAAATGCGGCGGCGTCCACATGAAGATCAGGGCGAACATCAGGATACTCTCGATGCTGACGCCACCCGTTGCGCAGGCCCAGCCGATCATGGGCGGGAAGGCCCCCGCGGCGCCACCGATGACGATGTTCTGCGGCGTCGACCGCTTGAGCCACATCGAATAGACGACGGCGTAGAAGAAGATGGTGAAGGCCAGCAGCCCTGCCGCCAGCAGGTTCGCGGCGAGCCCGAGCATGACCACCGAAATGCCCGACAGCGCCAGACCAAGGCCAAGCGCCTCGCCCGGGGCGACTTTCCCGGCGGGGATCGGACGTTTTGCCGTACGGCGCATCACCGCATCGATATCGGCGTCCCACCACATGTTCAGCGCGCCCGACGCCCCGCCGCCCAGGGCGATGAACAGCACCGAGGTAAAGGCGACAAAGGGATGCACCGGCACCGGCGCCACCAGAAGGCCGACCAGCGCGGTGAAGACGACCAGCGACATCACCCGCGGCTTCAGCAGCGCGAGGAAATCGCCAAAGCCGGCTTCGCCCGTTGTCGGGCCCTCAAGTTCGTAGGCGCGGATATCGCTCATGTCCTGCTCCGGATGGGTGAAGCGGCGCGACGCGGATCAGACCCGCAACGCGCCGCCCTGCCTTTTTCGGCCGTCAGTCAGCTGCGGCGAACTTCACCGGGGCCGTATTGCCAAGCGAGGCGGTGGCCTGCTGGGCCAGCCATTGCTTGTAGGCCTCTTCGCTGACCACGCGCACCTCGATCGGCATGTAGGCGTGATCCTTGCCACATAGTTCCGAGCACTGGCCGTAGAAGATGCCTTCCTTCTCGGGCTTGAACCACAGATGGGCGATCCGGCCCGGCACGGCGTCCTGCATCACGCCAAAGGCGGGGATCTTCCAGGAATGGATGACGTCCGACCCGGTGACTTCCATCACGATGGTCTTGCCGACAGGGATGACCACGGGGTTGTCAACCGCCAGCAGGTAATCGCTTTCTGCATAGCCGTTTGCGGCCAGGTCCTCTTTCGCCAGCATGATGCTGGAGAAGGACAGCGGCTCGGGCGCGGTTTCGCCGGCTGCGGGCGGAGGGGTCACGCCGTCATCGACATAGGCGTAATCCCAGAACCACTGGTTGCCGGTCACCTTGATGGTGATGTCACCTTGCGGAATTTCCTGCTGCTTGAACAGCACCGGCAGCGAGAAGACGCCGATGAAGACCAGGATAAGGATCGGCACCAGCGTCCAGGCGATCTCGAGCGGGGTGTTGTGGGTAAAGCTGCGCGGGTTCGGGTTCGACTTGCTGTTGAAGCGCACCATCACCACGATCAGCAGCGCGGTGACGAAGATCACGATCGCGGTGATGATGTAGAGGATCATGTGATCCAGACCCTGCAGGTCGCTGGCCAGCGAGGTCGAGGCAGGCTGGAAGCCCATCGCCCCGTCGACCGGCTTGCCGATCACCGGCAAAGTGTCCTGCGCCCAGGCCATCGTCGAAACGAGCGCCCCTGCCGTGGCGCCGATCCCGGCCATGAAACCGGAAAGTCTGTTCAGTCGCATGTCTCTATCCCGCTCCTCTGCGGCTTGTCGCCGCCTCTCGAGCCCCCTGCCGGATGCATGGCCGGAATCCCGTTGTATCATGGCTCTTTGAAACCATATTGGGGAGTGATCGACAAGCGAAACGATGCGGCAAGTTGCCCTCGTTTGATCTGAATCAAGGACAGTACCTATGACCGAAGCCCCGTTCCGCCCTTTCGAGACCCACCTGGATGAGGCGGCGGCGCTTCGCCTGCTGCGCGAAACCACCGCAGGCGCCGAGGACGGCGAGCTTTTTCTTGAGCGGTCCCGCTCGGAAGCGATCGTTCTGGACGACGGCCGCATCCGGCAGGCGAGCTATGACGCATCACAGGGCTTCGGCCTCCGCGCGGTGCGGGGCGAGGTCGCCGGTTATGCCCATTCGACCGAAATCTCGGAAAGCGCCCTGCGGCGGGCCAGCGAAACCGCGCGGCTGGCCGTCGGCGACGGCGGCGGGGTGCTTGCGGCAGCGCCGACCGGCACAAATCTGAAGCTTTACGGGGACGCCGACCCGATGGCCGATGCGACCTTCCCGGTCAAGATCGAGACCCTGCGCGAGATCGACGCCTATGCGCGCGGTCTCGACCGCCGTGTCGTGCAGGTTTACGCCACCATTTCGGCCGGTCTGCAGGAGGTCGAGATCCTGCGCCCCGAAGGCATCCGTTTCACCGATGTCCGCCCGATGGCACGGCTCAACATCTCTGTCATCGTCGAGGAGAACGGCCGGCGCGAGTCCGGCGGGATGGGCGGCGGTGGCCGCTATGGCCTCGCCCGCTTGCTGGAGCGCGATCACTGGCAAGGCGTGGCGCAGGAGGCTCTCCGCATCGCACTGGTGAACCTGAGCGCCGAGGCGGCGCCTGCGGGAACAATGGATGTGGCGCTTGGCGCCGGCTGGCCGGGGATCCTGCTGCACGAAGCGGTGGGCCACGGGCTCGAGGGCGATTTCAACCGCAAGAAGACGTCCGCCTTCGCCGGGCTTCTGGGCCAACGGGTCGCGGCGCCCGGGGTGACGGTGCTCGATGACGGCACGATCCCCGACCGGCGCGGCTCGATCAGCGTCGATGACGAGGGCACGCCCTCGGGCAAGAACGTGTTGATCGAGGATGGCATCCTTGTCGGCTACATGCAGGACCGCCAGAACGCCCGGCTTATGGGGGTCAAGCCAACCGGCAACGGCCGGCGGGAAAGCTTCGCCCATATCCCGATGCCGCGCATGACCAACACCTACATGCTTGGCGGCAATGCCGATCCCGAGGCGATTGTGGCCGAATTGAAGGACGGCATCTATGCCGTTGGCTTTGGCGGCGGGCAAGTCGACATCACCAACGGCAAGTTCGTCTTCTCCTGCACCGAGGCGTATCGCGTGAAGAACGGCAAGATCGGTGCGCCGGTTAAAGGCGCGACGCTGATCGGCGACGGGGCAACGGCACTGCGCCAGATCCGGGCGATCGGCAACGACATGGCGCTTGACCCCGGCATAGGCAATTGCGGCAAGGCCGGCCAATGGGTGCCGGTGGGCGTGGGCCAGCCGACGCTGCTGATCGGGGGGCTGACGGTCGGCGGCAGCGCCGCCTGATCGCGGTAGAGAGAACCGGCTCGCCCGATTGCAAGCCGGTTCCGGCCTAGCCGCGCGTCGCCGAGTACAGGTTGATGACCGCCGGAACTCGGATGCCGTCGGGCGTGGCATAGCTTGAGAAGGCTTCACGGAGGCCGTCCTGGATCGCCGCCATGTCGGCCGCCGAGCCGCCCTTGTCGCGCATCAACCTGGGAATGGCGCCGATACTGGTCAGAAGCGTCACCACCGCCTCGATGCCGCCGGGATGGTGCAGGTCGACCTCGTGCCGGTCGGCGCGCGCCTCTGACAGGCCCGACTCGCGCAGGATGCCGGTAACGCGCGCAGGGTCGCGGAACGCCATCGGGCCGGGGGCATCCGGGTCCGCCGGTTCGGGTGGGCCAAGCCGGGCCCCGGCGATCCGGCCGGGCACCAGGAAGAAAGGGTTGGCCTCGACCTCGGCCCAGGCGGCCATGACCATCCGACCGCCCGGCCTGAGCGCCGCACCGAGGTTGCGGAAGGCCGCGACTGGATCGGCGAAGAACATCACGCCGAAGCGTGACAGGATCAGGTCGGCCATGCCGCGGGAAAACGCGTGATCTTGCGCATCGGCGAGCAGGAAACTCGTCTGGTCCAGCCCGGCCTCGCGGCGCCGCTCTTCGGCCCGCGCCAGCAGCGGCTCGGAAATGTCGATGCCGATCACCCTGCCCTGCGGTCCAACCCGGCGGGCGACGGCGAGGGTTGTCGCCCCGGCCCCGCAGCCGATGTCGATCGCGGTTTCGCCCGGCGCCGGATCGGCCGCCAACAACACGAGATCCGAGACACCGGCCAGGACCAAGTCCATCTCCGGCTGGAAACGGACCCAGTTCCGTCCCGGATCGGCGTTCCAGAAATCCGCCTGTCCCTGATTGCTGTCACTTGCCATCCCGCCCTCCCGCACGATGTCCCTGACCGGCACAGGCTAGCAGCGGGCCGGGGCCGCACAAGGGGGCAGCGGTATATGCTGCGCGATCCGTCCCGGGATCAGTCGCGCCCGAACCGCCCCTTCAGCGCGTCGGCGAAGGCGTTGCCCGATCCGCCGCCCGACGGGCCTGCGGACCGGGGCAGCGGCTTGGCGCCCTTCGACGGGGCTGGACTGCGCGGTTCGGCGGCGCGCTCCTTCGCCGCCTCGCGCCCTGCACCGTCGCTGCGCATAGTCAGGCCGATGCGTTTGCGCGGCACATCGACCTCGACGACGCGCACCTTCACCACGTCGCCCGCCTTGACCACCTCATGCGGGTCCTTGACGAAGCGGTCGGCGAGCTGGCTCACATGCACGAGCCCGTCCTGATGGACACCAATGTCGACGAAGGCCCCGAAGGCGGCGACGTTGGTGACCGTGCCTTCCAGCATCATGCCAGGCTTCAGGTCCTTGATGTCCTCGACCCCCTCGGCAAAGGTCGCGGTCTTGAAACTGGGACGCGGGTCGCGGCCCGGTTTTTCCAGTTCCGCAAGGATGTCCTTCACCGTCGGCAGGCCGAAGCGGTCATCGGTAAAGCTCTTCGGCTCCAGCCGACGCAGCGGCGCGGGATCGGCCATGAGGCTGCGCAGGTCGCGACCGCAGGCGGCAACGATCTTGCGCGCCACATCATAGGCCTCGGGGTGAACTGCGGAGGCGTCGAGCGGCTCCTTCCCGCCCGCAATGCGCAGGAAACCCGCCGCCTGCTCGAAGGCCTTGGGTCCGAGGCGCGGCACCTTCAGAAGGTCGCGCCGCGTGGCGAAGGCGCCGTTCGCGTCGCGC
>JAYRKT010000028.1:0-62092 GCA_041905595.1 Rhodobacter sp.
GTTCCGGCGCAGTGCCGGAACCCGCCTGCCCGAAAGACCGACCAGGATGAGGCGGACGGGCAGGTGATGACGGCAGCAGAGGCCGGGGCAAGGACCCATCGGGCGAACGGGGGACGGACCGATCGCTAGATATCTTTCGAAGCGGCTGGTGCTTTCGATCGCGACGCTCTGGTTGCTCAGCGTCCTGATCTTTCTGGGCGCACGGATGCTGCCCGGCAATGTCGGCCGCGCGATGCTGGGACCTTTTGCCGATGCTCGGGCGGTCGAGCAATTGAACCACGAACTCGGCACCGACCGACCGTTGATCGAGCAGTACGCGACATGGATCGGTGGATTTGTGACCGGAGATCTAGGCGAGTCCTACGCCTATCGCGCTCCGGTTGCGCCTTTCCTTTGGACGGCGCTGATCAATTCCGCAAAACTCGCCCTTGTCGCATTTCTCATGGTCGTGCCCCTTGGGCTTTTGGGCGGGACCATCGCCGCGCTCTATCGCGACCGGGCGGCGGATCGGATCCTCTCGGCGCTTGGACTTGCCGCGACGATCGTGCCGGAGTTTGTCTCGGGCATCATCCTGATCCTGATCTTTGGTGTTTGGCTGCGCTGGTTCCCGATCTCGGCCACCCCACCCGAGGGGGCCGGTCTGCTGATCCAGATCTATCACCTGATCCTTCCCGCGATACCTCTGGTCCTCGTCCTCTTTGGCTACATCGCCAGGATGGCCCGCGCCGGCATGATCGAGGCGCTGGATGCCGACTACACCCGCACCGCTGTCCTGAAAGGCCTCAGCTTTCCCCGGGTGATCTGGCGGCATGTGCTGCGGAACGCGCTCTTGCCCACCATCAGTGTCATCGCAACGCAGACGGTCTATCTGATCGGCGGTCTCGTGGTGATCGAGATCCTGTTTCAGTACCAGGGCATTGGCAGCCTGATCTACACCGCCGCCAACAAGAAGGATTTCCCGATGCTGCAGGCGGGGATCCTTGCCGTCGGCATACTGTTCACGGCAACGACGCTGATCGCCGATCTACTTTACGCCCTGCTCGACCCGCGCATCCGCCACGGGGGCGACGAATGAGCGATACCAGCGTCCCCGAACAGGATAGTCCGACCCCCGGGGCCGCTGCTCCCCGCAGTCTGGCCAGACGTCTTGTAAGGCGCCCCTCCTTCGTGATTGGCGTAGCGATCACGCTCTTCTGGATCGGCTGCGCCATCTTCGGCGCGGCGCTTGTGCCCTATGATCCCTTCGAGACCGATGTGATGAACACGCTGATGCCGCCTTCGGCCGAGCATTGGTTCGGCACCGATGACCTTGGCCGGGACATCTTCTCTCGTGTCATCGTGGGTGCGCGGGACATCCTGACGGTGGCACCCCTGGCCACGCTTCTGAGCACGATCCTCGGCACGGCACTCGGGCTGGCGATGGGGTATTTCGGCGGGTTGTTCGACGAGGTTATGAGCCGGCTTGTCGATGCGCTTCTTGCCTTGCCGACCGTGGTGGTGGCGCTGCTGGCGCTGACCGCGCTTGGCGCTTCGACCACAACCGTGCTGTTCGTGATCGGCTTCACCTATGTCCCGATCATCGGCCGCACGGTGCGCGCCGCCGTCCTGAGCGAACGCGGGCTCGACTATGTCTCGGCCGCTGAACTGCGGCGTGAAAGCCCGCTTTACACCATGTTCGTCGAGATCCTGCCGAACGTGATGCCTGCGATCCTGGTCGAAGCGACGGTCCGGCTAGGCTATGCGATCTTCACGGTGGCGACGCTCAGCTTCATCGGCTTCGGCATCCAGCCGCCATCGCCCGACTGGGGGCTTTCGATCGCATCGAGTTACGGACTGATCGGCGGCGGTTACTGGTGGACGGTGCTGTTCGATGGCCTCGCCATCGCCACGCTCGTCATCGGCGTGAACCTTGTCGCCGACAGCGTACAGGGGGCTCTCAATGACTGAGACGGCCGCACTCCGGATCGAGAACCTGTCGGTCGGCTACAGCGTCAAGGGTCAGATGCAGCGGATCCTCGACGATGTCAGCATCGAGATCGGGCGCGGCGAGGCCTACGGGCTGGTCGGCGAATCCGGCTGCGGCAAGTCGACCACGGCTTTTGCCGCCCTGCGCTATCTGCCGCGCAACGGCCGGGTCGAGGCTGGGCGCGTGTTGATCGACGGGCGGGATGTCTACGGGCTCGACACCGCGCAACTGCAGGACCTGCGGCGGCGCTCGGTTGCGATGGTCTATCAGGACCCGGGGCGGGCGCTGAACCCCTCGATCCGCATCGGACGCCAGCTGGCCGAAGTCTTCGAGCTGCTTGGCGAGCCCCGCTCGACCTGGAATCGTCGCAGCGTCGAGATGCTGGAACGGGTCCGGATCCGTGATCCGCTCGCGGTCATGGCGCGCTTCCCGCATCAGCTTTCCGGCGGGATGCAGCAACGGGTCTGCATTGCCATGGCGCTGGCGAGCAACCCTTCCTTGCTGATCCTCGACGAACCCACGACCGGGCTTGATGCTACGGTCGAGGCCGAGGTGCTCGACCTGATCCGGCAGCTTCGCCGGGAGTTGAAGACGTCGATCCTGTTCATCAGCCACAACCTCGCCGTCGTGGCGCAGATGTGCGACCGCGTGGGGGTGCTATACGCCGGCCAACTGGTCGAGCAGGGGCCGACGGCGGCGCTGTTCCAAACGCCCCGGCATGCCTACACGGCGGAACTGTTGCGCTGCCTGCCCGACCGCAACCGCAGCAAGGCCGACGCACCGCTGTCGACGATCCCGGGCTTTCTGCCGTTGCCCGGCAGCGTTACCCGGGGATGCGTCTTTGCCGACCGGTGCCGGCTGGCCGACCCCCTTTGCCTGGACGTCGCGCCAGAGCCGCACCGGTCCGGCGAACGGATGTCGCGTTGTCACCATGAGGACCGGATCGGGGAGTTGCAGGCCGGCTCGCCCCCCCGACCGCCGGTCGGTCCCGCCCCCGGCCGGGGCGAGCCGGTTCTTGAACTGCGCCATGTCAGCAAGACATTCGGTCAGAATGCCCACCGCGTCCGCGCTGTCAGCGAAGTCGACCTGACCCTGAACGAAGGCGAGACCCTGGGCCTCGTCGGGGAATCGGGCAGTGGCAAGACCACGCTCGCCCACGCGATCCTCGGTCTCAGCCGACCGGATGCCGAGAGCGCCATTCTTCTGGATGGCAAGGCGCTTGGGGCCCGTCTGTCCGAGCGATCGCTGGACGAGGTCAAAGCGCTGCAGATCGTGTTCCAGAACCCGGATTCAGCGCTGAACCGGTCGCATACGGTCCGCCGCATGATCGGACGGACGATCTCGCGCCTGCTGAACCTGTCGCCGGAGGCGCGATCGAAACGGATCGACGACCTGACCCGTGCCGTCCGGTTGACCCCGCGCCATCTGTCGGCACGGCCCAGGCAGCTTTCGGGTGGCCTGAAACAGCGGGTCGCCATTGCCCGTGCCTTTGCAGGCGAGCCGCGCGTGGTGATCTGTGACGAGCCGACCTCGGCGCTTGACGTATCGGTGCAGGCGGCGATCCTGAACTTGCTGGTCGAACTTCAAGCCAGCGAGCGGGTCAGCTACATCTTCATTTCGCACGACCTTGGCGTGGTCCGCTACATTTCCGACCGGATCGCGGTTCTCTATCTTGGTCGGCTGCTTGAATTCGGTCCGGCAAAAGCCGTCTTCGAAGGCCCCCATCATCCTTATACCGAGGTGCTGTTGTCCTCGGTTCCTTCGATCGAGGATAAGCCCCGGCAGCGGGTCCGACTCAACGGCGACATTCCAAGTGCGACCGGGCCTGTAGCGGGCTGCATCTTTCATTCACGTTGTCCGCGGAAGATCGGCGCAGTCTGCGAAACTCAGACTCCGCCCCGGCTGCAACTGGGTGCCGACCACATCATCGACTGCCACCTGCCAGTGGACCAGCTTGGCCGCACCTGACGTCTCAGACCGGCGCGGCCTCGGTCCCTGCCAACATGTCGAAGATCTTCGCGCGTTCGTCGTGGACAAGCAGCAGCGCCAGATCGCCGGGACCGACCATGCGAAGGATCTTTCCAACGCCGTCCGCAGGGCTGTCGGCGAAAAGGACATGGTCTGGCGACAGACCGTTGTCGAGGCTCGCCTGCCTGAGCAGCCCCGAGACCTCGCCCGGCGCCCGCCCGCGCAGGTATTTCGGGTTTTCCGCAGCGACAACGACATCGGGGGCCAGCGCGAAGGCCCCGTCGACCAGAGCGCGGATGTCCGCGTCCGACCTGTCCCCGGCATGGCTGAGCAGGATGAAGCGCCGCCGCGCCGGAAGCGCGCCAAGGGCCGAGGTGATGGCCGCAATCGAATGGGGATTGTGGGCGAAGTCGACAAAGACCCGCGCTCCGTTCACCGTGAATTCGTTGGCGCGGCCGGGGTTGTCGTGGGGGTCGCTGCGGAAGGTCGACAGCACCTGCCGGATTGCGCCGTCGGGAATGCCGAGCGCCCGCGCGGCAAGCGCCGCGGCGAGGGCGTTCTCGATGTTGTAGCGGGCAACCCCGCCGAGCGTCAGGGGAACGTCCGAGGCCGCGATCAGCGCGGTGTCGACCGTTCCGTCCGACAGGCGAAGAACGCCGTCCTCCAGCCATCCACATGCCCGCCCCGAAGCCCGGGCTGCCCGAAGCTCACCCCGCGAAGGATCGAGGGAGAGCCAGACAGGGGAGAGGTCAAGTCGAGCCGCGAGGTCGCGCAGCATTTCGTCCCCGGCGTTGAGGATCAGCGCGCCTCCGGGCGCCAGACCGCGTCGGATCGCAAGCTTCACCTGCGCCAGTTCCGCCACGGTATTGATCCCGTACTGGCCCAGATGATCGGCGGCGACATTCGTGACCACGGCGGCCTTGGCACGCGTCACCGGGAGACCGCGACGGAGGATGCCTCCGCGGGCGACCTCGAGAACCCCAAGTTCGAGCCTTGGATCGCGCAGCAGAAGGCGGGCGCCCGCCGGGCCCGAATAGTCGCCCTTGTCCAGAATCTCATCTCCGACTCGGACGAAATCGGTCGAAGACAGGCCCGACATCTTGCCAGCGGCTTGCCCCATGGCCGCAATCAGCCTGGTGGTCGTGGTTTTGCCGTTCGTGCCGGTAACCAGGGCGAGTGGCACGTTGTGGAGAGTGTCCCAGTCCGGTCGCTGCGGCAGAGTATCGAAAGCCCAGGTTCGCGATCCGGTGCCCTGGCCCAAAGTGATGGCGTCGTCGTCCAGAAGCCGGTCGATCCCCCGGCTGCCAGCCTCATCGACAAGACGGATCAGGGCCGGATTGGACTCGAGGGCCGCAATCCGGCGCAACTCGTCAATCATGCGGGGCAGGGGCCAGACATCGCGCCCGAGCATCTGGCTTGCTGTGTAATACCACGCGGCCTCGATCACGTAGGCCGCGGTCAGCAGCTGATCGACCGGGGCGGTAAAGAACAAACTCGCGCCCCCGTCGAACCGGCGAAGCAGGATCTCCGGATGCTGGCCAAGCGCGTCAAGCAGCACCCGCACATGGTCTTGCCAAAGCTCCAACATGCGGTCGCGATCTGCCCCCGGCGCCAGTCCGTCCCCGACAGCGCCGGGACGGTCGGAATAGAGGTTTGGCCCGAGCAGCCTGCGGCATCCGTCCAGCACCAGCGCCGGATCCTCGGGGACCGGGATCACCAGCGCTTCGGCGAGTTCCTGGAACCGGACGGACATCGTTCAGTCGGCTTCCTCGCCGCCACCGCCCCGGGCAAGCCGCACGCCCCGCTCGTCGCGGACCAGTGTGTCGCCGCCTGCTAGCAACTCCTCGAAGCCGACGGTGCGTTCGACCTTCACCGGGACAGGGGCGGCGGCCTCGCGTTCGGCCTTCTTGAAATAGATGATCTGCTTCCAGGACCGGGTCAGTTCATCCGCAAAGACCACCAAAAGGTCACCCGCCTGCGCCGTTTCCAGCCCCCTGTCGATTGCCGCGACTTCGCTCGGCATAAGGGTGATCTGGCTGTCCTTGACCCCTTCGGCAAGAAGTACCTCGCGCAGCATCTCGGGCACCTCCATCTCGCCCCGGCCACGGCGGTCGTCGTCGGGCTTGAGGAAGTAGTGGTCGAAATGCCCGGCCAGTTCCTTGGCTGCTTCTACGATGTCCTCGTTGCGCCGATCGCCCGGCATGGCGGCCACGACAAGGCGGCGGCCCTTCACATCCAGACGGTCGGCGAGGCCCGCCATTGCAGCGATGGCGGCGGGGTTATGTCCGTAGTCGAGGATGACCTTGAACGGATGTTCGTCATAGACGTTCGTCCGTCCCGGCGCCTGGAAGAAGCTGGTGTCGAAGGTCCGCAGACCATGGCGGATGTTGTCGAGGTCAAGCCCGAAGGCAAAGGCCATCGCACAGGCGAACATGGCGTTCTGCACGTTGTATAGGGCCTTGCCCTCCAGTGTCGCGGGGATCAGGTGCGACCAGAGGACCGGTAGGTGCAGGCCCTTGGAATAGATGGTGATCATGTCGCCGTTCATGGCCTTTTCCAGAACGACAGCGCGCCCGCCCGCACGGATATGTTCCTTAACCAGCGGGTGGTCGGAATTCATCGTGACATAGCAGATATGGCTGGCATGGCAGAAATCGGCCATTCGCAGGCAATGCATGTCGTCGGCATTCAGCACAACCGTGTCGGTGGCGGTCTCGACCACCACGCGCTTGACGACCGCCAGTTCCTCCAGCGTGTTGATCCCGCCCATGCCAAGGTGATCCGACGCCACGTTCAGGCAGGCCGAAACGTCGCAGCGCTGATAGCCGAGACCTGACCGCACAAGCCCGCCCCGCGCCGTCTCCATTACTGCGAAGTCAACGGAGGGATCGCGCAGCACCATCTGGGCAGAGGCAGGCCCGGTCATGTCGCCCTTCACCGTCAGCTTGCCGTCGACATAGACACCGTCGGTCGAGGTCATGCCGACGATCTTGCCACTCGACTTCATGATATGGGCCAGCATCCGGCTGGTCGTCGTCTTGCCGTTCGTTCCGGTGATCGCGGCGATCGGGATGCGCGACTGGGTGCCGGGCGGAAAGAGCATGTCCATCACTTTGCCCGACACGTCGCGCGGCTTGCCCTCGGAAGGCGCCACATGCATGCGGAAGCCGGGCGCCGCGTTCACCTCTACGATGGCGCCGCCAATCTCCTTGTAGCTTTTGGTGATGTCAGGCGTCAGGAAATCCACCCCGCCGACATCAAGGCCGATGGCCTTGATCGTGCGTTCTGCCATGTCGCGGTTGTCGGGGTGACAGACGTCGGTCATGTCGATCGCGGTCCCGCCGGTGGACAGGTTCGCTGTCGACCGCAGATAGAAGGTCTCGCCGGCGGGCAGGATCGTTTCGGCCGTATGGCCGGCATCCGCCATCAGCCGCTCGGCCTGAGCGTCGAGTTCGAGGTTGGTCAGCACCTTTTCATGCCCGATGCCGCGCCGGGGGTCCTGGTTCACGATCTCGACAAGCTGGGCGATGGTGTGCTTGCCGTCGCCCACGACATGACCGGGCACGCGCTTGGCTACTGCCACGAGTTCGCCGTTCACAACCAGCATCCGGTGGTCCATGCCGGTTATGAACTGCTCGACCAGGATCCCGCGGCTTTTCGATTGGGCCTTGGCCTCGGCAAAGGCGACCTCGATCTGGGCATCTTCGGTCAGGTTGATCGACACGCCCCGTCCGTGGTTGCCGTCAAGCGGCTTGACCACCACCGGATAGCCGATCCGTTTTGCCGCCCGGATCGCCTCGTTCGGCGAATAGACGAGGCGCTGCTGCGGCACCGGCAGGCCGAGGTCGTTCAGCATGTTGTGGGTATCCTCCTTGTCGCAGGAGATCTCCACGGCGATGTGCTTGGTCTGGCTGGTTATCGTCGCCTGGATGCGCTGCTGGAACTTGCCATGGCCGAATTGAACGAGCGAATTGTTGTTCAGACGGATCCAGGGGATGTCCCGTTCCTCCGCCGCCTTGACCAGCGATCCGGTCGAGGGCCCGAATTCCCGACGCTGCGCCGAAAGCACGAAGCTCTTGAGTTCGGCGGCGAAGTCGAACTCCGGGTCGTATTCGTAATCGGTTAGCTTCTTCACATGCTCTGGCAGCAGATGCATGAGCAGCCTGATGGCAAGCCGGCCGGCATCAAGGCCCACATCACGTTGCCGATATTCGTAGACGAGGTTGTATTGCCCCGGCACGCCGGTGCCGCGCGTGCGGCCAAAGGAGACGTCCGATCCCGCGACCCCCTGGATCTCCAGCGCGACATGTTCGGCGACATGGCCCAGCCAGGTGCCTTCCCCTTCGCGCAGGCGCCGGATCAGGCCGCCCGGTTCGCGGTAGGAACAGCCATGTTCCCGCAGCCCAGGAAGGGCTTCGACCAGCGCGTCGATCCAGGTTTCGCCCAGCCGGGTCGATGGCCACTCCTCCAGCACGCCCAGATCGACGACATGGCGGATGACGGGAAATCCCGCCCAAACGTTCGGACCGACAAACACGTTGGTCGAGACGATCTTCACGGGTGTTTCTCCTTCCTGCTGGGATAGGGGTCAGTGAGTCCGAGTCCAGTCGTTGGGTAAAGTGCAGAATGTGGCATGCGCATCGGGCGCGAAGGCATGGCGCCCGTTCAGGTCGTAGCGGCAGCCTTCGCCCATGACATGGACCTTGAGGCCAAGCAGCGTCAGCGCCTGGCCAGGGCGGGCTTCCCACATCGAGGAATGGGTCAGTTCCGAGGCATCGACCACCGTCACCGTTCCGGATCCGACAACCTCGAACACGCCGTCCGGGCCGATGAAGGCTGCCGTATCCTCGTCGATCCCGAGACCGATCAGGAACGGATTGTAAGACGATGCCGACAGGAGCCGCCCCAGCCGGTTCCTTTGCGTGAAATGCTGGTCGATGATGACGGCATTGGTCAGGCCGAGGCCAGGTGCAAGGCTGACGGCCCCTTCGACGGGCGAGGAATAGCTTTCTCCGCCGGCGATCATGTGTTCGGACATGATCGAGGCCCCGGCAGAGGTACCTGCGACATGAACGCCCGCGGCATTGCGACGGCGGATCCTCTGCGCGATGCCCGTGCCACCAAGGATGGTCGACAGGCGCAGCTGGTTGCCACCGGTGAGGAAGATGCCCGTCGCCCGGTCGAGCATCTCGAGATAGCGTGGGTTCTCGCAATCGGCACGCCGCGTGATCGGAAGGAAATCGACCTGGGCCGCCCCAAGGTCGCGAAAGATGCGGTTGTAGTCCTGGCCGGTCGTCTCAAGCTCGGACGCGGTCGGGATCACCACGATGTCGGCGCCCGCCCCCCCGGACAGGTCGACGAACCGCCGGTGGATATGACGCTCCTTGAGGCGATCCTCGCCCCCTCCAATGGGAATTATGAAGCCACGGGGAGCATTGGCGCTAAGTGGCGCAGGACACATGACGAAAGAGTTCCTGGACTGGCCCGTCGGGCCTGCTGCATTTCCCCCGATCGCGGCCACGTCCCTTGAATGACGTTCCGCCCCCCACGTGATCCAACCATGGCGAAAGGCATGCAAGCTCGCAAGCGATTAGGTGCATGGCGCGTGTCGACGCACCCGCGAGATTCTCGGTTCTATTCTTTCGCAGGCGGATTAAGCTGACCTGACCAATCTGAGCCCCGCTCAGCCAGACGTCTCATAAGACGAGGAGGTCGGTTCCATGAGAGTCGTTTCGGTCCTTGGCCCATCACACACCGGCAAGACCACCTTGACCCAGGCCCTGGCCGGGCTGGAAACCGAGCGACCGCAACGATCCGGGTTCTATGGCGACGCCGCAGTGACCCGGTTCCAGTTCATGTCGGAAGACTGGGCCATTCTGGATTGTCCCGGCGGCATCCAGAACCTGCCGCTTCTGCCTTCTGCCCTGGCCGCCAGCGATGCCGCCGTCCTTTGCGTGACCGCGGAAGCTGACGCCGCCGTTTTGGCCGCGCCCTATCTGCGGCTTCTCGAAGCGGCGGGGCTGCCGACCTTCATCTTCCTGAACAAGATCGACATTGCCTCGGACCGGATCAGCGACGTGGTCGCCGCGCTTCAGGCCTATTGCGCCCATGCTATCGTGTTGCGGCAGATCCCGATGATGGAGGGACGCAAGATCGTCGGCGCCGTAGACCTGATCTCGGAACGCGCCTGGGAGTATCACGAAGGCAAGCGGTCTTCGCTGGTGGAAATTCCGGCTGGAATGCGCGAAGGCGAACAGCAGGCGCGGGCCGAACTTCTCGATCACCTTGCCGATTTCGATGACACGCTGCTGGAAGAGTTGATCGAAGACAAGAAGCCCCTGACGGGTGAACTCTATGACGTGGCGACGAAAGTCCTTCAGCACCACGATCTCGTCCCGGCCCTGATGGGGTCTGCCGCCCACGGCAACGGATTGCTCCGGCTGATGAAATCGCTCCGCCACGAGGTGCCAAAGGTCGATGCGCTGCGCGACCGCCTTGGCGGCGGTTTGGCCGTCGGAGCCTTTGCGGACAATGCCAAGCATCTGGGCAAGACCGTACTGATCCGTGCCCTCGCCGATGGCGTTGCAGCCGGTCAGCGGCTGGCCGGGGCCGCTGTCGGAAGTCTGGTCGATCTGGATGGCAAGACCCCGATGGGGCCGCTCGCCGCCGGGTCCATCGCCGTGACCGTGAAGTCCGACCACCTGACCCTGACAGCCCCGATCTATGCCAAGGACGGACCCCTCACCTCGCCCGACTGGACCGCTGTGCGTGGCGCGCCATATCGCAACTTGATCTCCCCGATCAACGAGCGGGACGAGGCGCGTCTTTCCTCCGCTCTGGGCCGGCTTATGGAAATCGACCCCGGACTTGCGACCCATCAGGACCCCCAAAGCGGCCGGGTGGTCCTGTGTTGCCAGGGTCCCTTGCACCTGCGCAAGGTTGTCGAACTTCTGGACACGCTCTTCGGCGTGAAGGTCGAGACAGGGCCGCTTCCCCGCGCCCTGTGCGAAACGCTCGCTCGCCCGATCGAGATGCACCATCGCCACCGCAAGCAATCGGGCGGCGCAGGGCAGTTCGCCGATGTCGTGATCGACGCGGCGCCACTGGAACGGGGCGCGGGCTTCCGTTTTGACGAGCAGGTCAAGGGTGGTGCGGTCCCGCGCAACTACATCCCGTCGGTCGAGGCCGGCGCGCGGGATGCTATGGCCGAGGGCCCGCATGGCTATCCGGTCATCGACGTTGCCGTGACGCTGAAAGATGGCAAGCACCACGCGGTCGACAGTTCCGACTTCGCCTTCCGCACCGCGGGCAAGAATGCCCTGCGCGAGGCAATGGCTGAGGCAGGCACTCGCGTCCTGCAACCGATCAGTCGGATCCGGATCGAGGTCCCCTCGATCTATTCGGGGGCACTTGTGCCTCTGGTCTCAGGTCTGCATGGCCAGGTGCTCGGCTTCAAGGGCGACGGAGAGGCGGCTGGCTGGGATCTGTTCGAAGCGCTTCTGCCGGAATCCGCCGAGCCCGAGCTTTACCAGGCGCTTGCCAGTGCGACGCGCGGGACGGCGCGCTTTACCTCTGCCTTCGAGCTTTACGAAGATCTACGCGAGGATCAGCCGCTTTCCAGCATGGCCTGAAGGCTTTGCAGGCCGTCTGCGCGCCTCGCGCGAGTGGATGCCGAGCGGTAGGAGTTTAACTGCCCTGTGCCAGCCCCCTCAGGGAGCTGGCACAGGGTGTATGATTGCGATCTGGCTTGCCGTGTTCTAGCGCGCCAACACGGCGCAGAGTACGCGGAGGAGGTCGTCCTTCGGTGTGGCCGACAGACTTTCAGACCGCCAGCAGACGTGATGATCGGGGCGGACCAGAAGGCAGCCGTTGTCGCTGATCTCGCTTGCACGCGCCCAGTCGCCGCTGTGATCGACATAGGTCTGGCGCGGGCCGATCACATGCGCAGCAACGTCGATCCCAAGTTCCTCCGCCACGCCGTGGATCGCGGCAACCCAGGCTTCGCCACCCAGCCCGGTCAACAGCGTGAACCTGCCGTGACCGCAAAGGTCCAACGACGAGACCGCGGCGCCGCCATCGTGACGGTAAAGCCAGACATGCGGCAGCCGGGCGCCGGGCCAGGTCGTTGGCTGGTAATGCAGGTCGGCGTCCAGCGTGAAGGCGGGTTCGATCTGGCCGTCGGTGACGATAGCGTCTGACCGGTAGCGCTGGTTCATTTCGACCCCGTGAGCGTCGAACTCGTATTTCTTGAACGCGATCGCCTTGCGGATCGCCTCGCGCTGCTGCGCCGCCGCGGCGCTGCCTTCGCTGCGTGCCTCGAGGTTCTTGCGCATCTGGACCGGGTCCACGCCTTCGGACATGCCCAGGGCCTCGAAGATCGGACCGAACTCGGTGATCGATTGGTTGGCGCGGGTGACGATCTGCCGGGCGACCGGAACGCGCTCGGCGTCATAGCTCGCCAGAAGCCGCTCGCCGGCCTGACCCTTGACGACCATCGCCAGTTTCCAGGCCAGGTTGAACGAATCCTGGATCGAGGTGTTGGAGCCGAGGCCGTTCGACGGCGGATGACGGTGGATGGCATCGCCCATGCAGAACACCCGCCCCGATGAGGCGCGCGTGGCAAAGCGGTTGTTGACCGTCCAGGTGTTGGCCGACAGCAGCTCGATTTCAAGCGACGGATCGCCGACCAACTGCCGCGCCACGCCGGTAGCGAATTCGGGCGTCACCTCCGGCTCCGGTCCGTTGATGTCGTAGCCCCAGACGATGAGCCATTCGTTCCACGGGCGCACCATCCGCACCAGCCCCATGCCGATGCCGCCGACATCCGCGCCCGGCTGCATCACCCAGTACAGGACCGAGGGTCGATGGGCCACGTACTTGGACAAGTCAGCGCGGAACAGGATGTTCATCGAACCGCCGACGCCCATGCGACCCTCGAAAGGCAGCCCGGCATGTTCGGCGACGAGCGACTTACCCCCATCGGCCCCGACCAAATAACGGGACCGGATCGTGATTTCCTTGCCGCTCAGCCGGTCGAGACAGGTGGTCGTCACGCCGTCGGCGTCCTGTTCGTGCCGCAGGTATTCGGTCGACATGCGCGCCTGCGTCCCACGGGAACAGGCGGTCTTGAACAGAAGCGGTTCCATGAAGGTCTGCGGCAGGTCGTTCATCAGGGTCGGGGACGACATCAGATGCTCGGCCTTCGACAGGGGATGGTTGCCCCAGGCCTTGATCCGCCCGATTTCCTCGCCTGCGAGGCTTTCGCAAAAGATGTTTTCGCCCATTAGGTCCTGATGGGTGGCGAAAAGATAGGCCTCATCCTCTACCTCGCGGCCGAGGTCGCGCAGAACCTCCATCGCCCGTTGGTTGGTGATGTGCGCACGTGGCGTATTTGCCAGCCAGCGATAGCGGTTGATCGCCATGTTCTGGACGCCATAGGTCGACAGCAGCGCCGCTGTTGCCGATCCCGAAGGCCCGGTTCCGATGATCAGAACCTCGGTCGTGATATCTGCCATGTATTCCTCCCTGATGTTTTCGTGTCAGACCGCCGGGGCTTCGCCCGCCCAGGCCGCCTGCAGCAGCCGGCGCAGCGCATCGCGCTCGATAGGGCGAGGGTTCCAGTACGGGTTCTGCGTGGCGATCTCGGCCGCGCGGTCCAGATCGGCCTCTTTCATCCCCAGATCGCGCAAGGCCAGCGGCGCGCCCATGGCAACCGCGAAGGTGTGCAGCGCAATGCCGGGGCTTTCCCCGCCAAAGATCCCGGCGACAGGGGCCAGTTCGCGCGCCGCCGCCGCCTCGTTATAGGCGATGGCATGGGGCAGGATCACCGAATGGGTTTCGGCATGGGGCAGGTCAAACGAGCCGCCGAGCGTATGGCAAAGCTTGTGATGCAACGCCATTCCGACCTGGCCCAGCACCGTCCCGCACAGCCAGGCGCCATAGAGCGTCTCTCCTCGCGCGGCGATGTCCTGCGGCGCGGCGATTACCCGAGGCAGGGCATCGCGAAAGGCGCGCAAGCCCTCGATCGCCATCAGCGTCGAAACTGGCGAGCGGTTCTGCGCATAAAGCCCCTCGGCAGCATGGGCCATGGCATTCAGCGCGCTGGTCACCGTCATGGCGACCGGCAGACTGCGAACCAGTTCGGCATCGTAGAGGATGACTTCGGGCTGGACCCTGGGCGAGGTCAGCGTGGTCTTGCGTCCGTCCTCGGTCTGGCCAAGGATCGGCGTCGCCTCGGAACCCGCATAGGTGGTCGGTACAACGATCTGCGGCAGGTCGGTGCGCAGGGCGATGGCCTTGCCGAGGCCGACCGTCGATCCGCCGCCCACGGCGACAACGCAGTCCGCCCCCACTTCGACCGCCCGGGCCGTCGCTTCTTCGCTGATTGCCACCGGGGTGTGCATCGTGGCGCCCGAGAAAAGGCCGGCCGCCTTGGCGCCCAGACGGTCGGCGAACTCCTCTCCGGTCTCGGCCTGCTGCGGCGTGGTCAGGATCAGCGCTCGCGTAAGGCTCGCGCGCTCCATCTCTTCGCCGACGGCGTGGCGGACGCCCGCGCCGAAGCGCACGCGGACAGCCGCACTCGTCGCGACAAATTCCTCCTGAAAGTACGACACGACGCTGCCCTCCCTGCCGCCATTGCGGTTGCACTCTAGCGGCCCGAAACGGCGATATTGATCGCATCGCGCCGATCAAATATGTCTTGCTGTTATGAAGCTGGACAGTGAACACCTCGAAATCCTTGCCATGATCGTCGAAAAGGGCGGTCTGACGGAGGGGGCAGAGGCATTGGGCAAGTCACAGCCGTCGGTTTCCCGCACCATGGCCCTGCTCGAGGACCGGATCGGTGCGCCCCTTTTCGAGCCCGGCCGGCGCCCGCTGCGACCGACCGAGCTTGGCGAGAATCTTGCCCGGCTGGGTGCCCGGATTCATGCGCTGAATGCCGAGGCGAGCGATCTCGTCCAGAGCTATCGCAAGGGGCATACGGGCCGGCTTCGGATTGCCGGAACGCCGATCTTCATGGACGGCGTGGTGTCAACCCTGATCGCCGATTTCCAGTCCCGACACCCTGATGTCCAGATCGCCCAGTCCTATGGCTATTTCGATCAGCTCGCCGCGGGGCTGAGGAGCGGGGCGCTCGATCTGGCGATTCTGCCGATGCACCCGAGTTCGGTTCCTTCCGACATGCGTTTCGTGCCCTTGCTTCAGGGGCGGAACGTCATCGCCTGCCGGTCCGGGCATCCGCTCATGCGGCGCGGTGTGTTGACGCTGGCCGACATAGACCCCTATCCGTGGATTGCCCCACCTCCTGACAGCCCGCTTTACCGCGACTTGCAGCGCGCGCTGAAATCCATCGGCAAGGAAGAGTTCAAGGCGAGCTTTTCGGGCGGAACTCTCGCCTCGATCATGTCGGTGCTGACGCGGTCCGACTCGCTGACGGTTCTGCCCTATTCCGTGGTCTTCTTGTCGCGCAAGACGGCCGGTGTCGACGCGCTGCGGTTGCGGATCGAGCATCCCGATCGGCAGCTTGGCCTGCTGACGGTCGAAAACGCGACCCCGCCCCCGGCACTACGGTTGTTCGCGGGCTTCCTCAAGGGAGAGTTCGACCTTCTGGAGGCCCGGATGCAGCACGAAAACCAGGTGACCCGCCGTCGGGGTTGAACCATCCGGTCACTTCAGCGCGACATAGGTGCGGGGATCGAGCGTCATGACCCGAACCGCCACATGCGTTGCCGTCGCCTCGGAAAGGATTTCCCGCAAACGGATGCAGACCGATAGCACCACGTCCCGGGTCCGCTCCGGCTTTGGCAGGATGTGCAGCTCGATATTGACCTGCGGCAGGTCGGGCATGGCGCCCACCGCCATGACGGCGAACTGGCAGGCGGGCGGATCGACATCGAAGCCCGCACAAAGCAGATCGCGGATGGGTGCAAGCGCGGCCATGACCGACGCGCCGACGTCAGGGTAAAGCGTCTCGTCCACATAGATCTTGACGTTCGGCATCCCCGATCCTCACGCCGGTGTCAGCACGAAGTCGAAGGGCGACCGCCACAGCGTCTCGGCACCGGACAGCCGCTCGAACGGCGCGATCAGCGTCTTCTTCACCCCGAAGACCGCGTCGCTTTCCAGATAGCCGTCATCGCCGACAAAGGTGTGGGTGACCAGCTTCTGGAATCCCGGCGCGGTGACAAGGAAATGCATGTGGGCCGGGCGGTAGGGGTGACGACCCATATGGCCCAGCATCTTGCCCACCGGGCCGTCATCCGGAATGGGGTAGGAGGTCGGCTTGATCCCCCGGAAGGAATAGGCGCCGTCCGCCCCGGTGGTGAAGCGGCCGCGATTGTTCCATTTCGGCTGGATGCCGGGCTGCTGCACGTCATAGAAGCCGTCGGCATTGTCCGACCAGACATCGACGCAGGCGCCCTCGATCGGGTTGCCATGCAGGTCGAGGACCTTGCCTTCGAACAGGCAGGGATCCCCCTTTCCGTCCAGGCAGATGTTCTCACCCATGGCCCGCCGGGGCGCATCTTCGACGTGGAAGGGGCCGAAGACGGTGTTCTCGGTCGCCCCGGGTGGACGGCGGTTGTTGATCGCATCGACCAGCATGGAGAAGCCCAGGACGTCGGACAAGAGGATGAATTCCTGCCGCTCGGCCGAGCAGATCTGCCCGGTCTTCGTAAGAAAATCGATGCCGAGATCCCATTCCGCCTGGGTCAGGTGGATTTCCTTGGCGAAGGCATGCAGGTGTCTCACGAGACAGGACATCACTTCGGCCATTCGCGGGCTGACGGTCCCGCCCATCCTGCCATTGACGGTTTCGACCGAACTTTCTTCCGAGAAATACTGTGTCATGGCTTGGACCCCTGGATGGTCGCCTGTTCAGGCGGTGCGTTGCGAAGACGGGTTGTGTTGGCGCGCGCTGCGCGGCGGGCGATGTGTCAGCGGCAGCAGGTCGATCCCTGTCCGGTCGGTGAACAGCCCCCAAAGGCCGCGGCGGGCGAACAACATGACGACGATGCCCAGAATGCCCAGCACGATCAGGTAGATTGTACCGTAATCCGCCAGAACGCGCTGGAGCACGTAAAAGATGATGACGCCCACCACCGGGCCAGGCAGGCTGCCGATGCCGCCGATCACGGTGATGAAGATGACGAAGGCGGTCCAGTCGATCACCGAAAAGGCGGCGTCGGGTGTAATCCGGGTGATCTGGATGAAAGCCAGTGCCCCGCAGAGGCCGGTGCCAAAGGCAGTCAGCAGGAACAACCACGCCTTCAGCCGCAGCGGATCGACGCCAACGGATCGTGCCGCGGTCTCGTTGTCGCGCATCGCCTGCAGGCCAAGGCCCATGCGGGTGCGGAGGAAGACATAGCTTGCGGCCAGCAGAACGACCGCCAGCGACAACATCAGCCAGTAAGTCAGCGCGTCCGCCGCCGCCGCGCCAGAAATATCAAGAACCTGCTTGATCGTCTCGACGCCGACCATGTCCTTGGTCGTGCCCTTTGGCAGCGAGGTGCCGGTTCCGCCGCCAAGCGCTTTCCACTGGCCCATGGCCAGCCGGGCGATGTTGGCGACGACCCAGGTTCCGATGGCGAAATAGGCGCCATTGAGCCGGAAGGCGAAGAACGCCATCGGCACGGAAAAGGCCGCCGCCGCCAGCCCGCCGATGAACACGCCAAGCAGCGGGTCGAGTTTCAGCAGGATGATCGCGGCGAACATTGCGTAGGCGCCGATCCCGACAAAGGCCTGCTGACCGACCGAGACGAGACCGGCGAACCCGGCGAGCATGTTCCAGTTCATCGCCAGGACCAGCAGGGTCAGAATGCCGAACAGATCCTGGACCACGGCGCGCGGCGCGATGGCCGGCATTGCGTAGAGGGCGGCCAGGCCGGCGAAGGCAGCGATCAGCCCTGCGGTGCGTGTAGGGGTCATGCGCGTCACCTCAGTCATTCGCCCGCGGGAACAGCCCGCGCGGCCGCAGCAGAAGCACCAGAACGAAGGCGATATGCCCCGACAGGATCTGCCATTCCGGATTCACCGAGGCCCCGACCGCCTGCGCCACACCGATCACGATGCCTCCGGCCAGCGTACCCCAGAGGCTGCCGAGACCGCCGATGATCACGGCCTCGAAGGCATACAGCAGCCGGGCCGGGCCGATAGAGGGATCGAAGTTTGCCCGCGTCCCAAGAAACAGCGCCGCGATGGTGGCCACGACAAGGGCGATGCCGGTTGCCATGGCAAAGACCTTCTGCGGGCGGATCCCCATGAGTTGTGCCGTCACCGCATCATCTGAGGTGGCGCGGAACGCCCGGCCAAGCGCGGTGCGATAGAAGAGCTGGTTCAGGGCAAAAACCACAGCGACTGCCGACAGGAACGTGAGCAGGGGCATCACCCCCAACGTGACCGGTCCCAGATGCAGGGCCTGCGCCTCGATGCTGCCGGCGGTAAGCTTGCGACTGTCGGCGGTGAAGCCTTCGAGCAGTCCGTTCTGGATCACCACTGAAAGGCCGAATGTCACCAGAAGAGGCGGCAGGATGTCAGCGCCCAGCACCCGGTTCAGCAGATGGGTCTGCAGCAGCCAGCCCAGCCCGAACATGATCGGCACCGCCAGAAGGACGGCCACGAAGGGATGCAGGTTCAGTGCCGTGGCGATGCCGAGGATGAGGTAGGCCGCCATGATGATGAGATCGCCATGGGCTAGGTTCACCAGCCGCATGATCCCGAAGACGAGGCTCAGCCCCGCGGCGAACAGCGCATAAAGGCCGCCGAGCAACAGGCCCTGCGTGATTGTATCGACCAGCATCATGCGTGCGACACTCCGAAATAGGCGTCGTGAATGGCCTCGCGCGCCAGGTCCGACGGGCGGCCCGACAGGGTGATCCGCCCCTCCATCATGCAATGGACGTGGTCGGCGATGCGCAGGGCCTGGCCGATGTCCTGCTCGACCACGATGATCGACGTCCCGCTTTCCTTGATCCGCGGGAAGGCGGCGTAGATTTCCTTGATGACGACCGGAGCAAGGCCAAGGCTCAGCTCGTCGCAGAGCAGGACGCGCGGGTTCGACATCAGCGCGCGGCCGATCGCGACCATCTGCTGCTGGCCGCCGGATAGCGCCGTGCCGGGGCTACGGCGCCGCTCGCGCAGGATCGGGAACAGCTCTTCGATACGACCTTGCGTCCAGTAACCTGATCCGCGCCTTGCATGGGCGCCGATCATCAGGTTTTCCTCGACGCTGAGCGAGGGGAAGAGCCTCCTCCCCTCGGGGACCATTGCGATGCCACGGGTCAGGATGTCGGGGGCGGGCAGGCGGGTGATATCCTCGCCGCCAAGCGTGATCGCGCCGGCGCTGACGCGGGCAATCCCGGTCACGGCCCGCATCAGCGTCGTTTTGCCCGCGCCGTTCGCGCCGATAATCGCGACGGTCTGTCCCTCCTCCAGCGTCAGGTCGACGCCGAAGAGCGCCTGGAAATCCCCGTAATGGGCGGTGAGGCCCGAAATCTGCAGCAGCGCGCTCATGCCTCGATCCCCAGATAGATTTCCTTGACCTCGGGCGAGGCCATGACGGCCTCCGGTTGGCCGATCATCAGCATCCGGCCGAAGTTGAGCACCATGAGGCGCTCCACCACCGAAGTGAGCGCGTGAAGGACATGCTCGATCCAGATGATCGCCGTGCCCTCGGCATGGATCGAGCGGATGGTACCGATCAACTCGACACATTCGGCGTCGGTCAGTCCGCCGGCGATCTCGTCCAAAAGGATGACGCGGGGGCGGGTCGCCATCGCGCGCGCAAGTTCCAGACGCTTGCGCTGCAACAGCGGCAGGCCGCCGGCGGCACGCTCGGCCACGGGCGCCAGTCCGGTGCGCGACAGGATATCGACGCAGAAGTCCGGCGCCTCGGCTGCGCTGGTCTGGCCGCCGAAGCGGGCGGCCACCAGCAGGTTTTCATAGACACTCAGGTCGGAGAAGGGCTGCGGAATCTGGAAGGACCGGCCTATTCCCGACCGGACCCGTTGCATCGGCGGCTCGCGTGTCACGTCGCGTCCGTCCAGCAGGATCGTGCCGGCATCGGCGGCGATATTGCCAGTGATGAGGTTGAACAGCGTCGATTTCCCCGCGCCGTTCGGCCCGATGATCCCAAGCGCCTCGCCCGGCTCAAGGTCGAAGCTGACCCCGTCTGTGACCTTGAGAGCGCCGAAGGATTTCGACACGGATTGAAGTGAAAGGATAGGCATTGTCCCGCTGTCCCATGGGACCCCGGCGCTTTCGCGCCAGGGCCGGTTGTCGTCAGCGCAGGGTTTCGAGCGTCCCGGCCAGCGGGATCTCGGGCGCCAAGGCGTTCTCGACGATCACCAGGTCGAAATTGCCATCCTCCAACCGCCGCCACTGGCCGCCGACAAGCGGGGTCTTCGAGACGTTCTTGCGCGCGAATTCCGGCACGTTGTCGCGGCCCCACTGGATCTTGCCGACCACGGTATCGAGGTTGGTCGTGGAAATCGCCTCGGCGAGAGCATCCCCGTCGGTCGGATCCTCGGTTCGCGAAATCGCGTCGGTCGCCACTTCGAACAGGGCGTGGACAAAGCCGACAGGCATGGTCCATTGCCGGTTGGCCGCCGCCTCGAAAGCCGCCGCAAGCTCGCCGGCGCTTTCGCCCGTCAGCGAGGACTTGAACGGATGGTTGGGCGACCACCAGACCTCTGCCGTCAGGTTGTGGCCAAGCTCGCCCAGGGCAGCGACGCTTTCGGGGAAGAGCAGTGCCTTGGCGACCGAGACGAGCTTGGGGTTGTAGCCCTGCTGCTTGGCCTGGGTCCAGAAGGTGGTGAAGTCGGGCGGGATCGGGATGCCCGTCATGATCTCGCAATCCGCCTGCTTGAACGCGCTGATCTGGGCGCTGAAGTCGTCAGTCAGGTTCTGGTAGCGGCCGGGATCGGTAAGTTCGTAGCCCTGCGCCTTCAGGACCGGAGGCATGCCGACATCCGAAGCCCACGCGTTGCCGTCGCCGTCATTGGGCCAGAGCGCGCCCACCCGCTTGTTGGTCGGCACCGAGTTCCACATGTTCATGAAGACGGCAACGTTGTCTTCAAGCCCCCAGAAGAAATGATAGGCATAGTCGAAAGCCTGCCAGCTTCCCGGGTCGCCGGGGTTGCCTTGCTGGCCGATGAACCAGGGCTGCCAGGGCGCGACGGTCGAGATCACCGGGATCTCTTCCTGCTCGCCGATCGAGCAGACCGGGTTGGTCGTTTCGGGGGTCGAGGCGACAAGAAGCAGGTTGACCTCGTCGCGGCTGATGAGCTCCTTGGCCACTTCCGCCGCGCGATTGGGGTTGGACTGGCTGTCTTTCACGATCACTTCGACATCCAGGCCGCGTCCAGGCGCGGCGGCCAGGAACTTTTCAACCATGAAGCTGTCAGCGGCGGAAAAGGCCGAAAGAGGGCCAGTTTGCGGACTGACATAGCCGATCTTGATCTTCTTGGTCTGGGCGAAGACCGGCAGAGCCAGCCCAGACGAAGCGGCGGCGGCGAAGGCGGCACCGGATTTCAGCAGTCGACGACGTGTGAGCATTCTGTTCCTCCCTGAGTGACGGTATGGTCCTGCAAAGGCGGCTCCCTCCGCCTCCGCCCCCATTTGAGGGGCGGACAGGACGTCCTGACGGACCTTACGATGCCATTGGCGCAGGCTTGATCGTATGAACCGCTGTCAATATAGCGTTGTGGTATGTTGTCAGCGGCATAGAACCGGTTGTTTTCGCCGTGGTTTCCCGGGGCGGCCGTTCACTCGGCGGCGATGGCCCGTTCCGGGTCGAGTTGCAGGGCAGCGATCACCTTGGCAAACCGCGCCTGAAGCTCTTCGGGAGTCCTCGCGGTCAAAGCGACATAGAAATCGGGGCGGATCAGGACGTAGCGCGCGTCGATCCGGTCCAACCAACGGCCGACGGTGCCTTCGGCATCCACAGCCGCGCCGTCGCCGCCAGCTGGATCGAGGCGTGCCGAAATCCCTTCAAGCGTTTCGAACTGCTGACGCTGCCGCTCCGACAGGCCCTGTGCAGGGTCGATCCCGTAGCCCAGCAGGACCCAGCCCTGTCCCACGACCTGATCCAGCCGGTCGCGCTTGCCGCCGGCCTCGACCACGCCTTGCACCGACAATTCGCCGGCATGGGCGCTCTCGTCGCACCAGGCGCCCTTGCCGAGTTGACAGATGTCGGTCGGAACCGGCGTGCCGCCTCGACGGGCCAAGTCCGCGATCATGCGCGCATCGCGTTCGGCCGCCACCGCCTCATCGGCGATGCAGATGATCTGGCCAAGCTCCTGACTGAAGTTGATGTAGTGCTTGGCATGTTCGATGCGCTCGCTGGTATAGCTTTCCAGAACGCCGAGTCCGAACTTGCCTTCAAGTATGCCGTTCAACCGCCAGGCCATCGCCACGGCGTCCCGAACCCCGGCGCACATCCCCTCGCCGGCGAAAGGCGGCATCAGATGGGCCGCGTCGCCGCCGATCATGCAGCGGCCCTTGTGCCACTGTTTCGCCCAACGCGCCTGAAAACGATAGACGGCGCTGCGCTCCAGTTCGGCATTCTCGGGCGTAAGCCCCCAGGGTTTCAGCAATTCCCAGGCCCGCTCGGGTTTCTGCATTTCGTGGGCGATTTCGCCCGGAAGGACCATGAACTCCCACCGCCGCCGCGCCGGGCCGCCGGGCACCGGCCCTGGCCCGCCGGGCACCACGGTGGTCGGACGCTTCGGGTCGCAAAGCTGCCACTGGGCAGGTTCATCGCCGCGCGAGGCGAGATAGTCATAGCTCGGAATCATGTCCAGGATCAGCCAGTCGAAGAAATAGCCCTTGTCCTCGTTCTCGATCCCGAGCGACTCGCGCACGAAGCTGTTGGCCCCGTCGGTGCCCGCGACGAAGCGGGCACGAAGCGTCTGACGCTCGCCGTTCGGTCCAACCTCTTCGGGGTTGCGCTGCAGGGAAAGCGTGACGCCCTCGGCATCCTGCTCCAGCCCGATCCCCTGCCAGCCACGCATCAGCGTGATGCTGGGCAGCGTCGCTGCGATCGCCAGCAACCGCTGCTCCATCATCGGCTGGTTGAACCAGTAGCGGACCCGCCAGCCCGATGCGGACTGGCTTTGCCAGTCGACGATCTGCAGGATCTCGCGGTCCTTGTTCTTCCAGTAATAAAGCTCGTCGTGATAGCTGATCGCCGGATCGTTCTCGGAATCGATGCCGAGTGTCGCGAAGATGCGGGCGATCTCGTGATCGTAGGTCACTGCGCGCGGCAGGGCGTAATGGCTGGTCCAGCGTTCGATCAGCGTGACCTTCTTGCCCCGCTGTCCAAGCAGGATCGCCAGAAGCGTGCCGACGGGCCCCGCTCCGACTATGGCGACATCTGTGTCAAATGACCGGCTTCCCAGTGTCTGGGTCATGGCTGTTCCTCCCTCTCCCGGTGCCCGCCAGCGGGCGGGCAGTCGCCGCACCTTCCCCTGCGCAGCGGATGAGGTGAGCATCATGCGGAAATGAATGAGCGTCAAGTCTGATGATAAGTCATGTAAGATTCACGATCATGCCATTCAATTCAAGCGCATAGCGGGGCCGCCCATGCTTCGCCGCCTGTGTTGAGCCGGATGAGGGAAGTGAATATGATTCGCTTCTGACGAAGACTTCGGAGGACGCGATGACAGGTGAGCCGGTGCAGAACGAAAGCCGGGTGGCGCGACGACAACGCCGGACCCGCGACGCGCTGATCGCCGCCGCGCGCGACGTGATGACCGAGAAGGGTGTCGAGGCGGCGACCATGCTGGAAATCGCCGAGCTGGCCGACATGGGCGCCGGGACGGTCTACAACTACTTCAAGTCGAAGGAAGAACTGGCCATCGCCGTGCTCGAGACGCTGATGGTTGACCTTGCCGAACGGATTGAAGAGGTGACGAACACATTCGACGATCCTGCGCAGGTCTATGCCTACGGCATCCGCACCGTGCTCGACACGGCGACCAGCGATATCCGTTGGGCGCAACTGCTGAATCGATCAGAGGTCATCGCCGACGCCTTGTTCCGGATGATGGGGCCCTTCGCGATCCGCGACTTGCGGCTGGCGTCCCAGGCGGGGCGCTTCGAGGTGTCGAACGCGGAACTCGTCTGGCGGCTGACCTCCCATGCCCTGATCGGGGCGAGCCTCGCCATCACCACGGGCCAGTTGCCGCCAGGCGCCGCCGACCAGATCATCGTACGTTTGCTGTGCATGACCGGCATCGGTGTGAATGCTGCCGTCGAACTGGCGGCGCGCCCGAGACCTCAGCTCAAGACTGGCAGGCCGGCGGCTGGGAAGGGCCCGGTTGGATAGCGTCATCCCGCCGGCCGGGAAAACCTCGATCCAACGAAAGTCGGGAGTGTCCGATGCAGGTTTCAGGGTTATCATGAGCGTGAGCGCAGGGGAGTGACGCTCGAGCGGGGAGGAGGAGTGCAAGGTGCTGGAGACGGCGCTTGTTCTAGACGCACAGGGGAACCCGATCCAGCATCGCGGGCGGACGCGGTCGACTGACTGGGACGAGGTCGAGGAATTCTGCAAGACTGTCTACATGCCCTACCGGGTACGTCCGCTTGATCGTTTTTCGCGTCCGGACGCGACACTGATTTCGGTTCAATTGAACCGGCTGACCCTGACCCGATTTTCCTACGGCACGGGCATTCATCTCGACAGGTTCGATCCAGCGGCAGGGCGCATCCTCGTGCTCAATACGCTCCGGGGGGCGCTGCGTCATCACGGCGGCAGGGATCAGCCGATGACGAGCGCCGGCGAAAGCTTCGTCGTCGATTGCTCGCGCGCCGACTACTGGCTGGACGGCGATGCCCAGCACATGCAGCTGAACCTGACGCTGTCGCATGACGTCATGGAAGAGATGGCCAGCCGCTGGTTCGGCTTCGTCCCGGACGACAGCCTCTGGACTGCCCGGGTCAAATTCGGTGGACCGCATTCGGCCTGGCTTTCGCTGCTCGACTACGTCACCCGGAGCCTCACCGGCCCGGTGCGCGTGCCGCCGGATGGACCGCTTGCGCGGCATCTGGAAGAAGTGCTTTGTGTCGCCCTCCTGAGGGAGTGGGCCGGAGCCGCGGGGGTGCGTCTGGACGACGGCGCGCGCGCCGCCGCCCCCTACTATGTACGCCGGGCAGAGGAAACCCTTTCGGCGGAGGCCCATGATGCGCCGACTGTGGGCGACGTCGCACGCCGCCTCGGCATTTCGGCGCGGACCCTGTCCGGAGGGTTCCGGAGGTTCCGCGGGATCTCTCCCCGCGAGTTCCTGGTCGCCCGGCGGCTCGAAGGCCTTCGGGCAGATCTGGAGACCGCGTCGCCTGAACGGTCCGTGGCCGAGATCGCATCGGACTGGGGGTTCATCAACTTCGGCGCGCTCGCGGGGCAGTACCGGCGGCGGTTTGGCGAGTTGCCATCGCACACACGCGCCCGCGCCCGCGGAGTCAACTGATCCGCCGCACTTTGCTTCCGATGCCGGACAGCCGATGCCGGTCGCGGACAGACCGGGGTGCTGGACAGGCGCATGATGCCTCTTGCGAAAGCAAGGGAGGATTTCATGAACAATCTCAAGGCGTCCTGCGACGCCGTCCTGCACGGTGTGACCGCAGGCAAGGCCAGGGTCCCCGGGGTGGTGGCAATGGTCACCGACCGGCAGCGCGACATCTATTCCGGCGCGGCAGGTGAGCGCCGGCTTGGCGGAGCCCCGATGAGCGAGGATACGGTCTTTGCCATCTTCTCGACCACCAAGGCCATCGCCGGCACTGCGGCACTGCAATGCGTCGAGGAGGGGCTGCTCGACCTTGACGCTCCCGCCAGCCACTACGCGCCCGCCATCGGCAAGCTGCAGGTGATCGACGGCTTCGATGCGGCGGGCGCACCCCGGCTGCGGGCGCCAAAGCGCGATATCACCACGCGGATGCTGATGCTGCACACCGCCGGCTTCGGCTACGACTTCTTCAACGAGACCTACAGGCGCCTCGCCGAAGAGCATGGCCAGCCTTCGGTCGTTACCGCCAGCCGAGCCTCAATCGAGACGCCGCTGCTGTTCGATCCGGGCGAGCGGTGGGAATACGGCACGAATATCGACTGGGTCGGCCAGGTCGTAGAGGGAGTCCGCGGCAAGCGGCTGGGCGAGGTGATGCGCGAGCGGATCTTTGACCCGCTCGGCATGGACGAGATCGGCTTCACCCGCACCACCGCGATGAAGGCGCGGACCGCGACGATCCATGCCCGCGGTGCGGACGGATCCCTGACACCGCTGGACGACTTCGCTCTTCCGGACAATCCCGAGGTCGACATGGGCGGGCACGGTCTTTACGCCACAGTGCCGGAATACATGAAGTTCATCCGCATGTGGCTGAACGACGGTGCCGGTCCGCGCGGGCGCGTGCTGAAGCCCGAAACGGTCGAATGGGCGGTCAAGGGCGCTCTGGTTCCACCGCAGAAGGTCACGATGCTGCCAGGGGTCATCCCGTCCCTGTCCAACGATGCCGAGTTCTTCCCGGGCACGAAAAAGGACTGGTCCTATACCTTCATGGTCAATTCGGAAGAGGCGCCGACCGGCCGACCGGCCGGGGCAATCGGCTGGGCGGGACTGGCCAACAGCTTCTACTGGATCGACCGCCGCAATGGCTTCGGTGGCTACTGGGCGACGCAGATCCTGCCTTTCGGCGATCCCGTCTCGTTCCCCGGCTATCTGGACTTCGAAACCGCCACCTACCGCTCGATGAGGTCTGCCCGGGCGGCGTGATGATCACGCCCCGACCGGGACGGGACATCCGTGCGGCGGGAAGGCAGCCTTCCCGCCGCCGATCTCCAGGGGGAGCTTCGATGACCGGACTGATCGACTATGAAAGCCTGCCTGACTGGGTGCCCGGCCGCCTGCTTCTCGCCAGCGACGGGCTGGGCTGGAAAAATGTTGCCCTTCGGTCCTACCACTACCGCGGGCAGGATGTGATCGTCCCCGCCATGCGGGATTTCATGCTGGTCGGCTATCGGGCCGGCACGACCCCCATGCAACGCCGTTTCGACGGCGGCTGGAAGAAGGAAACGCTTGGCCCCGGCGCGGCATCGCTTCTCACCCGGGCGCAGCGGGCGTTCTGGAAATGGCATGAGCCGATCGACGTGACCCATGTCTACCTCGCGGCAGAGCTGGTCGCCGATGTCGCAAGCGAGGTGATGGATTGCCGGGTGACCGAGGTGTCGCTGGCCGACGTGCTGCGGACCGACGACCTGATGATGACCTCGACGATGGAAGCGATCGCCGCAGAAGCCCGCGAGGCCGGGCTTGGCGGACCGCTTTATGTCGACTCGCTCGCGCGCGCGCTGATCGTTCATCTGTTGCGCCGCTACGCCCTGGTGGAAAGCCGCGACCGGTTACCTCCCGGTGCTTTGGCGCGGCATCAGGAACGGCTGATCGCCGAATTCGTCGAGACGCATCTGGCCGAGCCGCTGGACCTCAAGAGTCTTGGAAACGCACTTGGGCTGACGCCCTGTCTTTTCGCCCGCCAGTTCCGCAAGAGCTTCGGCCAGCCGCCCTATGCCTACGTCATGGCGCGCCGGCTTGAACGGGCGCGGCTACTTCTGGCCCGAACGGGACTACCGATCAAGGCGATCGCCGCCGATTGCGGGTTTTCCGATCAGGCGCATCTGACGCGACTCTTCTCTTCGGCCTATGGCCAGACGCCTGCCGCCTTCCGACGGCAGACGCTCTGATTTTCGCTGGCGATCCCGCCGACAAGTCAGTTCAGCGCGAAGCCGCTATAGCCGGCCTCGGCAATCTCGGCACATTTCGACCGATAGGTTCCGACGCCCCCGGTATAGGACAGGACCCGCCGTGGCTTTCCGGGCACGTTCGAACCCGTGTACCACGAGTTCGTCTTGGCGATCAGCGTGGCATTCGCCGTCTCGTCATGATGGCGGACCCAGGCATCCTCGCCTTCGACGGTGGGTTCGATCACCGACTTGTCGTGCACACGCATGTAGCGGATGCAGTCCGCGATCCATTCAGTCTGCTGCTGCAGGCAGGTTGTCATGTTGCAGAGCGCCGCTGAAGGCGCGAGCGGCGCGCCAGTCATGAACAGGTTGGGGAATCCGTGTTTCTGAATCCCGAGCGTCGTGCGTATGTCCTTCGACCATTCGTCGCGCAGTTTCATGCCGTTGCGGCCGGTGATGTCGATGCGCGCCATAGCGCCGGAGCCGGCATCGAAGCCCACCGCCATAATGATGATGTCAAGCGGATAGACCGTTCCGTCCGCCAGCTTGACCCCTTCTGGCACGATCTCGGCGATCGGGTTGTCGCGAACATTCACAGCTTCGACATTGTCGCGCAGATAGACCTCGAGATAGTTCATCTCGAGCGGCACCCGATGCGTGCCGAACCCGTAGTCGCCCTTCTTCGGCACCAGGATGTCGACCAGTTTCGGGTCCTTGAGCCGCGCCACCATCTTTTCCCGCACGAATTGCGAGATTTCCTCGCTGACCGCCTCGTCGAAGAACATCTCGGCGAAAGAGGACAGCCACAGTTTCAGTGATCCGTCGGCGTGGATCTCCTCGAGCACGGCCCTTCGCTGAACCGGGGTCAGGTCGGCCCATTTGTGTTCGAAGTCATATTCGAAGCCGGTGAAGGTCCGCGGCAGGTTCTGCCGCAGTTCCTGGAAGCGGCCCTTGTACCAATTCTCTTCATCGGGGCCGTATTTCGGGTTTTTCATCGGTAGGACATATTGCGGCGTGCGGACGAAGACCTTCATCTCACCCACCACAGGCGCGATGGTCTGGATCACCTGGATGCCCGTCGCGCCAATCCCGATCACGCCCACGCGCTTGCCGTCCAGATCGAGCCCGCCCTTCGGATATTTGCCGGTATGCACGATTTGCCCGCGGAAGCTGGCCTGACCCGGGAAGCGATTTTCAAGCGGCGCCGACAGCATCCCGGTGCAACCGATAAGGAACTGTGTGTCGAAGACGTCACCCTTGTCGGTCGTCACCGTCCAGCGTCCGCGCGCCTCGTCCCACTGCGCTGCGGTCACGGTAGTGCCAAAGCGGATGTCCCTGCGCAGGTCGAGCCGGTCCGCGACATAGTTCAGCCAGCGCTCGATCTCGGGCTGGCTTGGGAAGCGTTCGCTCCAGGTCCAGTCCTTGTAGAGCTGTTCGTCGAAAAGATACTGGTAGATGTAGCTTTCACTGTCGAATTTCGCGCCCGGATAGCGGTTCCAGTACCAGGTCCCGCCGACGCCGGTTGCCGTATCGACTGCAAGCACCTTCATGCCGTCACGGCGCAACTGGTAAAGCTCGTAGAGCCCGGCCACGCCGGCCCCGATAACGAGTGCATCCAACTCCTGTCTCATGTGATCCTCCCAGATCGGTCCAAGGTTCCTCCTCCCGCAGTGGTGCTTGCGGGTCGCGGGCCGGTGGCCTGCAGGAAAGGAAGGCTAGGGCGGAAGGGACGTGGGCATCTTGAACGATACGGACGGATCCTTGAATGATCCTGAAGGACGGGATCGGCGACCTTGGCCTCTTTTTGCGGCCGGTGCCTCATCCCCGTATGACGGCGGGCCGTCGTTCCGGGGGGGGGGCGGGGCGACGGTCGGATGATTGACGCGGGGAAGGGGATGACCTACGCAACCCGCCACGGAAATCGACACCTGATCGCGCGTCGTTGACGCTCCAATCCGGGAAGGCACCGCCATTGCTCGATCTGAACCCTATTCGTGCCGAACTGGCCTCGGCCTATGACCTTGGGCCTTCGCTGCAAGCGGCAGACGCGACACGCACGGTCTGGGAAAAGGCGGCGCGCGTCATTCCGTTTGCGGAATGGGCTGTCCACGCCCCCTATGTCCTGGCCATCAACCGCCTGAAGGCTGAGCGCGACGCGGTGATCCTGGGGCACAATTACATGACGCCGCAGGTGTATCACGGGGTCTGCGACGTCGTCGGTGACAGCCTGCAACTGGCCGTGCAGGCGCAGAAAGTCAGCGCGCAGGTCATCGTGCAGGGCGGCGTGCATTTCATGGCCGAGACCTCGAAAGTCTTGAACCCCGGCAAGACGGTGCTGATGCCGGACATAGAGGCGGGCTGTTCGCTGGCGTCCTCGATCACCGCCGAGGGGGTGGCAGAAATGCGCCGCCGCTATCCGGGCGCGCCGGTCGTGGCCTATGTGAACACCTCGGCCGAGGTCAAGGCAGCGGCAGATGTCTGCTGCACTTCGGCCAATGCCGCCCAGATCGTGCGCGGGCTGGACAGCGAGATCGTGATCATGCTGCCCGACAAGTATCTGGCGCAGAACGTCGCGCGTCAGGTACCCGAAAAGCGCATCGTCTGGTGGGACGGCGCCTGCATCGTGCACGAGCAGTTCACCGCGACAGACCTGCGCGATCTCCGCCAGTTTCATCCCGGCACCCGGATCATCGCCCATCCCGAATGCCCGCCCGATGTGGTCGCCGAGGCGGATTTCACCGGATCGACCTCAGGCATCATCGACTATGTGGGACGTGAGAAACCGGCTTCGGCGCTTCTTGTCACCGAATGCTCGATGGCGTCGAACATCGCCGATGCGCATCCGGCGGTTGAGTTCGTCGGTCCCTGCACCATGTGTCCCTACATGAAGATGATCACTCTGGAGAAAATCCTGTGGTCGCTTCACACCATGACGACACCGATCGAGGTGCCGGCGCATCTGGCCGAAGGCGCGCGCGCCTCGGTGCAGCGGATGATCGACCTTTCGGGCAAGCGTTGATGCAGACGACCTGTCTGCGCACGGATCGCGTGCTGATCGTCGGGGGCGGGATCGCAGCCCTTTACGCCGCTCTGGCGCTGGCGCCGCGCCCCGTTCTGATTGTCACGCCGGAGCCGCTCGGGCAGGGCGCGAGTTCGGCATGGGCGCAGGGCGGGGTCGCCGCGGCGATGGGGCCTGGTGATCGTCCCGCTGACCATCTGGCTGACACGATCCGCGCCGGAGCGGGACTGGTGGACGAAGCCGTCGCCGCCCGCGTGACAGCCGAGGCCGCCGACCACGTCGCGCGCCTGGCTGCCCTGGGCGCGCCGTTCGACCGTGACTTGCACGGCAACTACCTGCTGTCGCGCGAGGCGGCCCACGGCGCGGCCCGCGTGGTGCGCGTTGGGGGCGACCGGGCGGGACAGGCGATCATGGCGACGCTGATCCGGGCCATCCAGGCTGCCGCGCATGTGCAGGTGGCGACAGGCCTTTCGGCCGTAGACTTGATCGTCGAGGCCGGTGCCGTCGTCGGAATCCAAGTCGAAGGCGAGGGCTGCGGGGAAATCCGCGCCCCGGCGGTGCTGTTCGCCGGCGGCGGCGCGGCGGGGCTCTTTGCCGTCACAACCAACCCGAACCGGATCCGCGGCCAGATGCTCGGTATGGCGGCCCGCGCCGGGGCGGTGATCCGCGATGCCGAGTTCGTCCAGTTCCACCCGACCGCCATCGACATCGACGAAGACCCCGCGCCGCTTGCCACCGAGGCATTGCGCGGTGAGGGCGCAACCCTCATCAACGCGGACGGCGTTCGCTTCATGCTGGCACTTGCCCCCGAGGCCGAGCTTGCTCCGCGAGACATCGTCGCCCGTGGCGTCTTTGCCGAATGGCAGGCCGGACGCCGTCCGGCGCTGGACGTGCGTTCCCTAGGCGACCGGATCGCCGACCACTTCCCGACAGTTCATGCGGCCTGCCAGCGCGCCGAATTGGACCCGGCCCGACAGCCGATCCCGGTCACAGCCGCCGCGCATTACCACATGGGCGGCATTGCCGTGGATCAGGCCGGACGGTCGAGCCTTCCCGGCTTGTGGGTCGCAGGTGAAGCCGCCTGCACCGGGCTGCATGGCGCCAACCGTCTGGCCTCGAATGGACTGCTCGAGGCGCTGGTCATGGGCCGGGCCGCCGGTCTGGACATTGGCGCCGCGCTGCCGCTTGCTGCGGCGCCCGAAGCAAGGGTGGCGCTGGCAGGCCATTCCCCCGCCATCGATCCGGCAAAGGTCGCGCGGTTGCGCAAGCTGATGACGGCCCATGTTGGCGTCATCCGCGACGAGACCGGGCTGCGCCGCGCCCTGGGCGGGATCGCCGATCTTGAGCCGGGTGCGGTCCCGGCTTTCGCCAACATGCTCGCCGCCGCCAGGATGATCGCTACTGCCGCGCTTCTTCGCCGCGAAAGCAGGGGCGCCCATTGCCGGAGCGATTTTTCCGGCTCCTTGCCGCCGCTTCCGTCGCGCCTGACCCTTGCCGAAGCCACTGCGCTGAAGGAGCCCGCATGACCGACATTCCCGATTTCCTGCTCGAGCCTCTCGTACGCGCCGCGCTGTCCGAAGATCTTGCCCCCTGGGGCGATGCAACGTCGCGCGCGGTGATCCCGGCGGTCACGCGCGGGACCGTAGTGATGCGGTCACGCCAGTCGGGGGTTGTCTCGGGCATGCAAGTGGCGGCGCTGGCCTTCCGTCTGCTCGACAAGAGCCTTGTGGTCGAAACTCAGTCACCGGACGGTGCGACCTGTGTCGCCGGTCAGGTCCTGATGCGGGTTTCCGGCGATATGTCGGCAATCCTGATGGCTGAAAGGGTGGCGCTGAATTTCGCCGGCCGGATGAGTGGCATCGCGACGCTGACCTCTGCCTATGTCGCCGCGGCGGAAGGGCGTGCGCGCATCACCTGCACGCGCAAGACAACCCCTGGTCTGCGGCTGGTCGAGAAGGCGGCGGTTCGTCATGGCGGCGGGACGAACCACCGGTATGGCCTGGGCGATGCGATCCTCATAAAGGACAATCACATCGCCGCAGCAGGCGGGGTTGCCGCCGTCCTCGGGCGGGTGGCCGCCGCGCGGTCGCACATGATGCGGGTCGAGATCGAGGTGGACACGCTCGATCAGCTTGACAAGGTGCTGGCCACCGGCGGTGCCGATTGCGTGCTGCTCGACAACATGGATGGCCCGACCCTGGCGCGGGCCGTGCAGATGGTCGCGGGCCGGATGATCACCGAAGCTTCGGGGAACATGAGTCTGCCGCGCATTCCTGAGGTCGCCGCGACCGGGGTCGACTATATCAGTGTCGGCGCCCTGACCCATTCGGCCCCGGTTCTTGACCTGGGGTTGGATTACGCGGCGGACTGACCGCCGGCCGCCGGCGACCTGACACTCGCACGCGGCTGCAACCCTCAGCAGAAAGGGTCGCCGCGACGCGGCCGATTGACAGGTGGGTAACGATCGAACGATCATCCAAAAGCGCCGAGCGGCCAATCAGACCCAGAGGAGAACTGCCTTGAAGAAGCTTGTCATCTGCCTTCTGTTTAGCCTTCCGCTTCTGTCAGGCTGTGTCTCGGATACCGTTCCGAACGCCGAATGTCCGAAGGATGCGGACATGTCGAACCGCGGTGCGAATCCAAACTGCGTCTGACACCGCCTAGTCGGTCGCCCGACAGCGTTAATGCGCGCGGCCCCCGCGTGAGGGTTGCGCGCGCCACATCACGCCGGGGCATCACCGCTCGTAGGGTTCGCCAAGCGAGGCGACGCCGTTGATCTTCAACAGGCGACGGTTGGACGAGATGATGCCCAGAACCACGATCGTCACAATGTAGGGCAGGCTCGACAGAAGCTGGGAATTCAGCGGCACGCCCTGTGCCTGCGCGGCCAGACCGCCAAGCGAGACCGCCCCGAACAGCAGCGCGCCGAAGAACACCCTTCCCGTCATCCAGGTGCCGAACACGACAAGCGCCAGTGCAATCCAGCCGCGGCCGGCAATCATCCCGTCGGCCCAGAGGGGCGTATAGACCGTCGCCGCATAGGCGCCCGCCAGCCCCGCCATCGCGCCGCCGAACAGGATCGCGGCATGGCGCAGGCCGATGACCGGATAGCCGATGGCATGGGCTGCCTTGGGGTTCTCGCCCACAGCCCGGATTACCAGCCCAAGTCGCGTGAAGCGGAACATGGCCCAGATGGCCAGCGTCGCGATCAGCGACAACCACACGACGACGTCCTGGGTGAACAGGCCGCCGACAACCGGCAGGGTCGACAGGCCTGGCAGCGTGATCTTCGACAGGCCCGTCACGGTCAGCGCTTCATAGGAGTTGCCGATCAGCGCCGAAAGCCCCTGTCCGAGGATGCCGATGGCAAGCCCGATCGCGACCTGGTTCGCCCGGAACCCGAGCGCGAGGATGCCGAACAGCAGGGCAATCCCGGCACCCGCTAGGCCGGCGCCGATGAAGGCCGCAAAGTGGCCCCCGCCATGATAGACGATGATGAAGGCGATCGCGGCGCCAAGCGCCATGATCCCCTCGATTCCGAGGTTCAGCACGCCCGACCGCTCGACGACAAGCTCGCCCAGGGCGGCCAGCAGGAAGGGCGTGGCGGCGGCCAGCATGTTGGCCAGGATGAACTCGATCCCGTTCACTGCGCGGCTCCCTTCGCGCCATGTCCCCAGTCAAGCCGATACCGCACGAAGGTCGTCGCGGCGAGGTAGAAGACCAGAAGGCTTCCCTGGAACACCCGCACGGCCGCGACCGGCAGGTCGGCTGAGACCATCGCGTTGTCACCGCCGATATAAAGGACCGCCATCAGCAGCGACGAGGCGACGATCCCGATCGGATGCAGCCCGCCCAGATAGGCGACGATGATCGCGGCATAGCCGTACCCCGTCGAGATCGACCGCTGAAGCTGGCCGATCGGCCCGGCGACTTCCGCCGCGCCCGCAAGCCCCGCCGCAAACCCGCCGATCAGCAGCGACAGCCAGATCGCGCGGGCTTCCGAGAAGCCGGCATAAGCGGCGGCGCGGGGAGCGAGGCCGCCCACAAGGAACTGGTAGCCGCGGAAACTCTTCTGCATGAAGGCCCAGGCGAGCACGGCCGAGACGAGCGCCAGCAGGAGCGAGAGGTTCACGCGCGTTCCGGGGATCAGGATCGGCACCATCGCGTCGTACTGGAACATGACCGACTGCGGGAAATTGAATCCCTTCGGGTCCTTCCAGGGGCCAAGCAGCAGGTAGTTCAGCACCTGCGCAGCGATCAGGCTCATCATCAGCGTCACGAGGATCTCGTTTGCGTTGAGCCGCACACGCCAGAAGGCCGGCACCGCCGCCCAGAGCGCCCCGCCGATCGCCCCAAGCAGGAGCATCGACGGCCAGATCCAGCCGCCCGTGGCGTCTGGGAACCAGATCGGGATCGCCGAGGCAAAGATCGCACCCAGAATGAACTGCCCCTCGGCGCCGATGTTGAAGACCTTGGCGCGAAAGCCGATGGCAAGACCCTCGGCGATCAGCAGCAGCGGCCCGGCCTTGAGCAGCACTTCCGAGAAGGACGCCCAGGACAGGAAAGGCTCCAGCAGCATCGCGTGAAAGACTGCGCCGGGGCTCTTGCCCATGACGAGATAGAGGACAAGGTTCACGAAAACTGCTGCGGCCACGGCAATGACAGGTGCGAGAACCGCCATCCGGGTCGAGGCGCGATCGCGGCGGATCAGACGAGGCAGGCGGAGCATCAGACGGCCTCGCGCGACTGTGTTTCGGCGCCGATCATGTAACGGCCGACCTGCTCGGGCCTTGTCTCACGCGGGTCAAGCGATGGCGAAAGCCGCCCCTTGTGCAGCACCTGGATCCTGTCGCAGATCTCGAACAGTTCTTCGAGTTCCTCGGAGATCACCAGCACGGCAACGCCTTCATTGCGCATGGTAATCAGGCGCTGGCGGATCGCCGTCGCAGCACCGATATCCACGCCCCAGGTCGGCTGGGCGACGAACAGCAGCTTGGGCTTCAAGAGGATCTCGCGCCCGACAATGAACTTCTGCAGGTTGCCGCCCGACAACGCGCCCGCCTCGGCCTCGGGCCCCGGAGTGCGGACGTCGAAATCCTTGATGCAGGCGGCGGTGAACTCGGCCTCTTTCGCGCGGTCGATGAAGCCGTGGCGGAGAAGCCCAAGGGGATGCGCGGTCAGCAGGCTGTTGTCGGCCAGCGACATCTCGGGCACGGCCCCACGCCCCAGCCGGTCCTCGGGAACGAAGGCAAAGCCAAGCGCACGCCGCTCGGCCGGGCCAAGTTGGGCGACGCCCTGATCCATCATCCGGACCTCGTCGCGTTCGCCGTCAGACAGGCGCGTCTCGCCCGAGATCAGCCGCGCGAGTTCCGCCTGTCCGTTGCCGGAAATCCCGGCGATGCCCACGATCTCGCCGGCATGAACCGTCAGGCTGACCCCGTGCAGCGAGACGGCAAACGGGTCGTCCTCGACATGGTCGAGCCCGGCCAGTTCAAGCCGCTTTTCCCCCACGGGTCGGATATCGGCATGCAGGGGCGGCGGCATGTCGCGGCCGATCATCATGCGGGCCAGGTCGTGCGCGTCGTGCTCGCGCGGGTCGACGTTGCCGGTCACCTGACCGGCGCGCAGCACCGTGGCGCGGTCGCAGATCGACTGGATCTCGTCCAGCTTGTGCGAGATGAACAGGATCGACACGCCCGTATCGCGCAGCCGGCGAAGCGTGTCGAACAAAAGCCCGACCGATTGCGGCGGCAGGACCGAGGTCGGCTCGTCAAGGATCAGAAGCTTTGGCTCGGTCATCAGGCAGCGGATGATCTCGACCCTTTGGCGTTCGCCGACCGAGAGGGAATAGACATGGGCGAAGGGATCGACCTCAAGCCCGAAATCCTGCCCCAGTGCCCGGATGCGGCGGGCCAGTTCCGCCTTCGCCCCCGGCACGATCAGCGAGATGTTCTCGACCACGGTCAGCGTTTCGAACAGCGAGAAGTGCTGGAAGACCATGCCGATCCCATGGCGACGCGCCTCGGCGGGCGAGGTCAGGCGCACCGGCTGCCCCTGCCAGAATACCTGCCCCTCGTCGGGTTCCTCCACCCCGTAGATGAGTTTCATCAGGGTGGACTTGCCCGCGCCGTTTTCGCCCAGGATGGCGTGGATCGAGTTCGGAGCCACGTCGAGGTCGATGGCCCGGTTGGCCCGGACCTGACCGTAGCTCTTGGTCATCCCGCGAAGGGACAGAAGCGGCGCGGGCATCCCGGTTACTGCGGCAGTGGCGTGGCCACGCCCTTCACATGCCAGTCCATCGCCACGATCTGCTCGTCTGTCATCGTGGTGCCGGCCGCGACGCCCTCGCTGCCATCGGCTTTGGTGATCGGGCCGGTGAAGGGCGAGAAGCTGCCATCGGCGATCTTGGCCTCGACCTCCTTGATCTTGGCCATCATGTCGGCGGGGATGTCCGGGCTCCAGTCCACGACCTCGACCACCTTGTCGGCCATGCCGAGGAAGGCGTTTGCCCCCTGGAAGGTGCCCGCGACATGGGCGTCAACGGAGGCCTTGAAGTACGGCGACCAGTCTGTGGCGACGCAGCCAAGGTAGGTCTTCGGCGCGTAGGACTTCATCGAGGAGTTCAGGTTGAACGCATGCACGCCTGCCTCTTCGCAGACCGAGATGACCGAAGGCGTGTCCTGCGCGTTCGAGAAGATCACGTCGCAGCCCTGCGCCAGCAGCGCCTTGGCAGCTTCCTGTTCCTTGGCCGGGTCGAACCACGAGTTCACCCAAACCACGGAAACCTCGATGTTCGGGTTCACCGCCTGCGCACCAAGGGTGAAGGCGTTGATCGATGTGATGAGTTCCGGAATGGCAAAGGCCGAGACCGAGCCGAGCTTGCCCGATTTCGACAGCGCGGCGGCGGCCATGCCCATCAGGTAGGTGCCCTGGAAATACTTCGCGGCGAAGGGCGAGAAGTTCGGGGCGACCATGAAGCCCGAAGCATGCAGGACCGTGACCGAGGGATCGCGCTTGGCGATCTGCATCGCGCCGTTCTGGTATCCGAAGGAACCGGCGATCAGGACCTTGTTCCCGTCTGCCACGGCCTTGTTCATGATCCGGTCAGCATCCGGGCCTTCGGGGATGTTCTCGACGATGGTGATCTTGACCGCGTCGCCATAGGCGGCCTTCACGGGGTCGAGGCCTGCGACGAGGCTGTGCGACCAACCCACATCGCCATTCGGCGACGGCAGGATCAGCGCGATGCCGAGCGGCTCGGCCGCATGGGCACGCGCGCCGATCGCGGCGGCGATGGCGCCGAGGGCGGTGGTCTGGAGGAAGGTGCGTCTGTCGATCATCTGGGCTCTCCTGTTGCGCTTTTTCAGAGGTTTATCGTTGCCAGCGCAGCTTCGGCCTCGGCCGCCATCTGCGCCTCGTCGAGGCCGGGGAACTCCCCCTTGGCCCAGACGATCCGTCCGTTGACCATCGTCAGGTCGGTCGCCATGCCGATGCCGACCTTGGGGATCAGGCTCGCCGGGTCGTGCCTTGTGCCGACATAGTCCATCCGCCGGCTGTCGATGGCAAAAAGGTCAGCCGCCATGCCGGGCGCCAGACGGCCGATGTCGGATCGGCCCAGAAGCGACGCGCCCCCGGTCGTGCCATAGCCAAGGAAATCGCGCGGCTCCGGCACCGGATGGGCGCGGGTCGAGGCGGCAAGGCATTGCAGCATGTAGGCGGAATGGACGCAGTGCATCAGGTTCGAATTGTCGTTCGACGCCGCACCGTCGCAGCCGAGGCCCACCCGCAGCCCGAAAGCCGCCATCGCCGGGATGTCCGTCACTTCTGCGCCCACCAGATAGACCGGCTCGGGGCAATGGGCGACGCCGGTGCCCGACGCCGCCATCTTGCGCAGTTCGTCATGCGTCAGTTCCCAGCAATGGGCATAGAAGGTGTCCGGCCCGGCAAAGCCGATTTCCTCAAGGTAATCCACCGTCCGCATCCCGTGGCGCGCCGCGATCACAGGGCTTTCGCCCTCGCCGACATGGGTATGCAGGAACACGCCCTTGTCACGTGCCAGCGCCACAGATTCCGTGAAGGTCTCGCGGTAGCAGTTGACCGGCTGGCAGGGCGACACCACGACCTGCCGCAGGCCGAAGGGCGACGCGTCGTGGTAGGCGTCGATCAGGCGCGCGCAGTCGGCAATGAACTCGTCGGTCGTCTCCAGCATCGCATCGGGGATGGTCGAGCCTTCCGACTTCGGCAGGGTGTTCCCGCCCCGCCCGGCATGAAAGCGCAGGCCGATCTTCCCGGCCGCCTCGAACTGGCGGTCGACGATGCGTTTCCCGGCATGGCGGGGGAAGTTGTACTGGTGGTCGAAAGCGGTTGTGCAGCCGTGCTTGGCCAGTTCTGCCATCGCGGTCAGCGAGGAATGGTAGAAACACTCCTCGGTCAGGCGTGAAAAGATCGGGTAGATCAGGTCGAGCCATTCGATGACCGAAAGCTTCGTCCAGTCCAGCTCTGCCCGGTTACGCACGAAACACTGGAAGAAGTGATGGTGGGTGTTGACGAGGCCGGGGTACAGGAACCAGCCGCGTGCGTCGATCAACTCGGTTCCGGCGGGCGCCACCAGATCGCGGCCGATGGCGCGGATCGCCGGGCCTTCCGTCAGCAGATCCACGTTGCGCAGCACGCCGTCCGCCGCACCGGGATCGGTGACAACAGCCGCGCAGCCGCGAAACAGGTAGTTCGGCATCACACCCGCTCCGGGATCGGGCCCGGTTCGGGCTTGAGGTCGTGCAGGCGGTGGATGCCCGGCATCTCGATGAATCCCGGCAGCGCCCGGATCGCGCGGGTCCAGAGACGGATCGACGGATAAGGGTCGACCGAAATCCCGCCATCGGGCGCCAGCATCGAATGCGGGAAGCAGGCAAGATCGGCGATGGTCGGGCGGTCGCCCGCAAGGAAGGCATGACCCGCCAGCCGCTGATCCACGAGCGCCGCTTCGATCTCGCGCAGGCATTGGGTGCCAGCCTTGCGGCAGGCTTCGATATCGGCGGGCTTGTTCAGCATGTCATGGACGCGCGCCTTGCCGATGCTGGCCGAAAGCCGCTGCGAGAAGGCCAGCCACTGCGCGACCCGCCCCCGCATCGTAGGTGTGTCGTCGCCCAGCCAGGTCGGTCCGGCCTTGGCGGCCAGATAGGTCAGGATCGCCGAGGACTCGGTCAGGATCAGCCCGTCATCCTCGAAGATCGGGATGGTGCCGGATGGGTTCATCGCCAGGAACGGCGCGGTTTTGTGTTCGCCACCGGGGTGGAAATCGACCGGACGCAGGGCGATCTTTACCCCCGTCAGGGCCGCGAGGAGGCGTATCTTGTAGCAGTCCGGGCTAAGGATGTAGTCGTAAAGGATCATGCCGCCACCAGTTGTGCGCCATAGGTGAAGCCGTGCCGCTTCAGCCAGCGGCGATAGGCGACCGAGGTCATATCGGCCCGGGTCGGAATTTCCATCCCCGGATCCAGCGGCAGAAGCCGCGGCAGCTGGTTTTCAAGGATCGAGCGATCCTGCAGGAAGATCATCTGCTGGAAGTGGATCAGGTCGGTCATCGGCGTCTGGTCGTCGAACAGCGCCATCCACGGCCAGACCTGGCACAGGTCCTCGGCCATGGGCTGCACGAACAGGGTGATGACATCCCATTCGCCGGGCCGGGGCGGGCAGGTCTTGTACAGGATCGACACGGTCGGCGCCGGGACCCGATACATGTAGTCGGTGGTGATGCCACCAGCGGCCGATTTCGCCGCCTGCGGCTGGTAAAATTTGACCTTGGTCGCCCAGACCTCGTCCACCTCCTCGCGGATCTGCACCTCGTAGCGCTGGACCTCGGTATGGGGCTCGGCGCCAAGGATGTCAGTATGGACGAAGGGGAAATGTGCGATGTCGAGGAAATTCTCGACCGCGCGCAGGGGCGAACATTTCACCCGCACGACGCCCACATCGACAAGCCGCCTGCCGGGCTGGTCCGCTTCGGGAATGTCGAAAAGCTCTTTCGCCGGTGTCCCGAGCGAGGTCCAGACATGGCCGTAGCGGGCGCGGACCGGCAGGAGACGGCCCTCTTTTGTCGCGACCACCGGGTTGCCGCCCGTATCACGGGCGACATGAATCGGCTCGCCCATCAGCAGGGTGTCCCGGCCGTCCGGGGTAAGCTCCGTCAGAATGCCGACCGGATACCATTCATTCAGCATCGGATTGTCGGTCATGCCGCTTGCCTTTCAGATTCGGTCAGACGCCGGAGATCCTCCAGCGCGCGGGAAACCCCAACCTGCGCGGCAGGCGTCGTTCCGGTCGCGACCAGAACATGCAGGGCGGTGCGGTCGCCCGGCAGCGGCTGGATCAGCAGAAGGCAGGCGATACCTGCCAAGACAAGTCGCAGGTCACCGTCCTTGCCCATCTCGGTGCCAGACAGGGCAGTGATGGCGGAAGCAGGGGCTTCGACCGTCAGCGACCGAAGCGGCGTGAAGTCCGGCATCTTGGGCGGGGGGCGGTCGGTGGACACGGCTGTAACCCAGATGATGCCATCAGACTCGGCTGCGGTCAGGGTCGGCACGCGGATCGCATCTGGCGGCACCAGATCGGGATGGGCGGGGATGCGCTGGCACTGCCCCGCCTCGTTGTAACTCCAGCCGTGATAGATGCAGGACAGCGCCTCGCCCCGGACGAAGCCGTGCGACAGGCGCATGCCGCGATGTGGGCAGCGGTCGTCCCAGGCGGCGACGCGACCGGACTGGCTGCGCCAGACGGCGAGTTCGCGCCCGTCGACGACCGTGGGAATGACGACCTGTGGCGGCACGTCGCGCGACAGGGCCACGGCTGTCCAGTTCTGCGGCATTTGAGTTGTCTGTCCCCGGTTATCGTTCTGCACCGACCCTCGGCGCGACTCCCGGAATGTCTTGGCAGCATACCGGAACGCAAGCCGTCGCGCCTAAGGTCAGGGCAGAAACGGTTCGTTTGTATCCATGATTGCCTAGCAATTGGGCAAAGGCCAGCGTTACCTATCGCGACGATCCGTCAGGGTCGCGAGAGGAGGCGCTCGCGTTCGATCGACTCCACCCAAACGTCGATCGGGCCGAGCGAAACGCCCAGTTCCATCGCGTCGACCAGATCGGGGGGGCCTTCGACCAGCAGACTCACCTCATCCGCGCTGGCCGCTGTCACTCGTCCGATGATGCCGAGCCGGCCGGCATGGCGCGCGATCCATGGCAAAAAGGATGGCGCGCCGAGATCGCCGCGCAGGGTGAACAGGTCCGAGCAGATGGCATTGCTTCCCATGGGATCCCCTGAGTGAGGTCTGGAGTGGCCCCATGAAATTCACTCTTAGTGCCTGCGCGCTCGCCCGGCAATCGGCGCGGGTGGCCTGCTCCGGCCCCAGTCAGATCATGTCGCGGGCATTTTCTCCGGGTGTTAGCCGCAGGAGGATGGGGGACGGACTCGTCACGGCGGGAACAGCAAAGCGTCGTGACTTCAGGTGATCCCGACCCGGACGCTAAAAGGAGAATCTTCTGCAAGTAATTGATTTTATGATATATTCGACGGAATCGATCGCGTTCACAATTACATTTTACATATAGTAATACTTTTGCTAGCGTGAATGCAGGCCAGCCCTGAGGAGAGGTCAGGCCGCAATCTGAGGGAGGAAACATGTCAATCATCAAGAAGCTCGCGCTTGGCGCGGGCATCGGTGCCTTGTTGTCTGGCGTTGCCTTTGCAGACGGCCTGCAGGGCAAGGTCATCGGATTTTCGCAGATCGGATCGGAGTCTGGCTGGCGCGCCGCCGAAACATCGGTGACCAAGCAGCAGGCCGAGAAAGCTGGCATCGACCTGAAATTCGCCGATGCGCAGCAAAAACAGGAAAACCAGATCAAGGCGATTCGCGGCTTCATCGCCCAGGGCGTCGATGCGATCCTGGTCGCCCCCGTCGTCTCGACCGGTTGGGACGAGGTGCTGGGCGAGGCAAAGGATGCCAATATTCCGGTCGTTCTTCTCGACCGTGGCGTCGATGCGCCGGAAGATCTCTACCTGACCTCGGTGGCATCGGATCAGGTCCATGAAGGCGCCGTCGCCGGCGATTGGCTGGTCAAGACAGTGGGCGACAAGGACTGCAAGGTAGTGCAGCTGGAAGGCACCGTCGGATCCTCGCCCGCCAACAACCGCAAGAAAGGCTTTGAAGACGCGATCGCCGGCCACGCCAACATCACGATCATCCGCAGCCAGACGGGCGACTTCACGCGCTCCAAAGGCAAGGAAGTGATGGAAGGCTTCATCAAGGCCGAGAACGGCGGCAAGGACATCTGCGCCGTCTACGCCCATAACGACGACATGATGGTGGGCGCGATCCAGGCGATGAAGGATGCGGGCCTGAAACCCGGCTCCGACATCCTGACCGTCTCGATCGACGCGGTGCCGGACATCTTCGCCGCTATGGCGGCCGGAGAGGCCAATGCGACGGTCGAACTGACGCCCGACATGGCCGGTCCGGCCTTCGTCGCGCTCGATGGCTACCTGAACGGAGGCAAGGTGCCTGAGAAGTTCATCATTACCGAGTCGAAGTTGTACACTGCTGCTGATGATCCGAAAGGACAGTACGAAGCCCGCAAGGGACTTGGCTACTGACCCCTCCCTGATGGTAGCCTGTCCGCCGACCGGGCAATCCGGCCGGCGGACTTGTGTCGGCTGAGGTCCGACTGCGAAAGCGTCGCGAATACGAGGGGGGACATCGTGGCGAAAATCCCGATGGATGGCCGGGAACCCGTTCTGCGGGCCCGCAAGATCACCAAGATCTTCGGGCGGCACCGGGCGCTCGACGATGTCGATTTCGACATCTGCGGCGGGGAGGTCCACGCGCTTCTGGGTGAGAACGGGGCGGGGAAATCCACGCTTATCAAGATCCTGACCGGGGCCTATCAGCCCGACGAAGGCGAGATCCTTCTGGAAGGGCAGCCGGTTTCCTTCCGTGATCCGCTTCAGGCGCAGGCCAAGGGCATCGGGACGGTCTATCAGGAAGTGAACCTGCTTCCGAACCGTTCCGTGGCCGAGAACCTTTTTCTGGGCCATCAGCCCACCCGCTTTGGCATCGTCCAGCGCAAGGTGATCGAAGCGAAGGCGCGGGAGGTTCTTGCGACCTACGGCCTCGAGATCGACGTGCGCGCCGAGCTTGGCAGCTACTCCGTCGCTGTCCAGCAGGTTGTCGCCATCGCCCGGGCTGTCGAGCTTTCGGGCAAGGTGCTCGTCCTCGACGAGCCGACGGCCAGCCTGGACCACAACGAGGTCCGCAAGATGTTCGAGGTGGTCGAGCGCCTCAAGGCGCGCGGTCTCGCCATCGTCTTCATCACCCATTTCCTTGACCAGGTGTTCGAGATCGCTGACCGCGTGACCGTGCTGCGCAACGGCCGCAAGGTAGGAACCGAGAACCTTGCCGATGTGACGGCGACCGACGTTGTGCGGATGATGCTGGGCAAGGACATCGCCTTTGGACACCAGCCGACGTGGATCGGCGAGGCCGAGACGGGGCCGGTCCGGGTCGAGTTCACCGATCTGGGCAAGGCGGGCAAGGTCGCCCCGTTCTCTCTAAAGCTGCATGAGGGCGAGGTGGTCGGCGTCGCCGGTCTTCTCGGTTCGGGCCGCACCGAGATGGCGCGGCTGATGTTCGGGGTCGACGCCGCCGACAGCGGCCAGGTCCGTGTGGGAGGAAAGCCTGCCACCATCTTCAATCCGTCCCAGGCCGTTGCGGCCGGCTTCGGCTTCTGTCCCGAGGATCGCAAGATCGACGGCATCTTCGGGGACCTTTCGGTCCGCGAGAACATCATCATCGCCCTTCAGGCCAAACTCGGCTGGTTCAAGGCGCTGAACCGCGACGATCAGATCGAGATCGCCGGCCGCTTCGCCGAGGCGCTCGACATCCGTGCGGCGAGCCACGACATGCCGGTGAAACTCCTGTCGGGGGGCAACCAGCAGAAAGTGATCCTTGCCCGCTGGCTTGCGATCGACCCGGGTTTCCTGATCCTGGACGAACCGACGCGAGGCATCGACGTGGGCGCTCATGCCGAAATCGTTCGAACCATCAATCGCCTGCGCGAGGACGGACTGGCCTTGCTTGTCATCTCGTCCGAGCTTGACGAGGTCGTCGCCTATTCAAACAGGGTCGTGGTGATGCGCGACCGCGAGATGGTCGCTGAGCTGACCGGGGAAGAGATCACGCCCGCCGTCATCGTGAGCGCCATTGCTGAAAACAGGGTACGGACGGCATCATGAAGCGCACGGGTCTCACCTTTCTGGCGCGGCCGCAATTCGTCGCCCTGATCGCGGTCCTTTTCATCAACTGGCTGTTGTTCCCCGGCTTCTTCGACATCACCTGGCAGGATGGCCGGTTGTTCGGCAGCCTCATCGACGTGCTGAACCGCGGCGCCCCGGTTGCGATCCTGGCGATTGGCATGACCGCCGTGATCGCTACGAAAGGCGTCGATCTTTCGGTCGGTGCGGTGATGGCGATCGCCGGCGCAGTTGCGGCAAGTCTTGTCGTCGGAGGGACGGCATCGTGGATCGCGGTACTTGCGGCGCTTGGCATCGGTCTGGCCTGCGGCCTGTGGAACGGGATGCTGGTGACATTGCTCGACATGCAGCCGATCATCGCGACGCTGGTGCTCATGGTGGCGGGTCGGGGTCTTGCCCAGCTAATCACCGAGGGCTCGATCGTGACATTCTCGGACCCGCTGCTGATCTTCATCGGCACCGGATCGTTCCTGGGCCTTCCGATGCCGGTGGTCATTGCCTTTGTCCTGCTGGTTGGGGCGACCCTTGCCGTCCGCCGCACGGCGCTTGGTCTGCTGATCGAGGCGGTTGGCGTGAACCGTTCGGCTGCGCGCTTTGCCGGGATCACCTCCAGCGCGCTGCTGCTCATGGTCTATGCCTTCGCCGGCTTCTGCGCCGCTGTCTCCGGCCTGATCGTGGCCGGAGACATCCGTGGCGCCGATGCCAACAATGCCGGTCTCTGGCTTGAGCTTGACGCGATCCTTGCGGTCGTCATCGGCGGCACGTCGCTGCTTGGCGGTCGCTTCTCGATCCCGATGTCGGTCCTCGGGGCGATCATCATCCAGGCAATGAACACCGGGATCCTGATCTCGGGCTTTTCGCCGGAGTTCAACCTCGTGGTGAAATCCGGCGTGATCATCCTGATCCTGGTCTTGCAGTCCCCGCTGGCCGCCCGCCTGTTCAGCCGCTGGCAGACCCGCGCGGAAACTGCTCCCGCCCCGAGGACGACACCATGAACCGCAGCCTGCGCCCTCTCGCTGCCACGGCGACAATCTTCATCCTCGCCTATCTGGCGGCAGTCAGCCAGCAGCCGGCGATGCTGTCGACTCGTGTTCTGGGCAATTTCCTGACGGACAATGCCTTCCTCGGCATCGCCGCCGTCGGCATGACCTTCGTCATCATCTCGGGCGGGATCGACCTGTCGGTCGGGGCAGTGATCGGGTTCACCACGGTGTTGATTGCCGTGCTCATCATGTGGGTCGGATTGCACCCGCTGGTAGCCTTCGCCATCGCCCTGGGCGTCTCGGCTCTGTTCGGAGCCTGCATGGGGGCGGCGATCCACTATCTGAAAGTGCCATCCTTCATCGTGACGCTCGCGGGCATGTTCCTGGCGCGCGGCGGTGCCTCGGTGCTGTCGCCGGATTCCATCGGCATCAAGCATGAATTCTATACCGCAGTTTCGAAAAGCTACCTGCTGATGCCAGGGGGTGGCCGCCTGACGGTCATCGGCGGCATCATGATCGCGGTCTTCCTGTTCGGCATCGTGCTGGCCCATCGCACGCGCTTCGGCTCTTACGTCTATGCCCTTGGCGGGAACGAGACCTCGGCGGCGCTGATGGGCGTGCCCGTCGCCCGGACCACGATCCAGATCTACATGCTGTCCTCGACGCTGGCCGGTCTCGCCGGGATCGTCTTCTCGCTTTACACCTCGGCGGGGTATTCGCTTTCGGCCCTTGGGGTCGAGCTTGACGCGATCGCGGCTGTGGTCATCGGCGGCACGTTGCTGACCGGGGGATACGGCTTCGTCGCGGGCACTTTCGTCGGTGTCATGCTCCAGGGGCTGGTGCAGACCTACATTGTCTTCGATGGATCGCTGTCCAGCTGGTGGACGAAGATTGTCATCGGTGCACTGTTGTTTATGTTCATCTTGCTGCAGCGGCTGGTCTTCACTGCTTCGGCACCCAGCAGGAAGGTGCTTTGGAAGACATGAGATGAGCGAACCCGGGAGCCTGATACGCTCGCTCTCCGGGCGTCAGTCCGCAAGGAACTTCCATTCCTATGTCATCAGCGAGATCGGGGTCGGCATCGCGTCCGGCAGGCTTCCCGTTGGATCGATCCTGCCCAACGACGCCGAGATGATGGATGCCTATGGCGTGTCGCGCACCGTTCTGCGCGAGGCCCTGAAGACGCTGGAGGCCAAGGGACTGGTCGAGGCGCGCGCCAAGGTGGGCACGCGGGTCTTGCCGAAAAGCCGCTGGAACCTGTTCGACCGGCAGGTCCTGTCCTGGATTCACGAGGCGGGACCTGATGCGGCCTTTCTGCGCAGTTTCGTCGACGTGCGCGAGGCGCTGGAGATCCCCGCGGCGCGTGAGGCGGCGGCCAAGCGCAACGCGGACGAAGTGCGAATGCTGCACTATTGGCTGAAGCAGCGCCGGGCCGTCACTGCCTTGCCCGAGCCTTTTGCCCTGGCCGAGTTCGAAATGCATCGCACGATCTGCGAAGCCTCGCACAACCCCTTCCTGCGCGCCGCCACCGGAATTGTCGAATTCGGGACGGCTCAGGCCACGCTCCGCCGGATAGAGGCCGGCAAGGTCGACCTCTCCGCGGAAAAGGAGGCACTCTACCACGCGCTTGTCGATGTGGTCGAACGGGGCAAGTCCGCCGAGGCGGCCGATGCCATGGCTGAGGTGCTGAAGATCGACCGCAACTGGATCCTTGGGCTGTGAGGTCTCTGGACGAAGACGCAGATCCCGCTTCGGCATTCGGAATGCATCCCCGACCGAGCTTGAGGAAATCTGCCGCTTGCTGTGGACAGTCCTTCGGGTTCCTCGCAACATGCGCTCCGGGGCGCCGTTGCCCCGAATGGAGCCTGATCGACCGATGACCGACGCACCGGCCCCCGCCGAAAAGCGCCTGACGCAAGATCCTCATGCTGTCCGTGAGGTGCGCGAGAAGAACCTGGAGGTCGCCATCGGGCGCCAGGTGCGCGAGTTGCGCAAACGCCAGCGCATGACCGGTTCGGATCTGGCGGTCCAGACGGGGCTGTCGGTCGGCATGCTGTCAAAGATCGAGAACGGCGTCATCTCGCCCTCGCTGAACACGCTACAGGTTCTGGCGAATGCCTTGCGCGTTCCACTCGTGCAGCTTTTCTCGGGCTATGAGGAGCCGCGCGGTGCAATGCACGTGAAGGCCGGGCAGGCGGTGGAAATCGAACGTGCCGGCACGCGGGCCGGGCACCAGTATCACCTGCTTGGCCATATCGGATCGAACAATTCGGGCGTGGTGGTCGAACCCTATCTGATCGTGCTGACCACGCAGAGCGACCGCTTCCCCACCTTCCAGCACGAAGGCATCGAGATGCTCTACATGCTGGAAGGCACCGTCGACTATCGCCATGGCGACAACACCTATCGAATGGAGCCCGGGGACAGCCTGCTTTTCGACAGCGATTCCCCGCATGGCCCGGAGAACCTTCTGGAGCTTCCGGCGCGCTACCTTTCGATCATCTGCTATCCGCAAGCCGGCTGACAACGCCGCGCCGGATTTCACGGCAAATCCCCCCGCCCGATCAGCAAAGGCGCCCAAATTTTGGGCGCCTTACTTTCTGACAAATATTTTTCCACGCAAGAAAACAAATATCTCTTGAGGCAACTTTCCTTCCTGATAGTGAAGCTTCTACGGCGTGCTGCCGATGCAGAACGGAGAGGAAGATGTGTGGGATTGTTGGCCTGTTCCTGAAGAAGGAGGAGTTGCATCCTCGTCTGGGCGATCTGCTGACCGACATGCTGGTCACCATGACGGATCGCGGGCCTGACAGCGCCGGGATCGCGATCTACGGCGACGACGCCGATGGCTTCAAGATGACGATCCAGTCCGATAAGCCCGAGACCGATTTTGCCGGTCTTCAGGGCGCGCTGGAAGAAGCGACCGGCGGACCTGTGACGGTCCGCGTCCTCGACACCCATGCGGTGATCGCCCTGCCTGAAACCGCCGAGGCGACGGTCCGTGCCTTCCTTGGTGCGCGCGGCATTCGCATCATGGGATCGGGTCACGCCATGGAAATCTTCAAGGAGGTTGGCCTGCCCAAGGATGTGGCCGCCCGCTTCGGCCTGCGCGCCATGGGCGGCAGTCACGGCATCGGCCATACCCGCATGGCGACCGAAAGCGCGGTGACGACACTGGGCGCCCATCCGTTCTCGACCGGGGCGGACCAGTGCCTTGTCCATAACGGCTCATTGTCCAACCACAACGCCGTCCGTCGCGAGCTGGTCCGCAAGGGCTTCGCCCCCCAGACCCAGAACGATACCGAGGTCGCGGCCTGCTACATCTCCTCGCGTCTGGCCGAAGGCGCCAACCTGGGCACCGCGCTGGAAGGCACGCTGGCCGATCTTGACGGCTTTTTCACCTTCGTCGTCGGCACCCGCAACGGCTTCGGCGTCGTGCGCGACCCCGTCGCCTGCAAGCCGGCAGTGATGGCCGAGACCGACGACTACGTCGCCTTCGGATCGGAATACCGCGCGCTCGCCAACCTGCCGGGCATCGAGACCGCCCGCGTCTGGGAGCCCGAGCCTGCCACCGTCTATTTCTGGGAACGCTGATCATGCAGACCATCGACATGGCCCAAACCCCGCTGCGCGAGCTGAACAGCCAGCTGCAGGCGCAGGCCCGCACCACCAACCAGACCTCGTGGACCATCGAGAACCCGAAAGGGGCCCATGCCATCGCCGTGGGTCTCGACGCACCGATCGAAGTCACGGTCAAGGGATCGACCGGCTACTACTGCGCCGGCATGAACAAGCAGGCCACGGTCAAGGTCACGGGCTCTGCCGGGCCGGGCGTGGCCGAGAACATGATGTCCGGCACGGTCATCATCGAGGGCGACGCCAGCCAGTATGCGGGCGCCACCGGGCAGGGCGGGCTGCTCGTCATCAAAGGCAATGCCTCCAGCCGCTGCGGCATCTCGATGAAGGGCATCGACATCGTCGTGTTCGGCAATATCGGCCACATGTCGGCCTTCATGGCGCAGTCCGGCAATCTGGTCGTCCTCGGCAACGCTGGCGAGGCGCTCGGCGACAGCCTGTACGAGGCGCGGCTGTTCGTGCGCGGCTCGGTCAAGTCGCTTGGCGCCGACTGCATCGAGAAAGAGATGCGGCCCGAGCATCTGGAGATCCTGCGCGATCTGCTGGCGCGCTCCGGGGCGGATGCGAAGCCGGAAGAGTTCAAGCGCTATGGCTCTGCCCGCAAGCTCTACAACTTCCACGTCGATCACGCCGGCGAATACTGAGAGGCCAGCCATGGAAAAGACACCCAATACCGTGCCCCGCAACAGCTGGACCTTCAGCCCGGAAATCAATTCGGAAATCCGCCGGGCCGCGGCGACCGGGATCTACGACATCCGCGGTGGTGGCGCCAAACGGCGGGTTCCGCATTTCGACGACCTGCTGTTCCTCGGTGCCTCGATCAGCCGCTATCCGCTCGAAGGCTACCGCGAGAAATGTGACACCTCCGTCGTGCTCGGCACCCGTTTCGCCAAGAAACCGATCGAGCTGAAGATCCCCGTCACCATCGCCGGCATGAGCTTCGGCGCGCTGTCAGGCCCCGCGAAAGAGGCGCTCGGGCGCGGTGCGACGATGGCCGGTACCTCGACCACCACCGGCGACGGCGGGATGACGAACGAGGAGCGTGGCCATAGCCAGACGCTGGTTTACCAGTATCTGCCCAGCCGCTACGGGATGAACCCCGACGACCTGCGCCGCGCCGATGCGATCGAGATCGTGGTGGGGCAGGGGGCCAAGCCCGGCGGCGGCGGGATGCTTCTTGGCCAGAAGATCACGCAGCGCGTCGCGAACATGCGCAACCTTCCGGTCGGCATCGACCAGCGGTCGGCCTGCCGCCATCCTGACTGGACCGGGCCGGACGATCTGGAAATCAAGATCCTCGAACTGCGCGAGATCACCGGCTGGGAAAAGCCGATCTATGTGAAGGTCGGCGGCGCACGGCCTTATTACGACACTGCGCTTGCCGTGAAGGCCGGTGCCGATGTCGTGGTGCTGGACGGGATGCAGGGCGGCACGGCCGCGACGCAGGATGTGTTCATCGAACATGTCGGCCAGCCGACGCTCGCCTGCATCCGTCCCGCGGTGAAGGCGCTCCAGGACCTCGGCATGCACCGCAAGGTGCAACTGATCGTCTCGGGCGGCATCCGCACGGGGGCCGACGTGGCCAAGGCGCTGGCGCTTGGCGCCGATGCCGTGGCGATCGGCACGGCGGCACTGGTCGCGATCGGCGAGAACGATCCGAAATGGGGGGCCGAATACGCCGCGCTCGGCACCACCGCCGATGCCTATGACGACTGGCACGAAGGCCGCGACCCGGCCGGTATCACCACGCAGGATGCGGAGTTGATGAAACGGCTCGATCCGGTCGAGGCGGGGCGGCGGCTGCGCAACTACCTGGCGGTGCTCACGCTCGAATGCCAGACGATCGCCCGCGCCTGCGGCAAGAGCCACGTCCACAACCTCGAACCCGAGGACCTGTGCGCGCTGACGATCGAGGCCGCGGCCATGGCCGGTGTGCCGCTGGCTGGCACCAGCTGGATCCCCGGGCAAACCGGCTTCTGAAAACCGACGGTCGGGGCAAGGCGACCCCGGCTGCACCAGTCAACAGGGAACAGAACCATGACCGATCTTGCCGCCTTCGCCGCCGAAAAGGGCGTGAAGTACTTCATGATCTCCTACACCGACCTGTTCGGCGGCCAGCGGGCGAAGCTGGTTCCGGCGCAGGCGATTGCCGACATGCAGGCTGATGGCGCGGGCTTTGCCGGCTTCGCCACCTGGCTGGACCTGACGCCTGCGCACCCCGACATGCTGGCGGTGCCGGACCCGTCGTCGGTCATCCAACTGCCGTGGAAAAAGGATGTCGCCTGGGTCGCCTCGACCTGCGTGATGAGCGGCGGCGGCCCGCTCGATCAGGCCCCGCGCAACGTCCTGATGCGGCTGGTCGGCGAAGCGGCCGAGATGGGGCTGGAGGTCAAGACCGGGGTCGAGCCTGAATTCTTCCTGCTGACCCCCGAAGGCACGGCGATTTCCGACGCGGCCGATACGGCGGTGAAGCCCTGCTATGACCAGCAGGCGGTCATGCGACGCTACGACGTGATCGCCGAGATCTGCGACCACATGCTGGAACTCGGCTGGGAACCCTATCAGAACGACCACGAGGACGCGAACGGCCAGTTCGAGATGAACTGGAAATATGACACCGCCCTCGCCACCGCCGACAAGCACAGCTTCTTCAAGTTCATGGTGCGGTCGATCGCCGAGAAGCACGGGTTGCGGGCCACCTTCATGCCCAAGCCGATCATGGGTCTGACCGGCAACGGCTGCCATGCCCATATCTCGGTCTGGACCAAGGACGGCAGGAACGCCTTTTCCGACCCGAGCAAGGAACTCAGCCTGTCCGATGATGGCCGGCATTTCCTTGGCGGGATCATGCAGCATGCCTCGGCCCTGGCCGCTGTCACCAACCCCACCGTCAATAGCTACAAGCGCATCAATGCCCCGCGCACGATCTCGGGTGCGACCTGGGCGCCCAACACGGTGACCTGGACCGGCAACAACCGCACCCACATGGTGCGCGTGCCCGGCCCGGGCCGGTTCGAGCTGCGCCTGCCCGATGGCGCGGCGAACCCCTACCTGCTTCAGGCGATCATCATCGCGGCCTGCCTTTCGGGTCTGAAGACCAAGGCTGATCCCGGCAAGCGGTGGGACATCGACATGTATGCCGAAGGCCACACCGTCACCGGCGCGCCCAAGCTGCCCTTGAACCTGCTGGACGCGATCCGCGCCTATGACGCCGACGACGGGCTCAAGGCGGCGATGGGTGATGCCTTCTCGTCGGCCTACATCAAGCTCAAGACCCAGGAATGGAACGCCTACACCGCCCATCTCACCCAGTGGGAGCGGGACAACACGCTCGACATCTGAGGCGGCCATGCGCTTTTCCGGTTTCCGCGTCCTCCGCGAGGCCCTGACGGGCCACAAGGGCTGGGGTCCGCTTTGGCGCGACCCCGCCCCGCAGGCGGCCTATGACTATGTCATCGTCGGCGGCGGCGGGCATGGGCTGGCGACGGCCTATTACCTTGCCACGACCTTCCGTCAGGCGCGGATCGCCGTGCTGGAAAAGGGCTGGCTTGGGTCAGGCAATATCGGGCGGAACACCACGATCATCCGCTCGAACTACCTGCTGCCCGGCAACGAGCCCTTCTACGAATTCTCGATGAAGCTATGGGAAGGGCTGGAGCAGGAATTCAACTTCAACGCGATGGTCAGCCAGCGCGGCATCCTGAACCTGTTCCATACTGACGCGCAGCGCGATGCCTATCGCCGCCGCGGCAACGCGATGATCTTTGCCGGGGCAGATGCCGAGATGCTGGATCAGGCCGGGGTGCGGGCGATGTATCCCTTCCTGAACTTCGACCAGGCGCGGTTCCCCATCAAGGGCGGGCTGCTGCAGCGCCGCGCGGGAACGGCCCGCCACGACGGCGTTGCCTGGGGCTACGCGCGCGGCGCCGACAGCGCCGGTGTCGACATCCTCCAGAACTGCGAAGTCACCGGGTTCCGCATCGAGGGTGGTCGGCTGCGCGGGGTCGAGACCTCTCGCGGGTTCATCGGCGCGGCCAAAGTGGGCGTGGCGGTGGCCGGATCCTCCAGCCGCGTGATGGAGAAGGCGGGGCTGCGCCTGCCGATCGAGAGCCATGTGCTGCAGGCCTTCGTCTCCGAGGGGCTGAAACCCACCATCGACGGCGTCATCACCTTTGGCGCCGGGCATTTCTATGTCAGCCAGTCCGACAAGGGCGGGCTGGTCTTCGGTGGCGACATCGACGGCTACAACTCCTATGCCCAACGCGGCAACCTTCCTGTCATCGAGGATGTGGCCGAAGGCGGCATGGCGCTGATGCCGGCCATCGGCCGGGCGCGGCTGCTGCGCATCTGGGGCGGGATCATGGACATGTCGATGGATGGCTCGCCCATCATCGACCGGACGCCCGTCGAGGGGCTCTACCTCAACGCCGGCTGGTGCTACGGCGGGTTCAAGGCGACGCCGGCCAGCGGCTTTGCCTTCGCACATCTGCTTGCGACCGACACCCCCCATTCCACTGCGACCGCTTACCGGCTGGACCGTTTCGCCCGCGGCTACCTGATCGACGAAAAGGGCATGGGCGCCCAGCCGAACCTGCACTGAGGAAGACCGATGCTGATCCCCCATCCGCTGCTTGGCCCGCGCGACGCGCAGGAATTCGTCTATCTGGGCGATGCTCGGCTTTTGGACCGCCCCGACGGCATGGCACCGGGGAGCGAGGCCGCATTCCACGACTACGTCTACCTGCGCGACAACCCTGCGGGCGTTCATCGGGAACTCTGGTTCCACGAACAGGGCGACCGCAGCTGGCTGGTCGTGACCCGCAATACGGTCACGCACGAGGTTCTGGGCGCCGAACTGGCCAGCAGCGCCGCATTGGCCCGTCAAGGCGGGGGGGCAGAATGACACGGCTTCCCGGGGGGCTGATCGACCGCAGTCGCAGCCTGAACTTTACCTTCGACGGCAAGCGCCTCACCGGTCATCCCGGTGACACCCTCGCCTCGGCGCTTCTCGCCAATGACGTGCGGCTGATGGGCCGCAGCTTCAAGTATCACCGGCCGCGCGGCGTTGTCGCTGCCGGCTCGGAAGAGCCGAATGCGATGGTCGAGCTGCGCTCGGGCGCGCGGCGCGAGCCGAACACCCGGGCCACGGTGGTCGAGTTGTTCGACGGGCTTGAGGCGCAAAGCCAAAACCATGTCGGTTCCCTGAACCGGGACCTGCAGGCGGTGAACGACCTGCTGGCGCCCTTCTTTGCCGCCGGCTTCTACTACAAGACCTTCATGTGGCCGCGCGCCTTCTGGGAAAAGCTGTACGAGCCGGCAATCCGCCGTGCCGCCGGTCTGGGGCGTCTTTCGATGCAGGCGGACCCGGATGCCTATGACAAGGGCTTCCTGCATTGCGACCTGCTGGTGATTGGCGCCGGCCCTGCCGGTCTGATGGCCGCCCTGACGGCCGCCCGGTCCGGCGCGCGGGTCATCCTTTGCGACGAGGACTTCCGTCCGGGTGGTCGGCTTCTGGCCGAGAGCCATTCGCTGGACGAACTGCCGGCTATCGACTGGCTCGCGACGGTCTTGGCCGAACTTGCGAGCCTGCCCAACCTGCGCCTGATGAACCGCACCACCGTCTGGGGCAGCTTTGACCACGGCATCTATGGGGCGGTCGAACGGGTTTCCGATCACCTGGCCAATCCCGGCAAGTCGGTCCGGCAGACCCTGTGGCGCATCACCGCGAAACGCACCGTACTTGCCGCGGGCGCGACAGAGCGGCACATCCCCTTCGCCAACAACGACCGTCCCGGCGTTATGCTGGCAGGGGCGCTGCGCGCCTATGCTAACCGGTGGGCCGTCTGCCCCTCGCAGACTGCGGCGATCTTCACGAGCGGCGACGACGGCCACCGCACCGCGCTTGACCTGATTGCGAAGGGTGTGACCGTGACCGCGGTCGTTGACACCCGCAAGGATGCACGCGCCTTCGGCGCTTACCCGGTCTTTGCCGGAGCCACCGTCACCGATACAAAGGGCCGCCTTGGCCTGACCGCGATCAAGGTCACCCGCGACGAGCAAAGCCATTGGCTGTCCTGCGGGGCGCTCGGGGTTGCGGGTGGCTGGAACCCGAATGTCCACCTCGCCTCGCATCATCGTGGCCGCCCGATGTGGAGCGAGGAGCATCTGGCCTTCCTGCCGCCACCCGACGGCGTGCCGGGGATGCATGTCGCCGGTGCTGCGGCGGGGCAGGGTTCGACCCACGCTGCACTGGTCTCGGGCGCCGAGGCGGCACGCAATGCCCTCGCCGAAATCGGCATCACGGCGTCCCTGCCTGCGCCGCCGAAAACCGAGGATGCGCCCCTGCGCCAGTCCGCCTTCTGGCATGTGCCGAGCAAGGCCCGCGCTTGGGTCGATTTTCAGAACGACGTCACCGTCAAGGACATCAAGCTGGCGCATCAGGAGAACATGCGTCCGGTCGAGCATCTGAAGCGCTGGACGACCCTCGGCATGGCCACCGATCAGGGCAAGACGGCGAACGTGACCGCGCTTGCCGTCATGGCCGAGCTGACCGGCAAGTCCATCCCTGCGACCGGCACGACGATCTTCCGCCCGCCTTACACGGGCGTCTCCCTTTCGGTGCTGGGTGGCGGCGATACCGGCAGCCATTTCCGTCCGCGCCGCCTGACGCCCACCCATCCCTGGGCCAGCGAGCAGGGCGCGGTCTTTGTCGAGGTCGGGCAATGGATGCGGGCGCAGTATTTCCCCCGCCCGGGCGAGACTCACTGGCGCCAGACCGTCGACCGCGAGGTTCTGGCGACCCGCTCTGGCGTAGGCATCTGCGACGTGACCACGCTTGGCAAGGTCGATGTACAGGGCGCCGATGCGGCGGCCTTCCTCGACCGGCTCTATTGCAACCCGATGGCCAGCCTCAAGGTCGGCATGGTGCGCTATGGCCTGATGCTGCGCGAGGATGGCCATGCCTATGACGACGGCACCTGCGCCCGTCTGGCCGAGGATCACTTCGTCGTCACCACCACCACCGCGCAGGCCGCCGCCGTCTACCGTCATATGGAATTTGCCCGTCAATGCCTGTGGCCCGAGCTTGATGTGCAGCTGATCTCCACCACCGAGGCCTGGGCGCAACTTTCCGTCGCCGGTCCGAAGGCTCGCGCGTTGCTCGAGCGGGTCGTGGACGGTTTCGATTTGTCGAACGCGGCCTTCCCGTTCATGGCCTGCACCAACCTCACCGTCTGCGGCGGCCTGCGGGCGCGTCTGTTCCGCATCTCTTTCTCGGGCGAACTGGCCTATGAGCTTGCCGTGCCCGCCCGTTATGGCGCGGCGCTGATGGAGCGGCTGGTAGCGCTTGGCGCCGACCTTGGTGCAACGCCCTACGGCACCGAAGCGCTTGGCGTGATGCGGATCGAGAAGGGCCATGCGGCGGGCAACGAGCTGAACGGCCAGACCACGGCCCAGATGCTTGGCATGGCCCGGATGGTCAGCACCAAGAAGGATGCCATCGGCAGCGTCCTGAGCCGACGCGAAGGCCTGACCGCCGAGACTCGTGTTCTAGTCGGCCTTCAACCGGTCAACGCCACCGATCCGGTTGTGGCGGGATCGCATCTCTTCACCCGAGGGGCAGCCCGTTCGACCGAAACCGATCAGGGGTGGATCAGCTCGGCCTGCTACAGCCCGCATCTCCGCTGCGGCATCGGGCTTGGCTTCCTCGCCGGCGGGGCAGACCGGATGGGCGAGGTCATCGTGGCCGCGAACCCACTGCAGGGGCAGGAGGTTGCCGTGCGTGTGGTCTCTCCGCATTTCGTCGATCCTGAAGGAGGGCGCCTGCGTGACTGACCTTTCCCCCCTTACCGCACTCGGCTCAGCCGAGCGGCAGGTACTGACCTTGGGCGCGCTGACATTGCGCGAGAATGCGGGACTTGCGCTGGCCTCAGTCGCGCTACGCAAGGGTGCTGGCCAGCCTGCGCCTTTCGGGCTGGCCCTGCCTGGGCCGGGTGGCTGGGTGGCCGGCTCTGGCGTCAGTGCGTTCTGGATGGGCCCGGGCCAGTGGATGGTCGAGGCTGACGGCCAGGCGGACGAGGACTTTGCCGCTCGGCTTGTCGCACTTTGCCCCGGTTGTTCGGTCACAGAACAGACTGACGGCTTCGTGACGTTCGAGATTGCATCAAGTGCAGGTCCGGCGCCCGTCGAGCGGCTTCTCGAACGGCTCGTCAACCTCGATCTCGGCGACTTCAGACCCGGTTCTGCCCAACGCAAAGGTTTCGAACACATGAGCATTTTCGTCATTCGCCGGGCAGAGGACCATCTGGCGGTCCTTGGTCTGCGCTCGGCGGCAGGCTCCATCTGGCACGCCCTGACCCTCGTGGCCGGTCGTCTGCAGGAGAAGTGACATGACGGCGACGATCATCGACGGCAAGGCGTTTGCGGCGAAGGTGCGGGGCGAGGTGGCGGCTCATGTGGCGCGGCTGAAGGAAGAGCACGGGATCACGCCGGGTCTGGCAGTGGTGCTGGTCGGCGAAGACCCGGCAAGCCAGGTCTATGTCCGCAACAAGGGCACCCAGACGATCGAGGCCGGCATGGCGAGCTTCGAGCACAAGATGCCCGCCGAGACCTCGGAAGCCGACCTGCTGGCGCTGATCGCCCGGCTCAATGCCGATCCGGCGGTGCATGGCATCCTGGTGCAGCTGCCGCTGCCCAAGCATCTGGACAGCGATCTGGTCATCAACGCGATTGACCCGGCCAAGGATGTGGACGGCTTTCACATCTCCAACGTCGGCCTGCTCGGCACCGGGCAGAAGTCGATGGTGCCCTGCACGCCGCTCGGCTGCCTGATGATGCTGCGCGATCACCACGGCTCGCTCGCCGGGCTGAACGCGGTCGTCGTCGGGCGGTCGAACATCGTCGGCAAGCCGATGGCGCAACTCTTGCTGGGCGACAGCTGCACCGTGACCATCGCGCATTCGCGGACCAAGGACCTTGGCGCGGTCTGCCGGGGCGCGGATATCCTCGTCGCGGCGGTCGGGCGGCCCGAGATGATCCCGGGCGACTGGGTGAAGCCCGGGGCGACGGTGATCGACGTGGGCATCAACCGCATCGAACGGGACGGCAAGGGCAAGCTGGTGGGCGACGTCGATTTCGCCAGCGCGGTGCAGGTTGCGGGTGCGATCACCCCGGTGCCAGGCGGGGTCGGGCCCATGACCATCGCCTGCCTGCTGGCAAACACGCTGACCGCCTGCTGCCGCGCCAATGGACTGCCGGAGCCGGCGGGGCTTACGGCCTGACCGCCGGCCCGGCCAACCGGCCCAAGATTTCCCTAGATACCGGAGACCCCCATGACCAAGTACTGCCTGACCGTCACCTGTCCTACCACGCGCGGAATCATCGCGGCCATCGCCAACTACCTCGCGGATTCCGGCTGCTTCATCTTCGACAGCTCGCAGTTCGACGACACAGAAACCGGCAAGTTCTTCATGCGGGTCAGCTTCGCCTCGGAACAGGGCAAGGACCTTGCCGCGCTGCGGGACGGATTTGTGGCGGTCGCCAAGGCCTTCAGCATGGATTTCCAGTTCCATGACGAGTCCGAGAAGATGAAGGTCATCATCATGGTCAGCCGCTTTGGCCATTGTCTGAACGACCTTCTATACCGCTGGCGCATCGGTGCGCTGCCCATCGACATCGTCGCGGTCATCTCGAACCACATGGATTACCAGAAAGTCGTGGTGAACCACGACATCCCCTTCCACTGCATCAAGGTGACGAAGGAGAACAAGCCGCAGGCCGAGGCGGAGCAGATGCGCATCGTCAAGGAAAGCGGTGCAGAGTTGATCGTGCTGGCGCGCTACATGCAGGTGCTGTCCGACGACATGTGCAGGGTCATGTCGGGCCGGATCATCAACATCCACCACTCGTTCCTTCCCTCGTTCAAGGGCGCCAATCCCTACAAGCAGGCCTACGAGCGGGGCGTGAAGCTGATCGGGGCCACCTCGCACTACGTCACCGCCGATCTGGATGAAGGTCCGATCATCGAACAGGACATCACCCGCGTGACCCATGCGCAAAGCCCGGAAGACTATGTCAGCCTTGGGCGCGATGTGGAAAGCCAGGTGCTGGCCCGCGCGATCCACGCCCATATCCATCGCCGCGTCTTCCTGAACGGCAACAAGACGGTGGTCTTCCCTGCAAGCCCGGGCAGCTACGCGTCCGAGCGGATGGGCTGATTCTGCTGCCCGGTCTGCCCGCAGTGCCTGCGGGCAGATCACGGCTGGATTTCCACCTGTGCGCCCGATAATCCTTTGGCCGCCCAGTCCGGGCTTGTGCAAAGGGATTTCCGGTGCCGCCTGTCTCCAATCGCCCGATTTCCACAACACCGGATCAGCCGGTCGTCGGCGCGACGGTGCAGTATGTCATTGACACGCTCACGACACGGATCGTCTCGCAGGAATACGGGTTGGACGAACGCCTGCCGGCCGAGCGCCAGCTGGCTCAGGATCTGGGCGTCGCCCGCAACACCGTGCGCGATGCGCTAGACCAGCTTGAGACGCGTGGCCTGATCCGGCGACGCGCCGGTTCCGGTTCCTTCGTGACCTATGATCCCACGGGCGCCTCGGTCGCCGTCGCGCCTGTAGCCTCGGAAACCGGGCCGCTTCACCTCCAGGTCATGCGCGGCATTCTCGAGCCCGAGATGATCCGCCTTGCGATCATCTCGATGCCTCCGCGCCAGATCGAGGCCTTGGGCCTGACCCTGTCGCAGATGGAGGCTGTACAAACCGACGCCAGCGCCTTCGTCCGGCTGGAGGAGGAGTTTCACCAGCAGATCGCGGCAGCCACAGCAAACCCGCTGCTGATCGCATGCTACAACCTCGTGATCGACGCGCGTCGCCAGAGTTTCCGTGCCGCGATGTATCGCCGCCATCTGACGCCGAACCGGATCGCCGCCTATCAGCGTGGCTACAACGCGCTATTCAACGCCATCGCCGCCCGCGACATTGAGGCAGCGACCGAGTTCATGAAGCTGTCCCTGATCGAAGATCAGAAGCTTCTGCTCCAAGAAGATTGACCCGCCGGCGCGGCCCCCGCGCCATGCGCTGGTGCCAGAGCTGGCCGAGTTGCCCCAGATGGCGACCAAGCAGTTCACCGTTGCGCTCCAGCCAATCCGGCACGCTTCCGAATTCGGCGATCCTTGCGCGACCGTCGTGAATCCTCACGACCGGCCAGTCGCCCACCAGTGCGTTGTCGATGCCGAAAACTTCGGATCCGCACCAGCGGGCCGGGCCAAAGGCGTGCAGCATGACCTGTCCGCGCTTCATGGCCGCAAGAACCGATACCGGCTCGGTCGTGTCGGCGGCTTCGACGGCGTCATGCCACAGGTCCAGGATCGAGGCATATTCCCAGCTTACTGCGCCCCATTGGCCGGGAAAGCGGGTGTTGTAGGCGTCGAAGAACGCCTTTGGCTGGTGAAAGAAAAACGCCTTGTCGGCCAGCTTCGGATCGTCGAAGTCCGGGAACTGGAAGGTGTAGCGCGCCATGAAGTCGGAGGAGGTCCGCGCGATCATCCGTTGATAGTCGTCGGCGGTGCAGGCGAGGATCTCGCCATGGAAGCCCTGTGCATGGGCGGCCTCCGTTAGCGCCTCGATCATCGGCGGGGCAGAGGAGCACCAGCACAAGATATCCGGCTTCTCGGCAAGCATCGCCGCCACGATCGCGCTGGCGTCGGTGGAGGTCGGAGCATAGCGCACCTCGCGCACCACCTGATGGCCCGTCGCCTCGAACGCCGCCAGATACACGGCCAGGGACGGCAGGCCAAGGCTGTCGGTCTGGCTGCACAGCGCCACGCGGCGCGCGGCGGGCCGGTTGCGCGCCAGCCATTCGACCCCGGTCACATTGAAGAGCGGATGCACCTCGGCCGGCGCGATGAGATAGGGGGTATCCGGCGACAGGTCCGAGGGCAGAAGCGTGGCCACCAATGCGCGCGACTGCATGAGGTAGGGCAGGGCGGGAGCAAAACTGTCGCCGCCGAGCGTGAGGACCAGCCGCACCCGGTGCTGTTCGACCATGTCCCGCGCTGCGCTCAGCGTCTCGCGTTTCGAAAGCGCGCTGTCGCGGGCGACGATTTCGATCCGGTGGCGCTTGCCTGCCACCATCATCCCGCCGCGTTCGTTGATCCAGTCTGCCCAGAGACGGCAGCCCTCGATCCCCGGAAGGCCCCAGTCCTTTTCCGGCCCGGAAAGCGGTGTGAGGAAACCGATCCGCAGCGGCGCGCGATTCGTTGCGTCCACGCGGGGCAGGGAACCAGTTACCAGAAGACGCTGCGCAAAAGATGAACTGCTCATATTTTCATCTATAGCCTGTCTTCGTGGGCCGGAAACGCGAAAAATCTTCGGCCGTTCATATTCCAGACAGGAAAAATAATTGACCGACAGGCGCTGACACGACGTCATTGGTCCATGCCGAAGGAACCAGTTTTGATAGCTGGTCCATACCGGAACGAAGGAGAA
>JAYRKT010000029.1:0-62057 GCA_041905595.1 Rhodobacter sp.
GGCCAGCCATCGGGTCCGCGCGGGCGGAAGGGCGGCTGGCCCATCGCCGTCAGCGCCTGGTTGATCTTGCCGGGCGTCCGCACCTTGCCCTGCCCCTCGGCCGGCCAGTCGACCGCCCGCAGGCTGGCCACGACGAATTCCTGCGGCGTCCGGATCTTGACCAACTCGGTCGCAGTGGCAGCGGGATCGGCCAGCATCGCCGCATAGACCGGCCGCAGGTCCGATCCCGAGTCAAGGTAGGCGGCGGCCATCCGCGCGACCGTGGCCTCGGACGGCTGATCGGCCAGGAAGGACCGCGCCAGCGCCAAGCTGACGCTGCGCGCGGTCTCGGGGCGGAGCGCGATATAGGCGAGGAAGCGGTCAATCTCCTCCGGACCCTCGCCATAGGATTGGCCGAGGATGGTCTTGCGACCCGGCTCGGCCCGCGCGGGATCGAAAGTGCTCCCCTCCGGTCCCAGCCACATCCCGGTCAGAAGCCGTGCCGTCTCGGTCACGTCGGCCTGGCTGTAGCCGGAGCCCATCGTGTGCAACTCAAGAAGCTCGCGGGCATAGTTCTCGTTCAGCCCGCTTTCCTTCTTCCGCCCGATCCGGGAGTCGGGCCCGACGGACTTGGCCTGATCGAGGTACAGCAGCATCGCCGGATGCCAGGCCGAGGCGCGCAGCATGTCCGTGAACCGCCCGGCCAGATGCGGGCGCGCCACGTCATCGGGATAGATCCCCGCGAGATAGGGCAAGGCACCGAGCCGGCGCAGACCGACTGTCAGGCGGTTGGCCCAGAAATTGACCAGCCGTTCGCGAAATCCCGCCTCGGCCACGACGGGGGTCAGGATCCAGGCGGACTGGTCGGCGCGGCCGGCCTGCTTGAGCCGGGGCAGCACGGTCAGCGCGGGAATGCGACCGGCCTTGAAATCCTTGGACTGCTGCTGGGCCTCGGCCACCATCGCGATGCGCTGGTCCAGTGTCGGGCGGTCCGCCACCACGTCCACCGGATCGGCGGCATCAAGCTGGGCCAGCACACGCTCCGGCTCCACGCCGCCCGGCGACACCGGGTTCGCGCCCCGCGCACCGTAGCCGAACCGGATCTGTTCCAGCAGACTGGCTTCCACTCACATCGCCTTTCGCGCCACTTCCGGCAAATGGCCCGCTACCGGGCCGAGTTCAAGTCACGGCTCGGTCAATTCCCTGCTACGGTTCTATGCAGCTCAGACGTAGTGCCCCTGGATCGGAACGGAATAGGACTTGGCTTCAAGTGGCTTGCGGGCGGCATAAACGATCATGTGCGGCCCGCTGAAACTCCGCTCTCCCCCCCTCGGCCTGCCTGTCGGATCGTCGATCGGGATGATCTCAGTCGGGTGGCGGCGCGCGATGGCAGAAACCTCGAGCATCTCGCAACCGCGCGCGTGGTGCCAATAGCGCCAGGGGACGTCCGGGCCTGTCTGGAAGAATCCATGCCCGAACCAACCGTCGCAGGACACGAAGGCCAGCATCAGGCCGCCCGGACGCAGCATGTGAAAGCAGGTTTCGATCGCCTGGCCGATATGGAAGATATGCTCGGTCGTGCCACCGTCGATGACGATGTCAAAACGCTCGCGCAGATGATCGGGAACCGGTTCGTTCAGATCGTGGATGTGCTGGGCGCCTTCCTTGTCGGTAAAGTCCAGCGCCTCGATCGGCGGATAGCCGAGCGCCGTGAAAAGCGTCTCGGTAAAGCCGTCTTCCTGGGTGATCTGCTCTGCCGTCAGGTCGTAGCCGTAGCCACGTAACCCACGCAGGAAGCGCTGAAGCCGGACACCCTGCAGGTGCAGCTTTTGCCGACCAAGGATGACGCCATTTCGGGCATCGCCAAGGTTCCTCGCCTGCCGCGCGAGGAACCAGCCGGGAACCAGACTGATGCCCATTACTCCAGCGCCTCCCGTTTCTGCCCGGCTATGTCTTCCTCGTCCCCGGCGTCTGTGCCATCCGGGGCAAGACGGCGGACGAACTTTTCGCCGGTCTCCGCCAGGAGAAACCGGCGACCCTTCTTCATCAGGCCGACCTCGCGCAGGATTTCGCTGTCACGGTAATGAACGGTGAAGATCTCGCGATCCTCCGGCAAGGGTTGGCCCCGGATTCGCCCGCCGAGGATGAAGTGCTGCTCTTCCGGCAGCATCTTCCACCCCAGCCCCGCCCGGCGGATCGCCACCGGCAGCGACATCTGGTCAAGATACGGCCGGCGTTTGGGAAGGGACTCGATCCGGTCGATGCGACGGGCGGTCTCGTACCAGACATCGGGGAAACGCCCGCCCGGCCCCGCCTCTTCAGGAAAGACCACGAGGCCGGCACTGAAATAGGGAACGACCTCCCTGCCCGACCGGCGCATCAGCCGGATGCGTTCCTGCGGTACGGGCATGTCGAAGGCGCCATAGATCGGGTCCCAGATCGACTGTTCCGCCCAGACCATCGAAGCCGCCACCGAGCAGGAGACGTGGCCGTCCCGGCACAGGTTCGCCGGGCTGTTCTTGCGCAGGAACAGCACATCGCTGTCGACGAAAGCCGAAAAGCGGCTGTCGCGCGGCTGCATCGCCGCAATGATCTTGTTGCCATGGGGATAGGGCGTATCCCACATCCCCTCGGTCCGCATCGGGCGGATCTCTCCGCCCATGATCTCGTGCGCGCGGATCACCGCCGGGTGCAGTTCGCCCATCCGGTGCTCGGGGCAATAGCCGATAGCCTTCACGGTCGCGGGAAATTGCTGCCGGATCGAGGCGAGCAGCATGCAGCCCATGAACTGATACTCTGGTGGTTCGGCGATATAGGCGAAGGTCAGTTCGGGCCGGTCGCTCATGTCCGCCTCTGTCACTCTTCGAGTGCCGCAGCCGGATCGACGCCGATCTCCTGGCACATCCGGTAGGCATAGGAGCCGGGCAACGGCACATGCTTGCGCCACCAGGGCCGGGTGCCGTTGGTGTAGAGATGGACCGACAGGGTGTTGTCGGTGAAATGCCCCTCGACACGGCCATAGGGGTCATAGAACACGTCGTTCAGCTGGAACGGCACCGGATACAGGTAGTCGGGCGTCAAGGCCTTGTCGTAGTCGCCGGTCTGCTGGGCGAAATAGGTGAAGGCCTGCGGTCCGAAGGCGGTGCGCTCGGCCATGTAGATGCGCACCGGATGGGCCAAGGATGGGTCCTGCCGGTCGAGCTTCTTGCGCTGCTGCTTGTTGAACCACGGCGGCGCATCCGGAAGATTGTCGTAATAGTCGAGGAGTCGCGCGATCAGCTCGCCCTTCGGCGGGATGTAGACCACGCCGCAGTTCAGCGCGCCACGGAAGCCATGGCCGGCATAGATGTTCTCCATTCCGTCCGGAAAGGGCCGATAGCAGAAGGCGTCGCAGTCAATCCAGATCGCGTCGGTCTTCTGGATCATCTTGTAGCGGAAGACATTCGACAGGAAGCTGGCGCTGGTCTGGGCGATGATCTCGCGGTCAAGCTGCATGATCTCGGAGGCCGAGCGCACCTCGACCCCTTCGGGCAGGTTCTCGACGGTGTCGGTGCAGTAAAGCGTCGTCGGATGGCCCTGCCGCACATGGCTGAGCAGGCAAAGCTGGTTGAGATAGTGCAGCCGCGTGCCGATCCAGAGGGAGGCGACGGGTCGTCTGGTGGCCATGATCTGCTCCAAGCCCGGATGGCGGCGTCTGGCGGCCGCTCTTTGGGCGGATCGTGCACGGCAAACGTGGCCCTGTCCAGCCCGCCGAAGCGGCCCGAAAGGGGCTGAGTCCGGACTGCAACGCCCCTCACCCCGAATTTTCTGCGAAAATTCCCCGGCGCACCTGATTTTTCGCAGAAAGATCGTGAAACGAAGGGTCCGGACACGGGCACGGACCGGCCACCCTGCTTGACAGGGGGAACCGGCGCGGACAAGCCTCGACCCCGAGCAGAAATGATCCGGCCGAAGGAGCCGGACAACCGGAGGATGGGGCAATGCCCGCCGCAGCGCAGGTCCCGCATGGATGATCTCGCCCCGAGCCCAGTGGCGCGCCTGATCGAGATCGGTCCGAACGGCCTGCCCTTGCCCCGCAGCGGCCCGCATGGCGTCGTCACCGCCGTGTCGATGATGAAGGACGAAGGGCCTTTCGTGCTGGAATGGGTGGCCCATCACCTTGTTGCGGGCTTTACCCGGCTCGTCGTCTATACAAACGACTGTTCGGACGGCACCGACCGGATGCTGATGCGGCTCGAGGAGCTTGGCCTTGCCCATCACCGCGCCAACATCATCCCCGAAGGCCAGCGCCCGCAGCCCTCGGCGCTGAACTACGCCCAGGAAGAGCCGCTGGTGGGCGAAAGCGACTGGGTGATGGTCTTCGATGCCGACGAGTTCCTGCAAGTCCGTTTTGGCGACGGCACGCTGGACAGCCTGATCACGGCGATCGAGGCAAAAGGCGCCAACGGCATCATCGTGACCTGGCGCATCTTCGGCTCGGGCGGTGTCCATGACTGGTCGCGGGCGCCGGTGACCGAGCAATACCTCTATGCCGCGCCGCCGATGTGGAACAAGGGCTGGGGGGTCAAGACGCTGTTCCGCTTCGATCCGGATCATTGGAAGCTCGGGATCCACCGGCCCAAGATCAAGTCGAAATGGCTGAAGACCGATTTCCCCGATCAGGTGCACTGGCTGAACGGGTCCGGCCAGCCGATGGAGGACTATTTCAAGTTCCGCGGCTGGCGGTCGATCGTGCGGACCGTCGGCTACGACTGGGTCCAGATGAACCATTATGCGGTCAAGTCGATCGACAGCTACGCGATCCGCAAGTTCCGCGGCAACGTCAACTTCAAGAAGGACAAGTACAACGCCGACTACTGGGCGCTGCAGGACCGCAACGAGGTGCGCGACGACACCATGCTGCGCTATTCGGCCGAGCGGAAGCGTGTCTTCGACGCGCTGCTGACCGACCCCGAGCTGAACCGGCTGCACTTCGCAGCTCTGGAGCGGGCCGAGGCGCGGCTCGCCGAGTTCAAGGGAACCGAGGCCTACGAAGAGCTCGTGACCCGGCTGAAGGAGGCCAGCCGCATCCCGATCTCGGATGTCGAGGCGAAGCCGCCGCAGGCCCGCGACCCGGAAAAGATCGCCGCCCTCATGTCCGAGGTGGAAAAGACCCGAGCAGCGGCGCGCAAGGCAGAAAAGGCGGCGACCCCGCCCGAGAAACGGCCGGGCGTGACCGGGCTTTATGTCCGCCATCCTCCACAGATGACCGAGGATGCGCCGATGACCTGGACATCGAACCAGGGAATCGAGTTGCCCGGCGACCCGCGCCTGTTCACGCCTGCGGGCCTCGTGCCGCTCGGCGCCGGCAAGTTCGAACGGTATCTGTGCCGAAGCCTGGCCAAGACGCTGCCGCGTGGATCCCGTCTGCTCGAAATCGGCTGCGGTCCGGGGTTTGTGGCCGCCGTCCTCGCCCGGCACCGGCCGGATCTTCAGCAGACGCTTGTTGAGCGCGACGCGAATTTCCGCGCGGCGCTGGCCCGCATCTGGGCAAGGAACGACATCACCGAAACCGGCAGCCTGCGGCTTCTGGACGGGTGGGACGACCTGCCGGCCCTTCTGCGCGACATCCGGCCGCGCTCGGTCATCCTGGGCGATCCCGACATCGCCGGGCCAGAACTCGCCGAGGCAATCACCGAAAGCGGCCATGCGCCCGACCTCGTGCTTCTGACCAACCGCAATCTCGCCGTTCACCGGCTGGACTTCGACGCCTGCCCGCCCGCCTTTGCCGCCCTTGGCCTGACCGAGCACAATCCGCTCGACATCGCGCTGACGGTTGCGTTCCAGCGCCCAGGAACCGGCCGGCGCGCCTAGCCCAGGGCGGTGAAGGTCTCCCCCCGGCCTTCGGCGAAACGGTTCAGAAGCCGCAGGATCTCGGTCTCGCCGGGAAGGTCGGGACGGAAACCGGCGCCGACATAGCCCAACTCGGCCAGCCGCGCGAACAGGCGAGTGAAGTCCAGCTCACCGATGGACCGATAGTCAGAGCGCTTCACCTCGCTCGACACCCAATCGCGGCGGATCATGTCCAGAACGTCAAGTTCGATCCCGGCGAAACTGCGGAACTGCAGCTGGTAGTCGGCGATATTGGCCTTGCTTCGCCGCAGGATGATCGCCACCCGCGCCTCGGGGGCGGCGACGAAGCCCGCAAGATGCAGGGCCGAGCCGTCCAGTCCCACGATCTGCCGCGCGGCCTTGTAGCGTGCGATCTGAACCTCGAGCGGGTGCCTTTCCGGGTGAAAGATGGTGAAGCCCTGGCGGGCGAGGTTGTCCTCGATCACTGTCTCGCCCAGCACCCCGCCCCGCGCCGCCACCAGCAACGATCGCGAGACGTAAAGCTTTTCCGGCCCGTCCGGTGCGATGTCGCGCGCGAAGCGTTCGCGCATCATTGTGCGGTAGGCGGGCGAACCGGCATAGCGTTCCAGCCAGCCAAATCCCATCTCTGGCACATAAAGCCTGTCCGCCCGCATCGCCCCGTCACAGATCTCGATCGGCAGGTCCACGCCAAGCTGGTGAAAGAACGGCTCGAACCCCCGCATCTGCTGGCGCGTCTGCCGCGGTCTGGCCCGAAACGGCAGATAGAGGATGCCGTCGAGTTCTCCCCTCAGCCGGTCAAGCGCCCAAAGACGTGCTGTGCTCTCGACAATGAAATGGCCGAAATGCCCGCGGAAATGCCCCCCGAACAGCCAGCGTCCGGGCAGCGGTCTTACCGGCTCGTCGGGGGAAAGCCGGGGCACGCCCGTTGCCTTGCCCGCCCGGATCCAGGTGCGAGACTCTTCGACAAAGCGCCCCTCGCCATCGAGAACCCCTGCCGCGAGTTTCGTGTCCGTTTCGCGCTCTGGCAGGATCAGTGCCGGCTCGACGGTGGTGATGCGATCCCGCAGGCTTGGCTCAGACATCGCGACCGTCTCCCGCCTCGGCCAGCCTATCGGCCGCCCGCTCCAGCTTCCTTACCCGCCGCTTGGCGATCTTCGCCAGATCGAAATGCCCGCGCGCCGTGGCCGCCTGGATGAGGGATCTCTGCCAAACCCTCTGGTCCCGGCGATTGCGCAGCGCCTGCCGGAAGGCAAGCACGTCGAAGTCGTCGCGTCCGACCCCGCCGATGACGGTATCCAGCACACCGCATTGCCGCAGCATCCCGATTACGCGGTGGCCGAAGAACGGGAACCGCAATGCTTTGACCTGTTCGAGATCGGCAAGACGGGCGGCATGGGCGGCGTCCTCGGGCTCGAAGGGATCGTAGAGAAGCCAGATCTTCGTAGCCACCACGGCCTCGATCCGCGCATCAAGGAATGCGGGCGATGTCCAGTCGAACTTGCGGCGCGGATAGGGGTAGCGCCGTTCAAACGGGGCGATGCGCCGCGACAACGTCGTCTGCGGGCTGAAGGCCAGAACCGTGCTTCCAGGCAAGAGCGACGAAAGCGTCAGCGCGGCGAAGCCCCCCATTGATGCGCCGGCGAAGACGATGTGGCGAAACCCGTCGAACATCCCGGCTTCCCGCAGCGCGGTGATCAGCGCCGGCGCATCGGAGTTGCGATACCAGTCCTTGCGCGATGCCAGGATGCCAAGCACCGAAAAACCCTGGCGCCTGACCCGCATCCGCAGCCAGGGCTGTGGCGGATCGTGCTCGCCGATGCTTTGCAGGTTGTCGAAGGTGACGAAAAGCACGTCCGAGCCACGTTCGAACCAGGCATCGCAAAGCCCGCCAGCCAGGCGGAACGCGGGCAGTCCGACCGCCTCGGCGGCGGTAGCGACAAAGGGGGGCGCCTCTGGGCTCATGCGGCCTTGCGTCGCCTGTAGGCGGTCCGACCGCAAATATTCCGATCCATTCCGATTTCCGTGCGTCGAGGCTTCCCGTTACCGCCTTTAAAGCGTTCCTCGACAAAAGAACCCGGACCGGCCCTCAACGGGAAAACCCGCCTGGTCGCCGTCTTTGGCGCCCGCGCTGTTTGCATCCGCTCCATGCCCTGCCTCTTGCGCCATCCGGATCTGCGTCCGGTCGGCGTCATGCTACCGGTGGGGGAAGCGGGTGTCATCAGGCTTGTCGGCCGCGGCGAAAGGGCGTTGCCCGATTGCAGCGCCCGCCCGGATGTGGACAGCCCGGCTGCCCCTGCCTAATGTCGCGATCAGGTCCATCCCGCATCCGAAAGGCCCCGATGCGCCATCTTGCCATTCTCTGCGTCCGGAACGAGGCGGCGTTCCTGATCGAATGGCTGGCCCATCACCGCAGCATCGGCTTCACCGACTTCCTGGTCTTTTCGAACGATTGCCAGGACGGCACCGATATGATGCTCGACCGCCTCCAGGCGCTTGGCCACCTGGTCCATATCCGCAATGACCGGCCCGGTCAGCGCGGCCCGCAATGGTCGGCGCTGAAGACGGCCGAGGATCACCCGATCCGGCGCGATGCCGACTGGATCATGGTGCTCGATATCGACGAGTTCGTGACCATCCATGCTGGGGACGGCACCCTTGCGGCGTTGCATGCCGCCCTGCCTGAAGCGACCGCCCTGCCGCTGACTTGGCGGCTGTTCGGCAATGCGGGCGAGGTCGGGATCGCTGACCAACCGGTCACCGAGCGCTTCACCCGGGCCGCGCCGGCGGTGCTGTGGTGGCCCTGGCGAGCGGCGCTCATCAAGACGCTCTACCGCAACGACGGCACCTATGCGCGGTTGGGCGTCCACCGTCCTCGCGACCCCGACCCGGCCCGTCTGGCGCAGGCGCGCTGGTTCGACGGATCGGGGCGAGAGCTTGGTGAAGGGTTCCGCACCAACCGGCTTTATGCCGATTACGGGCGCGACAATTACCGGCTGGCCCAACTGAACCACTATGCGCTTGGCTCGGCGCAGGATTTCATCCTCAAGGCCGATCGCGGCCGCGCCAACCGCGAGGCAAGTGCCGTCGATGCCGGCTACTGGATCGAACGCAACTTTTCCTCGGACGAGGATCGGTCGGTTCTGCGCACGGCCCCCCTTTCCGCGCCGCTTCGGGCCGAGCTTCTGGCTGATTCCGTTCTTGGACCGCTTCACCGGGCGGCAGTCGACTGGCGGCGGGCGCGGTTCGCGGAGCTGATGAAGGATGAGGCGACGCGAACGCTCTATGGCAGGTTGCTTCTGACAGGGCCTTCACAACCCATGAGTGAAGAACGGGCCCGAAGCATCTGGCGTCTTGCGGAAAAACCCTGACGGCGCTTGAGCGGGAAACAGTCCTGTCCTACTGTTCTCCGACTTGTTCATTCTTTCGCAGCATTGCCGCAATGACCGCCCAATGGCGCCATGTGACCTTGCAATTTACGCTACTGCCTGACCATTCTTGATTGTGCCCCGAGTAACCATGGACGACCCCGTACTTCTTCAGGACGCAGCCGCTGCCGCCCCGGATCCGGCGGACAAATTGGCATGGCTTGCCCGGATCGAGGAAGTCGGCGAGGAGGCGGGGTATTTCCAGCCGCTCGGGGATCGCCACTGGGCCTATTTCATCGACGAAAGCCCGACGCTGCTCGTCACCTTCGAAACGGTCGCGGCGATCATGGCCGAACCCGACCAGTTGCCGAAGGGCCATGCCCTGGCCCGGGCCAAGGGCTGGTCGCATCTCTGCCTCATCGCCGATGGCGAGACGTGGTACCGCGATCCGGCGGTCTACCGCTATTTCGACCGGCTGGTAGACGACGCCTTCTTCGAGGATTTCGACCGCGTGGTGTTCTACGGCACCGGCATGGGCGCCTATGCCGCCTGCGCCTATTCCGTGACCGCGCCGGGCGCGACGGTCCTGGCCGTCCAGCCCCTGGCCACGCTCGATCCCGGCGTCACCGGCTGGGACCGCCGCCGCCGGGCCGCGCGGCGGATGAACTTCACCGACCGCTACGGCTATGCGCCGGACATGGTCGAGGGCGCGGGGCACGTCTTCATCCTTTTCGACCCGCACCAGCCCTACGACGCAATGCATGCGGCGCTGTTCACAAAGCCCTTCGTCACCATGCTGCGCACACGCCATGTCGGGACCGATGTCGAAAAGTCGATGCAGCAGATGAATATCCTGCCACAACTGATTGATGCTGCAGGGGAAGGTCTGTTGACGCCTGAAGTCTTCGCCCGCGCGTTCCGGGCGCGGCGCGACAATATCCCCTATCTGCGCCGGCTCGTGACCATCCTCGACCAGCTTGGCCGTCCGACGCTGGCGATCCGCGCGGCGCGCGCCGCGCTGAAGCGTGTCGATGCCCCTAAACTGCGCAAGCATCTGGCCGAGCTTGAGATGCGGCAAGTCAAGGCGACGAAGGGTTAGAGCCCGCCTTCGGCCTTGAGGAAGGCAACGATCTCGTCCACGCCGCGCCCCTTCTTCAGGCTGGCCATGACGAACGGCTTCGCCCCCCGCGCCTTCTGGGCATCGCTTTCCAGGAGCACCGGATCGACCTCGACGAATGGGGCGAGATCAACCTTGTTGATGACCAGCAGGTCCGACCGCGTGACCCCTGGCCCCTTCTTGCGCGGAATGTCCTGCCCGGCGGCAGTGTCGATCACGTAGATGGTGATGTCGGCCAGTTCCGGGCTGAAGGTTGCCGCAAGATTGTCGCCGCCCGACTCGATCAGGATGATGTCGAGATCGGGAAAGCTGCGGATCAGGTCGGCAACGGCAGCGAGGTTGATCGAGGCATCCTCGCGGATGGCTGTATGTGGGCAGCCACCCGTTTCGACTCCCCGGATCCGCTCGACAGGCAGGGCCTGCGCCCGCATCAGGTATTCGGCATCCTCGCGAGTATAGATGTCGTTGGTGATGGCCGCGACCGAGTAGTCGGCCCGCAGGGCCTTGCAAAGCTGTTCGGTCAGGGTGGTCTTGCCGGCGCCCACCGGGCCGCCGATGCCCACGCGCAGCGGGCCGTTCGGAGAGGTCATGTGCGGAATATTCTTACGTCCATCGTCTCATGCTGCATCGCTGCCAGGTCGCTCCGCAAGGCCCCGCCGCCAAGACCGCTCAGCCCGGCGACCGCCGCCTCGCGCGCGGTCCTCTGGATCACCGGATGCAGAGCCGCCAGCGCTTTTTGCCCCTCGGTCTGGCCCAGGGGGATGAAACGCACCCCCGCCTGCACCAGGTTCGAGGCGAAGGCGTGAAGATAAAGCGCCAGCACCTGCGCGATCGGCAAGCCAAGGGGAGCTGCCGCCGCGCCAAGCGCCACCGGATAGGGCATCGGCGGATGATCGTCACCCGTCAGCGCATTGGTCGTCGCAAGAAGCGCGCGGCCCTGCTCCCGCGTCTCGACAAGGCGCTCGCGACTGGCCGCCAGTGCCTCGGCAAATGCCGCCAGCGCGGGCAGGTCGGCCCCCGGTTTCAGCGCTTCGGCAAGCAGGATCGCATCGTTGCGGCCAGCCCCTTCGGCCAGGATCGTTGCGATCCAGCCCTCAAGGTCCGACGCGCTCTGCACCTGCCCCGAAGCAATCGCCGCCTCCAGCCCGTGCGAGTAGGCGTATCCCCCGACCGGAAAGGCGGGCGAAAGCCACTGGACCAGCGTCAGCAGCCCGGCCTCGGACATCAGTCGACATCCACCGGGATATCGTCGTCATCGTTCAGATGGTGGTGGCCGCTGTGGTGATGGACATGCCTGTGTCCCTGCTCGCCCCCGTGATCGTGGCCCATCGTCCGGCCCATGCCATAGGCGCCGCCCTCAGGCGTAAAGGGTTCGTCTGAATAGGCGACCGTCGCACCCAGCTGCGCCAGCATCGCCTCCAGCACATGGTCACGGCGGATCAGCAGCCGTCCAGCCTCGATCTGGCAAGGGGTGTGGCGGTTGCCGATGTGCCAGGCAAGCCGCGGCAGATCGCCGGTCACGACGACCACGGGCTCCTCTGCCGCGATGACCTCAATCAGGCGGCCATCCTCCAGCGCCAGCGCATCGCCGTGGTCCAGGCTTGCGGTTTCGGGCAGATCGACCAGGAAATGCTCGCCATGGGCGGTGTGCAGGCGCTTGCGCCGCAAAAAGCGGGCCTCGTAGTCGAGCACGACGAGATCATAGGCGTTCGACCACTCTCCCCGGCGGTGGAGCGTGCGGGCGGGTGGAAGGTCGGTCATGGGGGCGCTCCTCAGCGGGAAAACATCTCGCGGAAAACGTAGCGCGCCAAGCGGTCGCGCGACAGCCCCATTGCGGCCAATGCGGCATCGGGCAAGGCGTGAAGCCGCGCGAATTCTGTCTCGCGGCGCTGGCGCAGCGGCCAGGAATGGCAGCCGGGCGCCTCGATCGCGAAAAACAGGTCAAGGGCAGCGGCAGCTTCCGGGGAAAGGGGAGAGTTGGCAGCTCGGAACGTCATCGCATCGCCTCCTTCGGGCGCGGGTGAGTTCCTCCCTTTCCGCAAAGGATAAGGCAGCCTGTGCGTGCTGTCCAATTTTTCGCTGCGTCGCAGCGGAAAATTCACTTGGCTGCAGCGATGGCCGTGATCCCGGCCTTCCAGTCGTTTTGCCGATAGCCGTCCCGGCTCATGGTGTGGACGCCGACGCCGAGGTCGGGGAAATAGATCCAGCGGTCGTTGCGGTCGAGCACCGGATCGGCCCAGATCGTGTCCTTGCCGGTAAAGGTCGCTTCAACGGGAACGATGCGGTAGTCGCAGCCGCTGATGGTCACGGTCTTTTCTGGCAGGAAGCGATAGTTGACCTCGCCCTTGAAGTCTGACCCGCGGCTCTGGCTGTAGAAGCTGCCCTGATCCTCTTCCAGTTTCGAAGTCCAATCCTGCCCGGATACAGGCTCGGGCGGAGTCTTGCGGAAATCCCGCTCGATATAGCCCCAGAAATCGCGCTTGGGGTACACGCGGTGGCCGTGCTTGACCTCGTAGACGCCGTAGGGACCCTCGATATAGGCGTCGTCGGCCGGTTTGCCGTTCACCTGGTCCAGCCGGATGCCGTTCGAGCCGGCGTAGCGGGCCTTCCAGATCTTGCCGTCCGCCATTGTGAAGAGGATGCCGCGGCCCTTGAGGTTCTCGGCGGTCACGCAATCCGCCAGTGCCGGGGCGGACAGGAGGGCAAGTGCGGCGGCGGCGAACAGGAAACGGGTCACGGGTTCAGCTCCTTCCAGCTGGCCATGCCGGTGATGCCGTTCTTCACCTCGGTTCCGGCGGCATGGTTCTGCTCCCGGGTGACGATGCCGGCCTGGAGAGCCGGGAAGTAGATGAACCGCCGGGTCAGCCGGGTCTGATCGCCGGCGAAGGTGGCCTCGACAGGGATCGTCTCGTAGGTGCAGCCCGAGATCTCGACCTGGCGGGCGGGAAGGAAGCTGTAGGTGACAGCAACCTTCTCCTTCGACACGGTTTCTTCCGAGGTCAGCTGGTTGTAGCGGGTGACCCGCTCGGTGACCGCAGTCTTCCAGGTCGTGCCCGGCTCGATCCTCGGCAGGCGGCCCGAAAAGCGGCGTTCGAGCGTGACGACGATCCGCGCGTCCGTCGCCGGATCGTCATAGCTCCAGTTCTCCTCTGTCTCGAAGATGCCGTTGCGAAAGATGCGCCAGTGGTCGACCTTGCCAGCCTTGTTTTTGTAGCTGGCGTTGCCCTCGTCCATCGTCTTGTCCAGGCCGCCCCAACGGCTGATCTCGACCGAGCCCTGCTGTGTCTTCAGCGTGGCCCCCGGCATGTTCGTCATGTCGTAGAGGGTAACGCAATCGGCCTGAGCCACACCGGGCACGGCAAGGCAGGCGGCAAGCAGAAAAAGACGCATCGAAAACACCTTCGGAACCGGCGGCAGGCCACTGAAATCAGAGGCAATCTGCCGCGCGTTTCCCTGTCCCGCAAGCGGTCAATTTGCCTCAGAACAGGAAATACCGTTGCGCCAGCGGCAACTCCTTCGCCGGCTCGCAGGTCAGCAGCACGCCATCTGCGCGAACCTCGTAGGTCTCGGGGTTCACCTCGATCGTCGGGGTGGCCGCGTTGTGGACCATGTCCGACTTGCCGATCCCGCGCGTGCCCTTGACTGCCAGCGTCTGCTTGGCGAGGCCGTATTTGGCCCGCACATCGTCGGCCTGCGCCGCTTCGCTGACAAAGACCACGGCGGAATTCTCGACCGATCGGCCAAAGGCCCCGAACATGGGCCGGGTGTAGACCGGCTGCGGCGTGGGGATCGAGGCGTTCGGGTCGCCCATCTGCGCCACGACGATGGTGCCGCCGATCAGCACCATGTCGGGCTTTGCCCCGAAGAAGGCGGGGGACCACAGGACGAGGTCGGCGCGCTTGCCCTCGGCCACGCTGCCGATGTGCTGGGAAATGCCGTGGGCGATCGCCGGGTTGATCGTGTATTTTGCGACGTAGCGCTTGACGCGCACGTTGTCGTTCGCGCCGTTCTCTTCGGCCAGCCGTCCGCGCTGGACCTTCATCTTGTGCGCGGTCTGCCAGGTGCGGGTGATGACCTCGCCCACCCGGCCCATGGCCTGGCTGTCCGAGGACAGGATCGAGAACGCCCCCATGTCATGCAGGATATCCTCGGCGGCGATCGTTTCCTTGCGGATGCGGCTTTCGGCGAAGGCCACATCTTCGGGGATCGACTTGTCGAGGTGGTGGCAGACCATGAGCATGTCGAGATGTTCCTCGAGCGTGTTCACGGTGTAGGGCATGGTCGGGTTGGTCGAGGACGGGATGACGTTCTGGCTCGCCACGACCTTGATGATGTCCGGCGCATGGCCGCCGCCAGCGCCCTCGGTGTGGAAGGCGTGAATGGTGCGGCCCTTGATGGCGGCAAGGGTGTTCTCGACGAACCCGCTTTCGTTCAGCGTGTCGGTGTGGATCATCACCTGCACGTCCATGTCGTCGGCCACCGACAGGCAGCAGTCGATGGCGCCGGGGGTGGTGCCCCAGTCCTCGTGCAGCTTCAGCGAACAGGCACCGGCCTTAACCTGCTCCACCAGCCCCTCGGGCAGCGAGGCATTGCCCTTGCCGGCAAAGGCGAGGTTCATTGGAAAGGCATCCGCCGCCTGCATCATCCGCATGATGTGCCAGGGACCGGGCGTGCAGGTGGTGGCGAGCGTGCCGTGCGCCGGTCCGGTGCCGCCGCCGAGCATGGTGGTCAGCCCCGAATGCAGCGCATCCTCGATCTGCTGGGGGGCGATGAAATGGATATGGCTGTCCATGCCGCCCGCCGTCAGGATGCGCCCCTCGCCCGCGATGATCTCGGTCCCCGGCCCGATGATGATGTCGACACCGGGCTGGGTGTCGGGGTTCCCTGCCTTGCCGATCTTGAGGATCCGCCCGTCGCGCAGGCCCACATCGGCCTTGTAAATGCCGGAATGATCAAGGATCAGCGCATTGGTGATGACGGTGTCGGCAGCGCCACCCGAACGGGGGATCTGGCTTTGGCCCATCCCGTCGCGGATGACCTTGCCGCCACCGAATTTGACCTCTTCCCCGTAGGTTGTGAGGTCTTTCTCGACTTCGATGACAAGGTCGGTATCCCCCAGCCGCACCCGGTCGCCCGTCGTCGGGCCATACATGTCGGCATAGGTGGCGCGGGCGATAAAGGCTGGCATGGGGTGTCTCCGGATCAGGCGGTCTCAGGCCGAGGCGCGGCGACCGAGCGGTGCGGCCGGGGCAAACGTGGAGGTCGGCGTCACGCCACAGAGCGAGGACATCTTCGGCATGTTCGCCGCGGCGGTCGGGAAGGCCATGGCCATCATCTCTTCCTGGAAGGCGAACTGGTGCTGGCACATCGCAAACCACGAGCTCCACCAGTTCCGCCAGAAATCAACCGGGGTCATCCGTCTTCCTCCTCTTTCATGTCGCCGGGGCGACCCGGCAAGGTCTGTCAGCTCCGAACCGCGGCCCGGCTCAGACGTTTCACATTGGCACGGGTGCGACGCCGGACCGGCTTGACCCCTGCCAGCGCCACCGCTCCGGGCCCGTTGCCTGCCGCGCGCATCATCGCCGCACCGGATTCTCCGGCCGCGGCAGCCTTCTCGGTTACCATACGCACATGCTCTTGCCACCCCATCGGCCAGCCTCCGGCCATGCCCCAGAGCCGAAGCGCGATCACCGCCTGGGCTTCGAACAGCATCATGCCGGTCTGGAAGGCAGGCCAGAAAAAGTCTGCTGGCTGGGGTGAACGGTGACGACGGGCCATTGGCTTGTTCCTTTGATTGATCGCTGGCCCACCTACAACTCGCCCATGACCTTTTGGTTGAACCCGTAGACCCGCCGCGCCCCGCGATAGGGCACCAGCCGCACCTCGCGCATCTGGCCCGGCTCGAAGCGCATCGCCGTTCCGGCAGGCAGGTCAAGGCGCTTGCCGTCGGCCTCGGCCCGGTCAAAGGCCAGAAGCGGGTTCACCTCGGCGAAGTGGTAATGGCTGCCGACCTGCACCGGCCGGTCGCCGGTATTGGCGACCAGCATCGTCGTGACGGGCTGGCCGGCATTGATCTCGATCTCGCCCTCAGCCGGGAAAATCTCTCCGGGGATCATGCAATGCTCCTATCGGATCGGGTGATGGACGGTGACGAGCTTCGTGCCGTCGGGAAAGGTCGCCTCGACCTGCACGTCGTGGATCATCTCGGCGATCCCCTCCATGCATTGCTCGCGGGTGATGACATGCGCGCCCGCCTGCATCAGGTCGGCCACAGACCGACCATCGCGCGCGCCTTCCACCACGAAATCGGTGATGAGCGCCACCGCCTCGGGGTGATTGAGCTTCACTCCGCGGGCCAGCCGGTTGCGGGCGACCATCGCCGCAAGGCTGATCAGCAGCTTGTCCTTCTCGCGGGGGGTCAGATTCATCTCGTCTTCTTCCTCACATCTGCCAGACCCGGGGCAGTGCCCTGCCCCGCAGCCGTTCCAGCATCATCGCCACCGCCCGCTTGACCGGACGCAGGTCCGGCCCCGTCACCCGGACCAGACATTTCCCGTCCCAGCCCGATACGGCCCAATCAACCCCTTCGGGCGCAAGCCTGCGCAAAGGCGCGACCGCGTCTTCGGCCCCGCGCGCAACCAGCGCCACCGTGGCAAAGGCGCGTGCGGCACCCAAAGCTGCCGCGCCCGCAGTCAGGGTCTGGTCCGCCAGCCGCAGCGGCTCGACCAGCACTGGGCGGCCGTCGCGCCGCACCTCCCGTCGGTCATTGAGCCAAAGGCGGCGCACCGTCTCGCCCATGGCAGCCCGGCCCAGGCCGATCATCTCGCACAAGACCAGCCGAGCCTCGCCGGCAAGGGTAACCGTCGTCCGCCGGTCCAGCGCCGCGCGGTCAAACAGGATCGTCTCCTGCGGCAGCCAGTCAAGTGACGCCCCCGCCCCAACCGTCAGATCGACACCAAGGCGCGCGACGTTTCCGGAAGAGGCATAGGCGCGCTCGGCGGTCTGGGTGGTCGCGACGGCCCTGGTCCCGTCGGCCACGGCCAGGGAAAAGCCGACCCGGTCCCCACCGGTCAGCCCGCCCGCCGTGTTCAGGAAGACCACTTCGGGGACAGGGCCGTGGACGCGCGGCAGAAAGACCTTGGCGCAGCCCGACTGGTGCAGGTCCGCAAGGACCGCCTGACCGTCCCGCTGTCCAAGCGCCACCCGCGCAAGCCCGGCCGCGCGCTGCAAGCGCGGTGCATCCACAAGGGCAAGACCGCCATCTTCGGGCATCCGATCCTCCAGTCCAGGGGCCACGCTAGGGTGCGACCGGATCGCGGACCATGCCGAGCGGGGCGCAACTGGGGCCAGTGGCGCCTGCCGCTTTGCGACCGCTCAATTGAGCGGCTGGTTCGCCCATTTTTTGAGCATCTCAGAATCCGATCGCAGGCCTTGCGACGGAATCCGCTCTGGAAAGCCGACCGTCGATGCGCTACCCCGCAGGCCATGACCCAGAGCCTGACGATCCGCCGCCCCGACGATTTCCACCTGCATCTGCGCGATGGCGCGATGCTGCAGGGCGTGCTGCCGGAAACCGCGCGGCACTTCGCCCGCGCGATCATCATGCCGAACCTCGTGCCGCCGGTCGTCACGTCGAAAGACGCGGCCGCCTATCGCGACCGCATCCTCGCCGCCCTGCCCAAGGGCGCGCGGTTCGAGCCGCTGATGACGCTGTACCTGACCGAGGGCACCGATCCCGCCGATGTCGCCGCCGCCCATGCAAGCGGGCTGGTCAAGGCGGTGAAACTCTACCCGGCCGGGGCCACGACCAATTCGAGCTCGGGCGTCCGCGATTTCAGCAAGGTGCGGGCAGTGCTGGAGAAAATGGCCGAGATCGGCCTGCCGCTCTGCGTCCATGGCGAGGTGGTCGATCCAGCCGTCGACATCTTCGACCGCGAGGCGGTCTTCATCGATCGCGTGCTCGACCCGATCCGCCGGGCGACCCCCGGTCTGCGCGTGGTGATGGAACATATCACCACCGAGGAAGGCGTCGCTTATGCCCGGTCGGGCGGTGACGACCTTGGCGCGACGATCACGACGCATCACCTGATCATCAACCGCAACCACATCCTCGCCGGCGGCATCCGGCCGCATTACTACTGCCTGCCGGTCGCCAAGCGCGAAAAGCACCGGCTGGCCCTGCGTGCGGCGGCAACCAGCGGCGAGGCCCGCTTTTTCCTCGGCACCGATTCCGCCCCGCATGTGGACGCGCTGAAGGAACATGCCTGCGGCTGCGCCGGCTGCTTTACGGCCACGAACACGATGGCGCTGCTGGCCCATGTCTTCGAGGAGGAAGGCGTGCTCGACCGGCTCGAGGCCTACACGAGCCTGAACGGCGCCGCCTTCTACCGCCTGCCCCCGAACGGGGACACGATCACCCTGACCAAGGCCGGTCCGGCTGAATGGCCCGCCAAGATCCTGACCGGCGCAGGCCCGGTGACCGTTTTCGACCCCGGCTTTCCCGTGCATTGGCACGTCGAGACCTGACAGCGAAAGGACTGCGCATGATCCCGTCGAGCTTCCCCCCGAAAGAGGAAATCGCCCGCCTGACCGCGCGGATGCTCCTGGAAATCAAGGCCGTCCATTTCAACGCCGAAACGCCGTTCACATTGGCATCCGGCCTGCCCTCGCCAACCTATATCGACTGTCGCAAACTCATCAGCTTCCCGCGCATCCGCTCGACGCTGATGGATTTTCTTGCGGTGACGGTGATGCGCGAGGCCGGCTTCGAGGCCTTCGACAACGTCGCGGGTGGCGAAACGGCGGGAATCCCCTTCGCCGCTCTAGTGGCCGAGCGTCTGGCCCTGCCGATGACCTATGTCCGCAAGAAGCCCAAGGGCTACGGCCGCAACGCCCGGATCGAGGGCGTGATGGCCGAGGGCGACCGGGTGCTGCTGATCGAGGACCTGACGACCGATGGCGGATCGAAACTGTCCTTCGTCGACGCGATCCGCGAGACGGGCGCGACCTGCGGCCACACGGCGGTGATCTTCTACTACGGCATCTTCCCCGAGACGGTGCCGAAACTGGCCGAACACGGCGTGGCGCTCCACTCGCTCTGCACCTGGTGGGATGTGCTGGCCGAAGCGAAGGCGAGCGGTGCGTTCGACGCGGTGACGCTGACCGAGGTCGAGGCTTTCCTGAACGACCCGCGCGCCTGGCAGGCGGCCCGCAGCAAGGGCTAAGGTGCAAAAGTATAGAGCCAGCCCTGCTCCGGCTGAAACCCGCCCATGCCGCTTCTGCAAACTGTGGACGACTCATACCTGACTCACCGTTCACATCGGACGTTTCAGGCAACTGCCTTGTCGATTGCTCCAGATGTTGTGGAACAAGACCGCTATCTACGCTAGACTGGCCGGATATCTCGGACGGTCCACAGGGTTCTCCACCGGGTTCCGCACCGAGTTATCAGGCATTGCCTGCGGCGCGCGGAACGGGCATCAGACCGGAACCCGCCGCGACCAGCGCCAGGCAGATGGCGGGGCTCAGACGCAGAAATGCGAAGAACAGGCGAACGGCCGGGGGGCAAGATGACCGAAATTGCGACGCTGCGTTCCGTGGTGCCGTCTGTTGCGGCCACCGGGGAAGATGCGCTGCCGCACAATATCGAGGCCGAGCAGCAACTGCTCGGCGTGATCCTGACGGCGAACGAGGTCTATGACCGGATCGCCTCGCTGGTTCGCGCCGAGCATTTCTTCGACCCCGTCCATGCCCGCATCTTCGAGATCGCGGCAGCCCGCATCCAGAAGAACGCGTTGGCCTCGCCGGTCACGCTCAAGGCTTTTCTCGAGGACGACCCGGGCCTGAAGGAACTGGGCGGCCCCGCCTATCTCGCGCGCCTCGCCGGGGCGGCGATCTCGGCCTATGCCGCGCGCGATTATGCCCAGATGATCTATGACCTCGCCGTGCGCCGCGAACTCATCGCGCTCGGCCGCGACATCTCATCAAAGGCCGCAAAGGTCGAAGTCGCCTCGGAACCGCGCGACCAGATCATCGAAGCCGAACAGCGGCTTTACAAGCTCGGCGAACAGGGCGTCGCCGAGCGCGGTTTCCAAAGCTTTCTCAAGGCGGTAACAGACGCTGTTAATGTGGCAAACGCCGCCTACCAGCGCGACGGCGGCCTTGCTGGCATCTCTACCGGGCTGATCGACCTCGACAAGAAGCTCGGCGGGTTGCACCCCTCGGACCTCCTCATCCTTGCTGGCCGGCCCTCGATGGGGAAAACCTCGCTCGCCACCAACGTCGCCTTCAACATCGCCAAGGCCTATCGCCGCGGCCGCCTGCCCGATGGCGGCGAAGGCGCGGTCGAAGGTGGCGTCGTCGGTTTCTTCTCGCTCGAGATGTCGGCCGAACAGTTGGCCGCCCGGATCCTGTCAGAAGCGGCCGAGGTGCCGTCCGAACAGATCCGCCGCGGCGACATGACCGAGGCCGAGTTCCGCCGCTTCGTCGAGGCGGCCAAGGCGCTCGAATCCTGCCCGCTCTACATCGACGACACGCCCGCCCTGCCAATCAGCCAGGTCGCCGCCCGCGCGCGGCGGCTCAAGCGGACGCATGGCCTGGACCTGCTCATCATCGACTACCTGCAACTGCTGAAGGGTTCGTCCAAGGAGAACCGAGTTCAAGAGGTTTCGGAGATCACGCAAGGCCTCAAAGCCATCGCCAAGGAACTGAACATCCCTGTCATCGCGCTCAGCCAGTTGTCGCGGGCCGTGGAAAGCCGCGACGACAAGCGCCCGCAGCTCAGCGACCTGCGCGAATCCGGCTCGATCGAGCAAGACGCCGACGTGGTCATGTTCGTCTTCCGCGAGGAATACTACCGCGAGCGGGAAAAGCCGGGCGATCACGACCTGGAAGCCATGGCCAAGTGGCAGCAGATCATGGAGCAGGTTCATGGCAAGGCCGAGGTCATCATCGGCAAGCAGCGCCACGGCCCGATCGGCACTGTGGAACTGGCCTTCGAAGGCCGCTTCACCCGCTTTGGCAACCTCGCGAAACCCTGGCAGGCCGGCCCCGACGGGTTCTGACCGTCCGCTTCTTCTTTGCCCAAACGCCCCCCGTGGAGCGCTCCTGCCCTCTCCACGCGCCCGAATGCCGTGCTCTTTTCCGCGGCAGCGCCGGCCGAGGGGGCTCGATGCCCCCGAGGATGGCCCGCCCTTCAGCCATTTCCGCTTGACCTCCCCTGCCCCACGGTCAAAACACCGGCCATGGCCAGCGCGACCCTCACCATCGACCTTGACGCAATCGCCGCCAACTGGCGGGCGCTCGATCGCCTGTCCGGGCCCGAGACGCAGACAGCCGCGGTGGTCAAGGCCGACGCCTACGGCCTCGGGGCGGCCCGCATCGCCCGGGCGTTAGCCCAGGCCGGGGCGCGGCGGTTCTTCGTCGCCATCGCCGAAGAAGGCGCCGCCGTACGCCAGGCGCTTGGCCCCGGACCGCAGATCTGTGTGCTGTCGGGCCATGTCGCCGGCGATACCGAGATGATCGGCGATCTCGACCTGACGCCGATGCTGAACTCGATCGATCAGGTTACCCGCCATCTCGAGGCACTGCCCGGCCATCCCTTCGGTATGCAGATCGACACTGGCATGAACCGGCTGGGCATGAAGGCCGCCGAATGGCAGGCCACCGCGCCCTTCCTGCTCGAGGCCGGACCCGAACTCCTCATGAGCCACCTCGCCTGTTCGGACGAGGACGGCCATCCGATGAACGCCGCGCAACTTGCCGCCTTCCATGACCTGACCGACGGCACCGGCGTGCCACGGTCGCTGTCGGCGACGGGGGGCATCCTGCTTGGACCCGACTATCATTTCGACCTGACCCGCCCGGGCGTCGGCCTGTACGGCGGCCAGCCTTTCGACGGCGCCGCGCGGGTGGTGACGCTGTCCCTGCCGGTCGTGCAGATCCATGAGCTGGAGCCAGGCGAGACGGTCGGGTACAGCGCAACCTGGACCGCCGAGGCGCCGGCACGCACGGCCACGGTGGTCGGCGGCTATGCCGACGGGCTGCCCCGGGCCCTGTCCAACGCGGCCGTCCTCTGGCACGGCGACACGCCCTGCCCGCTGGTCGGGCGCGTGTCGATGGATTTCATCACCGTCGATATCTCCCATCTCGACGAGATCCCACAGACACTCGACATCCTCGGGCCGAACCAGACCATCGACGATCTTGCGAGCAGCGCCGGGACGATCGGCTACGAGATGCTGACGGCCCTGTCGCAGCGCTACGTCCGCCGCTACAGCGGAAGCCGCGCGTGAGCCCGGTAGCGCTTCTTGCGCGGCTCGGTCGCGCCTGCTTCGCCGGCCTCGCCCTGATCGGGCGGATCTCGCTGTTTGCGCTTGCCGTGGTCAGCCGCTTCTTCCGCCCGCCGTTCTATCCGCGCGAATTCCTGATCGCGGTGATGCAGATCGGCTGGTTCAGCCTGCCGGTCGTCGGCCTGACCGCGCTCTTCACCGGCGGGGCACTGGCGCTGCAGATCTATGCCGGCGGCTCGCGGTTCAACGCGGAATCCGTCGTCCCCTCGATCGTCGCGATCGGCATGGCCCGCGAGCTTGGCCCGGTCCTCGGCGGGCTGATGGTGGCAGCGCGTGTCGCCTCGTCGATTGCGGCCGAGATCGGCACGATGAAGGTGACCGAGCAGGTCGATGCGCTGGTCACCCTGTCGACCGATCCCTTGCGCTATCTGGCGGTGCCACGCGTGCTGGCCGCACTCCTGACCGTGCCGGTTCTGGTGGCGGCGGGCGATTCCATCGGCATCCTCGGCGGCTGGGCGGTCGGAGTGCAGCGGCTTGGCTTCAACTCGGCGACCTACCTGCAGAACACCGCCGATTTCCTCGAGGCCTGGGACGTGACATCTGGCCTTTTCAAGGGGGCGGCCTTTGGCTTCATCGTGGCGCTGATGGGCTGCTATCACGGATTGCATTCGGGCCGGGGCGCGCAAGGCGTGGGCCAGGCGACCAAATGGGCGGTGGTTTCCGCTTCGGTCCTGATCTTCGCGGCGAACTACCTGCTGACCGAACTGTTCTTCACCACATGATCGACCTTCGCGACCTCCACAAAAGCTTCGGCCGGAACCGCGTGCTGCGCGGGGTGAACCTGACCATCCCGAGCAACCAGAGCATGGTCATCATCGGGGGGTCCGGGACCGGCAAGTCGGTGCTGCTGAAATGCATCCTTGGCCTGGTGACGCCCGATTCCGGACAGATCCTTCTTGATGGTCAGGATGTGAACAAGGCCGACCGCGAGGCTTTCCTTGCGCGGTTCGGGATGCTGTTTCAGGGCGGCGCCCTCTTTGACTCGCTCAAGGTCTGGGAGAATGTCGCCTTCCGCCTGCGCCATGGCGCGCTGAAGAAGCCGAAGGCAGAGGCGCGCGCCATCGCCATCGAGAAGCTGCGCCGTGTCGGGCTGAAGCCCGAGACGGCAGACCTTTACCCGGCGGAGCTTTCGGGCGGCATGCAGAAACGCGTGGGCCTTGCCCGCGCCATTGCTGCCGAGCCCGAGATCATCTTCTTCGACGAGCCGACGACCGGCCTCGACCCGATCATGGCCGGGGTCATCAACGACCTGATCCGCGAGATCGTGACCGAGATGGGCGCGACTGCGATGACCATCACCCATGACATGAGCTCGGTGCGCGCGATTGCCGACCGGGTGGCCATGCTGCATGACGGCGTCATCCAGTGGACCGGTCCGGTGGGCGAAATGGATGCAACACCCGATCCATTTGTCCAACAATTCATCCATGGCCGCGCCGACGGGCCGATAGAAGCCGTTCGCTGAGCACGATTCCGCGATGCTGCACTGCGGCGTCTTGGCAAGTGGCTGGTTTTTCCCTACCGTTCAGGCATCCTTTCCAAAGCCGCCGTGATCCGGCCATTGTTGAATGGGGACCGACATGACTGCTGCCATCGCGCTTGTCCTTCTGATCGCCATTTCGATCCTGGCCCTGTGCATGCCACCGGCAGTGGCTTTGATCATGTCCATCCGTCGCCTTGCCTCGGCGTCTGACGACCGGCGGCTGATGTTGCGGGTTGCGATGGCTGGCTGTGCCGCTGTCCTGGTCTTCAACACGGCGCTGATCCTGTTCCAGCCTCCGCAGCTTCACGGGCTGGATGACGGGCTGAGCCGCCTTCACGCGGTCGGGCTGGTCCTGTCCTGGCTCTGCCTCTGGGCGGCGCTGGCGATGGCCTTCCTGATGCGTGTGCGCCGTCGCACCTATCCCTGACGCGCATTGCGCCTTCCGCGCGGACGCGGCAGTAAGAGCGCATGAGCAAGGCATCCCCGACCTTCACCTGCACGGCCTGCGGTGCCGTCCATCGCAAATGGGCCGGCCGCTGCGACGCCTGCGGCGCCTGGAACACCATCATCGAGGAAGCGCCGCTGTCCGCCGGACCGAAGGCGCTCGGCGCGAAAGGGCGCAGCGTTGCGCTGACCGACCTGACGACCGAGGAAGCCCCGCCGCCCCGCGCCGCCTTCGGCATTGCCGAGCTGGACCGGGTTCTGGGAGGCGGGCTTGTCCCGGCCTCGGCGGTGCTGGTCGGCGGCGATCCGGGGATCGGGAAGTCGACGCTGCTGCTGCAGGCGGCGGCAAGCATCGCGCGGCAGGGGCTGAAATGCCTTTACTTGTCAGGCGAGGAAGCCTCGGCCCAGGTGCGGATGCGGGCGCAGCGGCTGGGATTGACCGACGCGCCTGTGGCGCTTGGCGCTGAGACCAACCTGCGCGACATCCTGACCACGCTCGATGCCGAACGTCCGGCGCTGGCGATCATCGACTCGATCCAGACGATGTGGCTCGACACGGTGGAAAGCGCGCCTGGTTCGGTTGCCCAGGTGCGGGCGGCGGCGCATGAGCTGGTGACCTTTGCCAAGAAGCGCGGCGTGGCGGTGATCCTGGTCGGTCACGTCACCAAGGACGGCCAGATCGCCGGGCCGCGCGTCGTCGAGCACATGGTCGATACCGTCCTCTATTTCGAGGGGGAGCGCGGCCACCAGTTCCGCATCCTTCGCGCGGTGAAGAACCGCTTCGGCCCGGCCGACGAGATCGGCGTGTTCGAGATGACCGGTGGCGGCCTGTCGGAAGTCGCGAATCCCTCGGCCCTGTTCCTGTCGGATCGCGGGCAGGCGGTGCCGGGATCGGCGGTCTTTGCCGGGATCGAGGGGACGCGGCCGGTCCTTACCGAAATTCAGGCCCTGGTTGCGCCCTCGACCCTTGGCACCCCGCGCCGGACAGTGGTCGGGCTCGACAGCGGGCGACTCTCGACCATCCTGGCCGTGCTTGAGGCGCGTTGTGGAATTCCCTTTGCGGGCCTCGATGTTTTCCTGAATGTGGCCGGCGGCATGAAGATCTCGGAACCCGCCGCGGACCTCGCGGTGGCAGGTGCACTCTTGTCCGCACGCGAGGATGTGGCAATTCCGCCAGACATGGTGCTTTTCGGCGAAATCAGCCTGTCGGGCGCGCTGCGCCCGGTGGGCCAGACCGAAAACCGGTTGAAAGAAGCTTCGAAACTTGGTTTTTCACAGGCGACGCTTCCGGCCCGGTCGAAGATCGGGACGGCCGAAGGGATGAGGGTGCACCAGATGCCCGACCTGACGGCCTTCGTGGGCGACATCTTCGGGGCGGGCTAGGCCCGCCTCCGGGGGCGACATATTCGGGGCGGGCTGAGCCTTCCCTTCTTGGGGACAGACAGCCGGGCGGTTTCTCGACCTGGCAGGAGCGGGAAATGCAGGGCTTCACCATCATCGACGGCGTCGTTGCGGCCGTCATCGTGCTGTCGGCGATCCTCGCCTATTCACGCGGCATCGTGCGCGAAGGACTGGCGATCGTCGGCTGGATCGGCGCGGCTGTGCTCGCTTACATGTTCGCCCCACAGGTCGAACCGCTGGTCAAGGAACTGCCGGTGGTCGGAAAATTCCTTGCCGACAGCTGCGAATTGTCGGTGATCGCGGCCTTTGCCGGCGTTTTCGCCCTGTGCCTGATCGTGATTTCGCTGTTCACGCCGTTTTTCTCGTCCGCCGTCCAGCGTTCGGTCCTCGGCGGGATCGACCAGGGCCTTGGCTTCCTGTTCGGCGCGCTGCGCGGCATCGTCTTGGTGGCGGTTGCCTTCGTGGTCTATGACCGCGCCGTGGCTGCCGATACCGTGCCGATGGTGGACAACTCCCGCTCGGCCAAGATCTTTGCCTCGTTCCAGGACGGCATCAACCAGTCGATTCCGCAGGACGCGCCGGGCTGGATCGTGACGCAATACGAAAAACTGGTCTCGACCTGCGGCCCGGCTGCCGCCCCGGTTGCGCCTGCTCCCGCAGATGGAACCGGAGCAGCGCCTGCGGAACAGGCACCGGCGGCGAGCGGGACGACTTCGTCGGGCGGCTGAGCCCGCCATCGCGACAACCCCCCGTGACTATTCGCTGCGGACGCACTACATGAGGGGCGTCCGCAGCCACCGGATTCGGAGACCCCGCCGATGCAGCCCTTCCTCGCCCACCCGTTCGATGACGACAAGCTGAAGGAGGAGTGCGGAGTCTTCGGCGTAATCGGCGTAGCGGACGCCGCCAACTTCGTCGTCCTCGGCATGCACGCGCTGCAGCATCGCGGACAGGAGGCGGGCGGCATCGTCTCCTATCACCCCGAGCATGGCTTCAACTCGGCCCGCCGCTTTGGCTATGTCCGTGACAACTTCACAAATGCCTCGGTGATGGACGGCCTGCCGGGCAGCCTCGCCATCGGCCATGTCCGCTATTCCACCGCCGGATCGAAGGGTGCGACAGCGATCCGCGACGTGCAGCCGTTCTTCGGCGAGTTTTCGATGGGTGGCGCGGCAATCGCGCACAATGGAAACCTGACCAATGCGTCTGCGCTGCGCCGCGAACTGATCGAGCGCGGCTCGATCTTCCAGTCCTCGTCGGACAGCGAATGCATCATCCACCTGATGGCGCGGTCGATCCAGAAGAACATCTCGGAACGGATCAAGGATGCGCTCCGCCGCGTCGAAGGCGCGTTCAGCGTCGTCGCCATGACCCGCACGAAGCTGATCGGCGTGCGCGACGCGCTTGGCGTGCGTCCGCTGGTTCTGGGCCGCATTGGCGATGACGCCTGGGTGCTTTCCTCGGAAACCTGTGGCCTCGACATCATCGGAGCGGAGTTCATCCGCGAGATCAATCCCGGCGAAATGGTGGTGATCGAGGGCGGCAAGGTCGAAAGCTCCTACCCGTTCGAGCGCAAATCCTCGCGCTTCTGCATCTTCGAGCATGTCTATTTCTCGCGTCCCGACTCGATCCTTGGCGGCCGCTCGGTCTATGAAACCCGCCGCCAGATCGGCGTGGAACTGGCGCGCGAGGCGCCGGTCGAGGCCGATCTCGTCTGCCCGGTGCCGGACTCTGGCACCCCGGCGGCGATCGGCTACAGCCAGGAAAGCGGCATCCCCTATGCGATGGGGATCATCCGCAACCAGTACATGGGCCGCACCTTCATCGAGCCGACCGAACAGATCCGCAACATGGGCGTGCGGCTGAAGCTGAACGTCAACCGCGCGCTCATCAAGGGCAAGCGGGTGATCCTGGTCGATGACTCGGTGGTGCGCGGCACCACCAGCCGCAAGATCAAGGACATGATCCTCGATGCCGGTGCGGCCGAGGTGCATTTCCGCATCGCCTCGCCGCCGACCGCCTGGCCCTGCTTCTACGGTGTCGATACGCCGGAGCGGTCGAAACTGCTGGCCGCGAACATGTCGGAAGACGAGATGCGCGACTGGATCGGGGTCGACAGCCTCAAGTTCATCTCGCTCGACGGGCTCTACCGCGCGGCGGGTGAAGCGGCAGGCCGCAACCCGGATGCACCCCAGTATTGCGACGCCTGCTTCAGCGGCCAGTATCCGGTCGCCCCCTCGGACAAGATCGAGGAAGGCTTCCAGATGAAGGCGGCCGAGTGACCGGCGCGGCCGAGGTAGACGCCTATATCGCCGCCCTGCCGCCCGATCAGCGGGACGCCCTGTCTGACCTGCGCAAACGGCTTGCTGGCTTGCTGCCCGATCATGTCGAATGCTTGTCTTATGCCATGCCGGGATTCCGCGAACCGGGGCCGAAGGGCAAGATGGTCGCCGGCTATGCGGCCTTCACCCTCCATCTTGGTCTCTATCCGCATTCGGGCAGCGTCATTCCCGCCCTGGCCGCCGCTTGCAAGGGCTTCAGGACGTCGAAGAGCGGCGTCCTTTTCACCCCGGATCAACCGATCCCCGACGCGCTTCTGGAACGGATCGTGCGGACCCGGCAGGCGGAACTGGCTGCGGGCAATGGCCGCAAGCGCTGAGCAGCGCTTGCCATTCCGGCCCCGCCCCCCTATCCCGCGAGCAAAGAACGGGAGTCCGACAGCATGAGCCAGAACATCGCCCTCATCACCGGCGCCTCGCGCGGCCTTGGCGGCGCCATGGCCGAGGTGCTGACCGCGCGCGGCTGGCATGTCGTGGCTGTGGCGCGAACCGTCGGCGGGCTCGAGGAACTGGACGACCGCATCAAGGCGCGACAACAGCCGGGCGGCGGCGAGGCGACGCTAGCGCCGATGGACATCACCAATGACGATGCGATGCGCCATCTCTGCCTGTCGATCTACGAACGGTGGGGCAAGGTCGATCTCTGGGTCCACGCGGCCATTCACGCCGCCCCCCTCGCCCCGGCGGGGCATGTCGACGCCAAGGATCTCGACAAGTCGATCGCCACCAATATCCGCGCGACCGGCATCCTGATCCCGATGGTCGAGCCGCTGCTGCGTGCTTCGGAAAGCGGGACGGCGCTGTTCTTCGACGATCCGCGCGCGGGCGAGAAGTTCTTTGGCGCCTATGGCGCGACCAAGGCCGCGCAGATCGCGCTGGCCCGCAGCTGGCAGGCCGAGACGACCCGGACCGGCCCGCGGGTCGAGATCGTCACGCCGAAGCCGATGCCGACCGCCACCCGCGCCCGCTTCTTCCCCGGCGAGGACCGCGCACGGCTCACGCCGACCCATGACGAGGCAGCGCGGCTGGTCGAGCTGCTCTGAGTCCAGAGGCAGCCTCGGTGTTCGCCTTGCCTGCTGCGCTTCGGCGCGGCGGTGACGCATGATGCCATTGTAACCGGCTTCACAGACCGCGCGGCCCGAAGGCCGCATGTTCCCTCTCAGCACGGCGACGCCATCTTCCCCCACGGAGACCGGCAGGCCCCTACTGCGAGGAGTAACACCGATGCCGCTCGTCATCCGCACAGCATCCCCGATACTGAGAGCCTCGCAGCTCGCGGGCTTGGTGCCCTTCGCCGGGTTGCTGCTGGTCATGCTTGCGGCAACGCTGTGGGCGACAGTGGGCGTCGCGGTCGGCATGATGACCAACCGGGGTCTCGGCGCGGATGCACTTGGTTTCATGCGAACGCTGATCGGGGCCGGGGTGCTGCTCGCGGCGGCTTTCGTAACTGACGCAGTGCCGCGCGGCCTGCGGCTGTCGCTTCGGCCGCTCCTCGTATTCGGGATCGGCGCCGCGATCTTCCAGATCTGCCTGTTCCGCGCCTTTCGCGAAGTCGGAGTGACGATCACCGTGACGGTCACGGTCTGCCTCCCCCCTATCATCCTTGCCGTCGTCGATGCGGTCATGGCCCGTCGCCTGCCCTGCACCATGGTCACGACCGCGCTTCTGGTAGCAGCGGGCGGTGTCGCCGCGATCCTGCTGCCGGCCTCCGGGCCGGATCTTCTCCGCCCGGTCAAGGCCGAAGGCTGGGCCCTGATGTTGACCGCGTCCCTCGCCTTTGCCGCGGTTGCCGCATCGGCGCGCCGTCTGGCGGAAGCGGCTCCGCCCCTATTCGCAACCGGGTTGGGATTGGCGATCTGCGCTGCCCTGCTCGCCGCCCACGCGCTGATCCAGGGCGACCTGGCCCTGTCGCAGGTCGCGATACTGGATGAGACGGACATGGCTATCCTGCTCTACCTCGGCCTCTTCGCCACCGGGGGTGCCTATCTGGCCTTCGCTATCGGGATCCGGCTCTGCCGCTCGTCGACCAGCGGCCTGGTCGCCAGCATGATCGAACCGGCAATCGCCGCCGCATTGGCCGCCACGTTGCTTGGCGAATTCCTGCGACCGATGGAGCTCGCGGGCTGCCTGGCCGTGATCGCCGCCATGGTGTTGATCTGGCGGGCCGAATCCCGTCCTGCCACGGAAGCTGCGCAGAAGTGATCGAGAGACGTCCGGTTTCGTTGTCGAAGTGTGATCCAGATTACAGAAGGTCCCGGGCGAATCCGCCAACCTGTCCTTGTTAGTGAGTGCCGCTTCCCGACAGGCGACGCCGACCGCCGGGGAAAGTGATGAGTAAAGCGCAACCCGGGGAATGTAGCCCATCCCCGGGTTGTGCCTGTTCTGCGATCAGCTGCGCTTATTCGAGCCGGGCCGGAAAGCCAGGGGCGCGAAGATCGGTGTGCAGCAGGTCTTCCAGAAGCTTCGCGATCATCGGCGACTGCGCCTCCCCGCCATAGGCGGCCTTGGCAGCGATGTAGGTCTGGTTAGTCGCCGACGCGAGGTCGAGCGGCACGCCGAATTCCTTGCCGAACCCGAGCGCAAAGCCCAGGTCCTTCAATGCAAGGTCGATCGAGAAGGCGATGTCGTAGGAGCCGTTCAGGATCAGGGCGCCTTCGGTTTCATGGACGAAGGAATTCCCGGACGAGGCCTGAATCGCGTGCCAGGCCTGACCCAGGTCTAGACCGCCGCGTTTTGCCAGCATCAAGGCCTCGCCGCAGGCCTTGAGATGAATGAAGGCCAGCATGTTGGTGATGACCTTGATGATAGAGGACGATCCCAGGGGTCCCATGTGGAAGATGCGGTTGCCCATGGCCTCGAAGGCCTTCCAGTGCAGGTCGACAAGGTCCTTGTCGCCGCCCGGCAGCATGGTGATTTCGCCGCGATAGGCCAGATGGACCCCGCCCGTGACCGGGAGTTCCAGCATCCTGACCCCCGCTTCGTTCGCGACCTTGGCGAGCGCCAGCACGTCGTCGCGGCCAAGGGTGGACATCTCGATCCAGCTTGCGCCCTTCTTCATGTGCGGCAGGATCTGGCGCAGCACACGCTCCGACACCGCAGGCGACGGCAGGCAGGTGATGACATGATCGACCGATCCGGCCAGATCCTCGGCACTTTTCGCCAGAACCGCGCCTTTTTCCACGAGTGGGTCCACCAGCGCAGGGTTCAGGTCAAAGACCGTAACCTTGAAGCCGGCCTTCAGAAGACACCCCGCGCAGGCCGCGCCAAGATTGCCAAGACCGATGTAGCCGTAGTGCATGTCACCCCCCAGACATGAAAAGGGCGGCGAAATCCGCCGCCCTTGTTGATCGTATGGCTCAGGCGCCCCAGCCGACGATGCCCTTGACCTCGCAGAAGTCGTGGATGCCCCAGTCGGCATATTCGCGGCCGTTGCCCGACTGCTTGTAGCCGCCGAAGGGCGCGAAGGTGTCCCAGGCCGGGTAGTTGAGGTTCACCGTCCCGGCCCGCAGGCGGCGCGCGACGGGCTGGGCATCCTCGACCGGACCGGCGATATAGGCGGCCAGACCATAGACGGTGTCATTCGCCATCTCCACTGCCTCGTCGATCGAGTCATAGGGCAGGATCGACAGGACCGGGCCAAAGATCTCTTCCTTCGAAATGGTCATGCCGTTGGTGACATTTCCGAAGATCGTCGGCCGCACGAACCAGCCGCGGTTCACGCCCACCGGGCGGCCGATGCCGCCGGTGACGAGTGTCGCACCCTCGTCGATGCCGGCCTGGATCAGCCGCTGCACCTTGTCGAACTGCAGTTTCGAGACCAGCGGCCCCATCGTGGTGCCTTCGTCGCGCGGATCGCCGACAACGACCGCCTCGGCTGCGGCCTTGGCATGGACCAGCGCCTCGTCATGCTTGGCGCGCGGCACGAACATGCGGGTCGGCGCGTCGCAGCTTTGCCCCGTATTGCCGAAGCAGCCTTCGACACCGCTCTTCACCGCCGAAGCGAGATCGGCGGTCGGCAGGATGATGTTGGCCGACTTGCCGCCCAGTTCCTGCGCCACGCGCTTGACCGTCGGCGCGGCAGCGGCCGCCACCGCCGTGCCCGCACGGGTCGAGCCGGTGAAGGAGACCATATCGACCTGCGGATGGGCGCTGATATGGGCGCCCACTTCCGGACCCGTGCCGTTCACCAGGTTGAACACGCCCTTCGGCACGCCCGCCTCGTGGCAGACCTCGGCGAAGAGGATACCCGACAGCGGGGCGATTTCCGACGGCTTCAGCACCATGGTGCAGCCCGCGACCAATGCCGGGGCGACCTTGCAGGCGATCTGGTTCATCGGCCAGTTCCACGGCGTGATCAGTGCGCAGACCCCGATCCCTTCATGGACGATGCGCGTGGTGCCGCGCATGTATTCCCATTCGAACTCTTCGGCGGCCTTGATGGTGCTTTCGATATGCACCTGCCCCGCCCAGAACTGCGCCTCGCGCGCCCAGGTGATCGGCGCGCCCATCTCGGTCGACATGGCCACGGCGAACTCTTCAGCGCGGGAATTGTAGACCTCGAGGATGCGCTTCACGACCGCGATCCGGTCCTTGACCGGAACCACCGTCCAGGCATCGAAGGCCGCACGGGCGGCAAGGATGGCCTTGTCGGCATCGGCGGTCGAGCCGAGCGCGATCTCGCCCACGATTTCTTCGGTCGCCGGGTTTTCGACGCCCAGGCGCTGCTTCGAAATGGGCTCGACCCATTCGCCGTTGATGTAGAATTTCTGCAGGTTTTTCGAGGTCATGGCTCTCACCGGAAGTAGATGTTGTATTTCGCGCGGATGGCCGCGTCGATCTGGGGATCGATCACCGACCCCGCTTTTGCCAGAATTTCATTCTTGCGGGCAATAGCCGCATCCAGAAGCAGCGGTTTTCCCGCCTCGTTCCATTCCTTCGGACTCATGCGGTTGCCGACGGCAGGATAGATGTATTCCGTCTGCATGAGACCAAGCGTCTGCTCCGACCCAAGGTAGTGGCCTGGGCCACCCAAGCAGACCTCCTTCATCGCCTCGATCGAGGTCGAATCCGGCGTCACGTCGATGCCGCGCACCAGCCGCATCGCCTGGCCCAGCAGGTCGTCGCCCAGCACCAGGCTTTCCAGGCAGAAGCCCAGAAGCGAGGCATGCATGCCCACCGCCTCGTAACACATGTTGAGCCCCGCGAGGCCGGCGAGAGAGTTGGTGATCCCCTGTTCCCAGCCTGCCTGCATGTCCGGCAGCTTCGAGTCCGAGATGCCCGAAGCCGCGCCGCCCGGCAGGTCGTAGAAGCGGTGCATCTGCGCGCAGCCCGCCGTGAGCAGCGCCTGCTCGGCACTGCCTCCCGACATCGCCCCGGTGCGCAGGTCGCTCACGAAGGGCCAGGTCCCGAAAATCGCCGGGGCCCCCTTCTTGATTGCATTGACATAGACGACGCCCGCCAGGCACTCCGCCACGGCCTGCACGATGGCGAGCGCAATCGGCGCGGGCGCGGTCGCCCCGGCCTGCCCCGCCGACAGCAAGAGCATCGGCATGCCCCGACGGATGCAATCCTCCATCGTGATGCAGCTTTCCTCGGCGAATTTCATCGGCGGCACGACGAAGCAGTTGGAATTGCTGACAAACGGCCGCTCCAGCCATTTCTCCTCGCCGCCCGCGACCGTGTAGATCATGTCGAAGCAGTCGGCGACATGGGACGGATCGCTGAACGAGGTCCCCACATGCTTGCGCGTGCCCGACAGGCAGCCGTAAAGCGTGTTGAGGTCCATCTCCTTGTTGTCCACCACGTCGCGGCAGACCATCGTGCGCTGGTAGAAATGGATGTTGTCGAGGTTCTCGACCAGCCGCGCCGCGTCGTAGAGGTCCTGCGCGGTGGACTCGCGGTAATCGAGCGTCACCGGATCGACGATATGCACCGCCGCGCCCGCCGTGCCGTAATGGACGTTGGTGCCCTGCAGGTGCAGGTCGAATTTCGGATCGCGGGCATGGAGGGTGATGCCGCGCGCAGCCACCGCCAGCATGTCCTCGACCAGCGCGCGCGGGAAGCGGATGCGCCCGTCATCGCCCAGGATCGCGCCTGCGCCGGTCAGGATCTCGACCCCCGACTTCGGCGCGTTGGCGAGACCGATGACCTCCAGAGCCTCGAGAGCCGACTGGTGGAACTGCTCCACCCCCGCCTCAGTCAGCGGCTTGTACTGGCCACCCGGCAAGCCGGGGCGCACCGGCCGCAGGTTTTCAGCGAGGGGCGCCGCCCGCACCGCCACCCGCGCCGCGCGTCCGCCCGACCGCCGCGCGCGGGCCGGTTCGCAAATCTCGCCAATCTCGGTCATGTCATCCCTCCCGGGGGTCCGCCCCCGCTGTCAGTCCGTTGCCGCGCCCCTGCGAAGAAGCGCATCGATATCGTCACCCGACGCCACACCCGAAAGGGGCGCGAAAGACCCCTCGTCCAGCATCGCCGTCACTGCATCGCGGATCGCCGCATGGGTCAGCCGGGCAATCTGGCTGCCCGTCGAAATCCGCCGAACGCCCATGGCGGCCAGTTCCGCAACCGTCATCGCCTTGATCGGCCCCGCGGCGAGCGCATTGACCGGCTTCGACACCGCCGCCAGCACTTGTGCCAATTCCGCCTTGCCCGGCGGCACCGGCAGATAGAGCAGGTCCGCACCCGCCGCCTCGAAGGCCTTCAGCCGCCGGATCCCTTCGGCCAGGTCATAGGCGCCGTTCATCACCCCGTCGGCCCGGGCGCAGAAGACGAAGGGCCGCCCGAGTGCTCGTGCCGCCGCCGCCCCGGCCCGGATACGCTCCACCGCGAGGTCGAACTCGTAGGCCGGGGTTCCGCCGACCATCACCGTATCCTCGACAGAGCATCCCGACAGCCCCACCTCGCCCGCCAGCCGCACCGTCTCGGCCACATCCGCCGGCGTGTCGCCAAAACCGTTCTCGAAATCGCCCGAAACCGGCAGATCGGTAGCCGCCAGCAGATCGGCGGCATGGGCCAGCGCCTCGTCGCGGCTGACCCCGCCCATATCCGCCCGACCGAGGGTAAAGGCATGGGCCGCCGAGGACGTCGCCAGAGCCTTCGCCCCGAGCGCCGCCATCATCCGCGCCGATCCGGCATCCCAGGGGTTGGGGATGACGAAACAGCCGCGCTGATGCAGCGCCGCAAAGGCTTCGTGCCGCTCCGCCAGTCTCATGCCCTAAACCTGTCCTTCTTCTGTTCCCAAATATCCTCCGGGGGCGCGGGGGTGGAAAACCCCCGCTCCTCTAGAGGTCACAGGCGCACCCGTTCGGATTTCGGATCGTACATCGGTGCAAGCGACGCGATGGCCCTGTGCCGCACGCCCGCCACCTCGATTTCGTAGGTCGAAGCCAGCACCTGCTCCTCGCTCTCGCCCTTGCAGGGCACATAGCCCATGCCGATGGCGCCGCCGAGGAAATGGCCGTAGTTCCCGCTGGTCACCGGACCGACAATCTCGCCATCCCGCACCACTGCCTCGTTGTGGAACAGAAGCGGCTCGGGATCCTCCAGCCGGAACTGTACCATCCGGCGGGCAAGGCCCGCGTCCTTCTTCCGCAGTACCGCGTCGCGGCCGATGAAGCCGTCCTTTTTCGTCCTGACCGAGAAGCCGAGGCCCGCCTCGAGAACATGGTCCTCGTCGGTGATGTCATGGCCCCAGTGGCGATAGGCCTTCTCGATACGGCAGCTGTCCAGCGTATGGAGTCCGCAAAGCTTCAGCCCCAGCTCCGCCCCGGCCTCGTCCAGCGTCTCGAAGACATGGGCGGTCTGGTCGGCCGAGACATAAAGCTCCCAGCCGAGCTCGCCCACATAGGTCACGCGGTGCGCGCGGGCGAGGCCCATGCCGATTTCGATTTCCCGCGCCGTGCCAAAGGGATGCGCCTCGTTGCTGAAGTCGTTTGGCGAGACGCGCGCCATCAGGTCGCGCGCCTTCGGACCCATGACGCAGAGCACCGATTCCGCCGCCGTGACGTCGGTGATGACGGCGAAGTCGTCACCAACCGTCCTCCGCAGCCAGTCGAGGTTGCGCTGGAAGGTCGCGCCGGGCACGACGAGCAGATAGGCGGTCTCGCTGAGGCGCGTCACCGTCAGGTCGGCCTCGATCCCGCCGCGCTCGTTCAGGAACATCGTGTAGACGATGCGGCCGGGCTCGACATCGACCTCGGCCGAGCAGACGCGGTTGAGGAACTTGGCTGCCTCCCGTCCCTCGACCCGGATCTTCCCGAAGGAGGTCATGTCGAACAGGCCCACGCCATTGCGGACCGCCAGATGCTCGGCCTTCTGGTTCTCGAACCAGTTCTGCCGCTTCCAGCTGTAGCGATACTCCCGCTCCTGCCCCGGGTTCGCGAACCAGTTCGCCCGCTCCCAGCCCGCGACCTCGCCAAAGACCGCGCCGCGCGCCTTCAGATGCTCGTGGATGGGCGAACGGCGGACGCCGCGGGCGGTCACGACCTGACGGTAGGGGAAGTGGTCGGCGTACAGGAGGCCGAGCGTCTCGGTCACCCGCTCCTTCAGGTAGCGGCGGTTGCGCTGGAAAGGCTGGGCGCGGCGGATGTCAACTTCCCACAGGTCGAAGGGCGGCTCGCCATGGGTGATCCATTCGGCCAGCGCCTGCCCCGCCCCGCCGGACGAGACGATGCCGATCGAGTTGTAGCCGGCGGCGATCCAGTAGCCTTTCACCTCGGGTGCTTCTCCAAGGTAGTAGCGGTCGTCGGGGGTGAAGCTTTCGGGTCCGTTGAAGAAGGTGTGGATGCCGGCCGTCTGGAACAGCGGCAACCGGTTCATCGCCTTTTCGAGGATGGGCATGAAATGATCCCAGTCCTCGGGCAGGGTGTCGAACTCGAAATCGGGCCGGATCCCGTCCATGCCCCAGGGCTTCGCCTTGGGCTCGAAGGCGCCGAGCATCATCTTGCCGGCATCCTGCTTGTAATAGGCGCATTCGTCCGGAACGCGCAGGACCGGCAGGTTCGACTCGATACCCGCGACAGGTTCGGTGACGAGGTAGAAATGCTCGCAGGCGTGGAGTGGCAGCGTGACCCCGTTCTGCGCCGCCAACTCGCGGCCCCACATCCCGCCGCAGTTGACGATGACGTCGGCGTCGATATGGCCCGCGCCCTCGGCAGTTTCCCAGTCGACGCCGGTGACGCGGCCCGCAGCCGTGGTGACGCGGGTGACCTTCGTCATCTCGAAGATCTTCACGCCCTGCATCCGGGCGCCCTTGGCCAGCGCCATGGCGATGTTGGCCGGGTCGCATTGGCCGTCGCCGGGCAGATGCACGGCCCCCACGACGTCGCCGATGTTCAGGTGCGGATACATGGCCTTCGCCTCGGCGGGCGAGATCTCGGCCACGTCCACGCCGAAGATGCGGGCGATGGTCGCGTTGCGCAGCAGCTCCTCGTGCCGCTCGGCGGTCAGCGCGACCGAGATCGACCCCACCTGCCGCATGCCCGTCGCGACGCCGGTTTCGGCCTCGAGCCTGATGTAGAGGTCGCGGGAGTATTTCGCGAGGCGCGTCATGTTGGCGCTGCCGCGCAACTGCCCGATCAGCCCGGCCGCGTGCCAGGTCGTGCCCGAAGTCAGCTTGCGCCGTTCCAGCAGCACGACGTCCGTCCAGCCGGCCTTGGCGAGGTGATAGGCGACCGAACAGCCGGACACACCGCCCCCGATGACGACCGCGCGGGCTTTGCTTGGGATGGCGTTCATGTCAACTGGTATCCTTTGTCTGTCAGCCGCCGCCGGATGGCGGCGATATGGGCCGGTGTCGTCTCGCAGCAGCCGCCGATGATGGTGGCGCCCTGCCCCACCCAGTGCTCGGCGAAATCGGCATATCGTTCGGCGGTCATGTCCGGTCGGGCTTCCAGCGCGTCGACGGTCGGCTGGTCCTTCAGGAAATCCTCGGTGATCTGCTTGAACCCGTTGGCGTAGCAGCCGAAGGGCAGACCGGCGGTTGACAGGGCATCGAGAGCCGCAGCCATCGCCTCGGGGGCCGAGCAGTTGGCCAGCACCGCCGCCGCACCGTCCTTCGCGATGGCCGCCAGTTCCGCGACCGGCTCGCCCGAGCGGAGCTTCGTGCCGTCGCGATCCTCGACGGTGACCGAAAGCCAGACCGGCTTGCCCGTCTTCACAGCGCCGTCGAGCAACGCCCGCGCTTGGGCCAGCGTGGCGATGGTTTCGCCCAGGATGACATCGACCTGCGGGGCCAGGATCGCCGCCACCTCGCCATAGAGCCGAACGGCCGTGTCGTATTCCGGGCCGACATCGGCGCGGTAGGAAGCAACGAGCGGGCCGATGGACCCGGCGATGCGCCCGCCCCCGGCCGCCTTGCGCGCCGCCTGCGCCTCGGCCAGCGCCTGCGCATGAAGCGCCGCGAACCGGTCGCCAACGCCGAAGTCGCGCAGCCGGTCGTGGTGGATCGCATAAGTGTTCGTCGTAGCCACGGTCGAGCCGGCGGCGAAGTAGTCCTCGTGGATCGCCTGCACCAGACCGGGATGGTCGATCATCACCTGCGTCGCCCAGAGCGGCGTCGGCGGATCGCCCGAGCGGTTGATGAGTTCCTGACCCATGCCGCCGTCGAGAAGGGTAATCATTGAAGTGTCTCCGGGGGAACAAGAACCAGCTTTCCGGGATAGCGGTTCGCGGCCAGATCGGCCTGAGCCTCGGCTATGTCCCGCAGCGGATAGGTCCGCGACACGACTGGGCGGACCCGGGCTCCATTGATGAGGTCGACGAGCTTTGCAAAAACGTCGCCGGGCTGGTTGGTCGCCCCGAAAATCGTCAGGTCGTTGAGATAGATCGTGCGCAGGTCGCCTGTGACGAGCGGCCCGCCGACCGCGCCCGAGGTGGCATAGCGCCCGCCCGGTTTGAGCGCCTCGAGCCGGTCCGCCCAGCCGCTGCCGCCGACGAGGTCGATCACGACATGGAAGGAGCGGGGCGCGGGCGTCGCATCGCGGTCCAGCACCTCGGCCCCAGCCTGTCGCACCGCCCCGGCCTTGGCGGGCGAGCACTGACCCACCACTTCGGCCCCGCGCAGGACCGCGAGCTGGACCGCAGCCAGTCCGACCCCGCCCGACGCGCCGGTCACAAGCACCCGCTCGCCCGCCGCGACCCCGGCCCGGTGGAGCAGGTTGTTCGCCGTCCCATAGGCGCAGGGCATGGCGCCGATCTCGACATCCGACAGGGGCGAGGCGGTCACGTCATGCAGGTGCCGCGCCGGGACCACGCAGTATTGCGCGAAGGCGCCGTCATACTCCGAGCCAATGGCGACAAAACGCACCGGGTTCTCCGCCGTCGGTTCCGACTGGTTGGTCGGGCAGATCACCCTTGCCCCAATGGCGATCCCCTCGACGCCCTCGCCGAGCGCCACGACCCGACCGCACAGGTCCGACCCCTGGATGCGCGGAAAGGCAATCGCGCCGGACCAGCCTGCCTCCTCACCCTTGCCGTACCAGCCGACGCGGGTGTTGATGTCGGTCGCATTCACCCCCGCCGCCAGAACCCGCACCTGCACCTCGCCCGGGCCGGGATGCGGCACGGGGATATCCTCCCGCCAGACCAGCGCCTCCGGCCCGCCGTGGCGGACCAGCTGGACGCCGGACATGGTGGCGGGAAGTGTCATGCGCGGATCCGTTCGTTCTGCGGGTCCCAGACCGCGCCGTCGCCCATGACCTCGGCCGGATAGCGGGTGCCAAACACCTCGATCTCGAGCTTCGTGCCCGGCGCAGTCAGGTCTGACCGCAGCATGCCAAGGGCAAGGCAGGCATCGACCCGGTGGCCCCAATAGGCGCTCGTCGTCTCGCCCACCACCTTGCCGTCATGCCAGAGCGTCGACATGTAGGGCGGGTCGCAATCCCCCACGTCGGCCTTGAGCACGGTGAAGCGCTTGGTGACGCCGCGCTGCTTCTCTGCGGCGAGCGCCGCCTTGCCGCGGAAGTCGGGCTTGGCCCAGTCGACGAAGCGTTCGAGCCCACCTTGAAGCACCGTGTAGTCGGTCGAGAGGTCGCCCTTCCACGCCCGGTAGCCCTTTTCGATGCGAAGCGAGTTCAGCGCGAACATCCCGAAGGGCTTCAGCCCGTGGAATTTGCCCGCCCGCATCACGATGTCCCAGATCGCCGGGGTGTCCTCGACGCGGGAATGGATTTCCCAGCCAAGCTCGCCCGCGAAGGAGACGCGCATCAGAAAGACCTCCGCCCCGCCGATGGTCGCCTTCTGCCAGGTGAGCCAGGGCAGCGACAGGTCAGCTTTGGAGACTTCGGACAGGATGGCGCGGGATTTCGGGCCGGTCAGGATCTGGCAGGACCAGTCCTCGGTCTCGTCGCTGAGCGTCAGGCCGGGGTCGAGATGCTTCACCAGCCAGTCGCGGTCATGGGTATGCGCGGTCGCGGCGGTGATGAGCAGCGCCTCGTCCTCGCCGATGCGGGCAATCGACATCTCGGTGACGATGCGGCCCTTGTCGTCAGCGAAATAGCCGAGGCCCAGACGGCCGACCTTCGGCACCTTGCCGGTTATCTGCCGCGTCAGCCAGTCGATCGCGCCGGGGCCGGACAGGCGGAAGCGCGAGAAGCCCGGCAGGTCGAGGATGCCGGCGGCGTCGCGGACAGCGAGGCATTCCTCGCCCATCGCGCCATACCAGGAGCCTTCGCGCGACCAGGTCTCGGTGCCTGCCTCCGAGGTGTCGTCGCCCGGGCGGGCATACCACAGCGCCCGCTCCCAGCCGTTGTAGGGCCCGAACTGCGCGCCGAGGGCGGCGGTCTTGGCGTGCACGGCCGACAGGCGCTTCATCCGGCCGGCGGGCCAGGCGTGGTGGGGGAAGTGGATGGCGTATTCGTGGCCATAGACCTCCATCCCCTTAGCGACGCAATAATCGTGATCCTCCCAGCCGGTGAAGCGGCGCGGATCGCAGGACCACATGTCCCATTCGGTCGCGCCTTCTGTCACCCATTCGGCCAGCACCTTGCCCGCGCCACCCGCCTGGCAGATGCCGAAGGTGAAGACACAGGCCTCGAAGGCATTCGGGACACCCGGCATCGGTCCGATGAGCGGGTTGCCGTCGGGGGCATAGGGGATCGGGCCGTTGATGACCTTGGTGAGGTTGGCCTTCTCCAGAAGCGGCACCCGCGCCATGGCATCGGCGATGTGCCATTCCAGCCGCTCCAGATCGTCGGGGAACAGCTGGAAGCTGAAGTCCTCGGGGAAGGGATCGTCCGGCGTCGCCCAATGGGCGCGGCAGGGGTTCTCGTAGGGGCCGAGGTTGAAGCCGTATTTCTCCTGCCGAAGGTAGTAGGACGAGTCCACGTCGCGCAGGAGCGGCAGCTTGTGACCGACCTCTTTCGACCACGCTTCCAGCTCGGGGATGGTGTCGAACAGCAGGTACTGGTGGCTCATCACCATCATCGGCACGCGGCGGCCGAACATCTTGCCGACCTCGGCGGCGTAATATCCGGCGGCGTTGACAACGATCTCGCAGCGGATCTCGCCCTTGGGCGTGGTCAGCACCCATTCGTCGTTCTCGCGGCGGACGGCAGTCACGGGGCAGAAGCGCTCGATCTTCGCCCCCATCTGGCGCGCGCCGGTCGCTAGCGCCTGCGTCAGCTGCGCCGGATCGATGTCGCCGTCATAAGGATCATAGAGCGCGCCGGTCAGGTCATGCGTCTCGAGGAAGGGATAGCGGCTGCGGATCTCGTCCGGCGACAGGATGTCGAGGTCCATGCCCTGATAGCGGCCCATGCCGACGACGCGCTGGAACTCGCGCAGGCGCTCTTTCGTATGGGCCAGCCGGACCGAGCCGGTGACGTGATAGTTCATCGGATAGCCGACCGCCTGCCCCAGCCCGCGGTAAAGCTCGGCCGAATAGCGCTGCATGTTCATGATCGACCAGGAGGAGGAGAAGGTCGGCACGTTGCCCGCCGCGTGCCAGGTGGACCCGGCGGTCAACTCGTTCTTCTCCAGCAGGACGCAGTCCGTCCAGCCCGCCTTGGCGAGGTGATAGAGCGCCGAGGCGCCGACCGCCCCGCCCCCGATGATGACCACGCGCGCGCTCTTCGGCAGATCGGACACCTTGCTTCTCCCTGTCTTGTCTTGCGCGGGAGTATCGGCGCGCAGGCTCCGGCTTTCAATTCGGCCCGACCCGGCTTATTGATCGACAAATCCGATCAGGAGACGCCCATGCCGCTCATCGACCGCAGCCGCAGCTTCCTCGCCGCGATCGACGTCCAGCCCGCGTTCCTTGACAAGCTGGCGCTGGCCGATCGCGTGCCGCTCGTCGCGCGGATCGCCTGGATCATCCGCGTCGCCCGGGTCCTCGACATTCCAATCCTGGCGATGGCCGAGAACCTTCCCGTCGAAGGCCCGCCGGTGCAGGCCGTCCTCGACGCGCTGCCACCCGGCCTGCCCATCCACGACAAGCGCGTCTTCGGGCTTGGGGGGCAGCCCGATCTCCTCGCGGCCGCCCGGGCCCTGAACCGCCCGCAGGCGGTTTTGGTGGGCCTTGAGACTGATGTCTGCGTCTGCCATTCGGCGATTGGTCTCAAGGAGCACGGTTTCGGCGTGGCCACTGTTACCGACGCGACGGGCAGCCCTGGCGAGAACCATATGGCGGGGCTGGAACGGATGCGTGGCGAGGGCGTGATCCTTACCAACACAAAGGGTCTTTACTACGAATGGGCGCGCGACCTTGCCACTTGTGCGGTACTCCGGTCGCTGAACACCGCCCCTCCGCCAGGCGTGACCCTCTGATGACGCCCGAACTACTCGACACCTTCCTCGACCTCGTCGACACGCGCAGCTTCCACCGCTCGGCCGAGCGGCTGGGCCTGACCCAGTCAACCGTCTCGGCCCGTGTGCAGGCGCTGGAAACGACGCTCGGCACGCGGCTGTTCCAGCGCTCTCGTTCCGGCACGCAGCTGACGACCGAGGGGCTGAAGTTCGAACCCCACGCCCGCGCTCTTCGGCACGCCTGGGCCGAGGCGCGGCGCGCGGTGGAGCCGACCGGGGCGCAGGCGGTGACGCTACGCATCGGCATCCAGAACGACCTTGCCGCGGGCCATATCGGCGACTGGGTCTCGGGCTTTCGCCGCGCCCTGCCCCAGACCGGCTTCTACATCGAGCCCGACTATTCGGCGCAGATGTGCAGCGACCTCGTGGCGGGCGCCCTTGATTTCGCCGTGCTCTTCAGCCCCCGCGCCGAGCCCGACCTGCATTTCGCCAGCGTCGGCCAGATCGCCTACCGGCTGGTCTCCTCCGATGGCGACCGCCGCGCCGACCTGCGGGCGGAGCGCTACATCCGGGCCAACTACTCCCCGGCCTTCGAGGTCGCCCATCGCGCGCTCCTTCCCGAACTCGGCGCGGCTCCGCTCGCCGCCGGACAGAACGCCGCCGTGGCGGGCCTGTTGCAATCGCTTGGAGGGGCGGGTTTCGTGCTGGCCGACACGGCGCAGGCCCTGGCCGCGCAGGGGTTCGGCGCGGTCGCCGACGTTCCACCCATCACCCAGCCGGTTTTTGCCGCAATGCACCTGCGCCACCGCACCTCTGCCCTGCACCGCCGCCTTCTGAAGATCGTCGAGCGGCAACTGGGGCGGCGCTGAGCCCGGCGACTGGCAGATTTGAAGTCTTGTGCCCGGCTCGCGTCGTTGAAGTGGGCGCAACCGAACCTCAAGACCCGCCGCGCCGATGGCGCGGCAGGAGCAGTTGACCAACGGTAGGATCGAACGGGCGATGGGCGGGCCTGAAGCCCCCCCTGAAGACCTCAGCCCGGCGTTCCGATGTCCTTCTCGGCCTCGGCGACGTGTTGCTTGACCGCGAAGAAGCTGTCGGGCGTCACCGAGATCGAGTCGATGCCCGCCTCGATCAGCAACCGGGCGAAAGAGGCATCGTTGCTTGGCGCCTGGCCACACAGTCCGACCTTGGCGCCCACGGCATGGGCCTTGGCGATGACCGTGCGGATCATCCACAAGACGGCGGGGTCCCGCTCGTCGAAAAGCTCCGCCAGATCGCCCGAATCCCGATCGACGCCAAGCGTCAACTGGGTCAGGTCGTTCGAGCCAATGGAGAAGCCGTCGAAGCGCTTCGCGAACTCTTCCGCGAGGATGACGTTCGAGGGGATTTCGCACATCACATAGATTTGCAAACCGTCGCGCCCGCGGACCAGGCCATTTTCGGCCATGACCGCCAGCACGCGGTCGGCTTCCTCCAGCGTCCGGCAGAACGGAATCATCACGATGACATTGGAAAAACCCATGTCCTGCCGCAGCTTCCTGATCGCGCGGCATTCCAGGGCGAACCCGTCCCGGTAGCGTGGAGAGTAATACCGGGACGCACCGCGGAACCCGATCATCGGGTTTTCTTCCGTCGGCTCGAACTGTCGCCCGCCCAGCAGGTTGGCGTATTCGTTGGTCTTGAAGTCGCTCATCCGCACGATCACGGGCTTCGGATGGCAGAAGGCTGCGATCCGCGACAAGCCAAGGGCCAGACGATCGACGAAGTAATCGCCCTTGTCGGCGTAGCCGCGCGTCATCGCCTCGATCTCTGCGCGAACGGCTTCGTCGGTCACCTGGTCGAAGCGCGTCAGGGCGAGCGGATGCACCTTGATCGCGTTGTTGATGACGAACTCCATCCGGGCAAGGCCCACCCCGTCCGTCGGCAGGTGCCACCAACGGAAAGCGGCGGCCGGATTGGCCAGGTTCAACATGATGCGCGTGCGGGTTTCGGGAACCGTGTCATAATGCAGTTCCTCCACCGTCACCTCGGAGGCGCCGGCATAGACATAACCCTCGTCGCCTTCGGCGCAGGAGATGGTGACCTCCTGCAGGTCATGCAATTCGTGGGTCGCGGTCCCCGTTCCCACGACCGCAGGCAGGCCCAGCTCTCGGCTGACGATGGCCGCGTGGCTGGTGCGCCCGCCGTGATCGGTGATGATCGCGGCGGCCCGCTTCATGATCGGCACCCAGTCGGGGTCAGTGGTCGAGGTCACGAGGATCGAGCCGTCCACAAAGCGGTCAATGTCCCTGGCGCTTTCGATCAGGCAGACACTGCCCGAGACAACCGCCTCGCCGACGCTCAGCCCCTTGAGCAGCGTCTTGCCGTGCTTCTTGACGTGGTAGGATTTCAGCGTGCCAAACCTCGCGCGCGACTGCACGGTCTCGGGCCGGGCCTGCACGATGTAGAGTTGTCCGGTCTGGCCGTCGCGCGCCCATTCCATGTCCATCGGCTGGCCGTAATGGGTCTCGATGGTGCAGGCCTGACGCGCCAGTTCCAGAATCTCGGCGTCGCTCAGCACAAACTGCGCGCGTTCAGCCTTCGAGGTCGGGACGTTGCGGGTCTCGCCCCCCGAGGCCCCGGCGTAGATCATCTTCTTTTCCTTTTCGCCGAGCTTCTTCTCGACAATCGGGGACAGGGCCGGGTCGGCCAGGAGCGGCTTGAACACCTGGTATTCGTCAGGGGTCACAGCCCCCTGCACCACATTCTCTCCCAGACCCCAGGCGGCGTTGATGAGCACCACCTTGTCAAACCCGGACTCCGTATCGATCGAGAACATGACGCCCGAGCCGCCGATGTCGGACCGCACCATCAGCTGCACGCCCACCGAAAGTGCAACCTTGGTGTGATCGAAACCCTTCAGCCGGCGATAGGTGATCGCGCGGTCGGTGAAGAGCGAGGCATAGCAGCGCCGGCACATCTCCAGCAAAGCGGCCTCGCCGCGGACATTGAGGTAGGTTTCCTGTTGCCCGGCAAAGCTCGCGTCCGGCAGATCCTCGGCCGTGGCCGAGGACCTCACCGCGACCGAAATCTCGGTCGAACCGGTCCTGCGGGCCAACTCGCGGAACGCAGCCAGAATCTCGGCACTTATGGCCGAGGGCCAGTCACCCGCAATGATCGCCTGGCGGATCGCATTTCCGGCATCTGACAACTTGATCTTGCCGGCCTCCAGCTTCGCAAGCTGGTCGGCGATCATTTCATTCAGGCGGTTTTCAGCGAGGTAGTCGCGAAAGGCCTGCGCCGTGGTGGCGAAGCCGGGCGGAACCTGGACGCCCTTCCTGCCAAGTTGCTGCACCATCTCGCCAAGCGACGAGTTCTTGCCGCCGACCAAGGCGACATCGCCGCGCGAAAGGTCTTCAAACCAGATGACATGCGGGCCTGCACGCTTCATTGACTCCTCCCAGATTGCCGAATTCGAGATCTCCCTTCCCGACAGTTTGCGACCGCCCGATGGAGCCGGCCATGACTCTGGTCAATGTTCGGGACGGGATCGTGGCTATAATCGCAAGACAGACGGCAGGACCGGCGATGGCAATGCGAGCCGGGCCGTGAAGGGCTTACGGTCTTTCCGGGACCGCCAGACAGGAGGAGATCGAAATGGCACAGAAGGAACTGCTGGACCTGGCCGACAAGGTCGAGGCCGCACCCGACCTTGATGGCGATCTGGCGGCGGGGGCCGTCCGGGGACTGCGCACGGCCTTTCCCGAACAGGCCAAGGCCGGGCTGATCCCTGATGGCATTCCCGGCTCGAGCGACCTGCTGGAAGCCTTGGTGCTTTCGGCCTTGCCCGGCTGGCATTTCTCGATCCACGGCCGCGCGCGGCCAGCGGGACCGTGGACCTGCTCGCTCCGGCGCTCGGATGTCGGCGACGATGACGAGGTGCTCGGAACCGGCGAGGCGCGCCGCCTATCCCTGGCCATTCTCGCCTCGATCCTGCGCGTTGCCGCCCGGCAATAAGGGCGCATCACCCTCGATCCCCGACGGACTTGTTCCTCAAAGACTGACAGAGAGAGTGTCGGGCCCTGCCCATGACCGTGGCTGCAGCGCAGGCAGCGGCCAAAAACAAAAAACCCCGCGATTGCGGGGCTTTGTGCACCGATCTTGGTGCGGTTGAGAAGACTCGAACTTCCACGGGAGTTACCCCACAGCGACCTCAACGCTGCGCGTCTACCAATTCCGCCACAACCGCCCTTCCCCGGGCAGGCCCGGATCGGATGGCGGGCTTTTAGCGAAGCGTCAGGAGGAAGAAAAGGGGGATTCTGCGCCTCTGTCCGGGTTTCGCGCGGAGTTGGCCGGAGGTTGCATTTCCGGCATTCCAGGCGCATCTCGGGAACATCCGGCAGCAGGAGCGGCGCATGGTCGACTGGAAGATCTCCGACGAACTCGTCCCCTATGACGAGGCGCTGGCCCTGATGGAAGAGCGGGTTGCGTTGATTGCCGATGGCCGGGCCGGGGAACTGATCTGGCTGCTCGAGCATCCACCGCTTTACACCGCCGGCACCTCGGCACGGGTCGAGGACCTGACCGACCCTGACCGCTTCCCGGTATTCAAGGCCGGGCGTGGCGGGCAGTACACCTACCACGGGCCGGGGCAGCGGGTCGTCTATGTCATGCTTGACCTCAACAAGCGCGGCCGCGATGTGCGCAAGTTCGTCTGCCGGCTGGAGGACTGGGTGATCGCCACGCTCGCGGAGTTCGGCGTGAAGGGCGAACGGCGCGCGGGGCGCGTGGGCGTCTGGGTCGTGCGGCCCGACCGTCCCCCCTCGCCCGACGGCAGCCCCGCCGAGGACAAGATCGCCGCCATCGGGGTCAAGCTGCGCAAGTGGGTCAGCTTCCATGGCATCAGCATCAATGTCGAACCGGATCTGGGGCATTTCGACGGAATCGTGCCCTGCGGCATCCGCGACCATGGCGTCACCAGCCTTGTCGATCTGGGCCTGCCCGTGACGATGGCCGATTTGGATGCCGCGCTCCGGCGGACCTTCGCCACAACGATGAAGGGCGGCACCCGCGACGAATGCACATATTGATCGCTGCGCTCTGTCAGCATTCTGTCAGGATTGGAACAGCGACTCACCTCGCTGCCAGCCAGCATCAGAGAGAGGATCATCCATGAAAGTTCTGCCGCTCATTGCCAGCCTCACGCTGGTCGCCGCCCCGGCCTTCGCAGGGGACGCGGCCAAAGGCGAGAACGACTTCAAGAAGTGCAAGGCCTGCCACTCGATCACCGCGCCGGACGGCACCGACGTCGTCAAGGGCGGCAAGGTCGGCCCGAACCTGTACGGTGTGGTCGGACGGCCGCTCGCCTCGGTCGAGGGCTTTGCCTATGGCGACGGCATCAAGGAAGCCGCGGCCAAGGGCCTGGTCTGGGACGAGGCGATGATCGCCGCCTATGTCGTCGATCCGACCGCCTGGCTTGACCAGCAGACGGGCGATGCCGGCGCCAAGTCGAAGATGACCTTCAAGCTCGCCTCGGGCGGCGAGGATGTCGCCGCCTACCTCGCCTCGGTCGCGAAGTAAGCGAAGCGGACAGGGAATCGATTTCCCGAAGCCTCAAAGGACGGGGCCGGACCACGAGGTCTGGCCCCTGTTCATTTCTCGCCCCGTTTATCGCCAGACCGGGCGCGAAAACGGCGGGCGCCCCGCCCCGCCGCGGCGCTTTGACGCAACACCGCCAGTGGCTTGCGCCAGTTTTCTTGATCTGGATCAAAGTCTGACATTGCCGTGACTGCCGGCCCCCACTAGAAACGGAACCTAGGGAGGAGGGAGGCTTCGCTTCCCTTCCGAATAATCAACTGCGGAATTACTGGAGGCGAGAGTATGGCGGACGCAGCCATCCACGGCCACGAAGACCATCGCGGCTTCTTTACGCGCTGGTTCATGTCGACGAACCACAAGGAAATCGGCATCCTCTACCTGTTCTTTGCGGGCTTCCTTGGCCTGCTGTCGGTGACCTTCACCGTCTACATGCGCATGGAGCTGATGCACCCCGGTGTGCAGTACATGTGTCTCGAAGGCGCGCGGCTGACCGCGGCCACGGCGGCGGATACCTGCACCCCCAACGGCCACCTCTGGAACGTGTTCATCACCGGCCACGGCGTGCTGATGATGTTCTTCGTCGTCATTCCGGGCATGTTCGGCGGCTTCGGCAACTACTTCATGCCGCTGCAGATCGGCGCGCCGGACATGGCCTTCCCGCGGATGAACAACCTGTCCTTCTGGATGTTCGCGGCCGGCGGCACGCTGGCGGTGATCTCGGTCTTCGTGCCTGACGGCAACGGCCAGGCGGGCGCAGGCGTGGGCTGGGTCCTTTACCCGCCGCTGTCGACCAGCGAACCCGGCATTGCCATGGACCTCGCGATCTTCGCGGTTCACCTGTCGGGCGCCTCGTCGATCCTCGGCGCGATCAATATGATCACCACCTTCCTGAACATGCGCGCCCCGGGCATGACACTGCACAAGGTGCCGCTCTTCGCCTGGTCGATCTTCGTCACCGCCTGGCTGATCCTTCTGTCGCTGCCCGTTCTGGCCGGTGCGATCACCATGCTCCTGACCGACCGCAACTTCGGCACGACCTTCTTCCAGCCGGCCGGCGGCGGCGATCCGATCCTCTACCAGCACATCCTGTGGTTCTTCGGCCATCCGGAAGTGTACATCGTGATCCTGCCAGGCTTCGGCATCATCAGCCAGGTCATCTCGACCTTCTCGCGCAAGCCGATCTTCGGCTACCTGCCGATGGTCTATGCGATGGTGGCGATCGGCGTGCTGGGCTTCGTCGTCTGGGCGCACCACATGTACACCACCGGGCTGTCGCTGACCCAGCAGTCCTACTTCATGCTGGCCACGATGGTGATCGCGGTTCCGACCGGCATCAAGATCTTCTCGTGGATCGCGACGATGTGGGGCGGCTCGATCGAGTTCAAGACGCCGATGCTCTTCGCCATCGGCTTCATCTTCCTGTTCACCGTTGGCGGCGTGACCGGCATCGTGCTGAGCCAGGCTCCGATCGACCGCGCCTATCACGACACCTATTACGTCGTGGCGCACTTCCACTACGTCATGTCGCTTGGCGCGGTCTTCGCGATCTTCGCCGGCATGTACTTCTGGATCGGCAAGATGTCGGGCCGGCAATACCCGGAATGGGCGGGCAAGATCCACTTCTGGACGATGTTCATCGGCGCCAACCTGACCTTCTTCCCGCAGCACTTCCTCGGCCGCCAGGGGATGCCGCGCCGCTACATCGACTATCCTGAGGCGTTCGCCTACTGGAACTACGTCTCGTCGATCGGCGCCTTCATCTCCTTCGCGTCGTTCCTGTTCTTCATCGGCATCATGTTCTACACCCTGCGCGCCGGTCAGCGCATCACGGTGAACAACTACTGGAACGAACATGCCGACACGCTGGAATGGACCCTGTCCTGCCCGCCGCCGGAACACACGTTCGAGATCCTTCCGAAGCGGTCCGACTGGGACAAGGGCCACGCCCACTGAGTGAAGGGACTTCAAAAGGAAAAGGCCCCGGGCATCGCACCGGGGCCTTTTTCATTTCCTCATCCGCGCGGCCGCTCGGGCACACCTACCGCGCAAGCCCGTCCGGGGCGAATTCCCGGCCGATCCAATTTTCGAGAATGCGGATGGTTGCGGCTTTCGGGTGCCGAGGCCGGTAGACGGTGAAGAACCGATACCCCTCAAGCACCACCGGCGAAACCTGCACAAGCGTCCCATCGGCCAGCGCATCGGCAATCAGGATGTCGCTGCAGATCGCCACACCGTGTCCGGCAATCGCCGCCTCGATCCCGTGAAGGTCCTCACGAAACCTCAGGGCGATGGACTTGCCAAGATCCGGCACATCGCGGTGCTGCTGGCGGGCCAGCCGCTCGAACTCGAACCACATCGGCGGGTTCGGGGCACCTTTCGGCCATTGCCCGTCGATCAGGGGCAAGCTTGCGAGGGCTATGGGATCAAGCATGGCCTCGCCTTTCCCGACCAGTACCGGACTGGCCACGACCAGATAGCGGTCGCTGGCGATTTCGGTGCTGACAAGATCGACGGGAGGTGCTCTCGCATAGCGGATCGCGATATCGACCTCGTCTACCGCGAGATTGATCACAAGGTCGGTTCCGATGATGTCGAGCCCGATCCCGGGATGGGCCGCCCGCCAACCGGGCAGGCGTGGCATCAGACAACGCGCGGCAAAGGCATTCGTCGCGGTGACTCCCAGTCGCTCGCCGGTGCCCGGGATTGCCGCAGCGATTCCGTCGGCAAAGCTGTCCAGACCTGCCGTGACCGATAGCAAGAGCTTGGCGCCCGCCGGAGTCAGGGTCAGCGGCCGGGGCATGCGCTGAAACATCTGCTGGCCGCAATAGTCCTCAAGTAGCCGGACCTGATGGCTGATCGCCGTCGGGGTCAGCCCGAGTTCCTCGGCTGCCTTCTGAAAGCTCAGAAGCCGACCGGCAGCCTCGAACGCCCGAAGTGCCGTCAGAGGGGGAAGTCTCCGCATCGGACCACCGGAGGATGAACCAGATTCATCCTAGCATGAATTCTTCGATTTTGCATTTTCCGCCCCAAGGCCGAAACTCTTCATCAGGGACGCATGATTTTCAGAAGAGGCAGGCCATGGACGGCAAGATGATGGACCGTACGTCCGAAACGCTCTGCCGGATCCAGGCGCTGGCGCCACTCATCGCGCATCACCGCCCCGAGTTCGACGCCGAAAGGCGGCTCTCCCAGCCCGTCGTCGATGCGATGGTCGAAGCCGACCTTTTCCGCCTCTGGACACCCGCGTCGTTCGGTGGAGCCGAGTTGAGCCCGCATGATTTCGTCGAAGTGGTCGAGGCGGCCTCGGCCCTGGATGGGTCCTTCGGCTGGTGCCTCACCAACGCCAATGCGTCTGGGCAACTGGCCGCGTATCTGCCCGAGCCGGTCGCCCGCGCCTGGACGTCGACCCCGGACTGCCAGATGTCCGGCTCCACTGCCGCATTCGGCACAGCCCGAAGAACTGAAGGCGGGTTCATCGTCACCGGGCGCTGGCCCTTTGCCAGCGGCATCATGACGGCCCGGCGCGTGAACTGCCTCTGCAAGATCGACGGTGAAGGCGACCCGGCAAACCCGGTGATGATCTTCTGCCATTTCGACGCCGAAGAAGTGACGATTGTCGACACATGGCATGTCAGCGGGCTGAAAGGCACCGGAAGCAATGACTTCACCGTCACCGAGCATTTTGTCCCCGACAGCCATACGCACGCGTTTGTCGGGGCCGAGCCCGGCCAGCCGGGCCAGCTTTATCGCTTTCCCATCGTTTCGCTCCTGACGCTGAGTGTCGGCATCGTGCCGCTTGGCATCGCAAAAAGCGCCGTGGACGCCTTTATCGCGACGGCCGACCGCACCCGGGCGGGGACCACGAACCCGCTGAAGGATCGCGAGACGATCCAGGCTGACCTTGCCCGCGCCGAAGCCCTGCGCCGCGCGAGCAAGGCCCTGATCCTGTCAGCCCTGACTGAACTTGAAGAGGCGCTCGACATCGGCGGCGATACGCTTGTCCGGGCCCGCGCCTTCTTCCGCGTGGCACTCGCGCATTCGGCCGAGAACTGCGTGAAGGCCGTCGACATGCTGGTTGCCTGCGCCGGTGCAGCGGCCTTGTTCGACAGCTCGCCCCTGTCCAGAATTCAGCGCGATATCCACGCGGCCACCAAGCACGTCGCCGTTGCCCCCCATCTCTTCGGAGTCGGCGGGCGGATCATGCTGGGTCTCGATCCGGGTGCCGCGCGGTTCTGATCGTGCCTGACCGTCCTTGCCGAACCCGTCATCGGGGCAACTGCGCCGTTCTTTATTTCGGCCGTCGCGGTGCTAGACTTGGTCCATGCCCTATCGTTGGTCTGACCCCGCCCCTGATGGCGCGCATTCCCTGGTCCTCTGGCCACACCGCTCGCTTTCGCCGCGCGGCTTCGTCGCGTTCATCGCGGGTTCGGCCATCTTGCTGAGCCTTCCCCTGTTGACCCAGGTCGGGCATTCAAGCCTCTGGGTGTTGCTGCCCTTCTGCCTGATCCCGCTGGCTGGCGTCTGGTACGCGCTCCAGCGCAACAACCGCGACCGGGCCATCGTCGAGCAACTGACCATCCGGCCCGAGCTGGCGCGGCTGGTCCGACGCCAGAGCGGGCAAGATCTGCTGGAATGGCAGGCCAACCCGCATTGGGTCCGGGTCACCCTCCATGAGACCGGTGGACCGGTGCCGAACTACCTCACCCTGCGCGGCAATGGCCGCGAAGTGGAGATCGGTGCTTTCCTTGCCGAGGAGGAGCGCTTGACACTCCAGCACGAACTCCGCCGGGCCCTTTCGCGCCGCGGCTGAATCCCTCGCCCGCCCCGTCGCAAAGTGGTCTTTCGGCGCGATTTCGGCCTGATCCATGCTATCGTCGTGCCGTGCTCCGGCTCGGAGCATGCCGCACCGGGACTGACCGGATGCAAGAGGGGGGAGAAGAAAAATGGCACGCTACATCATCACCGGCAGCTATACGTCCGCAGGTATGAGGGGCATGGTCGCGCATCCGAGCGACCGCGAGGCCGCCACCCGCGCGCTCGTCGAAGGAGCGGGCGGCAAGCTGCTGACCTATCTGCTGACAACGGGTGACAATGACTTCCTGATGGTCACCGAATCCGATGACATGACAGGAATGCTCGCCGCGCTCATGGTGGCCGGGGCGTCAGGCGCCGTATCAAACCTCAAGACGGTGCAGGCCTTCACCTCTGCCGAATTCCTGGCCGCGCAAAAGAAGGCAGGGGCGCTGGCGGCGAAATATTCTGCCCCGAACTGATGAAAAAGGGCTGCACCTCGTCGCAGGGGTGCAGCCCGCATCACGCGTTGCGCCGCAGGAAGCCAACTCGGATCAGGCGAGCTTTTCCTTCAGCCGGGCCCCGACCGCGCCGAAATCCATCTGGCCGGTGTATCTTCCCTTCAGCACCGCCATCACCTTGCCCATGTCGCGGATGCTCGCGGCCCCGGACTCGGCAATGGCCGCCGCGATGGCCGTCTCCACCTCGTCAGTTGACAGTTGCCGCGGCAGGAACTCTTCGATCACCTTGATCTCGTTCAGTTCCTTCTCGGCAAGTTCGATCCGCCCGCCCTCTTCGTAGATGCGGGCGCTTTCCTGGCGCTGCTTCACCATCTTGCCCAGCACGGAAAGAATCTCTGCGTCCGAGATCCCCTCTTCGTGGCCTTCGCCGCGGGCGGCGATGTCGCGGTCCTTGATTGCAGCGTTGATGAGGCGCAGCGCCGAAAGCCGCTCGGCCTCGCGGGCCTTCATCGCCTCTTTCAACGCGGTCTGCAGACGGTCGCGCATGGTCATCGGTTCATCCATCCCCCAGGGTGTCCGGACGCCCACAATACAGGGGGGGCAGGGTCAAGACAACAGGCGCCCTAGCGTCAAGTTATTGTTATGAAAAGAAAAGACATTTCCCGCGCACCCTTGACCCGGCCAGACCACGGGCATAGGTTCCAGCCGTTTATCCAGCCCGGGGAGTCGCGTCATGTCCGCCACCAGCCAACAGCCCGCCTCCCGCCCCACGGCCTGCCTTGCGCTGGCCGACGGCACGGTCTTCTACGGCCACGGCTTCGGCGCCACGGGCGAGACCGTCGCGGAACTGGTCTTCAACACCGCGATGACCGGCTATCAGGAGATCATGACCGATCCGTCCTACGCCGGGCAGGTCGTGACCTTTACCTTCCCGCATATCGGCAATGTCGGCGTGAACACCGACGATGACGAGACCGGCGAGCCGGTCGCGGCGGGCCTCGTGGTCAAGTGGGATCCGACCGAGCCGTCAAACTGGCGCGCGGGCGGCGATCTTGTCAGCTGGCTGAAGGCCAAGGGCCGGATCGGCATGGGCGGCGTCGACACCCGCCGCCTGACCCGCGCGATCCGCCAGCAGGGTGCCCCGCATGTGGCGCTCGCCCATGACCCGGAAGGCAAGTTCGACATCGCCTCCCTCGTCGCCAAGGCCCGCGCCTGGCGCGGTCTGGTCGGGCTCGACCTTGCCAAGGATGTGAGTTGCACCCAGTCCTACCGGTGGGACGAGATGCGTTGGGCCTGGCCCGATGGCTACAAGCGCCGGGAAGGCCCGGGCCTGCGTGTCGTCGCCATCGATTACGGCGCCAAGCGCAATATCCTGCGCTGTCTCGCTTCATCGGGTTGCGAGGTCACGGTGCTGCCGGCCACAGCAACGGCCGAGGACGTCCTGGCCCTGAACCCGGAGGGCGTGTTCCTGTCGAATGGCCCGGGCGATCCGGCCGCAACCGGCGAATATGCCGTGCCGATGATCAAGGGCGTTCTGGAAAAGGACTTGCCGCTGTTCGGTATCTGCCTTGGCCACCAGATGCTGGCGCTGGCGCTTGGTGCCCGCACGGTCAAGATGAACCACGGCCACCACGGGGCAAACCATCCGGTCAAGGATGTCGAGACCGGCAAGGTCGAGATCACCTCGATGAACCACGGCTTCACGGTGGACAGCCAGACCTTGCCCAAGGGCGTGATCGAGACGCATGTGAGCCTGTTTGACGGGTCGAACTGCGGCATCCGCATGACCGACCGCCCGGTCTTCTCGGTCCAGTATCACCCCGAGGCGAGTCCTGGCCCACAGGACAGCTATTACCTGTTCGACCGCTTCGCCGAAGCGATGCGCGCGCGCCGATCCGCCTGAGGCCACGGGCGGCATTAACCTACTGTTAACCAAGGGGAAGCAGGCTGCTCGGGAGAGACCCGAAAGGCCGCCATGCCGCCCCCTGCCCTGCAGCTAGTCATGCCGTCGCAGCTTGCCCTGCCGCTTACCCGGCCGGAGGAAACGCGGCCGCGCGACGAGGCCGGGAGCCTTGGCCTGCATTTCCTGAAGCACGGCGTGATCGGTACCGAGGCGCTGGTGCGCGGGCTCGCGCTCCATCGCGAACGGGGCGGCGACCTCGGGACGCTGCTGCTGACCGAGGGGCTGGCGCGCGACCCGGCCCTTACCCGGGCTCGGGCGGAGTATCTGGGCCTGCGCTTTGTCGATCCGGCCGAAACCCCTCCTGATCCACGGGAGATCAGCCGTCTTGGTGCCGTGACCTGCCTTCGGCTGGGCGTGCTGCCATGGCGACGCATCGGCGCCGCGACCGTCGTCCTCGTGGATCATCCCGACACGCTCCGCCGCCACCGCGGCACGGTCGAGGCCGCTCTTGGGCCAGTCGCGCTTGCCCTTGCCCCGCGCGAGGGGTTGCAGGCCGCCATTGCCGATCTGAACCGCGCGACCCTGCTTCAGCGCGCCGAAAGCCGCCCCGCCGCCGGTGAAAGTTGCCGCTCGCTGCCGGCGCGGCACCGGATGTGGCTGCCTGCCGTTCTCTTCCTCGCGGCCCTCATGGCCCTGCTGCCCTTGACCCTGACGTTCGGCTTGCTCACGCTGATCGCGCTTGCGGCGATGGCGGCCAATATGGGTCTAAAGGCCGCGGCCCTTATGGCCAGCCTGCGCCGCCTGCCGCCCGCCGAGCCGCCACCCCTGATCGCCCGCCTGCCGGTGGTCTCGATCATGGTCGCGCTTTACAAAGAGGCAGAGATCGCGCCGCGCCTCGTGCGGCGGCTTGGGCGTATCGACTATCCGCGAGAGCTTCTGGATATCGTGCTGGTCGTCGAGGAGGAAGACGAGGTGACCCGCCGCGCCCTCTCTCGCGCCGGGCTGCCCGGCTGGATGCGCATCGTTCCCGTGCCGAAGGGCAGTCTCAAAACCAAGCCACGCGCCTTGAACTATGCGCTCGACTTCTGCCGCGGCAGTTTCATCGGCATCTACGACGCCGAGGATGCGCCAGAGGCCGGCCAGATCCGCACGGTGGTCGAGCGTTTTCACCAGCGGGGACCTGAGGTCGCGTGCCTGCAGGGTGTGCTCGACTACTACAATCCGCAGACCAACTGGATGGCGCGTTGCTTCACCATGGAATATGCCGCCTGGTTCCGGGTGATCCTGCCCGGGCTCGCCCGGCTTGGCCTGCCGGTCCCGCTAGGGGGCACGACCCTTTTCTTTCGCCGCGACGCGCTCGAGGCGCTCGGGGCCTGGGACGCACACAACGTCACCGAGGATGCCGATCTGGGCCTGCGGCTGGCCCGCCACGGCTACCGGACCGAACTGATCGAGACTGAAACAGGGGAAGAAGCGAACTGCCTGCTGATCCCCTGGATCCGCCAGCGGTCCCGCTGGATCAAGGGCTACATGATGACCTGGCGCGTCCATATGCGCGAGCCGCGGCTGTTGCGCCGCCAACTCGGACTGAAGGGCTTCGTTGCGGTACAGGTGCTGTTCCTCGGCTCGATCCTGCATGCGCTGCTCGCGCCGCTGCTCCTTAGCTTCTGGGCGGCAAGCCTCGGCCTCTGGCATCCGGTGATCTCAGTCCTGCCGCCTACGGCCTTCCGGGCGATGGTCGGCCTTTTCCTTCTCTGCGAGGCGCTGAACCTGGCCATCGGCGTCATCGGGCTGCGCCGCCGCCAGCAATTCCTCAATCCGGTCTGGCTTCTGACGCTGAGCTTCTACCACCCGCTTGCCTCGCTCGCCGCCGGCAAGGCCTTGTGGGAGGTGATCCGCAAGCCGTTCTTTTGGGACAAGACGCGCCACGGCCGCTTCGACCGCGCCGGGGGCTAAGCCAGCGCAGACCCCATTTTCTGCTTGCAAATATCCTGCGGGGGGAGGTCCGGATGCAATCCGGGCCGGCGGGCGCAAAGCCCCCTGCGACGCCGCCCGGATCGCCTCAGCGGGTCTTCAACTCGCCCGCATCGACACGCAACCGGGTCTCGAAGGCTTTCGAGATATGGGTTTTCAGCGCCTGATAGGCCGCCTCCCCGTCCCGCGCCTCGATCGCAGCGACGATTGCGGCATGTTCCTGAAGTGCGATCTCGTCCCGGCCCTCGGCGGCAAAGCTTGTCGTCGCCATCAGCGCCATCGCCCGGTTCACGAGGTCAAGCTGCTGGATCAGGAAGCGGTTGTGCGAGGCCAGGTGGATCTGGCGGTGGAAACGCTTGTTTGCCCGGCTGAGCGCCCGCGGATCGCCGCCCAGAAGCTTGTGATCCTCAAGGACCATCCCGTGCAGCACCCGAATCTCCTCGTCCGAGGCGTGGCGCGCCGCCAGTCGGGCGGCGAGGCCCTCAAGCTCGGAGCGCACGGCATAAAGATCGGACAGCTGCGAATGGTCGAGCGAGGCGACGATCAGGCTGCGCCCGTCGCGTGTCAGCATCGACTGTGTCTCCAGCCGCTGCAGCGCCTCGCGCACTGGCGTGCGCGACACGCCCAGCCGCTCGGCCAGTTCCGATTCCACAAGCCGGTCGCCCGGCCGGTAGACGCCCGCGTCGATCGCCTCGAGGATCAGCGAATAGGCATCCTTCTGCACGTCTTTCGGTTCTTTCATCTTCGACCCGTCTCCCCGCCCCGAGATAGACACGCCCCTCGGCCGGGATCAATCGGATTGATCGTCGGACGTCACAAGCCTACCTATGTCGCATGGTCCGCACGAACTTCCACCATGTCACGACCTGGGTCTTTGACCTGGATAATACACTTTACCCGCCCTCGGCGCGCCTGTTCGACCAGATAGAGGTGCGGATGACCGATTGGGTGATGGAAGCGCTGCGCGTCGACCGTCCCGAGGCCGACCGCCTGCGCCGCCATTACTGGATGACCTATGGCACGACGCTGGCCGGGCTGATGGCGGAACATGGCGTCGATCCCGCGCCCTACCTCACCCATGTCCATGACATCTCCTTCGACAGCCTCGTTGCGGATGCCGTCCTGGCGCGCCGGATCGCCGCCCTGCCTGGACGCCGAATCGTCTATACCAATGGCTGCGCACCCTATGCCGAGCGGGTGATCGCGGCGCGCGGGCTCTCGGGCCTTTTTGACGCGGTCTATGGGGTGGAGCATGCGGGCTTCCGACCCAAGCCGGAACGCCTGGCTTTCGAGACCGTCTTTGCAGCGGACGGGCTGGATCCAGCCCGCGCCGCGATGTTCGAGGACGACGCCCGGAACCTCGCCGCGCCGCACCAGATGGGGATGCGCACCGTCCATATCGCGCCCGAGCCCGAAGCGGCCGACCACATCCATCACCATGCCGAAGATCTGAGCGAGTTCCTCGGCCGCCTTACCGATTGACGCCGCGCTGCGGCATCCTGTCCATTGCCCCCGCCTGTCCAGACGTTATCCGGGGAAACGCTGAACAGGAGATTCACCTATGACCTCAACGACCTTCGCCCGCGGCTTCTATGCCATCCCGCTGATCGGCTGGATCGCGCGTGACATTTCCCGCGACATCAACAACATCTGGTATGCGCTGATCATCCTGCTGACCGCGGTGGCCCTGGCGGTCAAGGTCTGGGGTCTGGTCGCGCTGGCAATGACGGCGCTTGCCATGGTGCCGGTCATGTTCGTGCTCCTCATCATGATCACCCGGGGCTGAGGACCGGCAAAAATGTCGCTTGGACGCAGCCCCCGGTCCGGCCTATCTGTGAGCCGGATGAAGGGGGCGCGTCATGGCACGGCAAAGCACGGATATCCTCGTCTCGGGCGGCGGCGTCGCGGGGCTGACCGCGGCCGCGGCCTTTGGTTCGGCCGGGTTTCGGGTGATCTGTGTCGATCCCGAGCCGCCGATCACCGAACGCGACGCGGCCGGGTCCGACCAGCGCACCACTGCCTTCCTTCAGCCTTCGATCCCGGTGCTGGAGGCGGCGGGCCTCTGGTCGCGGCTCGAACCCCATGCGGCTCCCCTGCAGATCATGCGGATCATCGACGCGGGCGGAGAGCGACCCGAGCCGCGCATCGTCAAGGATTTCGACGCCGCCGACATTTCCGAGCAGCCCTTTGGCTGGAACCTGCCCAACTGGCTCCTGCGGCGAGAGATGGTGGCGCTGCTGGCTGAGTTGCCGAACGTGACCTTCCGCCCCGGCACCGCGACGGCGCGGCTGACCACGCGCGAAGGCGAGGCGCTGGTGACCCTGTCCGACGGCACCGGCATCTCCGCCCGGCTGGTGGTCGCAGCCGACGGACGCAATTCCACTGTCCGGCAGGCCCTCGGCATCCCCGTCAAGACGCTGCGCTACGGGCAAAAGGCGCTGGCTTTCGCCGTAAGCCATCCCGAACCGCATCGGAACGTCTCGACCGAGATCCACCGGTCCGGCGGTCCCTTCACGCTGGTTCCCCTGCCCGATCGCGACGGCGCTCCTTCCTCGGCGATCGTCTGGATGGAACGCGGGCCTGAGGCACTGCGCCTCGCGGCCCTGCCTGAGGCGGAGTTCGAAGCCGCGCTCAATGAACGCTCCTGCGGCATCCTCGGGCCGCTGACGCTGGTCAGCCGCCGGACCGTCTGGCCGATCATCAGCCAGGTCGCCGAGCGCATGGCCGGTGAACGCGCGGCGCTGATCGCCGAAGCGGCGCATGTCGTCCCGCCGATCGGGGCACAGGGGCTGAACATGAGCCTCGCCGACCTGCGGGTGCTCCTTGAGCTGGCGACCAAAGCGCCGGACCGGCTCGGCGATGCGGCCATGCTCGACGCCTACCATAAGGCACGGCACACTGAGGTCATGGCGCGCGTGACCGGCATCGATGCGCTGAACCGCGCCTCGATGATGGGCGAGCCGTTCCTGCGCGACCTGCGCGCAGGCGCCCTCAATGCACTCTATTCCATCGCCCCCGTGCGCCGGACGCTGATGAGGGCCGGTCTCGGGGTGCGGTAACGCCTAAAGGACCTTGTCCACCGCCGCCTGCAGCCGCGCGAGCGTTCCCGGCACGTCATAAAGCTTGTCGAGCCCGAACAGCCCCAGCCGGAAGGTGCGGAATTCCGCCCCCTCGCCCACCTGAAGCGGCACGCCGGCCGCGATCTGCAGACCTTCGGCCAGGAATTTCTTGCCGTTCTGGATGTCGGGATCGTCAGTGAAGCTGACCACCACGCCCGGCGCGCCGAAGCCCTCGGCGGCGACCGATGCGATGCCCTTGGTCTTCATCATCGCGCGCACGCCCTCGCCCAGCTTCCACTGCGCCTCTTTCAGCCGCTGGAAGCCATAGGCCTTGGTTTCCAGCATCGCATCGCGGAAGCGCAGCAACGCCTCGGTCGGCATGGTGGCGTGATAGGCGTGGCCGCCGCCTTCATAGGCCGCCATGATCGCCCGCCATTTTTTCAGGTCCAGCGCAAAACTGTCGGATGTGGTCTCGGCCAGCCGCTTCTCGGCCCTCTCCGACATCATTACGAGTCCCGCCGCCGGGGAGGACGACCAGCCCTTCTGCGGAGCCGAGATCAGTACGTCAACTCCGGTCGCGCCCATGTCGACCCAGACCGCACCGGAAGCGATGCAGTCCAGCACCATCAGCGCGCCGACCTCATGCGCCGCCGCGGCGATTGCGGTGATATAGCTGTCGGGCAGGATGATCCCGGCGCTGGTCTCGACATGCGGGGCGAAGACGACATCGGGCTTCGCCTCGCGGATCTTGGCCACAACTTCTTCGACCGGCGGCGGGGCATAGGGCGCCTTCGTGCCGTTCCCGCCGGTCCGCGCCATGCAGACGGTGGTCTCGGCAGCAAATCCGCCCGCCTCGAAGATCTGCGTCCAGCGGTAGGAGAACCAGCCGTTCCGCACGATCAGCGCGTGACGATCACGGGCGAACTGGCGCGCGACCGCCTCCATCGCGAAGGTTCCTCCGCCGGGCACGACCGCGACGCCCGAGGCGTTGTAGACCTCGCGCAGGACCTCCGAGATGTCGCGCATGACCTTCTGGAACTTCGCCGACATGTGGTTGAGCGAGCGGTCGGTGAAGACCACCGAAAATTCCTGAAGCCCCTCGGGGTCGATTTCAGGCAGCAATCCGGGCATGGGCCGATCCTCCTCTTTGCGCGCAAAGGATACAGACGGCAGCCGCCCGTACCACCCCCTGTCCTGTCTCTTTTGCCCAAATATCCTC